>NZ_JBFOCZ010000035.1:135524-255910 GCF_040908015.1 Aeromonas sp. R7-5 | reverse complement strand
ACAGCCCGGCGCCGCTTTTTTGTCCGCTCCCCGCCGTATCAGTGGTTTGCATAACCCCAGCGACTGGTCAACTCATGCTCGACACCCAGGTGGTCGAGGATGCGGGCGACCATGAAGTCCACCAGATCTTCGATGCTTTTGGGTTCATGGTAGAACCCTGGCGCCGCCGGCATGATGGTCACGCCAAGACGGGCAAGCTTGAGCATGTTCTCCAGATGGATCGCCGAGAAGGGGCTCTCCCGGGGCACCAGAATCAGCTGGCCCCGCTCCTTGATCACCACGTCCGCCGCGCGCTCCAGCAGGTTGTCCGAGGTGCCGTTGGCAATGGCCGAGACGGTGCCCATGGAGCAGGGGCAGACCACCATCTGTTTGGGGGCCGCCGAACCGGAAGCCACCGGCGAGAACCACTCCTCCTTGCCACAGGCGACGATCTGACCCTCTTTGGCACCATAATGGCGACAGAGGTACGCCGACAGCTCCTTGGGGGAGCCCGGCCAATCCTGCTGCTGCTCGGTCTTGAGCACAACCCTGGCCGCCGAGGAGGCGAGCAGGAAGACCCTATAGTCCGCCTGCACCAGGCATTCCAGCAGGCGCAGGGCATAGGGAGCGCCGGAGGCGCCGGTCAGCGCCAGGGTGATGGCCTTGTTCATGATGCGCTCTGCAGCTCCTTGAGGCGGGCGATCAGCTTGTCGTGAATGCCGCCAAACCCGCCGTTGCTCATGATCAGAATATGATCCCCTGGGCGGCTCTCGGCCACCAGGGCCCCAATCAGGGCGTCAAGGGCCTCAAATACCCGGGCAGGCCGGGTCATGTGGGCCGTCACCTCCCCCAGATCCCAGCCGATGTTGGGGGGCTGGAAGAAGAACACCTCGTCGGCGCCGTCGAAGCAACCGGCCAGCTCCTCCTTGTGAACCCCGAGCTTCATGGTGTTGGAGCGGGGCTCCAGCACTGCCAGGATGCGGGCCTTGCCCACCTTGGCGCGCAGGCCGCCCAGGGTGGTCTCGATGGCGGTGGGGTGGTGGGCGAAGTCATCGTAGACGCTGATGCCGGCCACTTCCCCTTTCAGCTCCATGCGCCGCTTGGGGGACTTGAACTGGCAGAGGGCGTTGATCCCGTGCTCCACCATGACACCGGCATGGCGGGCGGCGGCGATGGCCATCAGACCGTTGTTGACGTTGTGCTCTCCGATGCACTCCCAGTGCACCTCCCCCTGTTTCACGCCATCCAGCCACACCTCGAAGGCGGAGCCGTCATCGGCCAGCTTCACCGCCTTCCACTTGGCGTCGTCCTGGCCCACCAGCTCCACCTCGCTCCAGCAGCCCATCTCGCGCACGGCGGTAAGGTTGTCATCACCTTTGGGGAAGAGCACCCGGCCGTTACTCGGCACGGTGCGCATCAGGTGGTGGAACTGGCGCTGGATGGCGGCGAGATCCGGGAAGATGTCCGCGTGGTCGAACTCCAGGTTATTCATCACCAGGGTGCGCGGGTGATAGTGGACAAACTTGGATCGCTTGTCGAAGAAGGCGCAGTCATATTCGTCCGCTTCAATCACAAAGAAGGGAGCCGAGCCAAGACGGGCGGAAACCGGGAAGTTGCCCGGCACGCCGCCGATGAGGAAACCGGGTTCCAGCTTGGCATACTCCAGCACCCAGGCCAGCATGCTGGCGGTGGTGGTCTTGCCATGGGTGCCCGCGACGGCCAGCACCCAGCGATCTTTCAGCACGTGCTCCAGCAGCCACTGGGGGCCGGAGATATAGGGCAGATTGCGGTCCAGCACATATTCCACACAGGGGTTGCCACGGCTCATGGCATTGCCGATCACCACCAGATCCGGCGCCGGATCGAGCTGGGAGGGGTCGTAGCCTTCGGTCAGTTCGATGCCCTGTTGCTCGAGCTGGGTGCTCATGGGGGGATAGACGTTGGCGTCGGAGCCGGTCACCCGATAGCCAAGCTGTTTTGCCAACACCGCCAGACCACCCATGAAGGTGCCGCAGATCCCGAGAATGTGAATGTGCATACCGCTGCCTTTTCCAGTAAAGGGAGTGCGCATTCTAGGGTCTGTTGACCCGGTGGCACAAGCCGCGCCCATGGGGAGCGAAGGCATCCGCGCCCGCAGACGACAGAAATCGGGCAAGCGCGGGGAAAAGCCACCCTCCACCACGCCACCCGGCCCTTGAAATATGGTCATTTGACGGGACATCGCTATAATGTCGGCCTGCAAACTTGACTCCAACACTCAAAGGAAACGTCATGAGCCTGAACCTGGTACCGGCCGGCAAGAGCCTGCCTGACGACATCTACGTCATCATCGAAATCCCGCAGAACGCCGACCCGATCAAATACGAAGTCGACAAGGACAGCGGCGCCATCTTCGTTGACCGTTTCATGTCCACCCCGATGTTCTACCCGTGCAACTACGGTTACGTGAACGCCACCCTGTCCCTGGACGGGGATCCGGTCGACGTGCTGGTTCCGACTCCCTACCCGCTGCTGGCCGGCTCCGTCATCCGCTGCCGCCCGGTCGGCGTGCTGAAGATGACCGACGAATCTGGCGAAGACGCCAAAATCGTGGCCGTTCCCCACTCCAAGCTGACCAAGCAGTACGATCACATCCAGGATGTGAACGATCTGCCCGAGCTGCTGAAAGCCCAGATCCAGCACTTCTTCGAGCGCTACAAAGAGCTGGAAGCGGGCAAGTGGGTCAAAGTGGAAGGTTGGGGCGACAAGGCCGCTGCCGAAGCCGAAATCAAGACCTCTGCCGAGCGTTACGCTGCAAAATAAGCGTATTCCTCGCAAAAAAAGGCGCCTTATGGCGCCTTTTTTATTGGTCGTTGCGGGGACGCTCCGGGGGGATCCCCCTGGATATAGAGGTCTCGCCCGTTTTGCCGATAGGGGCGGTAATAGTCATCACCGCAGCGATATTCCTGACCGGCACCTCCCACCAGATCGCAGTTGACCGGCAGCACCTCCAGCCACTTGATGGCCTGCTGGAAGCGCAGCCACTCCTGCCATTCATGCTCCCGGGCCAGCTGATCCCGCAGGGCGAAGGTATCCGCGCTGGACAATCCCTGATTGACGATGACCTGCCCCGCCAGCGCTGGCGTGGCCACCAATATCAGCAGAAACCGTGAAACAAGCTTCATGATGATTTCCCCCATGACTTATTTCCTGAATTAAATTTAAAGTCAGATCAGATAATTACCAATATATCTGTCACCAGACCAATCCAAATGCCGGTCACTCACCTAGTTGTTTATTATCAACCCAGGCGGAGGCGCACCATGAAACTGGCACAAGGCTTTCTGTGCAGTCTGCTCTTCGGCACCATGGCGCAGGCCAACGAGATCAACCTGAGCTGGCAGTGGCAATCTGCAGATGGTCAGCAAAAGCACCTGCAATTGACGGCGGATGAGCGCACCTTTTCAGCCAGCCGTCACGAGATGACACAGCTCGACACCGCCCTCAACTTCCCGCTGGAGACACTCTACTCCTACATCAGTCCGCGCCTCTACAACAGCATCAACCAGATCAACCAGCACAGCCCGGAGACGGCTACCAAGTTCCGCAACCTGGAACAGGCCTTTACCCTGCACGACAGCAGCCTAGAATCCGCCCAGTTCTGGCAGGCCTACCGGCAATATCAGGAGGACGCCTTCTACGAGATGCGGGTCCAGCCCTGCGTTCACCCGGCCAATCAGAAGCTGCCCTGTGTGCGCCCCAACTACTCCCAGCTGTTCTATCAGTTCAAGGGAGACCTCAAACCCCTGGCACAGCAGTTTTCGGCCAAGGATCTCGCCACCAGCGTCACCCTGCTGCAGGAGTGGCTGAGCGGCATCCCCACCCCGCCCGAGCAGATGGACCACTTCGCTCCGCCCTTGCAGGCCCTGCAGGACAACAAGGCCGACAGCGACGAGAAGGCGCTGCTCATGGCCAGTCTGCTGGCGGAGCTGGCGCCCCAGTACAGCCTCAGCATCATCTATCCGAACATCAGCATCGGCAGCGTCTCGCCGGCCTGGCTCGCCATCACGGCCGACAGCGGCCTTGAGGGGGACACCCTGGTGATCGGCAATCAGCGCCACGTGCTGCTCACCGGTTCTCCCCTGCTGGCCCAGCAGATGACCATGGCCCAGATTCCCTTGATCAGCGAACCGCTCTACTAGCCTCTTCTGACCATCACTTGCTTTTGATGGATGACATGCCATCCTTGCCGCCGTCATTGGGGGGATGGCGACCATGTTGACAAGATCACCGTCGCACCCTGCATTATTTAACACTTTTTAAACAGATCCGATCAGTTTAGGATGTTCAGGGTCCCATTCCCTCGACCCAAAAATCGTTATAACATCACAAAGGAGTGTCATCCGGATGAAACATCTCGTGCTTACTCTGGCGCTGCTGCCAACCCTGGTCATGGCCCACAACATCAAGGAATCAACCCAGGTGCCGCTGGTCAACATCAGCGACAAGGGGGAGCTGGTGCTCAAGGAGAAGGAGATCAGCTATCAGCCCTGGCAGAGCAAGGTCCTGACCGGCAAGGTCTTCCTGATCCAGCACATCGCGGGTCGCTCCAGCGCCAAGGAGCTCAATGCCCCCATGATCGAGGCGATCAAGGCGGCCAAGCTGCCCCACGACAAGTACCAGACCGTCACCATCATCAACAGCAATGACGCCATCTGGGGCACGTCCGGTTTCGTGAAGAGCAGTGCCGAGGACAGCAAGAAAGAGTTCCCCTGGTCCGCCATGGTGCTGGATGCCAAGGGGATGGCCCGCAACGCCTGGGCGCTCACCCCGGAAAGTTCGGCCATCATACTGCTGGATAAAGAGGGCAAGGTGCTGTTTGCCAAAGATGGCCAGCTCGATGCCGCCGAGATAACCAAGGTGATGGGGCTCATCCAGTCCCATCTCTGAATCAGAGAGAAGGGCGCTGATGGCGCCCTTTCCACAAGGGTCTATGGGTCGTTCCACACTGACAATCTGGGTGTTGCTGCTGGGCTGGTTGTGGATGCAACCGGCGCTGGCACAGCACCCTCTTCAAGCTGCCCTGCCCGATCACGGTCATGCCTGCACCCTCTGCGTCCTGCATCTGGATGGCAAGCTGGCACTGACGCCGACCCCCGCACTCCCTCCCCTCTCCTCTGGCATCGACCGGTATATCGGCACTCCCCAACCGAGGGCGGCCACCGGCACCACGGGACATCGCCGTATCCGCGCCCCACCGCCCCTTCATTGTTTCTTTTTTTGAACCAATCTTTTCTCTATTTATTCAAAAGGATTAACGATGAAAGCAGTCACCCTGTTGCTGGCCGCTGCCGCCTTCGGCGCCCAGGCCAATCACGACGAACACGAAAGCCACAGCCACGGTGCCCATGAGCACGGTCACGGCCACCTCAACCTGGTACTCGACGGCAACCAGCTGATGATCGAGTTGCAGGCCCCTGCCGCCGATCTGGTGGGCTTCGAGCATGCCGCCAACACCGATGAGGAGAAAGCGCAGTATGCCAAGGCGGTGGCCCGCCTCCAGCAGCCCGACGCCCTCTTCCGTTTCGACCCGGCCGCCGGCTGCAAGCTGACCCAGCAGGAGCTGCAGGCCGCCAAGGAAGATCATGACCATGACCATGAGCACGAGCACGAGCACGACAAGGCTGATGGCGCTCACGATGAACACCATCACGACGACGCGGGCCATGCGGACATGGGAGCCATGTACACCTATACCTGCGCTACCCCGGCCAAACTCACCGGTCTCGAGGCCACCCTGTTCAGCCTCTACCCGAGCCTGGAGAAGCTGAGCGTGCAGGGCATACTGCCCACCGGCCAGACCGCCGCCGAACTGACTCCGTCCGCCAACAAACTGGGCTGGTAACACCATGAAACATGCCGTGGTTGAGATCCGTGATCTGGCCTTTGCCTGGCCGGGTCACGAAGCCGTCCTCGATCTGCCCGCCCTTCGCATCCACGAGGGTGAGCGCGTCTTCATCAAGGGCCCATCGGGTTGTGGCAAGTCCACCCTGCTCGGGTTGCTGGCCGGTATCCAGACCGCCAACCACGGCACCCTGGAGGTGCTGGGCCAGCCCCTGGCCCGGCTTTCCGGCCGCGCCCGTGACCAGTTCCGGGCGGCCAATCTGGGGTACATCTTCCAGCAGTTCAATCTGCTGCCGTTTCTCTCGGTGCAGGACAACGTCACCGCTGCCCTCACCTTTTCACCCGCCAAGCGGGCCCGCCTGACAGGGAGCCCCGAGCAGGAGGCGCGCCGCCTGCTGGCAGAACTGCAACTGCCGGATGAAGCGCTCCATCGCCCCGTCCACGCCCTCAGCATCGGCCAGCAGCAGCGGGTTGCCGCCGCCCGCGCCCTGATAGGCTCCCCTCCTCTGGTGATCGCCGACGAGCCCACCTCGGCCCTGGACACCGACAACCGGGCCGCCTTCATCCGGCTGCTGTTCGAGGAGTGCGACAAGCAGGGATCTACCCTGGTCTTCGTCAGTCACGATCCCTATCTGGAGCCCCTCTTCCCCCGGGTGGAGAACCTGCAACAGCTCAACCGGAGGGCGGCATGACCACACGCCATCATCTCGCAGCCCGTCCGGCCATCTCCACTTCACTGCGGAGGCTCTCATGCTGAAACTCGCCCTGCAAAGTCTCTGGGCCCGTCGCCTCACCGCCGGGCTCACCCTGCTGGCCGTCGCCATCAGCGTCACCCTGCTGCTCGGGGTGGAGCGGGTGCGCAGTCAGGCACGGGACAGCTTCGCCAACACCGTCTCCGGCACCGATCTCATCGTCGGCGCCCGCTCCGGCCAGGTGAACCTGCTGCTCTATTCGGTGTTTCGCATCGGCAACCCCACCAACAACGTGGGCTGGGACTCCTATCAGGCGATCAAGACAAAGCCAGGCGTCGCCTGGACCATCCCCCTCTCCCTCGGCGACTCCCACAAGGGGTTTCGCGTGCTCGGCACCAACGGGGACTACTTCACCCACCTGAAGTACGGCCAGCAGCAGGCGCTCGTCCTGCGCGAAGGTCGCCCCTTCGAAACACCGTTTGAAGCGGTGCTGGGTGCCCAGGTGGCCGAAAAGCTCGGCTATCACCTGGATCAATCCATCGTCATCGCCCATGGCGCCGGCAACACCTCGTTCAGCCAGCACGACAACATGCCGTTCAAGGTGGTGGGGATCCTGGCCCCCACCGGCACCCCCATCGATCGCACCATTCATGTGCCGCTGGCGGGCATAGAGGCGATCCACCTGGGCTGGGACACCGGTCGTCACAGCAAGAACGTGACCCCGGAACAGGCGATGGCGCTGGATCTCACCCCCAAGACCATCACCGCCTTCATGGTGGGTCTGAGCAACCGGATCCTGGCGTTCCAGTTGCAGCGCAGCGTCAACACCTATCCCAGAGAGCCCCTGATGGCCATCCTGCCGGGAGCCGCCCTGCAGGAGCTCTGGGGGCTGATGAGCGTGGCGGAGACCGCCCTGTCGGTGATCGCGGGCTTCGTGGTGGTGGCGGGCCTCATCGGCATGCTGACCACCCTGCTCGCCGGCCTCAACGAGCGGCGCCGCGAGCTCGCCATTCTGCGCTCGCTGGGGGCGGGCCCTGCCCACCTCTTCCTGCTGCTGGCGCTGGAGGCGATGGCGCTCACCACGGCGGGCATCGCCCTCGGGGTGGCCGCGCTCTATCTCGGTCAGGGGCTTGCTAGCCCCTGGCTGCTCAGCCACTATGGCCTGCAAATGAGCCTGGGTCTGCCGAGCGCCTATGAGTGGCAACTGCTGTGCCTGGTCTGGCTGGCGGGCATGGTGATCGGGCTGCTGCCTGCCGCCCGCGCTTACCGCTACAGCCTGAGCGACGGCATGAGCATTCGCGTCTGACCCGACGCATCCGACCAAGAGAGAAGAACAGATGATGAAGTGGAAAATAGTGGCGCTGCTGGCCAGCCTGCTGGTGCTGCCTGCCATGGCCGCAGATTACAAGACCATCGACTGGGATATCCTCATCCCGGAGGGGGAAAAACTGCTGCCACCGCCCCAGGTCAGCCATGATGGCGACTTCTCCTCGGTGCCGCAGCCGGTGGGGGGCGTCAACAAGAAGCTGGACAATCAGGAGGTGCGGATCCCCGGGTTCGTGGTGCCCCTGGAAGGGGATGCCAAGACCATCACCGCCTTCCTGCTGGTCCCCTACTTCGGCGCCTGCATTCACGTGCCGCCCCCGCCCACCAACCAGGTGATCTACGTGAGCTACCCCAAGGGGGCGCCGGTGGATGACCTCTGGGACGCCATCTGGGTCAAGGGCAAGATGCACACCGTCAGCTCCAGCCACGAGATGGCCACCGCTTCCTACTCCATGGACGCGGTCGAGGTCAGCGTCTACGAAGAGTGAGCCCCTGATGGCCTCCCCCGGGAGGCCATTTTTTTATCCCGTGACGACCCCGGCAAAGGGATTGTTCATGGATCTGGTTGGAGTAACATTCACTACCAGACCTTGCCATCACGGAGCCAGCATGGCTGACCTGCCCCCCAAGAAAGAGAGTTCCATCCTGAGCAGCCAGGAGCAGACCCTGCGCCTGGCCCGCAGCCGCGGCATCGATGGCATGCTCACCCGCAACAGCGACAGCACCTTCGAGCAGCGCGCCACCTTTCGCCAGTTGGCGGAGCAGGCCACCCGCCAGCGCAATCTGGAATCCATCATGGTGATGGCCGCGCGCCACTGCGAAGAGACTGCCGCCGGCGGCGAGATAGACAGCGACTGGCTTACCCGCTTCCTGCAACTGGCCGAAGACATCAGCATGACCCCCATGCAGCAGTTGTGGGGCCGCATCTTCGCCCTGGAAGTGGCGACCCCGGGCCGCTTCTCCATCCGTGCCCTCAACACCCTCAAGGAGATGACCCAGCGCGAAGCCCAGCTGTTCCAGCGCATCTGCGCCCTCTCCTGCCACTACGAGGGCAGCGACGAGCAGCGCCTGCTGCTGGGCATGCACAAGGGGGCCAGCCTGCTCAGTCGCGCCAAGGTCACCCGGATGGGGCTCGGCAAATACCGGGTGCCCTACAGCGCCCTGCTGCTGCTGTGCGATCTCGGGCTGCTGCACCGTGGCGAGCTCGAATCCGGTCCCCTGCCCGCCGACGGGGTCGAGCTGGCCTTTGGCAACCAGCGCTGGCGTCTGCGCCAACGCCAGAGCAACCTCACCCTGCTCTATTACCGGCTCACCCCCATCGGCAACGAGCTTGCCCTGCTGCTGGACGAGCCCCCCCTGGAGGAGTACCTGCAGGATCTGAAGACCCTGCTCTCCACCCACATGCAGATAGAGACTCAGATGCCGGCCCCGGTCAGCGAGCCGGATCTGCCCGCCTGAGGCTGGCGGAGGCCCCGGCCCCGCCTTGCCAAATTGCGAAACCCGCCCCGCCATTGCCAAAACGGCTCCCAAAAAGCGAATCCTGACAGCAGGGGCGGACGCGAGCCCGGGCCATGTTCCCCCCACTACGGGCTTTGAGCACAAAAGAGACACATAGAACGCTATTTAAGCGTTTTTGGGCACTCTGGTGTACGAATTGCAACCAGACTCTCTTTCCTCTGTCAGGCAGGAAGTACCATGAGAGTCAATCAACCCGTTACCCAGCATGAGCGCCTCTACCCGTCGCATCAGAACCTGATTTCCACCACGGATCTGGAGAGCCGCATCACCTATGCCAACGACGAATTCTGCCAGATAGCCGGCTTCACCCTGGAGGAGCTGCAAGGGGCCCCCCACAACCTGGTCCGCCACCCCGACATGCCGCCCCAGGCGTTTGCCGACATGTGGCGCCATCTGCGGGAAGGCAAAAGCTGGATGGGCCCGGTCAAGAACCGCTGCAAGAACGGGGATCACTACTGGGTCAACGCCTTCGTCACCCCCATTCAGGACGCAAGCGGCAAGGTGGTGGAGTACCAGTCGGTGCGCACGGCGCCGGACGACGCGATCAAACAGCGTGCGGAGCGGGTCTATGACGAAATGCGCCGCGGCAAGACCCCCCGGGCCCTGCGCCTGCCCCCCTGCTGCCACACCCTGGGGATCCACCTCTGCCTGATGGCACTGCTGGCCAGCCTGGTCACCCTCGGCTATCAGCACGGCCCGGGCTGGCCTCTGCTCATCGGCGCCCTGCCCCTGGTGGTTGCGCTCGTCATCTGCCAGACCCTCTCCCGGCGCCTCGCCCGGCTGGAGACCCTGGCCCGCCACCGTTTCGACAACCCCTTGATGCAACTGCTGTATACCGGCCGGGTCGATCGCCTGGCTGCCGTCGAGCTCGCCATGAAGATGAACCAGGCCGAGTTCAATGCGGTGCTGGCCCGCACCCAGCAGACCTGCCAGCAGATCGTGCAGGCGGCGCAGACGGATCTGAACAATGCCGAGTCCATCACCGGCAACCTGCAACAACAGCAGGCCCAGACCAACCAGGTGGCGACCGCCATCACCGAGATGACGGCGTCCATTCGCGAAGTCTCCCACAGCTCGAGCGCCTCCTCGGACAGCCTGGACAACACCGCCGTGCTGTTTCGGGAGGGCAATCGCAGCGTGCTCGATACCGTGGCGGCGGTGGAAGGGGTTCACGGCGAGCTGCTCACCTCCCGCGCCGTGATAGAGGCGCTGGCCAACCAATGCCGCGCCATCGACGGCATCCTGGACGTCATCAACAACATCGCCAACCAGACCAACCTGCTGGCCCTCAATGCGGCCATCGAGGCGGCCCGGGCGGGCGAGTCCGGTCGCGGCTTCTCGGTGGTGGCGGACGAAATCCGCACCCTGGCCATCAAGACCCAATCCTCCACCGGCGAGATCCAGCAGATGATAAGCCTCTTGCAGGCCAGCGCCGACGATGCCCAGCAGGCCATGGCGCAAGGGGAACAGCTCTCCGCCAGTTGCCGCCTCAAGGCCGCCGCCACCGGCGATATCCTGCAACAGATAAGCGAACGCCTGTTGCAGGTGACCGCGGGCAGCAACCAGATAGCCCAGGCGGTGCAGGAGCAGTCCCTGGTCACCCAGGACATCCACCACAGCGTGCTGGACATCAAGCGTCTGGCCGACGACTCCAGCCAGGGCAGCCGCCACGCCGTGCAGGGCATCATTGCCCTCGTGAAGCAGCTCGGGGACCTGGAGCGGCTGGTACGCCAGTTCCAGCAGCATCCCGCCACCCGGCCAACCAGCACCGCCCTGACCAGCGGCCAACCCCTGCTGGCCCGCTAAGCCTTCACGGAGCAAACCAGACCTAAAGACCGTGCGCTAATACAAAAAAAACATGGGCCCCTGTCGTCACCGGCAGCGGGCCCCTCTTTTGGGTGGTGCATGGGCGTCTGAGCGGGTTTCAAATTCGAGTCCTCGACTGACCCCGCGGGTCTTTCGCCCCCTCCCAACCACCTGCTCGCCCTTGCCAGGCCGACCCTCTCGGCTGCACCGCATAACCCTCAGCAAGGCAATGATCTCGCTCACTCCCCCATTCATACGCCGTGAATGTTGGGCGTTGGGCGGAAAGCGGGAAAGCGGGAAAGCGGGAAAGCGTTGCGCCATGAGATCCCTCTTATCCAACCTGACGCAGGCCCCGCTGTCCCCCCAATTTATTGATCTTGCCCGAGAAATCACCCGATCCCCCTTCCCTAACCAGCTCCGTTCGGTAACATGGCCATCAGGATCACCTCTTGTCGGAGTCAGCCATGAACCAGACCGGAGCCACAGGGAAAGCGCAGCAGGCTGGAGGCTGAAATTCAGGGGCGGTAGCCTTGCCACGAGGAAGCGGCCAGCAAGCAGACCAGTGACCACCCAACATTGTTCGAATGGAAGTAGTGTATGGAAACACAAGTGCTACACCGGAGTCGACCTATCGACCATATCCAGCTAGTGGTGGGGAATTTTGCGGCAAGCCAGCCATTTTGGCCTCCTGCTGATGAGCTGTTTGTAACCTTTTCGATAGTCCGGCGTCGCTGGGGTGCTGACCGGTCGCCACCATCTAGCGTTTCAGGCGCAAGACAGCGCCATGATCGACAACTTTCTAAGGCGGCGCTCGTCAAGGTAGGAAAGGACAACGTCGCCCCGGCGAGCGCAGCTACCACCCCGGCAACTAGGCCGGAAGATGCTCCTGATTGAGTCTCTAGATTGAAGAAATAGATGGTTTCTCTGTCCAACCATCCCAAGCTCGATATAATCGAGACATTTTTGAATGTGAAACGAACAACAAGAATGACAGACAAACTAACCGCAATTGACCTCTTTGCTGGTGCAGGTGGTTTCTCCTTGGCAGCTCTTCAATGCGGATTCAACGTTTTGGCGGCTGTCGAGTTTGATGCAGCCGCTGCCAACACCTATGAACAAAGCATTAAAAAAACCTTTGGTAGCACAAATACCAAGGTCTACAACACAGATATCAATAAGATAACTGACCTAAAGCAGTTCATGAAGGAAGTGGACGTCAAACCGGGGGAACTTGATCTCTTGCTCGGAGGGCCGCCATGTCAGGGTTTTTCCACCCATAGGATAAATAACGCCGGCGTTGATGACCCTCGTAATCAACTATTGCTGAAATACTACGAGTTTGTTCATGCACTTCAGCCCAAGATGTTTCTGATTGAGAATGTGGCAGGCCTCCTGTGGAAGCGTCATGAGTCTTATCTTGCAACATTGAAGAGAAATGCTGAAGAAAACGGCTATACCATCAGGTTTTGTGACCTGTTGAATGCGCGAGCTTATGGCGTGCCACAAAATCGCAAGCGGGTTTTTATTTTAGGCATCAGAATCGATCTTAACCCTGAGAAAATAGACTTTCCACCAAAGCCCACTCACTTCTCACCAGACTCTGAATTCCTCCCTTCTTGGAGGACGGCGTCTTGCGTATTTGAAAAACCTTCAGACACCATTCTTAACCGCTATTGGCCGGAGTATTTTTCGAAGAAGAGTAAACTTTCAAAAGAAGAATTTGATAAGCTTTTGGCAAACCTGGAATTTGGAAGCAAATTAGATGCCAACGACCCGCTTAATTTCAACATGGGTCACACATCGGATATGGTAAGCGTATTTAGATCAACTCCACTTAATGGAAGTCGTACCGATTCAAACCGTGTTTTACCGTGCCATAAGGAACACGATGGCCATAAGGATGTATACGGAAGAATCATGATCCATTTGCCCTCAAATACAATCACGACAGGTTGCATTAACCCGTCAAAAGGCCGATTTGTTCATCCATGGGAAAATCACGGCATTACTATGCGTCATGCCGCACGGCTTCAAACTTTTCCCGATAACTTTATTTTTTATGGTAATGCCACTCAGCAAGCTAGGCAGATAGGTAATGCAGTGCCGGTGTTATTGGGCAAAGAGCTCATCGCTTATCTGAAAGAAATAGTGCCAACACAAAGACAAATTAAAAGTTGAGTACGAAACAATGATAAATTCTATCTCTTTTCAAACACGCGCAAGAACCATCGATCATCTAGGACGAGAACAGATAGCTGATTGTCCTACAGCAATTTCTGAACTCTGGAAAAATGCATATGACGCATACGCGAGATCTGTATCACTGAATATATTTGATGGTGATATACCAATCGTAACCTTGGTTGATGATGGCCATGGCATGAGCATCGATGACGTCAGAAATAAATGGCTGACGGTGGGTACAGAATCAAAAGCTACCGGTGAAGAAGTTACCGAGATAGATCGTAATGGCTTATCAAGAATACGTATAAAGCAAGGGCAAAAAGGTATTGGGCGCCTGTCTTGTGCAGCATTAGGCTCTCTTATGCTATTACTTAGCAAGAAAAAAGAACATGAATTTGTTGCTTGCCTTCTTGATTGGCGTTTATTTGAAAATCCATATTTAATGCTGCATGACATTAAATTACCCATCGTTGAATTTTCTAGCCGATTAGAACTACAGCCTCTCTTGCCGCAAATGTTTGACTCTTTGATGGGAAATATCTGGGGGGATGGTGAGGATGACGAAAGGGACTCTCGCGTTGAAAAATCTTGGTTATTATTCCAAGAATTAGAGCTTAAGGAAGGTAAAGACTCTACCAAACAGGCTATAGAAATGACAGTAATTGAAACTTGCTTTAGTGAACGTCATTTAGATACATGGCCAGTTTGGATTGGGGATTCTTCAAATGGAACAGCAATGCTGATAGCTGATATACACGAGGATCTAAAAGCCCAACTATCAGCTGATTCTGGGTCTGAGTCCGAAGGTGTAGAAATCAGAGCTAAAGAGCGATTTATTCAGACATTAAATAATTTTGTTAATCCTGTTTGTAAAGAAGAACTTGGTAATTTAATTGACTTTGTGACATCTGTGGTTGCGTGGCATGGTAGCTTGCAACGAATGATTATTGACGAGATTCGTGACTTCAATGTTGAGTCATTTGAACAATTAGAACATGTTATTGATGGTGATGTAGATGAAGATGGTAGATTCGTTGGCCGAGTGAAAGCATTCGGAGAATGGCATGACAACTTTGAAGTTAAACCTAAGTCAAGATATAAAACTCGTAAAGACACCCGATTCGGAAGTTTTAAAATTAGATTAGGAACTTTCGAAGTAAACCGGAAAAATAGTACGCTGTCAGATGAAGCTCATGCAAAATTTGACAAAATGCGGGAGCGTTTTGGTGGAGTAATGGTATATCGCGATAATCTTAGGGTAATGCCCTATGGTCGTGAGGATAATGATTTCTTCGAAATAGAAAAAAGACGCTCGCAAAGGGCTGGTACCTTCGTATTTTCAAATCGAGCATGTTTTGGTGGCGTATCTATCACTAAGAACGGCAACCCTAATTTACGTGATAAAGCAGGAAGGGAAGGAATTATCGACAATAAAGCCTCAAAATTATTTCGTGAGGTTGTGGAAAATATCCTAATTGAGGTTGCAAAAAGGCTCATTGGCGGCCAGTCAGATAACCGAGCGATTAAACTAGATGAGATAAAAGCTAACCATGAAGCTGAGAAAGCAGCAAAAGATCGTAAGGCACTATTAAAGAAGGAAAGAGAGCGCATTGAAAAATTAATGCGGAAAAATACACCTCTCATTAATAATGCCAATAAAGAATTACACGAATACATTGAGTTCTTTAATACTTCATGCAACTTACAAAGCCAAGATGAATTAATCCGGTTAAAGCACGAACTAAACGAACTGGAAGCCAGAATAAAGGATTTTTCATTAAGTCCAGTTCCAAAAACGCTTGGTAGTCTAGAGGCAGATTATAGATTTTATAGAGATTCAGAACTATATATTAAATCTCTTCTTGATGATTTTATTCGTTCTGTTAATTTTTCCATTGATAAACTAGAAGTTAAGAAAGATATAGACATTGCTGAGAACGACTTCAATAGCAAAGCGGGTATTTTGCATCACAAAATAAGAAAGATAGCAAATCAAGGTCGTGGATTGCTTAAGGCAGAGTTACAACGATTTGAAGAACAGATTGATTTAGCCAATAAATCATTTCATAAATCGATGTCTATTCATTTAGATGATTTGGCCGCTAGCAGAATAACGTTGAAACAGTTCAACTCGATAATAACAACTGAATATGGGAAGCAAGAGTTAGAAGTTGAACAGTCGCTTAGTGCATATTTATCAGCACTAGAGACGCTCAGTGAGAAGATAGACTTAGAAGGTTTGGCGATACAATCTGTTAATGAAAATAGTAGGTTGGCAAAATTAAATGAGCAACTTCATTCACTCGCACAGCTTGGTATCTCTGTGGAGATTATTGGTCATGAAATAGAAAGTCAGGACATGACTATGGAGCGAGGACTTAAGAGTTTATCGAATACCATATTAGATAGTAAGCAAAAGGAGTATTTATCAAATATTCAACATGCTCATCAATCCTTGAGTGACTCATGGCGATTTTTAAGCCCGCTTAAACTAGCAGGCGAGAAAGTGAGAACGCAGATAACGGGTTCCGACATATATGAGTATGTGAAAGAATTTTTCGGTAAGCGCTTAGAAAAGAGCAATATTATATTTGAGCAATCTGAGATTTTCAGTAAGATAAGTATTTACGAGCAACCTGCCAAAATTTATCCGGTTTTTATTAATCTAGTAAATAATGCTCGCTATTGGGTAAGAGCCTCTCAAGAAGAACAAAAAAGAATACTTCTTGATATAAAAAATGGCTTGGTTGTGATAGCGGATAATGGTCCAGGTGTTGATATAGATGATGTTCCTGAGCTGTTTACTTTATTTTTCACAAAAAAACAACGAGGTGGCCGAGGTGTTGGGCTTTATCTTTGTCGAAATAACTTAAGCACTAGCGGCCATAAAATATACTACCAAACAGACAATGAACAAAAAGTATTACCTGGCGCTAATTTCATTATTGATTTCAAGGGGCTGAAATATGCTTAGAAATAATTTTGACTATAAACCATTTTTAAAAGAAGCATATATCGATCCTATCAGGACTGTCACTGTTATCGACGATGAGTATCCGACTCTTGAAAAATTAATTAGCGTTGGCATTGATGCGTATGCCTCTGATGATATTGATAGGCTTGATGCTATTATTAAAATAAGCAAAAGTGAAGGCTATAATTGGTTACTTGATATCTATGATGGCGACGATACCGATAAAGACCTGAAACAAGTCTCTAATCGATTATTTCATAGTGATCTCCTTATCCTTGATTATCACCTGGATGGAGAGGATGATGGTGCTTGTTCGAAATCACTTGACATTATTAAAAATCTTGCAGCAAACAGACACTTTAATATTGTAGTAGTTCATACAAAAGGATATACCGGAGAAAAAGGCACTGCCAATGACGTATTTTGTGATATCGTGGCATCATTACAAGCCAAATCCAAAAAATTAACTCTGAGTCAGGCACTATTGACTCAAGTTAATCGTAATTTGGATGAGTGGGAGTTTGAAAATTCGAATATCAGAAATGAACTAAAAGACTCAATTAGTAAGTTGGATACATTGCTTTTGGTGAGAGATGCTGATGGGTTAATCAAATCTGATTGTGATAGCCAAATTCTTTCGAATTTTAATCATTTATTTGAGTCTAAACCTGAAAGTGTTTCTTTACATAAAAAAATTTTATTGAAATGGTTGATTTCTGAAAAGTTAGAAGCATTTGGAGATATTTTCCCTCAAGATACGTATAGATATTTAGAATGGGGGGTTGATGGGCATCTTAACTGGCTGAAAACAGAGGACTTATTTTTAACTGTCTTGGGGAAGAAAGAAACTCCAGTCAGTGACATACCTAACATGTTGCTTGAGTCAATGTCAGCATGGAAGCCACATCCTCACAAGTTGATTTTGTCAAAGTTAAGGAACGAAATCGAGAGCAAAGGGATCTCTGCATCTAGTAATATTCTAAATAAAAAACACTTGCAAGCCGCCTGGCTAAAGGAACTATTAAGCGCAACTGATAAGAAGCAACTAAAAACTGTTACTTGGAACGTGGTATCAAAGTTGTGGGAAGAGTTAGCGCTTGAAATCAAGGAGGATTTAAGTGATTTTGCTGTTAGGATGTTAAATGTTCTAAAAGCTGCGGATGGCAACGTAGACAATTTACTTAGTTATTTTGTAGGAGATGATAGAGATCCTTTAGAGCAAACTAAGCAAGCCAATTGCTTTAGCTGTAGCAGACAGGTTAGTACGCATCATGTAATAACTGGTCATATATTAGACATTAGTGGTAATTATTGGCTCTGTTTAACTCCAATATGTGACTTAGTCCCTGGTCAAAAGATCAGCTTAGACGGAGATGAAGAATTAGGTCAACTTATGCCAGTTACTCTCGTACAAATGTATGATGCTAAAAGTGCTCTGCGTGCAACTAGAGAAAATATGATCAGGTCTCTAAATTTATCTGATGAACATGTACCTATCCTGAATGAGGATGATACGTTAAAGGCAATACTCCACCATTCCACTCAGAATAACTTATTGTTTATTAGGCCAGATGGTGGTGATAGTGAAATAAAAATTCTAAGTTTCACTGTAGGACTAGATGGAAAGGCAAATCCTAATGCAAAGCAATATTATGCAAAGAATCAAGGGATTTTTGATGATGAAAGGGAAGTGAACCTGTTTTTACCAGAGCCTTGCGATAAAGGGATGACTCTTAAGGTTGCGGAAATGAAGGGAAAAGTTGTAGCTGAGCTGAGGTATGAGTATGCTTTAAACCTTTTGAGCCGACTTGGGTTCTCAAAGTCTAGAGTTGGTTTAGACTTTATCGTTGGTTAATCTCAATTAATCATACTTCCTAATTACGTATATTTTTAGTTATCACCTGACACCGGCTTAAAACCGGTGTCTTGCTTATGCGGACTTTAGCACGACAAATTGAGACACCCACTTTTTTAAGTACTGCATAGCGCGACCATCTCCTAAAGTTCATGCGGGCACGGTATTGTGAACCCTCTCAGCAGAGAGTCCACCATCAGGTTCAGAGTGGAATGTGCTGCGCTTATTGCACCCTGCGATCTCAACAGCACTCAATGGAGAAATAGCGACGACAAGGGGGAATAATTGGAAAGTAATACACAAGGGGGGGGCTCACGCCCCCCCCTGCTATCAATGCTCGGTGACGCACATCGATATCAGCCGATCAACCCCCGCAGCCTTAGCGCAGTCAGCAACTCATCCACCAGCGCTTCCACCGGCTTGCCGGCGTTCAGCAGATGGATTTCCGGGTTTTCCGGGGCCTCATAGGCGGAGTCGATACCGGTAAAATTGCGGATCTCCCCTGCCCGCGCCTTTTTGTAAAGCCCCTTGGGGTCGCGCTCTTCACAGACAGCGAGCGGCGCATCCACAAACACCTCGACGAACTCCCCTTCACCCACGAGATTGCGCACCAGTTGTCGCTCGGCACGGAACGGCGAGATAAAGGCGGTGAGGACGATCAGGCCCGCATCCACCATCAGTTTTGCCACTTCGCCGACCCGGCGGATATTCTCCTGGCGGGCGGCGTCATCGAAGCCGAGATCGCCACAGAGGCCGTGGCGCACATTGTCCCCATCCAGCAGATAGGTGTGCTTGCCCGAGGTGGCCAGCGCCTGCTCCAGCGCCCCCGCCAGGGTGGACTTGCCCGCCCCGGAGAGCCCGGTAAACCAGATCACCAGCGGCTTTTGCCCCTTCTGCTCGGCCCGGCTCTGTTTGTCGACGGCATGGGCATGCCACACGATATTGCTCATCCAACACTCCTTGATTGGCGCTCACGCCTCAAAACTTAAACTGTCCGGCACCACAGGGAGCCACCTCGGACTATCAGCCAACAACGTGCTGATGCCATGGCATTGCTCACCCAACACTCCTTGATTGGCGCTCACGCCGCAATACTGAAAACTGTCCGCTACAGCGGGGAGCCGCCTCGCGATGAGGCGGCAAGGTGCTGATGCCCTGATATTGCGCATGCAACCCCCCCTGATTGGCGCTCACGCCTGGATGCCAGTGCCCTGGCACTCCCCTGCATCATAAGCAGCCTTGATAAAAGCTGCGTTAACATAAACAGCCCTTAACACATCCCCCGGTATCAGACCTTAAAACGGAAACAGCAGGGGCACCATGACGATCACCCCGATGCTGTAGGCCAGGGAGACAGGCAGGGCCAGCTTGAGATAATCCGGCATCTTGTAGTTGCCCGCCGCATAGACCATCAGGTTGGTCTGGTAGCCGTAGGGCAGGATAAAGCTGGAGCTCGCCCCGAACAGCACCGCCAGAATGAACGGCATGGTGGAGACGTCCATGCTGAGCGCCAGCTGGAATCCCATGGGGAAGGCCAGGGCCGCCGCCGCGTTGTTGCTCATCAGCTCCGTCAGCACCAGGGTAAACAGATAGATACCCACGAAGGCGATAAAGGGACTGGCCCCGTTGAACTCCCCCATCAGCCAGTCGGCGATGAGCTTGGCCAGGCCGCTCTTCTCCAGCTGATCGGCGATGGCGAGCGCCCCGCCCACCACCAGCCAGATATCCAGGGGAAAGCGGCGGCGGATCTCGTCCAGGGTCAGGATGCGTGAAAACAGCAGCACCACCAGCATCACCAGCAGCCCCTTGAAGAGCGGCACCAGATCGAGCACCGACAGGGTCAGCACCCCGAGGAACCCCGCCACCACGGCGGCGCTGCGTGTGGCATCGAGCCGGGTGGAGGCCTCCAGCCCGCTCACCACCACGAACTCCCGGGAGAGGGACTTGTTGCCCGCAAACTTGGGGCCGGGGGCCAGCAGCAGGGTATCCCCTGCGTGCAATTCAATCTGGCCGAGGCCGCCGGTGAGCTGGGTCTCGCCCCGGCGCACCGCCAGCACCACCGCATCGAAGTGGGTACGAAACTCCGCATCCTTGATGGTCTGACCCACCAGGCGCGAGCTGTGGCTGACGATCACCTCCACCAGGTGCTGGCCATTGAGGCGGTGCTGGCCGTAGAGATCCAGCCCCTTGAGCTCCTGCAACACGCCGACGCTCTCCACGTCGCCACAGAACAGCAGCATGTCCCCCTCGTGCAGCTCGTGTTCCGGCTGCACCGGGCAGATCACCTGGTTGCCCCGGATGATCTCGGCAAGATAGAGGCTTTTCAGGCTGCGCAGGCCGTTCTCCTTGACGCTGCGCCCGGCCATGGGGGAGCCGGGGCCCACCTTGGCCTCGAGAAAATAGCCGGATTCCCGGCTCATCTCGGTGTCCTGCTCAGGCAGGTGGCGGGCAAACAGCAGCACGGCGATAAGGCCGGTCAGCAGGGTCCCCGCCCCCACCATGAAGAAGTCGAACATGCCGAGCGGCTTGGCCCCCATCTTGATGAGGAAGCTGTTGACGATGAGGTTGGTGGAGGTGCCGATCAGGGTCAGCACGCCGCCAAAGGTCGCCGCGAAGCACATGGGCAACAGCAGCCGGGAGGGCGCATGGTTGGGGTTGCGCTTGACCGCCCCCAGCATGGACGCCACCACGGCGGTGTTGTTGACGAACGCCGACAGGAAGGCGGTGGAAAACCACACCTTCACCAGCACCTTGTTGAAGGAGCCGGTGCCCACCAGGTTGGCAAACCAGCTCATGACCCGGGTCTTCTCCACCGCGAGCGACACCAGCAGCAGCAACACCAGGGTCAGCAGGGCGCTGTTGGTGTAGCCCGCCACCACGGCGTTGATGTCCGCCAGGCCGCTCAGGTAGGTGATGAGCACGGCGCCCGAGAAGAGCAGCGCCGGCCGGAGTTTGCCCTGGATCAGCAGGGCGACGAGGGCAGCCAGCAGACCCAGCACCAGGGATTGTTGCCAGGTCATGGGCTTACTCCTTGCCGGAATCGTTGCTGATGGTCAGCGCCTGCCAGTGGGGGAAGTGCTTGCGCACCAGGGCGTTGAGCTCCACTTCGAACTCGCTGTAGTGCCCTGCCACCGCCTTGGCCGCCAGCCCTTCCACTATCATGCCCGCGCCCACGGTGACGTTGGTCAGCCGGTCGATGAGGATGAAGCTGCCGGTGTCGCGGATCTCCTTGTAGGGGTCGAACGCCACCGGGTCGGTCAGGCTGAATTCACACAGGCCGATCTCGTTGAGCTTGAGCTCGGAGGCGGGCAGCTCGTCGAGCTTGTTGATCTCGATGCGGTGGCGGATGGCCTCCACCTGGCCGCGGCTCTTCTTGGTGGCAAGCTTGACGTCATAGACCCGGCCCGGTTGCAGGGACTCTTCCCCCATCCAGACGATGTGAGCCAGCACGTTCTGGGTCACCTGGGGCTTTTTCGCCGCATCCACCAGCAGGTCGCCCCGGCTGATGTCGATTTCGTCCGCGAAGGTGACCGTGATGGCCTGACCCGGCAGGGCGTACTCCAGATCCCCGTCGAAGGTGACGATGCGGGTCACCGTGCTCTCTTTGCCGGACGGCAGCACGGCAAGCTTGTCGCCCACCCGCAGGATGCCGGAGGCCAGGGTGCCCGCGAAGCCGCGAAAATCAAGGTTGGGGCGATTCACGTACTGCACCGGCAGGCGCACCGGGTGACGCTCCAGCTCGCGCTCCACTTCGGCGGACTCCAGCAAGGAGAGCAGGGTCTCGCCCTGATACCAGGCCAGCTTGTCGCTCGGGTTCACCACGTTGTCACCGTCCAGGGCCGAGACCGGCACGATGTGGATGGTGTCGACGCTGAGCTTCTTGGCGAATTCGCGGTAATCGGCGCTGATGCGATCGAACACCTCCTGGCTGAACTCCACCAGGTCCATCTTGTTCACTGCCACCACGAACTGCTTGATGCCGAGCAGGCTCGCGATAAAGCTGTGGCGGCGGGTCTGATCCAGCACCCCCTTGCGGGCGTCGATCAGGATGATGGCCAGATCGCAGGTGGAGGCGCCGGTGGCCATGTTGCGGGTGTACTGCTCATGGCCCGGGGTGTCCGAGATGATGAATTTGCGCTTGGCGGTGGAGAAATAGCGGTAGGCCACGTCGATGGTGATGCCCTGCTCGCGCTCCGCCTGCAGGCCGTCCACCAGCAGGGCCAGGTCCAGCTTCTCGCCGGTGGTGCCGAGCTTCTGGCTGTCGGACTCCAGCGCTTTGAGCTGATCTTCATAGATCTGCTGGGAGTCGTGCAGCAGGCGGCCGATGAGGGTGCTCTTGCCGTCGTCCACGCTGCCGCAGGTGAGAAAACGCAGCAGGCTCTTGTGCTGCTGGGCGTGCAGGTAGGCTTCAATGCCCTGTTCGCTGATGGCGGTCTGAATGTGGTTGTTCATGTTGCGATTCCTTAGAACATTTTTTTAGAAATAGCCCTGACGCTTCTTCTGCTCCATGGAGCCGGCCTGATCGTGGTCGATGAGCCGCCCTTGCCGCTCGCTCGAGGTGGTGATCAGCATCTCTTCGATGATCTCCGGCAGGGTGGTGGCATTGGATTCGATGGCCCCGGTCAGCGGGTAGCAGCCGAGGGTACGGAAGCGCACCAGCTCCTGCTTCACTTCGTCTTCCGGGCCGATGGGCATGCGATCGTCATCCACCATGATCTTGATGCCGCCGCGATCCACCACGGGGCGCATGGCAGCGAAGTAGAGCGGGACTATGTCGATGTTCTCGAGATAGATGTATTGCCAGATGTCGAGCTCGGTCCAGTTGGAGAGCGGGAAGACACGGATGCTCTCCCCCTTGTTGACCTGGCTGTTGTAGACGCGCCACAGCTCCGGGCGCTGGTTCTTCGGATCCCAGCGGTGGGACTTGTCACGGAAGGAGTAGACCCGCTCCTTGGCGCGGGATTTCTCCTCGTCGCGACGGGCCCCCCCGAAGGCGGCATCGAAGCCGTATTTGTTGAGCGCCTGCTTGAGCCCCTCGGTCTTCATGATGTCGGTGTGCTTGCTGCTGCCGTGCACGAAGGGGTTGATGTCCATGGCCAGACCGTCCGGGTTTTTGTGGACGATGAGATCCAGCCCGAACTTTTTGGCGGTCTCGTCCCGGAACTTGATCATCTCCTTGAACTTCCAGTTGGTGTCCACGTGGAGCATGGGGAAGGGGATCTTGCCCGGGTAGAAGGCCTTGCGGGCCAGGTGCAGCATGACGGAGGAGTCCTTGCCGATGGAGTACATCATCACCGGGTTTTCAAATTCGGCGGCCACCTCGCGGATGATGTGGATGCTCTCGGCTTCCAGTTGCTGCAGGTGAGTCAGTCGCTCGCGGGTGACACCTGCACGGATGCTCTGTGCATCGGATGGCTGCAGTTGGGTCAGTCTTTCACGGTCCATGTCTGGGTCCTCGGTTCATTGCTATCGCACCTGCTCGGGGCGCGGTGTTGGTTCAGTTCGGTGCCGCCTTGGCCGCACCGTCAAATCGATTCGGGTCTCGCCTCTCAGGCCAGGCTCACCAGCTTGAGCTCGTGGCCGCTTTTTGCCTCCTGCCCTTGCCCCTGTTCGCCAAACCAGGCGAGTTGCTGGCGCAGTGCCACCACTTCACCGATGACGATAAGCGACGGGCTCACCGCCTGCTGGGCCAGTTCGGCCAGATCCGCCAAGGTGCCGGTCAGCACCCGCTGGCGGGCGGTGGTGCCCCGCTCGATGATGGCGATGGGGGTGGCGGCGCGTCGGCCATGGCTTACCAGTTGCTGCTGGATATGCTCGGAGCGCATCAGCCCCATGTAGATGACCAGGGTCTGGTTGGTGGCCGCAAGCTGCTGCCAGTCGGGCTCCTTGCCCTCCTTCTGGCAGTGGCCGGTGATGAAGACGGCGCTCTGGGCATGGTCGCGGTGGGTGAGCGGAATGCCCGCATAGGCGGTGGCACCGGCGGCGGCGGTGATGCCGGGCACCACGGAGAAGGGAATGCCCTCCTCGGCCAGCACTTCCAGCTCCTCGCCGCCGCGGCCGAACATGAAGGGATCGCCCCCTTTGAGGCGCACCACCCGGTTGCCCGCTTTGGCATATTCCACCAAGAGGCGGTTGGTCTCTTCCTGGGGCACGCTGTGGGCCCCCGCCTTCTTGCCGACCGACACCAGGGTGGCGTCGCGGCGTACCAGGTCCAGGATCTCGGGGGAGACCAGCTGGTCATAGAGCACCACTTCGGCCTGCTGGATCTGTTGCAGCGCCTTGAGGGTCAACAGGCCAGGATCCCCCGGGCCCGCCCCCACCAAGACCACTTCGCCCACTTCGGTACGGGCTTTGTCCAGCCCCTCATTGAGCCACTGCTCGGCCCCTTGCCAATCGGCTTTCTCAATCAGACCGGCCAGGGTGTTGGAGGCAAAGGCGCGCTCCCAGAAGCGGCGGCGATCGGAGAGGGAGGCCAGCACCTGCTTGGCCCGGCTGCGCACCCGGCCGGAGAGCTCCGCCAGACCGCCAAGATGGCGGGGCAGCAGGCTCTCGAGCCGCTCGCGCAACAGGCGCACCAGCACGGGGGCCTTGCCGCCGCTGGAGACGGCCACCACGATGGGGCTGCGATCGATGATGGAGGGGAAGATAAAGCTGGAGCGCTCGGGGTCATCCACCAGGTTGACGAACAGACCGCGCTCGGTGGCGCTCTGGTAGACCAGGGCGTTGACCTCGAGATCGTCGGTCGCGGCCACCACCAGGATCTGCCCTGCCAGGTGGGCCGGGTCGAAACGCGCCGCCACATGGGTGAAGCGACCGGCAAATTCATGGAACTCGGGCTCGAGCGCGGGAGAGACCAGGGTGATCCGGGCACCTGCCGCCAGCAGCAGGCGCGCCTTGCGCAGGGCAACCTCGCCCCCGCCCACCAGCAGTACCGGGCGGCCTTCCAACCTGGCAAACATAGGTAAATAATCCATCAGGGCCCGCTCCTCGGCATCGCGACATCTGGGGCGACTATAGGCAGGAGCGCTTATCCCTCAAAATAATAAAAAATGCTCTTTAATGCGTTTTGGTAATTAGTAAAGCCGTGTAGCGGCAATAGAGAAGCGAATCTGCTTGTGGTGGATGGCACCAGACCCTAGGCTAGTGAAAGTGTTTCATAAGGAGCTTAATCATGAATGAGTCATTGATTGTATTGGGGATCTTCATATTCCTGGTACTCGCCACCCTGAGTGCCGGCATCAAGATAGTGCCCCAGGGTTACAACTGGACCGTGGAGCGCTTCGGCCGCTACACCCGCACCCTCTCCCCGGGCCTCAACCTGCTGATCCCCTACATCGACCGCATCGGTCACAAGATCATCATGATGGAGCAGGTGCTGGACATCCCGGCCCAGGAGGTGATCTCCCGGGACAACGCCAACGTCACCATCGACGCCATCAGCTTCGTGCAGGTAGTGGATGCCCGCAAGGCGGGCTACGAGGTCAACGATCTCACCAGTGCCATCCGCAATCTCACCATGACCAACATGCGGACCGTGCTCGGCGCCATGGAGCTGGACGAAATGCTCTCCCAGCGCGACACCATCAACGAGAAGCTGCTGCGCACCATGGATGCCGCCACCGCCCCCTGGGGCATCAAGGTGACCCGGATCGAGATCAAGGATGTGCGCCCGCCCCTCGCCCTGGTGGAAGCCATGAACGCCCAGATGAAGGCCGAGCGCCAGAAGCGGGCCGAGGTGCTGGAGGCCGAAGGGGTGCGCCAGTCCAAGATCTTGAAGGCCGAGGGGGAGAAGCAGTCCCAGATCCTGAAAGCCGAAGGTGAGCGTCAGGCCGCCTTCCTCGCCGCCGAAGCCCGGGAGCGGGCCGCCGAGGCGGAAGCCAAGGCGACCCACATGGTCTCCCAGGCTATCGCCGAGGGCGACATGCAGGCCATCAACTACTTCGTGGCCCAGAAATACACCGAGGCCCTGGCCCGCATCGGTGAAGGCCCCAACAGCAAGATCATCATGATGCCCCTGGAAGCGGGCAGCCTGATAGGTTCGGTGGCGGGCATGGCCGAGCTGTTCAACAAAGACGGCAAGGCGGGCAAATCATGACAGCCCTGTTCGAGGGGCTGACCCACTGGCACTGGCTGGGACTCGGCTTCGTGCTGCTGGCCATCGAGGTGATGGGGTCGGTGGGCTTTCTACTCTGGACCGGCATCGCCGCCCTGGAGGTGGGGCTCCTGCTGCTGGTCTGGCCCTTCGGCTGGCAGGCGCAGTTGCTGCTCTTCGCCCTGCAATCCCTGCTCACCACCTGGGCCTGGTGGCGCTTGCAGCATCGCCGGGATCGCTCCGGGCTGGATGCCGCCGCTCCCATCAACGAGCGGATGCAAAGCTACATGGGCCGCGAGCTGACCCTGCTGGACGAGGTCAGCCAGGGGATGAGCCGGGTGCATCTGGACGACACCGTCTGGACGGTGCGCTGCAACGCGCCGCTGCCGGCCGGCAGCCGGGTCAAGGTGGTGGGGGCCGACTCCCACATCCTGCTGGTGGAACCCCTCGACTGACCGGGCAGCGCCCCGCCATGGCCATAAAAAAACGGGCCCGGCGCGAGTGCGCCGGGCCCGTTTTTCAATGAGGTGCTGGCTTAGTTGGCCTTGGCATCGCTCACGGCAGCTTCAGCCTTGGTGGCCACGTCAGCGGCAGCCTTCTCGACAGTAGCGGAAGCTTCGGAAGCAGCCTTCTCGACGGTAGCAGACGCTTCGCTAGCGGCTTTCTCGACAGTGGCAGCAACGTCTGCGGCCGGGGTCGCAGCCGGAGCGGCAGCTTCTTCTTTCTGACCACAGGCGGTCAACATCAGACCCAGGATACCGGCTACCAGTACTTTGTTCATGTGCATACCCTCAAAAAAAGATGGAGAGATGGTGCAGGGACCATCACTGTACGCCCCGGCTCCTGTCGGCACACCGGCCGCTGGAGCCCGAAGGCGCGCGAAATATATCCCCATATGCGGCCGATGAAAACGCGTATCACAATGATATTTTCTCGTTGGCATGATAAGAAACACTGCTGCAACGACAAATATTAATATAAAACACCCATTCATCACCAGATTCGCACAACAAATCGCCAATTACCTGACGATTGCCAGTCAGCCATTGTCTTTCTGTCAGGCTCTCGGCGCTGCCGGATAACGCCGTCAGTCAGACAGCTTCTGACAAGGCAGGCGCCGCCCCTGCTGGTCGCTCTCCCGGGCCAGGTCCAGCAAGGCCATCACCGCCAGGGCCTCGTCGGCCGGCACCGGGTTCTCCCCTTCTCCCCGGATGGCGGCGCAGACACCGCGATAGTAGGCGCCGTAGTCCCCCGCCTCGCCAGCCACGGTCTGCTGCACGAGCTGACCGTCCCGGATCTGGCTGAGCTGGCCGGGGGCGGGATCCACGCCCCAGTCCGCCGCCGGAGGCCGCTTGCCCTCCTTGAGCTGCTCCTCCTGCACGTCCATGCCGAACTTGATGAAGGAGCCCTGACTGCCGTGCACCACGAAGCGGGGCATCACGGCCGACACCAGACAACTGCCGTGCAGAATGACCCGCATCTCGCCGTAACCCAGCACCACATGGAAGTAGTCGTCCGCCAGGGCCCCGGGGCGCTGCTTGCCTAGATCCGCCTGCAACCAGTCCGGCTGGCCGAACAGCTGGAGCGACTGATCCAGGATATGAGGGCCGAGATCGAACCAGAGACCGGAGCCCGGGCCGCCCGCCTCGCGCCAGCGCTGGCGCACCTCGGGGCGATAACGGTCGAAGTGGGATTCGAACTGGGCGACTTGCCCCAGCGCCCCCTCCGCCAGCAGACGGCGCACCGTGAGGAAGTCCCCGTCCCAGCGCCGGTTGTGGAAGATGCTGAGCAGCCGCTGCTGCTTCTCCGCCAACTCGACCAGCGCCTTCGCTTCGGCCAGATCCAGGGCGAACGGCTTGTCGATCACCACGTGCTTGCCCGCCAGCAGGGCCTCGCGAGCGATGGGGGCGTGGGTGTCGTTGGGGGTGGCGATCACCACCAGATCGAGGCTGTCATCGGCCAGCACCTGCTCCAGGGTGCCGACCCGGGTGCCGGGCAACGCGGCCTGTACCTTGGCGGCATCCCGGCTCACCACCCAGCGCAGGGTCAGGCCCGGGGTCGTGGCCAGGAAGGGGGCGTGAAAGGTCTGTCCTGCGAAGCCGTATCCCACCAGGGCGGCGTTGATTGTGTGGCTCATCCGGTTTTCTCCACGGGTCTGTGATCATGCGAGGCAGGCGAGGTCACCTGAAAAAGAGAAGGGGGCTCAAGGCCCCCTGAGTGTGCTCATCAGAGCACAGGATTTATTGCAAACACAAGCGGCGACCCTGGCGGGTCATCAGCATCACCAGCGGGGGCAGCAGCAGCCACATGTGCAGGGCCAGCTGGCTCAGGGGATCCGGCATCAGCCAACCGGTGATCCCCACCAGGGCGCCGGAGCCGCTCATCTGGAACAGGCCGAGCAGGGCGGCAGCAGTGCCGGCGCAGTGGCCGAAGGGGGCCAGCGCCATGCCGGCGGCGGCGCCCAGGATCATCGCAAAACCGATGCTGGAGAGGAACACAGGCCCCATCATGGCCAGCGGGTGCGGGATGTGCATGGCCAGGGTCAGGGTGATGGCGGAGAGCAGCAGCACCAGCAGGCCGATGCGCAGGGTCCGTCTTGGCCCTACCCGGGCGATGAAGCGCGGGGCCAGGAAGCAGGCCAGGATGTTGAGTGCCGCATTGGCGGTGAACCAGTGGCTGAAGCCACTCATGTCCAGCCCCAGGGTCACCATCAGTTGCACCGGCGCCGCCGTCACGTAGGCGAGGATCACCGCCATCGCCAGCATGCACAGCGCTGCGTTGAACAGGAAGCTCGGGGAGCGCAGCACCGGGCTGTAGCGGGACCAGCTGATGAGCGGGCCAGCACTGCTGGTCTCCTCAGGGCGGGTTTCCGGCATCCGCCACAGCAGCCAGCTGCCGACCACGACGGCGTAACCCGCCATGAACCAGAAGTTCGCCGACCAGCCCGCCTTGGCGGTGAGCCAGCCACCCAGCAGGGGCGCCAGTGCGGGGATGAAGCAGATGGCACCGTTCAGATAGGAGATCATCTGACCGCTCTTCTTGGGGCCATAGCTGTCACGGACCACCGAGAAGGCGGCCACCGAGGTGGCGCAGGCCCCGAAGCCTTGCAGCACCCGCGCCAGCATCAGCTCGCCCAGGCTCGCGGCAAAGCCGGCTGCCAGGGCGCTCAGGCCGTAGAGCAGCACGCCCCCCAGGGCAATGGGTTTGCGCCCGTAGCGATCGGCGAGCGGCCCCACCAGCAGTTGCCCCAGCCCCATGCTGAACAGGAACCAGGTGATGGTGCCCTGCATCAGGGTCACTTCGGCCCCCAGCTGCTCGGCCATCTGGGGGATGGCAGGCAGATAGATGTCGATGGCCAGCGGGCTGAACAACACCAGGAGTACAAGCAAAAGAATCAATGGCATCAGTCACCTCAAGCCCTAGGAATATCGATTGGGCCGCGAGTCTACTGACTCAGAGTAATGAATTGAAATGGTATTTAATCACTTCGGTTATTCCCCACTGGAAACATGTATCTCTTCTACCTCTCAGGGGGTGGAACCAGGATCCCCCGTTGGCACCGGATCCCGGGCAATTGGCGCTTTTACTAAACCCCTCCCCCGCATAGAATGCGCAGATTATTTTTGCGGAGGTGTGTGATGAACAAGCTTGTCCTGGCAACAGGGAACCAGAAAAAGGTGAAGGAATTGGCCGCCATGCTGGCCGATATGAAGATCCAGGTGATCCCGCAGAGCGAGTTTGCAGTCTCCGATGCCGACGAGACCGGCACCACCTTCGTCGAGAATGCCATCATCAAGGCACGCCACGCCGCCCGCGTCACCGGCCTGCCCGCCGTGGCCGACGATTCCGGTCTGGAAGTGGATCTGCTGCACGGCCGCCCCGGCGTCTACTCCGCCCGTTTTGCAGGTAGCGGTGCCAGCGACAAGGAGAACATCGACAAGCTGCTGGCCGAGCTCAAGGGCGCGCCGGATTACCTGAAAAGCGCCCGCTTCTGGTGCGTGCTGGTCTACATGCGCCACGCCGACGATCCCACCCCCATTATCTGCCAGGCGAGCTGGGAGGGGATGATCATCGACGAACCCCGCGGCCAGCACGGCTTCGGCTATGACCCCGTGTTCTTCGTCCCCGACCACGACTGCACCTCGGCCCAGATGCCGGCGGAGCTCAAGAACCAGCTCAGCCATCGCGGCCAGGCCCTGGCCAAGCTCAAAGCGGCCCTGGCGGCGGTCAACTAAAGCGCTGTCTCCCGCCGCGTTGTCATCTACAATGGGGGCCGTCGGCCCCCGTTTCGTTCGCGGCGCCCCGCCCGTTGTCACCGGCAACCAGGGCCACCCGACCCCTTTTGATTGTTGAATACTGGAAATCCCATGCTGCAACTGCCGCCCCTCTCCCTCTATATCCACGTGCCCTGGTGCGTCCAGAAGTGCCCCTACTGCGACTTCAACTCCCACGCCCAGAAGGGGGAACTGCCCCACCTCGAGTACGTGGCGGCCCTGCTGGAGGATCTGGAGCAGGATCTGCACTGGGCCCAGGGGCGCCCCCTCTCCTCCATCTTTATCGGTGGCGGCACGCCGAGCCTGCTCTCCGTCGACGCCATGCAGGCGCTGCTGGACGGGGTGCGCGCACGGATCGCACTGACCCCGGACTGCGAGATCACCATGGAGGCCAACCCGGGCACGGTGGAGGCGGACAAGTTCGCCGGCTTCCAGCGGGCCGGCATCAACCGCATCTCCATCGGGGTGCAAAGCTTCCAGCAGGAGAAATTGACCCGGCTCGGCCGCATCCACGGCCCCGAGGAGGCTCGCAAGGCCGCCGAACTGGCCCACGCCATCGCGCTTCCCACTTTCAACCTGGATCTGATGCACGGCCTGCCGGATCAGAGCCTGGACGATGCGCTCTACGACCTGCAGCAGGCCATCGACTGCGCGCCGCCGCACCTCTCCTGGTATCAGCTCACCATAGAGCCGAACACGGCATTCGCCTCCAAGCCCCCCACGTTGCCGGAAGATGACACCCTGTGGGACATCTACGAGCAAGGCCACGCCATGCTGACCGCCCGGGGCTATCAGCAGTACGAGATCTCGGCCTATGCCAAAGAGGGGTATCAGTGCCGCCACAACCTCAACTACTGGCGCTTTGGCGACTATCTGGGGATCGGCTGCGGCGCCCACGGCAAGGTGACGGATCTTGCCAACCAGCAGATCCTGCGCACCGCCAAGGTGAAGCATCCGAAAGGTTATCTGGATCCGAGCCGCCCCTATCTGGACAGCCAATGGCAGGTGAGCGCGGACGATCTGCCCCTCGAGTACTTCATGAACCGGTTCAGATTGTTTGAACCCGCCCCCAAGGCGGAGTTCGAGGCCTTCACGGGGCTACCGCTGGAGCGGGTAGAGACCATGCTCGCCATCGCCCGGACCAAGGAGCTTATCGAGGATCTTGGCGACAGCTGGCAGCTCACCCCCCTCGGCCATCGCTACCTCAACGTGCTGCTCGAACTCTTTATGGACGAGTGAGCACGGGTTCACTCTCTTGCGTCAAGACCGCAAGTCAGCACCAGCGAATAGAAAAACAATCAGGGCGCCATTGGCGCCCTGATTGTGTTAGCTGATGCCTTGCGGCAGAAACCCGCTCAACAGCAGACGCTTGCCATCTGCTGTTGGCCGGGCTCCCACCGCTTGCCGTGCTTGGCCTTGCGCTGATAGCTGCCCTTGCCCTTCTTGCTCGGCTCGACCCGGGCCTGGAACAGGGGGGAGGTCACCAGTGCCTTGAGGTGGTTGTCCTGAATGATGCCGCGCTGATGTTCGCAGGCGGGTTCGGCGGTGACACAGGTCACCTTCTTCTTGGCCATATGGGCTCCTTGATGGGGTTGTCGTGTTTGCCTATCGTCCCTGCCTGGAAGGGCAGATGGCGAAAAACGCGCCGATTGTGCGCCTCTTGCCTCCCCCGTGCAAGCTGTCAGGCGGGGTGATAGATAACCCGCACCAGGCCGCTTGGCAGCACGGCGCTCGACACCGGTCTCAACCCTGCGGGGAGAGGCCCGGTAAAGAGCGGGATCCCGCCCCCCAGGGTGACCGGCACCCAGAACAGGGTCAGCTCGTCCACCAGGGCCCCCTGCAGACCCTGCCTCACCAGCTCCCCGCCATCCAGATAGAGGTGACGGCTTCCCCCCTGCCACAACTCGTCCAGCACCTGCGCCAGCGCCCCCTGCCGGAAGGAGACCCGAGGACGGGGGTCGGCGGGCCTGTGGGTCAGTACCACCAGCGGCTTGTCCCCGTAGGGCCACTCGGGAAAGGCGCTCACGATATCGTAGGTGTTGCGCCCCATCAGCAGGGTGTCCGCGCTCGCCATCAGGGCGCTGTAGCCGGTCTCCTCCGGCCCGTCGCCACCATAGGGGGCCAGCCATGCCAGATCGCCCCCCTCCCCGGCGATGAAACCGTCGAGGGAGAGGGCGAGAAAGGCGGAGACCCGGGGCCGACGCAGCTCAGTGCTCATGGTCGTGATGCTCGTGGCGGGAAGGGGCGCCGGACTCCAGGGTCTCGAGGATGGCGCAGTGCTCCGCCGAGCGCGGGCCGCCGCAGCAGATGTCGGAGAGGGCCTTCAGGTTCTCGCGAAAACGGGTCAGCTCCAGGATCTTCTGCTCCACCTGTTCGAGCTTGGTGTCGGCCACCGCCTTCACCTCCTGGCAGGTGACCTTGGCCTTATTGGTGTCGAGGGCGAGCAGCTCGCCGATGTCCGCGAGGGAGAAGCCCACCGACTTGGCGCGGATGATGAACTCCAGCCGCCGCCTGTCCTGCTCCCCGTAGAGGCGATAACCGGATTCGTTGCGAATGCCCGGCGAGATGAGGCCGTTCTTCTCGTAAAAGCGCAGGGTGTCGGCCTTCACCCCGCACGCCTTGGCCAGTTCACCGATCCGATACATGGTCCTCTCCCCCCGCATGACATTCCCGACATGGTACTCAATATAAACCGGCCTCCACTATCACCTCTTTGCCCGGCGATTGCCAGTCAAAGGCAGGAAAGCAGCAGCTAACCCCTCACTTGCCGGCCATTTATCCCCAAAACACTGAAAAGACAAACGTTTCACAAAAATTCACCAGAAAACGTTTAACGCCGCATCCCACAAGGGTTTGTCTCTTTAAAAAATCCACCACAGGTCACATTTTTTGTGTAGAATACGCGCCCACAAGAGAGCGTCGCGTCAAGCGGGCATTTCCTAAAACGCTTTTGCCAACGGCCGCCCCGGGCGAGAGTGGTTTGCGAAATCCCCCACTTCCATTTATTTGGGGACTCTCTGTGTGTTGAGCCTCGCCTCCCATGGAACGGTCCCCGTTATGCTGAGGACGATAGTGTGATGGAACAAGCTCGACCCATTCGCCGTGCACTGCTGAGTGTGTCTGACAAGACTGGCATCCTGGAATTTGCCAAGGCACTCGACGCGCGTGGTGTGGCCCTGCTCTCCACCGGTGGTACCGCCAAGCTGCTGGCCGATGCGGGCCTGCCGGTGACCGAGGTGTCCGACTACACCGGATTCCCCGAGATGATGGACGGCCGGGTCAAGACCCTGCATCCCAAGGTACACGGCGGCATTCTCGGCCGTCGCGACCGGGATGACGCCATCATGGCCGAGCACGCTATCTCCCCCATCGACATGGTCGTCGTCAACCTCTATCCCTTCGCCGCCACCGTGGCCAAAGCCGGTTGCACCCTGGAAGACGCCGTCGAGAACATAGACATCGGCGGCCCGACCATGGTCCGCTCCGCTGCCAAGAACCACAAGGACGTCACCATCGTCGTCAAGGCCTCCGACTATGACCGCGTCATTGCCGAGATGGATGGCAACGGCAACAGCCTGACCCTCTCCACCCGCTTCGATCTGGCCATCGCCGCCTTCGAGCACACCGCCGCCTACGATGGCATGATCGCCAACTACTTCGGCACCCTGGTGCCCTCCTACGGCGAAAACAAGGAAGGCGACGAAGAGTCCCGCTTCCCCCGCACCTTCAACAGCCAGTTCATCAAGAAGCAGGACATGCGCTATGGCGAGAACAGCCACCAGGCTGCCGCCTTCTACGCCGAAGAGCAGGCCGCGCCGGGCTCGGTGGCAAGCGCCATCCAGCTGCAGGGCAAGGCCCTCTCCTACAACAACATCGCCGACACCGATGCGGCGCTGGAGTGCGTGAAGGAGTTCAGCGAACCGGCCTGCGTCATCGTCAAGCATGCCAACCCCTGCGGCGTCGCCATCGGTGACGACCTGCTGGCAGCCTACGATCGCGCCTACCAGACCGACCCCACCTCGGCCTTTGGCGGCATCATCGCCTTCAACCGCGAACTGGACGGCGAAACCGCCGCGGCCATCGTCGCCCGCCAGTTCGTGGAAGTGATCATCGCCCCCAGCATCAGCCAGGCTGCCCGCGAGGCGGTCGCCGCCAAGCAGAACGTGCGCCTGCTGGAGTGCGGCCAGTGGACTGCCCCGGCGCAAGGCTTTGACTTCAAGCGCGTCAACGGCGGCCTGCTGGTGCAGGAGCGCGATCTGGGCATGGTGACGCTCGGGGATCTGACCGTGGTCAGCCAGCGTCAGCCCACCGAGGCCGAGCTGCAGGATCTGCTGTTCTGCTGGAAGGTCGCCAAGTTCGTCAAATCCAACGCCATCGTCTACGCCAAGAACGGCCAGACCATCGGCGTGGGCGCCGGCCAGATGAGCCGCGTCTACTCCGCCAAGATCGCCGGCATCAAGGCCGAGGATGAAGGGCTGACTGTGGCGGGCTCCGTCATGGCCTCCGACGCCTTCTTCCCGTTCCGCGACGGCATCGATGCCGCCGCTGCCGCGGGCATCTCCTGCGTCATCCAGCCAGGTGGCTCGATGCGCGACCAGGAGGTGATCGACGCCGCCAACGAACACGGCATGTGCATGGTGTTCACCAACATGCGTCATTTCCGTCACTGACAGCCCAGGGCCGCCGATGGCGGCCCTGCCTCTTTAGCACCGGATCCTTTCCACTGGCAGGTTGCCACCGCAGCGCCAGTGAACTCAGACAGAAGCGAGCGAGACGATGAAAGTACTGATCATTGGCAACGGCGGCCGTGAACACGCCCTGGCCTGGAAGGCCAAACACTCCCCCCTGGTGACCCAGGTCTTCGTGGCACCGGGCAATGCGGGCACCCAGCTTGAGCCGGGCATCGAGAACGTCGCCATCCAGGCCACCGACATCGAGGGCCTGCTGGCCTTCGCCAAGGCGAACCAGATCGGCCTCACCATCGTCGGACCGGAAGCCCCCCTGGTGAAAGGGGTGGTCGATGCCTTCCGCGCCGCCGATCAGACCATCTTCGGCCCGACCGCCGCCGCCGCCCAGCTGGAAGGCTCCAAGGCCTTCACCAAGGACTTCCTGGCCCGCCACGCCATTCCCACCGCCGATTACCAGAACTTCACCGAGGTGGAGCCGGCGCTGGCCTATCTGCGCGAGAAGGGCGCCCCCATCGTCATCAAGGCCGACGGTCTGGCCGCCGGCAAAGGGGTGATCGTCGCCATGACCCTCGACGAGGCGGAAGCTGCGGTGCGTGACATGCTCTCCGGCAATGCCTTCGGCGATGCTGGCGCCCGGGTGGTGATCGAAGAGTTCCTGGACGGGGAAGAGGCGAGCTTCATCGTCATGGTGGACGGCGAGCACGTGCTGCCCATGGCCACCAGCCAGGATCACAAGCGCGCCTTCGACGGCGACACCGGCCCCAACACCGGCGGCATGGGGGCTTACTCCCCGGCGCCCGTGGTGACCGACGAAGTGCACCAGCGCGTGATGGAACGGGTGATCATGCCGACCGTGCGCGGCATGGCGGCCGAGGGCAACGTCTACACCGGCTTCCTCTACGCCGGCCTGATGATCGATGCCGAGGGCAACCCCAAGGTGATCGAGTTCAACTGCCGCTTCGGCGACCCCGAAACCCAGCCCATCATGCTGCGGATGCAGTCCGATCTGGTGGATCTCTGCCTCGCCGCCTGCGCCGGCCAGCTGGATCAGAAGGAAGCCATCTATGACCCCCGTGCCGCCATCGGCGTGGTGCTGGCGGCGGGTGGCTATCCCGGCGACTACACCAGCAACCACCCCATCAGCGGTCTGCCGGTGGACGAAGTGGCAGGGGAGAAGGTGTTCCATGCAGGCACCCGCCTGGAAGGACACACCAGCCTGACCCAGGGTGGCCGCGTGCTGTGCGCCACCGCCCTCGGCCACACGGTGCAGGAAGCCCAGCAGCGGGCCTATGCCCTGGCTGGTCGCATCCAGTGGGACGGCATCTTCTATCGCAAGGACATCGGCTGGCGTGCCATCGAGCGCGAGCAGGCCGAATAAGGGCCGGATCCCGATCACTCAAAGGGCCTGCGGGCCCTTTTTTTGTTGCACGGCGTCTGTGCGAGCAGTGGAATCATCCATGGGTGGTGGCTTTCAAAAACAAAAACACCTGAAAAACTCACCTGACTTTAAAAAACCGATGTGTGATAAAAAATGGCAGCATGATTCACTGCCTGCGGACCCCTTCCCGGGCCAGATGCGCGCCCTTGTATCCCTGCAGGAGGCGAGATCCGGTGGCCGTTCTCTTTCGGCTACATTCCCACAGCAATCCCCTGCACAATTCGTCACAATTGGTCGCACTTTCTTCATACAATGATCGCCCTTTCATGGCATCATGATGCGTGAAACCGCACTCAAATGAGTGCTATAACAACCTGCAATCTCGTCGTCTCATAAGGAAATCCCATGCTGAAAACTGTGCGTCCCCTGCTGCTGCCCCTGATGTTCGGCCTGATGGCCCTGCCTGCCATGGCCGGCGATCTGGAGCAGCCGATGAAGAAGATCGGCTTCAACTACAAGCAGGCCGTCAAGGCCGACGACGCGGCCACCATGGAGAAATACATCAAGGAGATGAAGGCCCAGCTGGACGTCGCCAAGGGCAAGAACATGCCCGCCGCCAAGAAGGAGAAGTTCCTGGAAGGCATGACCGAAGTGCAGACCGAGCTGGATGCCAGCCTGGCAGCCCTCCAGGCCGGTGACGAAGCCAAGGCGCGCGAGCACCTGGCCAAGGTCAACGACCTGAAGAAGGAGTACCACAAATATGCCAAGCAGAAAGGCTGATCCCTTCCACTGGGATGCTCTGGTGCGCCTAACCCACTGGGGTGTGGCGGCCATCTGTATCGGCAACCTCTGGCTCAACGAGGCGGGCGAGGAGTGGCACGAGCGGATGGGATACGCCGTCATGGTGCTCATCGGCATACGCCTGCTGTGGGGGCTCACCTTCGCTCGCAGCCACGCCCGCCTGCGCGCCCTCATCCCGAGCCGGGAGGATTTTCGCCATCAGGCCGACGCCCTGCGCGAACGGACCCCGCCCACCCCTGGCCATCACGGCAGCGGCAAGCTGGCGGTCTGGGCACTCTGGCTGCTGGTACTCGCCACCGCAGGGACCGGCTGGTTCCAGAACACCGAGACTGGCTTCGATCTGGGGGCGGACGACTGGCACGAGTGGTGCACCTGGGCACTCCAGGGCATGATCGCCCTGCACCTGTGCGCCATCGCCTACACCTCCTGGCGCCAGCGCAGCAACCTGGTCACCCGCATGCTGCCAGGGCGTCGTGCCCGGGCCAGTACCGGGCAGCAGGAACCCAACGTCTGAACGTTCACGGGGCCCTGCGGGGCCCCTGTTCATCCCTTTCGCTACCCGCTTGACGGGATCTCGCACCGATCTGCCCCCTCCTGCTGCCACCGAATGGCATGAAAGCATTTTCATTCACATTTCTTAATTAATTCAGCTTGTTCGATTTTCAACCACATCGATTTCATGAATGCTACGGAGCTGAACGAGGTTGTTTGTTGTCCGTTCGACTACACGACAGTGATACGTCAATAACAAGATCGAAGGGAAAATCGTCATGCACAACACACTGTTTCGAACCGCCCTGCTGGCGGCGGCACTCGGCTCTTTCAGCCACACTGCCAGCGCCGAAGGAGTCATGGTTCACCTGTTCCAATGGAAGTTCAACGACATCGCCAACGAGTGCGAGACCGTGCTCGGGCCCAAGGGGTTCGGTGGCGTCCAGATCACCCCACCGGCCGAGCACAAGCAGGGCAGCCAGGTCTGGTGGACCGTCTATCAACCGGTCAGCTTCAAGAATTTCAACAGCTTCGGCGGTAGCGAGGCAGAGCTCAGGAGCATGATCGCCCGCTGCAACGCGGCCGGGGTCAAGGTCTATGCCGACGCCGTCTTCAACCAGCTGGCATCGGGTTCGGGCACCGCCACCGGCGGCGGCAGCTACAACTCGGGGCAATACCAATATCCCCAGTTCGGCTACAACGACTTCCATCACAGCGGCGACATCACCAACTACGGTGACAGCAACAACGTCTGGAACGGCGCCCTCTACGGCATGCCGGACCTCAATACCGGCTCATCCTACGTCCAGGATCAGATCGCCACCTACATGAAGACCCTGCTCGGCTGGGGCGTGGCGGGCTTTCGCATCGATGCGGCCAAGCACATGGCGCCGGCCGATGTGAAGGCCATCCTCGACAAGGCGGGCAGCCCCAGGGCCTACCTGGAGGTGATCGGCGCAGGCGGGGAGTCCCCCGATATTCAGCCGGGCCGCTACACCTATATCGACACCGTCACCGACTTCAAATACGGCACCGATCTCGCCGCCAACTTCAACGGCCAGATCAAGAACCTCAAGACCCTGGGCGAGAGCTGGGGCCTGCTCCCCTCCAACAAGGCCTTCGTCTTCGTGGTCAACCACGACCGCGAACGCGGCCACGGCGGTGGCGGCATGCTCACCTTCATGAGCGGTGCCCGCTACGATTTGGCCAACACCTTCATGATGGCCTGGCCCTATGGCTGGAAGCAGGTGATGTCGGGCTATCGCTTTGAAAACATGGGTACCTATGAAACCGACAAGGGGGCGCCGGGCAGCACTCCCTGCACGGACAGCCAGTGGAACTGCGAACAGCGCCGACCGACCATCATGAACATGGCCCTGTTCCACAACCGGACCGAAGGCCAGCCCGTCAGCAACTGGTGGGACAACGGCAACAACCAGATAGCCTTCAGCCGCGGTGACAAGGGCTTCGTCGCCATCAACAACGAGAGCGGCAGCCTGGTGGCCTCGGTGCAGACCGGCCTGCCAGCCGGCGAGTACTGCAACCTCCTGGGGGGCAATGACTACTGCAGCGGCGGTTATGTCACCGTCGATGGCAGCGGCAAGGCCAGCCTGAACGTCCCCGGCATGAAGGCGGCCGCCATCATTGCCGGTTGCACCAAGGCCAGCCCCTGCGGCGGTTCCGTCCTGCCGGGCAACAAGTTCAGCAGCATGAACCTGCGCGGCACCCACAACGCCTGGGGCAACACCCCCATGACCGTCGATGCCAACCGTGTCTGGTCCGCCACCCTCACCCTGACCGGCAACGGTGACGCCACCGGTGCCCAGCGCTTCAAGTTCGACGTCTTCGGCAACTGGGCCGAGAACTACGGCGACAACGAAGGGGATGGCATCGCCGACAAGGGCAGCAGCAAGGATATCCTGGTCAGCGGGGCGGGCACCTACCGCATCACCCTGAGCGAGAGCGATCTGCGCTACACGGTCACCCCCCTCACCAGCAACCAGGCACCGGTCGCCGCCCTCTCTCCCAAAACCCTCAGCGTCAAGGCGGGGGAGAGCGTGGTGTTCGACGCCTCCGCTTCCAGCGATGATGGCGGCGTGGTGAGCTACAGCTGGTCCAGCGGGGGCACCGCCGCCACGGAGACGGTCCGGTTCGATACCCCGGGTACCCATACCGTGACGGTCACCGTGACCGATGCGGAAGGGTTGACCGCCAGTGCCAGCGCCACCGTGACCGTCGCCGACGACAACGGCACCTACGCCAGCGTACTGCCCACCCTGAACTTCCGCGGCACCCCCAATGCCTGGGGCTCCCTTGCCATGACGCTGGTCGCCGACAATCAGTGGGAAGCCCTGGTCACCTTCGACGGTCAGACCAACCAGCGCTTCAAGTTCGACGTCAAGGGGGACTGGACCCAGAACTACGGCGACACCAACAAGGACGGCGTGGCCGAACTGACTGGCAGTGACATCCTCACCCCGGTCATCGGCCAGTACCGGGTACGTTTCAACGATCAGACCCTGCAATACAGCCTGACTCCGGTGAGCGTCACCTATGCCAAGAATGTCGCCAGCCTCAACATTCGCGGCACCACCAACAACTGGGGCATCACCCCCATGTCCCTGGTCGGGGATCACCTCTGGAAGGCCAGCGTCACCTTCACCGGCAGCGGTGATGGCAACGGCAGCCAGCGCTTCAAGTTCGACGTCAAGGGGGACTGGACCCAGAACTACGGCGACACCAACAAGGATGGCGTGGCCGAGCTGGCCGGGGCAGACATTACCACGGCAGTGGTCGGTGCCTATGTGGTGCGCTTCAACGACCAGACCCTGGCCTACAACCTGAGCGCCCAGTAGGGCTGGACACACGCCAGGGCCATTGCGCCCCGGCGCCGAACCAGGCCTCCCTCCATCGGCGGGAGGCCTTTTTCATGGCCCCATGACCCGTTCCCCGCCAGCCTGTTGGCAGGCATACTGATCCTTCATCCCCATGCAGGAGCGCATATGAAACAGTTGAACACCCTCAAGGCCGAGGGACGGATCGAGGAAGCACGTCAGCACGGTCTGCTGCAACTCATCGCGTACCCGGCCCACGCCGAGCTGCATTACGAAGTGGCCGGACTGCACGACATGCTGGGGCGAGAGGCCGAGGCCATTCCCCTCTATCAGAAGGCCGTGTCGCTGGGGCTTGGCGAGGCGTCGCTGCGCGGGGCCCTGCTTGGACTTGGCAGCTCCTATCGCACCACGGGCCGTCATGCCGAGGCGCTGGCCACCTTTGACGAGGCCCTGTCCCGCTTCCCCGATGCCGTGGAGTTCAAGGTGTTTCGTGCCATGACCTGCTACAACCTGGGGCGCAGCAAGGAGGGGATGGAGACGCTGCTGGGGATCCTCGCGACCACCACCACGGATCCCGCCCTGCTCCCCTACCGGCGCGCCATGGCACTCTATGCCGAGGATCTGGACAGGCGCTGGTGAGCGCCAGAAACGACAAAGCCGCTCAAAAGAGCGGCTTTGTCTGAAAATGGTGGCCCCTGGGGGACTTGAACCCACGACCAATCGATTATGAGTCGACTGCTCTGACCAACTGAGCTAAGGGGCCATTGATGCTGGTTAGCGGCGTGGATTATAGGGGATGGCGGATACCCCGTCCATAGTCAGATCAACCACTTGGCGAGATTTCATCCATATTCAAGCGGTTCCATGACCCCTCTTCACACCCATGCCAGCACGGATAAAACAAAGCCCCGCACGGCGGGGCTTTTTGTTGCAATGTCAGGCTGACAGAACCCGGGACTACTCGTCCAGGAAACTGCGCAGCACTTCCGAGCGGCTCGGATGGCGCAGTTTGCGCAGGGCCTTGGCTTCGATCTGACGGATACGCTCACGGGTGACGTCGAACTGCTTGCCCACTTCCTCGAGGGTGTGGTCGGTGTTCATGTCGATACCGAAGCGCATGCGCAGTACCTTGGCTTCCCGTGCGGTCAGCCCGGCCAGCACTTCGCGGGTCGCGTTGCGCAGGCTCTCACTGGTGGCCGCATCCGCTGGCAGAGCCAGGGTGGTATCTTCGATGAAGTCGCCCAAGTGGGAGTCTTCATCATCACCGATGGGCGTCTCCATGGAGATGGGCTCCTTGGCGATTTTCAGTACCTTGCGGATCTTGTCTTCCGGCATGCCCATGCGCATGGCCAGCTCTTCCGGGTTCGGTTCACGACCCATCTCCTGCAGCATCTGGCGGGAGATACGGTTGAGCTTGTTGATGGTCTCGATCATGTGCACCGGGATACGGATGGTACGGGCCTGATCCGCGATGGAGCGGGTAATGGCCTGACGGATCCACCAGGTGGCATAGGTCGAGAACTTGTAGCCGCGACGATATTCGAACTTGTCGACCGCCTTCATCAGACCGATGTTGCCCTCCTGGATCAGATCCAGGAACTGCAGACCGCGGTTGGTGTACTTCTTGGCGATGGAGATAACCAGACGCAAGTTGGCCTCGACCATCTCTTTCTTGGCACGGCGGGCTTTGGCCTCACCAATGCTCATGCGGCGGTTGATGTCCTTGATCTGGGCGATGGACAGACCGGTCTCTTCTTCGATCTGCTGCAGCTTGCCGATAGAACGCAGTACTTCTTCGTCCATCTCGAGCAGGCGGGGAGACCACGCCTTGCCGGCCTGCTTCTGGTATTCGAACCAGGCAGTTTCGCACTCGTTGTTGGTGAAGGCCGCGACGAAGGTCTTCTTCGGCATCTTGGCCTGCTCAACGCAGAGCTTCATGATGATGCGTTCCTGCACGCGGACACGCTCCATCATCTCCCGCATATTGTTGACCAGGCGATCGAACTGCTTGGGCATCAGGCGGAATTGACGGAAGACATCGGCCAGCTGGGCGATGGCATTCTGGGTGTCGTCGTGGGCACGACCATTCTGCTGAATGGAGAGACGAGTCACCTCGTACTGGGCACGCAGTTCGCCGAATTTCTCGCGAGCGACTTCCGGATCCGGGCCACCGTCGCCGTCATCGTCGGAGTTGTCACCGTCTTCGTCTTCGTCTTCGTCCTCATCTTCGTCTTCGTCGGCGAGGTCGTCCTCGCTGAGCTCGGAGCCGATATGAGTGGCGGTCGGCGCCACGTCATCCACTTCGTTCGGATCGATGAAGCCGGAGATGATGTCGGACAGGCGAAGCTGCTCGGCTTCGTACTTGTCGTACTGTTCGAGCAGATAGGTGATGGCTTCAGGGTACTCGGCGACGGAGCTTTGTACCTGGTTGATACCGTCTTCGATCCGCTTGGCGATGTCGATCTCGCCTTCGCGGGTCAGCAGTTCGACGGTACCCATTTCCCGCATGTACATGCGGACGGGATCGGTCGTGCGACCAATCTCAGATTCAACAGATGCCAGAGCCTGGGCCGCTGCTTCGGCAGCGTCCTCATCGGCGGTACCACCTTCAGCCATGATAAGGTCATCGGCATCCGGAGCGTTTTCAACCACTTGAATGCCCATATCGTTGATCATCTGGATGATGTCTTCGATCTGGTCTGAATCGACAATGTCTTGCGGGAGGTGATCGTTCACCTCGGCATAGGTCAGGTAGCCCTGTTCTTTACCTTTGGCAACGAGGAGTTTAAGCTGAGACTGCGGGGTTTGCTCCATAGAACTCATCCGGTTGGTGTTGCTAGGTTGCGCGTACAGTGCGCTGCTGCGCAAATAGCCAATTCTAATAGAAAACCGCCAGACATGCTATGTCTGGTTGCGGCGTCGGTCATGAGAAACCCCTGCCCGCAGTGTTGTCGGGGCCAGGTGGTTATAAAGTGTTTGCTTTCAATCCCGTCGATTCGGGCAACGCTATTCATATTGGGACTGCTCACTCAAATATCAAGCCCCACTCTCATTTCTTTTCTCAATCTGCACCTCTCTGATCAGCATCATCAGCTCCTGAGTTTCCTCAGAGCTTAGCCCTTCCTGCGCCACCTTGGCCTGCAATTCTTCGATCCGTTGCTTCAGGAAAAGGTTGATGAAACCGACAAAGGTATCCTGCAATTCTCCCAGAATATCGGGCTCCTGGTCGAGCTTTACCTCTTCAAACAGGTCATGCATCGCCAGCTGGGCAAGTATTTCTCCCTCTTTTGTGCCGCGCCAATGCTCCAGCAGGATACCCGTTGTCACTCCCGGCTGGATCAGGATCTGCTGGTGCAGTTTCAGCAGGAAAGGGATCCCCTGCAGGCGCAGCCCGGCCAACTCGGGCATGGCCGGCAGCTCGGCGGTGATCGCCGGATACTGCACCATCAGGGCCAGAGCCCTGCGGATCGGCGTCAGTTTGGTCGCCTTGGGTTTGTTGACTTCCGCCTTGGGCTGGCTGTTGCGGGCAAACAGCTCGGCAATCCGCTGCTTGTTTTCTCCCCAGCGCATCATGCTGGAAAGTCGGGTAATCAACCCCTCGCGAGTGAAACCTTCCGGTACCCGACGAATCAGCTCGGCGGCCTTGTTGGCCACTTCAAACTTGCCTGCCTCACCGGAAAGAGCCGCATCGCGCCCGAGGCGTTCGAACATGAAATCCGCAAACGACTGGGCCTTGTCGAGCAGCGCTTCGAACCCCTCCTTGCCGATCTGGCGTACCAGCGAGTCGGGATCCTCGCCATCCGGCAAAAAGACGAACTTGAGTTCACGGCCGTCCTGCAGGTAGGAGAGCGCGTTATCCAGCGCCCGCCAGGCCGCTTCCCGACCGGCGTTGTCGCCGTCGTAGCAACAGACCACCTCTGCCGTGGTACGGAACAGGGTGTGGATGTGATCGCTGGTGGTCGCAGTCCCCAGTGCCGCCACCGCATAGTCGATGTCGTACTGGCCGAGCGCCACCACATCCATGTAGCCTTCCACCACAAGGATCCGGCGCGGATCCTTGTGTGCCTGCTTGACCTCATAAAGGCCGAACAGCTCTCGCCCCTTGTGGAAGATGGGGGTTTCGGGGGAGTTCAGGTACTTGGGCGTGCCATCCCCCAGCACTCGGCCACCGAAGCCGATGACCCGGCCGCGTTTGTCCCGGATCGGAAACATGATGCGATCGCGGAAACGATCGTAGCTGCCCGGGCCGCTGTCACGGGGGATCAGCATACCGCCCGAAATCAGCAGTTGTTCGTGATCCCTACTGGCGCCAAAGCGGCGACGCACCTGATCCCAGTCCCCAGGGGCATAACCGATGTTGAAGCGCTTGACCACCTCGCCAGTCAGGCCCCGGCCTTTCAGATACTCCACCGCCTGAGGCGCGTTCTTGAGATTGCTCTCGTAGAAGCGCGCAATCTGGTTCATCAGCTCGAACAGATCCTTGCTGACGGCTGGTTGGCTATGGCTTGATCCACCCGCCGTTTGCTCACGGGGGACCTGCATACCGTGCAGGCTTGCCAGCTCTTCGATGGCATCGGGGAATTCCAGGCCGTCGTACTCCATGACAAAGCCGATGGCATTGCCGTGGGCACCACAACCGAAACAGTGATAGAACTGCTTCTCCTGGCTGACGGTAAAGGAGGGGCTTTTTTCGTTATGAAAAGGGCAGCAAGCCTGGTAGTTCTTACCGGCTTTCTTCAACCGCACACGGGAGTCGATCAACTCGACTATGTCCGTGCGTACGAGCAGATCATCGATAAAGGATTGCGGGATCCTGCCAGCCATAACCGTCCTGTTTCATTGCATAGGAAATAAAAAAGCCGCGCATTCCAATGGGAAGCACGGCTTCTTCGACCAAACAAGAGAGTTGCCTGTTACGCCAAGCGGGTTTTCACCTGAGCACTGACGGCGCCGACATCGGCACGCCCCTGAATTTTTGGCTTCAAGACAGCCATGACTTTACCCATGTCAGCCATGACGGCAGCACCACTTTCAGTGATGGCTTGCTCGATCAGGGCGGCAATTTCGTCTGCGGTCAGCTGTTGTGGCAGGAACTCCTGCAGCACAACGATCTCGGCGGACTCTTTGTCGGCGAGATCCTGGCGACCGGCAGCTTCAAACTGGCTGATGGAATCACGACGCTGTTTGACCATTTTGGTCACGACGGCGAGGATCTCTTCATCATTGAGCTCGACACGGGTATCGACTTCACGCTGCTTGATTTCTGCCATCAACAAGCGGATAGCACCCAACCGAGGCTTGTCTTTGGCAAGCATGGCGAGCTTTTGCTGATCCTTGAGTTGATCCTTCAGAGACACGGCATGATCCCTTGATTAGTACAGGCGGATACGACGTGCGTTTTCGCGGGACAGCTTCTTGGCGTGACGCTTGACAGCGGACGCTTTGGCGCGCTTGCGAATGGTAGTCGGCTTCTCGTAGAACTCACGGCTACGAACTTCGGACAGGATACCGGCCTTTTCGCAAGAACGCTTGAAGCGACGCAGAGCAACGTCAAACGGCTCATTTTCACGGACTTTGATTACTGGCATGTGCCTTTCACCTCAGTGATAAATTGTTAGCTGACCTTCAATCGATCAGCATGTCTTAAAATGGTGCGAAATTATACTCTGGACAGGGAATGAAAGTAAACCCGCAGAGATCGCTCTGGTTTAAAAAACCCGCGAAGGTTACCATAGCCGTCTCATTTTAGCAGTGAAATTTTTTAGCAATGCGTGTATTGGGCATAGAGACATCCTGTGACGAAACCGGGATCGCGATCTTCGATGATCAAAAAGGGATCCTTTCCCACCAGTTGTACAGCCAGGTCAAGCTGCATGCGGACTACGGCGGCGTCGTTCCCGAGCTCGCCAGCCGGGACCATGTACGCAAGACGATCCCCTTGATCCAGGCCGCCTTGAAAGAGGCTGGACTTGGCAAGGATGACATCGATGGCATCGCCTATACCGCGGGGCCAGGTCTGGTTGGTGCCATCCTGGTCGGGGCGACCATAGGCCGCTCGTTGGCCATGGCATGGGACAAGCCGGCCATCGCCGTACACCACATGGAAGGCCACCTGCTGGCCCCCATGCTGGAAGAGAAGGCCCCCGAGTTCCCCTTCGTGGCGCTCTTGGTTTCCGGCGGCCACTCCATGCTGGTCCGGGTCGACGGTATCGGCAGCTATCAGCTGCTGGGCGAATCGATCGACGATGCCGCCGGTGAGGCGTTCGACAAGACCGCCAAGCTGATGGGTCTGGACTACCCCGGTGGTCCGCTGCTCTCCCGGCTGGCAGAAAAGGGCACCACTGGACGCTTTACCTTCCCGCGTCCCATGACCGACCGTCCCGGGCTCGACATGAGCTTCTCCGGCCTCAAGACCTTTGCCGCCAATACCATAGCAGCTAATGGCGACGACGAGCAGACCCGTGCCGACATCGCCCGGGCGTTTGAGGATGCGGTGGTCGACACCCTGGCCATCAAGTGCCGCCGTGCCCTGAAAGAGACCGGTCTCAATCGTCTGGTCGTGGCAGGCGGCGTCAGTGCCAACCGTCATCTGCGCGCCCAGCTGGCCGAGCTGATGGAGAGCCTCAAAGGTGAAGTCTTCTACCCGCGCACCGAATACTGCACCGACAACGGCGCCATGATCGCCTATGCCGGCATGCAACGCCTGAAGGCGGGAGTCTTCGAACCCCTCGTCGTCAAGGCCGTGCCGCGCTGGCCGCTGGACACTCTGGATCCGGTGTGATCCGGAAGATCCACGACAAAAAGAAAGGGGCCTGCGGCCCCTTTTTCATCTTGATGACGGTATTCATACCCGTTTAGTTGGTGCGGAACAGCGCCTCAATGGAGAGCCCCTGCCCCAGCAGAATTTCCCGCAGACGGCGCAACCCTTCCACCTGGATCTGGCGCACCCGCTCGCGGGTCAAACCAATCTCGGCGCCCACGTCTTCCAGGGTGGCCGGTTCATAGCCGAGCAGACCGAAACGGCGGGCCAGCACTTCGCGCTGCTTGGGATTCAGCTCCTCCAGCCAGTGCACTATGCTGCTGCGCATGTCATCTTCCTGGGACTCCAGCTCGGGCCCCATTCCGCGCTCGTCGGAAAGCACATCCAGCAACGCCTTGTCGCGATCGCCACCAATGGGAGTATCCACCGAGGTGATCTTCTCGTTGAGCTTGAGCATGCGATTCACATCGTCCACAGAGCGATCCAGTGCAGAGGCGATATCCTCGGCGGTCGGCTCATGGTCGAGACGATGGGAAAGCTCGCGCGCAGTGCGCAGATAGACGTTCAGCTCCTTGACCACATGGATGGGCAGACGAATGGTACGGGTCTGGTTCATGATGGCCCGCTCTATGGTCTGGCGGATCCACCAGGTGGCATAGGTAGAGAAACGGAAACCGCGCTCGGGGTCGAACTTCTCGACGGCGCGGATAAGACCAAGGTTGCCCTCTTCGATGAGATCCAGCAGCACCAGGCCGCGGTTGTTGTAGCGCCGGGCAATCTTGACCACCAGGCGCAGGTTGGATTCGATCATACGCTTGCGCGCCGCTTTGTCGCCACGCAGGGCACGGCGGGCGTAGTAGACTTCCTCTTCGGCCGTGAGCAAGGGGGAGAAACCTATCTCCCCCAGATAGAGCTGGGTGGCGTCCATTACCTTGTTCAGCTCGGGCGCCATCAGTTCATCGGAAATGGTCTCTTCGGCTTCGGCCGCCACTTCCTGAACCTCTTCTTCCTCCTGAACCTCCAGCTCCTCGTCGAACTCTAACTCTGCATCCTGCATTACCAGTTGTTCTTGGCTCATGATATCTCTCCCTGACCTACACCAGAGTAAGACTCAGCTCTCTGAGTTAACGCTTTGGCAAATAGCCCATCGGGTTGATCGACTTGCCTTTGTACCGGATTTCAAAGTGCAAGCGCACATCCGGCGCATCCGTGCTACCCATATTGGCGATAACCGCTCCGCCCTTCACGGTGTCTCCCTCCTTGACCCTCAACTCATCGTTGTGAGCGTAGGCGGAGAGGTAGTCATCGTTGTGCTTGAGAATTATCAGCTTGCCATAACCTCGCAGTGCACTGCCCGCATAGACCACTTTGCCGCTGCTCGCAGCGTAAATGGGTTGGCCCTTCTGTCCGGAAATGTCGATGCCCTTGTTGCCTTGTTCCGCAACGGAGAAGCCTTCAACGATCCGCCCTTTGGTCGGCCAATGCCAGGAGAGTGTCGACGAGGAACTGACGGTTTTTTGTTCTTTCGCCTGAGCGTATGCTGTTGACGAGGCAGGAGCAATCGTTTTCTGAGCAATAAATGGTGTGGTCGTACCTGCCGGAGCCGTGGCCAGGGGTTTGGGCCCCGTGCTGGTCACAACCGGTGTGGTTGCTGCCACCATCTGACTACCCGAGGAACCCGCGCCCCCCACATTGAGCACCTGACCCACGTGCAATGCATAAGGAGCCTGGAGGTTGTTGCGCTGGGCCAAGGCCTGGTTGGAAAGACCGAACTGGCGACCGATGCTGCTCAATGTATCGCCACGGCGCACCTCGTAACTGCCAGACCCCGTCACGCTGCCACGACTGACAGGGCTGCCGACGGTTGCCACCGCCATGGGGGCGGAAGCGCCATCGAGCCTGAGCTGCTGGCCGGGATAAATGTTATAGGGGGGAGTGATGCCATTGATGCTGATAAGCGAAGCCACATCCATGCCAGAACGAAATGCAATGGAGTAGAGAGTGTCTCCTTTGACCACGGTGTACCCGTTGCCTGCAATGCCGGGCTTGGTCATACCTTGACGCACGGGGATGGTCGAAGCGACCTGATCATTGCCCAGGCTGTGCACCGGAGCCGCAGTCTTGCTGGAGGAACAGGCAAGCAGCAGCCATGACAACACGACGACACCGCTACCTTGCCAAACACGCGAACACATAGTGGATCCTTAACGACTAAACCAGAAATAGGCCGCAACGGCCAAACCAATACAGAGCCAGCCCAGCACATCCACATAGTGCATCAGCTTGCGCTCCATCTTCTCGCCGCCCCAGCGCATCAGACCTGCAACCAGGAAGAAGCGCATGCCACGACCGATCAGCGAGGTCAGGATGAAAGGCAACAGTGCCATGTGGAGCAAGCCAGCCGTGACGGTAAACACCTTGTAGGGGATCGGCGTGAAGCTGGCAATAAAAATAACCCAGATGCCCCACTGCGCGAACCACTGCTCGGCCAGGGCAATCTTGTCCTCATAGCCAACCGAGGTCACCAGCGGCTGCACCACTGGCTCCCACAGGGCATAGCCGAGCAGATAACCAAACAGGGCGCCCAGCACCGAAAAGAGGGTAGCCAGCGCGGCATAGTGCCAGGCGCGATGAGGTTTGCCGAGCGCCATGGGCGCCAGCATCACATCCACCGGGATGGGCCAGAAGATGGATTCAATAAAGGCGGTGATGGCCAGATACCAGGGGGCATACTTGTGGCGTGCCCACTGCATCACCAGAACATAAAGGCGGGAAAACAACTTCACTCGACATCTCCGTCAATCAGGGGAACGAAACGTACCGGCTCCAGAATCCGGCTGGTGAGCTGGGAGCCCGATCGCTCGATGAGCTGCAGGGTCTGCTGGCCATCACCCACCGGCAACACCAGACGACCACCGTCAGCCAGCTGATCGGTCAGGGCCTTGGGGACCTCACTGGCCGCCGCCGTCACCAGAATGGCGTCGAAAGGGCCCTTGTTGGGCCAACCTAGCCACCCATTGCCGTGCTTGGCCGACACATTGTGCAGATCGAGCTGGCGCAATCTGCGCCTGGCCTGAAACTGCAGCGACTTGATCCGCTCCATGGTGTAGACATGCTCCACCAGGTGGGCCAGTACCGCCGTCTGGTAGCCCGATCCCGTCCCGATCTCCAGCACATGGGCCGGATCGTTCTGGATCAGCAGCTCGGTCATGCGCGCCACGATGTAAGGCTGGGAGATGGTCTGCCCATGGCCGATGGGCAGGGCCGTATTGTCCCAGGCCTTGTGGGCCATGGCCTCGTCCACGAACAGCTGGCGCGGCACCTTCGCGATCGCCGCCAATACGCGGAAATCGCGGACATCCTGGGCAATCAGTTGATTCAACAGGCGCTGTACTATCACAACGTCATCCCTGCAGATCCAGCCACGCGCCCAGGGTCGACAGACTGCCGTAGGCCGTCATGTCGATGGTCAGGGGAGTGATGGAGACATAACCCTGCTCGATGGCGGCAAAGTCCGTTCCCTCTCCCGCATCCTGCTGGTTGCCGGGGGGGCCAATCCAGTAGACGGGCTGACCACGGGGATCCTCGGTGCGGATCACCGACTCCGCCCGGTGGCGATTGCCAAGACGCGTCACCCTGATCCCCTTGATCTGCTCGAGCGGCAGATCCGGCACATTCACGTTGAGGATCTGATCCGCAGGCAACGGATGCACCATCAGCCCCCGCACCAGCTGGGCGGCGTAGTGGGCCGCACTGGCGAAATGAGTCTTGCCCACCAGCGAAACGGCGATGGAGGGGAAACCAAGATGACGCCCTTCCGTCGCGGCCGCCACCGTCCCCGAGTAGATGACGTCATCCCCCAGGTTGGCCCCGTGATTGATACCGGCCACCACCATGTCGGGCTCAGGGCGCAACAGTTCGTTGACCGCCAGATGAACGCAGTCGGTCGGCGTCCCCTTGACCGCATAACTCTTGATGCCGTGAAAACTGGACGCATCGAGGCGGGTGACCCGCAGCGGTACTTCCAGCGTCAGGGAGTGGCTGGCACCGCTGCGGTTGCGATCCGGCGCCACCACCACGACCTCGCCACAGGCACGCAACGCCTCGCTGAGGGCGCGAATGCCCTCGGCGTGTACCCCATCGTCATTACTGACCAGAATTCGCATCGGTTGAGTTCCTGAAACCGTGATCGGCCTCTTCGGCCTGCATTAACTCTCGTACCACGCTGGTGGCAAAGGCGCCGGCAGGCAGGAAGAACGACAGGGTCAGCACCTCGTCCTCCCGTTGCCAGCTCATCTGCTCCGGCTTGAGCAGCAGCGGGCGCCTGTCCTGATCCAGCCCGGCTTTCTCCAGTCCTTCGCACCAGTCACCATAAGGAGCCAGCACTTCTTGCTCGAACTCGGCAGCCGCGCCCTGGCTCGCCAGACGGCCACGGCCCCACTGGGGAGCGGTCAGCTGCACGTCTCCGGAGGCAAGGCGAGCCTCCAGCTCGGGCGTCACGCTCTCTTCGCTGAAGATGGAGTGGCTGCCCTTGAGCATCACGCAGTCGCCTGCCAGCAGCTGATGGGCCAGTCCCTGCTCGATGCGGGCGCTGACGATGGCATTGAACAGCATGCTGCGGGCGGCGGACAGATAGAGGGAGCGCTTGTTGCGATCCTTGATCCGTTTGCCGGCGAACATCGCCTTGGCGGCCTCCAGGTTGTTGCCACCTCGGCCGAAACGCTGCTCGCCGTAGTAGTTGGGCACCCCCTGGGTTGCTATCGCCTGCAGACGGGATTCCAGCCCGTCGGCCTGCTCCAGCCCGGTGAGACGCAGGGTGAAGTGGTTGCCCTTGAGATAGCCGACCCGCAGCTTCTTGTTGTGGCGCTTCACCTCAAGGATCCGGATGTTGTCGTTCTCGATGACCGAGAGATCCGGCTCGCCCTTGCCCGGCAGATGGATGCCGAACCACTGTTCGGTCACCGCATGGCGATCTTTCAGACCAGCCCAGGTCACTGCATTGCGGGCAACCCCGGCCGCATCGGCCAGCAGGCCAGCCACCCAGGCAGTATTCTCGCCGGTTTTGCGTACCCGGACGAAGATGTGTTCACCCTCGCCGCAAGGTGCAAACCCGAGATCTTCATTGACCACGAAGTCGGCGGCCTCGGCCTTGAGGATGCCGCGAGCAGTGGGCGTCCCGTGCAGATAGGCAAGTTGTTCAAGCATCATTGTTTCACCAGCAAGACGACGGCTTCGGTGGCGATCCCTTCCTTGCGCCCCGTGAATCCGAGTTGTTCGGTGGTGGTCGCCTTGACGTTCACCCGGTTCAAATCACATTGCAGATCCGCGGCCAGCACGGCGCACATGGCGTCGATATGGGGTGCCATCTTGGGGGCCTGGGCGATGATGGTCACATCCAGGTTGCCGATGGCATAACCTGCGAGCTGCACGCGGGCAAAGACATCCCGCAGCAGGATGCGGCTGTCGATGCCCTTGAATTCGGCGGCGGTATCGGGGAAGTGGCGGCCGATGTCGCCGGCGCCGATGGCCCCCAGCAGGGCATCGCTCACCGCATGCAGCACCACGTCGCCATCGGAGTGGGCCAGCAGGCCCTGTTCATAGGGCACCGCCACCCCGCCCAGCATGCAGGGGCCGACCCCGCCAAACTTGTGAACATCAAAACCATGTCCGATCCGCATCATGCTTGCGCCCTCCTCAATACACGGAAATCTGTCTCATCAAAACCATGTCCGGTGCGGATCATGCCTGCTCCTCTGGGGATGAATCGGGTCGTGCCGACCGGCACGCACGTTGTTGCTGTAAATAGAGCCCGGCCAGGGAGAGATCTTCCGGCCGGGTCACCTTGATGTTGTCGGCCCGCCCTTCCACCATGCGCACGGGGAAACCGGCGCGTTCCATGGCGGAGGCTTCATCAGTGATGGCGGCGCCGAGCGCCAGCCCCTCCTCCAGCGCCCGCTTGAGGGGACGGACCAAAAACATCTGGGGCGTCAGGGCATGCCAGAGCTGCTCGCGATCCACGGTGGCGAGGATATTGCCGGCCGCATCGGTGCGCTTCATGGTATCGCGCACCCGGCTGCCGAGGATGGCACCGCCAGAGGCCATGGCGGCAGCAATGAGCGCATCGAGATCCTCGTGGGTCAGACAGGGCCGGGCGGCGTCATGCACCAGTGCCCACTCCCCTTCTGCCACGTGCAACGCATTGAGCACGGAGAAGGCGCGCTCGCTTCCCCCTTCCACTCGCAGCACCCGCGGATCGGTTGCCACGGTCAAGGTCTCAAACCAGCGGTCGTGGGGCGCCAGCGCCACGATCACACGGGTGATGGCGGGATGGGAGAGCAGACGCTCCAGGGTGTGCTCCAGAATGCATTTCCCTGCCAGGGAAAGGTACTGCTTGGGGCAACTGGCCCCCATGCGACTGCCAATACCGGCAGCCGGGACGATGGCGGTCAGGCCGCTCAGGCTATCAGTCATCGTAGGGGGCACCATCAGGCTCCGTCACCTGATCCTTTTCTTTGGGAATGATTCGGTAGAAGGTCTCGCCCTGCTTGATGTAGCCAAGATCGTTGCGCGACAACTCCTCGATGGCCTCAAGGCCCGAGGTCAGATCGTCGATTTCCCGGTAAATCAGACTGTTGCGGTCCTTGAGTACCAGGTTGTCCTGTTGCTGCCGCTCGATGGCGGTGGAGAGTTCCCGATAGTCGGAGAGGCCGTTTTTCCCCAGCCAGAGGTCATATTGCAGCCCTCCCAACAGGAGGAGCAGGATAAGAGTGAGTAGCCGCATGCACTGAGTCTCCTTCAAGCGGCCTAGTTTCCCATATTCGCAGGCAAGACAAAAGAAAGCCTGTGTGCCGGATGGGTTGGTCGGAATAAAAAATGCAGGTCGCACACGCCCATAAGCGCAGAACGAAAAAGCCCCGCCAGATGGCGGGGCTTTGTGAAGCATGAACGCAGGCGAAAATTAAGCCTGGTTCTTCACTTCTTTCAGACCACGGAACGGAGCCTTGGCGCCCAGGGCTTCTTCGATACGGATCAGCTGGTTGTACTTGGCAACACGGTCAGAACGGCTCATGGAACCGGTCTTGATCTGGCCAGCAGCGGTACCCACAGCCAGGTCGGCGATGGTCGCGTCTTCGGTCTCACCGGAGCGGTGGGAGATGACGGCAGTGTAGCCAGCGTCTTTGGCCATCTTGATGGCAGCCAGAGTTTCGGTCAGGGAACCGATCTGGTTGAACTTGATCAGGATGGAGTTGGCGATGCCATTGTCGATACCGCGCTTCAGGATCTTGGTGTTGGTTACGAACAGGTCGTCACCCACGATCTGGATTTTCTTGCCCAGTTCGGCGGTCTGGTAGGCGAAGCCTTCCCAGTCGGATTCGTCCAGGCCATCTTCGATGGAGACGATCGGGAACTTGGTGGTCAGGTCAGCCAGGAAGTCGGAGAAACCGTTGGAGGTGAAGATACGACCTTCGCCCTTCAGGTTGTACTCTTTCTTCTCTGCGTCGTAGAACTCGGACGCAGCGCAGTCCATGGCCAGGGTGATGTCGGTGCCCAGTTTGTAACCGGCAGCGGCAACGGCTTCAGCGATCACTTCCAGCGCTTCGGCGTTGGATTTCAGGTTCGGAGCGAAACCACCTTCGTCACCGACGGCAGTGTTGTAGCCCTTGGACTTCAGCACTTTGGCCAGGTTGTGGAACACTTCTGCGCCCATGCGAACGGCTTCTTTCAGGGTCTTGGCGCCAACCGGCTGGATCATGAACTCCTGGATGTCGACGTTGTTGTCGGCGTGCTCACCACCGTTGATGATGTTCATCATGGGCAGCGGCATGGAGTAGACACCCGGGGTGCCATTCAGCTCGGCGATGTGGGCGTACAGCGGCATGCCTTTGGCAGCAGCGGCAGCTTTGGCGTTGGCCAGGGAAACAGCCAGGATGGCGTTGGCGCCGAACTTGGATTTGTTCTCGGTACCGTCGAGGTCGATCATGATCTGGTCGACAGTGGCCTGGTCCTTGGCATCTTTACCCAGCAGAGCCTGAGCGATCGGGCCGTTGACAGCTTCGATGGCTTTCAGCACGCCTTTACCCAGGAAACGGCTCTTGTCGCCGTCACGCAGTTCCAGCGCTTCGCGGGAACCGGTGGACGCGCCAGACGGAGCGGCTGCCATACCAACAAAACCACCTTCCAGGTGAACTTCGGCCTCAACGGTCGGGTTACCACGGGAGTCGATGATTTCACGACCGATCACTTTAACGATCTTGGACATGTGTATTTCCTCAGGTTTCGTAAAAAAACAACAAAAATATGCCAAAAAAAGCGGCTGTGGCACAGAGCCCCAACCGCATTTATTTTCAATTACTTCAAATTACGCTTCTGATACTCGCCCGCCGCCTTCACAAAACCGGCGAACAGGGCGTGGCCATCACGGGGAGTCGAGGTGAACTCCGGGTGGAACTGCGCGGCCACGAACCAGGGGTGATCCGGGATCTCGATGATTTCCACCAGCTTCTTATCGGCGGAGAGACCGGTCACCTTCAGACCTGCCGCTTCAATCTGCGGCAGCAGCTTGTTGTTCACTTCATAACGGTGACGGTGGCGCTCGTAAATGGTCGGGCTGCCGTACATCTGACGCACCTTGGAGTCTTCCACCAGATGGCAGAGCTGGGAGCCCAGACGCATGGTACCGCCCAGATCGGACTTCTCGGTCCGGGTCTCGACGTTGCCTTCGTCATCCACCCACTCGGTGATGAGACCGACCACGGGGTACGGGCTGTCTTTCTTGAACTCGGAGGAGTGAGCCCCTTCCATGCCCGCCACGTTGCGGGCGTATTCGATCAAGGCAACCTGCATGCCCAGGCAGATACCGAGGTACGGGATCTTGTTCTCGCGGGCATATTTGGCGGCCAGGATCTTGCCTTCCACACCGCGCTCGCCGAAGCCACCCGGTACCAGGATCGCATCCAGACCTTCCAGCAGCTCGGCGCCACGGGTCTCGATGTCCTGGGAGTCAATGTACTTGATGTTGACGGAGAGACGGGTCTTCAGGCCACCGTGCTTGAGCGCTTCGTTGACGGACTTGTAGGCGTCCGGCAGGGAGACATACTTGCCCACCATGCCGATGGTGACTTCGGCAGTCGGGTTGGCCTCTTCATAGATGACCTGTTCCCACTCGGCCAGGTCGGCTTCTTTGCACTCGATGCCGAAGCGCTCGGTGATGTAGCCGTCCAGCCCCTGGGATTTCAGCAGCGCCGGGATCTTGTAGATGGAGTCGACATCCTTCATGGAGATGACGGCGCGCTCGGGCACGTTGCAGAACAGGGCGATCTTGGCACGCTCGTTGGCCGGAATGGCGCGGTCGGAGCGGCAGATCAGCACATCCGGCTGGATACCGATGGAGAGCAGCTCTTTAACGGAGTGCTGGGTCGGCTTGGTCTTCACCTCGCCGGCGGCGGCCAGGTAAGGAACCAGGGTCAGGTGCATGAACATGGCATTGTTGCGACCCACGATGGCCGCCAGCTGACGAATGGCTTCAAGGAACGGCAGAGACTCGATGTCGCCCACGGTACCGCCCACTTCGACGATGGCAACCTGATGGCCTTCGGCACCGGCAATCACCCGCTCCTTGATGGCGTTGGTGATGTGCGGGATCACCTGGATGGTGGCGCCCAGATAGTCACCACGACGCTCCTTGCGCAGCACGTCTGCATAGATGCGGCCGGTGGTGAAGTTGTTGCGGCGGGTCATCTTGGTGCGGATGAAACGCTCGTAGTGGCCCAAATCCAGATCGGTTTCGGCCCCGTCCTCGGTTACGAACACTTCACCATGCTGGGTCGGGCTCATGGTGCCCGGATCCACGTTGATATACGGGTCCAGTTTCATGATGGTCACATCCAGACCACGGGCTTCCAGAATGGCTGCCAGAGAAGCTGCGGCAATGCCTTTGCCGAGGGATGAAACAACGCCACCAGTCACAAAAATATATTTGGTCGTCATGCTGAACCTGAAAGAAGTTTAGGGAATTTTAAGGGGTGCTTCGGGGATGAAGCAGGACGGGGAAACAGTATACCAAAACCCCCACTCCCAAACAATGAACAAAAATCTATCAGGCTCCCCGCCGCCCCGTCTTGCGCCAAATCAACTTTGCTCGGTTTCCTTGGCCTTGTTCCAGGCCTCGTCCAGCTTCTCCAGGGAGCAATCCGTCATTTTCAGACCTTCTGCGGCAATAAAGTGTTCAACCTGACGAAAACGACGCTCAAACTTGGTGTTGGCAGCCCTCAGCACCTGCTCGGGATCCTTGCCCAGATGACGCACCAGATTGACGGTGGCAAACAAGAGATCGCCGAGCTCGTCGCTCACCCGAGTCTCGTCCACGTCGACCATCAGCGCCTCTTCCATCACCTCCTCGATCTCCTCGTGGATCTTGTCCACCACGGGCCCCAGGGTCTTCCAGTCGAAACCGACGGTGGCGCAGCGCTTCTGGATCTTGGCTGCCCGGGTCAGGGCAGGCAGGGAGAGGGGGATATCGTCCAGCACGCTCTCCTTGTCGAGCGCCGCACGCTCTTTCGCCTTTTCCGCCTCCCAGTTCGCTTTGACCGCCTGCTCGTCACCCAGGTCGGCATCGGAGAAGACATGGGGGTGGCGGCGAATGAGCTTCTCGCTCACGGTATCTACGATGTCGGCAAAGTCGAACAACCCCTGCTCCTTGCCGAGCTGGGCATAGAACACCACCTGGAACAGCAGATCACCGAGCTCCCCCTTCAGCCCTTGCCAATCTTCGCTCTCGATGGCATCCGCCACCTCGTAGGCCTCCTCCAGGGTGTGCGGCACTATGGTCTGGAAGCTCTGCTTGAGATCCCAGGGGCAGCCCCCGTTCGGGTCACGCAATCTGGCCATGATGTCGAGCAGTTGGGGAAGGTCGTAGCGTTGGGACATGGGCAACTCACTTTCAATTCAGTAAATGGGTTCATGAATATCCGCTCACGCCACTGTTCCACATGATGTGGAGCCATGGCGGCCGGAGATGGGGCGCGTGATATCCGTCTTCAATGCTCTGCAAGGAGGGAGAAAATGCAGACCGGCCACTGGGGCCGGTCGGTTGAGCATTACAGCCGCTTGGCGCTGATCACGTCGTTGAGCTGACTGAGCTTGGCCAACGCCCGGTTGAAGGCGTTGATGTTGTAAATCTCCAGCTCCATGTCTATTTCGGCGGTCTGCTCGCGCACGTTGGAGCGCGAACGCACTCCCATCACGTTGATCTTCTCGTTGGCGAGCACGGTGGTGATGTCACGCAGCAGGCCGGATCTGTCGTTGGAGAGAATGCGGATGGTGAGACCGTAACCGCCGGAGTAGTTCTCCCCCCATACCGCATCGATCAGGCGCTCCGGGTTGCGACGCGACAGCTCCTTGAGCTGCTCGCAATCTTCCCGGTGGATGGAAACCCCCCGTCCCATGGTGATGAAGCCCTGGATGGCGTCCCCCGGGATGGGCTGGCAACAGCGGGCGATGTGAGTCATCAGGTTGCCCACCCCTTCCACCACGATGTGATCCTTGGGTTTGGGGCGGAAGGGCACATTGGCCTTCTGCTCCAGCTTCTCCAGCAGACGGCGATCTTCTTCTTCCGCCGTCGGCTTGTTGTAGCGGGTGTCGAGGTAGTTGAGCAGCTGGTTGATGCGGATATCGCCGCTGCCGATACCGGCCAGCAAATCTTCCAGCTCCTCCGCATGGAAGCGCTCCAGCACCACCTTGTCCACCTTGGAGAGGGTGAGGTTGTGTCTGTCCAGCTCTTTCTCCAGCAGCTCCTTGCCAGCGGCGATGTTCTTGTCCCGGTCCAGCTTTCTGAACCAAGTGGCCACCTTGGCCCGCGCCCGGCTGGAGCGCAGGAAGCCGGCGTTCGGGTTCATCCAGTCGCGGCTCGGGTTCGGCTCCTTCTGGGTGATCACCTCCACCTGATCACCGGTTTGCAGCGTATAGGTGAAGGGCACGATGCGGCCGTCGATCTTGGTGCCGATGCAGCGGTGACCGATCATGCTGTGCACGTGATAGGCGAAGTCGAGCGGCGTCGCCCCTGCCGGCAGGTCGATAACATCGCCCTTGGGAGTGAAGACATAAACCCTGTCCTCGAACACCTGACTGCGCAGATCGTCCAGCAAGGAGCCACTCTCCGAGAGGTCCTCCTGCCAGGCGAGGAGTTTGCGCAGCCATTCGATCTTGTCTTCGAAGGTGCTGGTCTTGGCAGCGGCCTGGGCCCCTTCCTTGTAGCGCCAGTGCGCAGCCACACCGAGCTCCGCATCCTGATGCATCTGCTCGGTACGGATCTGGATCTCCACTGTCTTGCCCTCCTCCCCCACCACCACGGTGTGGATGGATTGGTAACCATTGGGCTTGGGGTTGGCGACATAGTCGTCAAATTCGCGGGGAATATGGTGGAAATGGGTGTGAACGATACCCAGCGCCGCGTAACAATCCTGCAGCCGCTTGGTGATCACCCGCACCGCGCGCACATCGAACAGCTCGTTGAATTCGAGGTGCTTCTTCTGCATCTTGCGCCAGATGCTGTAGATGTGTTTCGGTCGGCCATAGACCTCGGCCTCGACGCCGGCCTCGGCCAGGGCATCGCGCAGAGACTGTACGAATTCGCGGATGTAGCGCTCGCGGTCGAGCCGTTTCTCATCCAGCTGTTTGGCGATCTGCTTGTAGGTGTCCGGGTGCAGGTAGCGGAAGGCGAGATCCTCGAGCTCCCACTTGAGCTGACCGATACCGAGGCGGTTCGCAAGGGGGGCATAGATGTTGGTGATCTCCTGGGCCATCAGCACCCGGGTCTCCTCATCCGCCTTCTTCGCCTCACGCAGGCAGGCGATGCGCTCCGCCAGCTTGATGACCACGGCGCGCACGTCCTCGACCATGGCGAGCAGCATGCGGCGCACGTTGTCCACCTGCTCCGGCGAGGTTTCGCTGCGGTGAAGGGTTTGCAGGGAGCGGATGGCCTCCATCTCCAGCACCCCTTCCACCAGCTTGGCGATCTTGGGGCCGAAGTCCTCGTTCACCTTTTCCTGGCTGATGAGACCCGCTTCGACGAAGGGATAGAGAATGGCGGCCTTGAGGGTGGCGAGATCCATGCTGAGCATCAGCAGGATGCCCACCATCTCGACCCCGCGCACCAGCAGGCGGTTGGTGAGCGCTTCGTCACCCAGGGTCAGGCAATACTGGTAGACGGTTCGCAACTGATTCTTGTCACTTTCACTCAGGGTAAGGGAACTGACCCACTCATCCAGAGTGAAATTGTCTTTCAAATGAATATCGCGCACCGCAACCATGGTATCAATCCTTAAAAGTGTGGGGTCGAAAGCCGATGCTCTCCTCATCCCCTCATCAACTGATGACTGCCTCAAATGGGGATGCATGAAAGAGTTTTCAAGGCATGTCACCGCGCAAGGTGACAGGGCTCTTCCCCGCATCCGATCCACTATCGACGACCTAGATTACCCTAATCACTCCCGCTCAAACAGCGCCGCCGCCGCTGGAAAACCAAGATAACCGCATTCTGCCCTGCCCGTTGAAGGCAGCGAAAAACACCTGTTTTACCTCACTCTGGCAGCATCATGCACATCGAAAAATCATCACGACCGCATCTTGATTCATCCAGAGTAATGCGGTCGTCTCGACTCAGCCTCGTTCGAACAGCGCCATGGACTCCAAATGACCGGTGTGGGGGAACATGTCCAACATCCCCAGACGGGTCAGCTTGTAGCCCCCCTGCACCAGCACCTGACTGTCACGGGCCAGGGTGACCGGGTTACAGGAAACATAGACCACCCGTTTAGGGGAAAGTGCCGCCACGTGGCTCATCACCTCCAGCGCCCCGGGTCTGGCCGGATCCAGCAGTACCAGATCGAACCCTTCCCGGGCCCAGGACATGCCCACGATGTCGCCGCTCAAGTCCGCCTTGTAGAAGCGGGCGTTGTCGATGCCGTTGCGGCGGGCATTCTCCTGTGCACGCGTCACCATGGCGAGCTCCCCTTCCACCCCCACCACTTCGCGGGCCTGACGGGCCAGCGGCAGGGTGAAGTTGCCGATGCCGCAGAAGAGGTCCAGCACCTTGTCATCCTTGCCTGCGTCGAGCCAGCTCAATGCCTGCTCCACCATGCGCTGGTTGACGGGCCCGTTGACCTGGATGAAGTCGCCGGGAGCGAATGCAAGAGACAGGCCATCCAGCGTGTAACTTGGCTGAGACTGTTGACGCAGAGGTTCGATCTGCTCGTTCGCCGCCTGCAGATAGAGGTCTATCCCCTGGGCGGTGGCAAACTCGGTCAAGTGCGCCCGATCCGCCTCGGTGGGGCGACCGGTGTGGCGCAGCAGCATCAGAATGCCCTGCTCCCCCTTAATGAGTTCCGCATGGCCCAGTTCGCGCTGGCTCTTCAGCCGGTTGAGGCATTCGCGCAGAGGGGCGATAAGGGCAGAGAGGGGCTCGGCCAGCACAGGGCAGCCGGCAATCTCTACCAGATCGTTCGACTGGCGACGACGAAAGCCCACCCGGGTGCAGCGACCGTTCTTGTCAAACTTGATGGCCAGACGGCAGACCCGGCGGTAGGCGCGAGACTCCCCCGTCAGCGCAGGTGCCAACGCTGGCGCCTGGATGTTGCCAAGGCGCTCGAACAGGCTGACCAGTCCCGCCTCCTTGGCCGCCAGTTGATCTCCCTCTCCCAGGTGCTGGGCACTGCAACCGCCACACTCGCGATAGTGGTCGCAGAAGGGGGCGACCCGGTTGGCCGCCGGGGTCACCACCTGTTGCAGGGCGGCGTGGGCATAGTGCTTCTTGTCGTCGATGATGCGGGCCTTGATGGCCTCGCCGGGCAGCGCCCCTTCGACGAAGATGGCCTTGCCCTGATGACGGCCGACGCCGACACAGTGGTGATCCAGACTGTCTACCGTAAATTCAATACGTTGGGGCTGGGTGGATTTCTTTTGGGGCTTGAAAAACTGGGCCATAAAACTTGGTGCCTATAGGTGGCTATGTCATGATTGTGGAATCTGCGGCAGACCATTGTCCCACAAGAATAATCGTATGACCAAATACGGCCTGAGGGCCCCAGCCGCGGCATCCGCCCCATCGTCCATTCTGACCAAAAGTGGCCCATTGATATGACCGGATACGGCCTGAGACCCCGTACAGCGACAGTGACTGTATTGCCTGCCCGACCCCGGTGCCTGCATGCGCCCCGGGTCATGGCTTCTCTTGCGAAAGGCGGGTCGGCGGCATGACCAAGTACGGTCTCAGGGCCCGGGTGCTGGCCTTCACCATCTTGCCGACCCTCATCATTGGCGGCCTCATCGCCGGCTATTTCACCTTCCACCGCTATCAGCAGCTGGAAAACAACCTCATCGATCAGGGCATCAACATCATCGAGCCCCTGGCCATCGCCAGCGAATACGGCATGACACAGCACAGCCGCGAATCCCTCAAGCGGCTGATCGGGCTCACCCATCGCAAGAACTCGCCCTTCATCAAGTCCATCGCCGTCTTCACCCAGGAGAACCAGCTGTTCGTGACGTCCAACTACCACAGGGACTTCAGCCAGCTTCGTCTGCCGGACGGCAGCGTCATCCCGGCCCTGACCAGCGTCTCCGTCAACGGCGATGACATCATACTGCGCACCCCCATCCAGGCAGAGACCAGCCTGGACGGCTTCCCGCTGCCAAGCGATCTGGAGCCGCCGGTCATCGGCTACATCTCCATGCAACTCGCCACGGACAGGGCCATCGTCCTGCAGTACCGCGACGCCTTCTTCGCGGTCATCATCGTGCTCATCGGGCTGGCCATCAGCGCCCTGTTCGGCTTCCGTCTGGTCAAGAGCGTGACCCAGCCCATCACCGACATGGTGCAGGCGGTGCACCGGATCAGGGAGGGGCGGCTCGATACCCGGGTCAGCGGCCAGCTCACCGGCGAGCTGGACATGCTCAAGAACGGCATCAACGCCATGGCCAAGGCGCTCTCCGAATATCACGAGGAGATGCAGCAGAACATCGATCAGGCGACGTCGGATCTGCGGGAGACCCTCGAGCAGATCGAGATCCAGAACGTCGAGCTCGACATGGCGAAGAAGCGCGCCCAGGAGGCCGCCAGGGTCAAGTCCGAGTTCCTCGCCAACATGTCCCACGAGCTGCGCACCCCGCTCAACGGGGTCATCGGCTTCACCCGCCAGCTGCTCAAGACCAGTCTGACCCCGAGCCAGACCGACTACATGCAGACCATCGAGAAGTCGGCACGCAACCTCCTTGGGATCATCAACGACATCCTCGACTTCTCCAAGCTGGAGGCGGGCAAGCTGCAGCTCGAGCACATCCCCTTCAGCCTGCGGGACACCCTCAACGAGACCATGCACCTGCTGGGGCCGAGCGCCCACGACAAGCAGCTCGAACTCTCCCTCCAGGTGGATGCCGCCGTGCCGGACTACCTCACCGGCGACCCCATGCGCCTGCAGCAGGTGCTCACCAACCTCACCGGCAACGCCATCAAGTTCACCGAGCGCGGCAACGTGGACGTGCGTGTCGAGCAGACCGGGGAATCCAGCGGCAACAAGGTGCGCCTGCGGGTGCTGATTCGCGATACCGGCATCGGCATCTCGGAAGAGCAGCAGCGCCAGTTGTTCCAGGCCTTCAACCAGGCAGACTCCTCCATCTCCCGCCGCTATGGGGGCACCGGGCTCGGGCTCGTCATCACCCAGAAGCTGGTGCAGCAGATGGGGGGCCAGATCCGCTTCGAATCCGAACTCGGCAAGGGGTCGGTCTTCTCGTTCCACCTGGATCTGGATGTCTCGCCCCTGCCCCAGAGCGAGCGGCTTCCGCTGGATCGCATCCAGGGCAAGCGGGTCTGGCTGCTGGAGCCGGATCCCTTCACTCACGCCTCCCTGCTCGCCCTGCTGGGAGAGTGGCACCTGGATGTGCACTCCCTGACGGTGGACGAGGAGTGGCCCCCGATGAGCAGCCAGGACATGGTGCTCATCGGCAGCAGCACCCTGCACAGCCCGCAGCAGGTGATTGCCCGTCTCGACGGACTGGACGGCCAGCAGAACACCATAGTGCTGCTCAGCAGCCATGAGCCGGCCCTCTACGACGCCATGCTGGCCCACGGCGCCGTCCACTGCCTCTCCAAGCCCATCAACCATCGCAAGTTGCTGCACGCTCTGCTCTCCCCCGAGGCGGTACGCCGTGCCCCCCTGCCCGCGCCGACGCCGCGCAGCGTGCAGGCTGTCAAGGTGCTGGCGGTGGATGACAACGCCGCCAACCTCAAGCTCATCGCCGCCATGCTCAAGGAGATGGTGACCGAGGTGGTGGTGTGCAAGAACGGCAAGGAGGCGGTCAACCTGGCCCAGAGCCAGCCGTTCGACATCATCTTCATGGATATCCAGATGCCCGTCATGGACGGCATCAGCGCCACCCAGGCGATCCGCCACCACTCCCTCAACACAGAGACCCCCATCGTCGCGGTCACCGCCCATGCCATTCCCGGTGAGCGGGAGCGCCTCATTCGCCAGGGCATGGACGACTACCTGGCCAAACCCATCGACGAGGGGATGCTGGCGCAGCTCATCACCGACTTCGCCCACCGGCGGCACCAGAATCACGGGGATCAGCAGATAGACTGGCCCCTCGCCGTGCGTCAGGCCGCCGGCAAGCCAGCCCTCGCCCGGGAGATGCTGACCATGTTGCTGGCCAGCTTCGACGAGGTGGAGCCCATCCTGGCGGCGGCGCTGGAAGGGAGTGCCGAGGATGCAGACGTGCTGGCCCAGCTCCACCGCCTCAACGGTGGCTGCGCCTACTCCGGGGTGCCGGGTCTGCAACGCCTGCTCTCCCAGCTCGAGCAGCAGCTGCGCGACGGGGTCGCCGTGAGCGATCTGGAGCCCGAATTGCTGGAGCTGCAGGATGCCCTGGAGCAGGTGAGGCAGGAGGCTCCCCGCTACCTAGCCCTGACCGACTGAGGCGCTTTTTCTGACTGGACAGGCGGCAGGTGGTAACATCTGCGCCGTTTCCACAGGAGTCAACATGACCAACAACGATATTCTGCGCCGCCTGCGCTATGCCCTCAGCATCAGCAACGACCAGATGGTCGAGATCTTTGCCAAGGGCAATCTGGCCATCACCCATGCCCAGCTGCACAGCTGGCTGATGAAAGAGGCCGAAGAGGGCGAGGCACAGGAAGCGGGCTTCGCCGCCTGCCCGGACTCGGCACTGAGCCAGTTCCTCGACGGCTTCATCGCCCTGCGCCGCGGTGTGCGGGAAGATGCCCCGCCCCAGGTGATCCCGAACCGGATCAACAACAACCTGATCCTGCGCAAGCTGCGCATCGGCCTCAACTACAAGGAAGAGGAGATGCTGGGCACCCTCAAGCTTGCGAACTTCAACCTCTCCAAGTCCGAGCTGAGCGCCCTGTTCCGCGCCAGGGATCACAAGCACTATCAGGATTGCGGGGATCAGATCCTGCGCAACTTCCTGATTGGCCTCACCACCAAATACAGGCCCGGGCCCTGATGACCGCCTCCGGCCAGGTGCGAGGCTAGACCATGGGCTGGCGCCGCCTGCTGACTCCACGCCCGTCGGCGAGCGGCGGCGCGTGCCGGTTCGCGGCGCGCTGGCGCTGGTCACTGCCCCTCATCCTGCTGCTCGGCGCCTGCCAGCCTGCGCCCTATCGTCTCAACCAGGATCATCAGAGCGCCAGCCAGAACGAACGCATCGCCTTTCTCATCCTGCACTACACGGATGAAGAGGATGCCCGCTCCCTACGCCTGCTGACCGAACCGGAGCACAAGGTGAGCGCCCACTACCTGATCCCCCGCGACACCGACGAGCAACCGTTCCCGGTCTACCAGCTGGTGCCCGACAGCCAGCGGGCCTGGCACGCCGGACGCAGTCGCTGGCATCACTACGCCGGGCTCAACGCCAGTTCGCTCGGCATCGAGATAGTGAATCTCGGGTATGACGAGAAAGACGCGGCCCTGCCCGCCCATCTGAGACACTGGCAACCCTATCCTCCTGCCCAGATCGCCGCCCTCGGCGCCCTCGCCCGGGATCTGGTCGAACGCTACCAGATACCCCCCACCCAAGTGCTGGCCCACAGCGATGTCGCCCCCGAGCGCAAGCAGGATCCCGGCCCCCGGTTCCCCTGGCGCGAGCTCGCCCTGCGCTACGGTGTCGGCGCCTGGCCCGACGAGGCCCGGGTGGCCGAGTTGCGCCAGACGCAGCTCATCCCCTGGGATGCGCTGCAATGGCAGCAGCAGCTTGCCCGTTACGGCTACGGCCTCCCCCAGCACGGCGCCTGGGATGAGCAGAGCCGCGCCGTCCTGCGCGCCTTCCAGCTTCACTTTCGCCCCGCCCTGGTCACCGGCGAGCCGGATGCCGAGTGCCAGGCCATCCTCACCGCCCTGCTGGAGCGCTACTTCCCGGAACCAGGCTGAGACGCCCCTTCCCTTTCGCCCTCTGCACACGGATGCCCGGCCCCATGCCAGATGAACACGGGGTTCACCCCGCCTTCCACTCCTGAAAACCACAAGGGACGCCGAAGCGTCCCTTGTGGTTTTCATACCTGCGAAGCGGCATCAGATCCCCTGACGGGCTTCCTGCATCAGCGCACGCATGTCGCTGACCGCCTTGGCCAGACCGTCGAAGGCGGCGCGACCGATGATGGCGTGACCGATGTTGAGCTCATAGAGCTCGGGGATGGCGGCGATGGCCTTGACGTTGTGGTAGTGCAGACCGTGGCCCGCATTGACCTTCAAGCCCTTGCCAGCGGCGTAGGAAGCACCGGCGGCGATGCGCTTGAACTCGGCGTTGCGCTCGGCGTCCGTGGTGGCATCGGCGTAGCGGCCGGTGTGGATCTCGATGAAGGGAGCACCGCTCGCGGCGGCCGCATCGATCTGCAACGGATCCGCATCGATGAAGAGGGATACCTGAGCACCGACGGCCGCAAGACGGGTCACCGCATCGGTCACCTTGTCCAGCTGGCCCGCCACGTCCAGACCACCCTCGGTGGTCACCTCGGTGCGCTTCTCCGGCACCAGGCAGACGAAGTGGGGCTTGATGCGGCAGGCGATGCCGATCATCTCCTCGGTCACCGCCATCTCCAGGTTCATCCTGGTCTGGATGGTCTGGCGCAGGATCTCCACGTCCCGGTCGGTGATGTGGCGGCGATCTTCCCGCAGGTGGACCGTGATGCCATCGGCACCGGCCTGCTCGGCCACGAAGGCGGCCTGTACCGGATCCGGATACTGGGTGCCGCGGGCGTTGCGCAGGGTGGCGATATGGTCGATGTTCACACCCAGGTAGATCTCGCTCATTGCTTACTCCTTGATACAGGTCATCTGTGAATGCCGGGGCGGGTGGTGCCCGCTCCTCTGTCCATGTGCCGCCGCAGCCCGGTTCTGGCCACGGCGACAGCATTATTGTTCATGAAAGGCGATGTCATAAACACAAAACATCACCAGATTATAAAAATCAGCTTGAAACACTGCCTTTTCGCTTCAAAAAGAGCTCCCTGCTCTTCAGTTGACGCTTGCCGAGATAGGGCTGCAGCGCCAGCCGGCTGAAACGCTTGGCCGCCTGCAGCAAGGGAGGCGTGTCGAAACGCCCCTCGGCGAAGGCCAGCAGGTGGGCGCCGAGGAACAGGGTACGGGGATCCGGCGCCCGCTCGCAAGCGACAAAGCCGAGCTCCCGCTCGAAGCCGTAGAGCAGGGTAGGGTCGATGGGGGAGTCGTCGTCCGCGGCATATTCGAAGTCCACCGCGTAGCCCAGGGCCTGCAGCAGCAGGAACTCGAAGCGGCGCAGGGGCAGCTCCGGGGTCTCGCCGTCCGCCAGGGCCATGATGGCACGGGCATAGGCGTCGAACACCTCGGGGAAGGGGGTGTGCGCTTCCAGCAGGTAGTAGACCAGCTCGTTGAGATAGAGGCCGTAGAAGAGACGATCCCCCCCGAGGCGCAACGAGTGATCCGGGCACTCCACCTGGGTGAGGTTCTTGAGATCCCCCTTGCCGCGCCAGGCAATGGTGAGCAGGGTGAAGGGCTGAAGCAGCCCCTTCAGAGAGGAGCGTGGCCCGCGGGAACCGCGAGCCACCAGGGTGAATCGACCGCTATCCTGGGTGAAGACCTCGACCAGCTGGCTGGTCTCCCGATAGGGCCGACTGTGGATGACGAAAGCCGGGGTCAGCAATCAGTCGTCGCCATACCCGAGGCTGCGCAGGGCCCGCTCGTCGTCGGCCCAGCCGGACTTGACCTTGACCCACAGCTCGAGATGCACCTTGTTCTGGAACAGCCGTTCCATGTCGATGCGCGCCTCTGTGCCGATGGTCTTGATCTTCTCGCCCTTGTTGCCGATGACCATTTTCTTCTGGCCTTCGCGCTCCACCAGGATGAGCCCGTGGATGTGGTAGAGACCGGTCTCCTCCACCTTGAAGCGCTCGATCTCCACCGTCACCGAATAGGGCAGCTCCTCGCCGGTGAAGCGCATCAGCTTCTCGCGGATGATCTCGGAGGCCATGAAGCGGGAAGAGCGGTCGGTCACGTAATCTTCCGGGAAGAAGTGGACGTTCTCCGGCAGCAGATCCTTGGCCCACTCGCGGATCTTCTCCACGTTGGTGCCCTTCTCGGCACTGATGGGCAGGATGTGGGCAAAGTTCATCTGCTGACCCAGCCACTCGAGGTGCGGCAGCAGATCCTCTTTCTCCTTGACGTTGTCGATCTTGTTGACCGCCAGCACCACGGGGCACTTGAGGTGGCGCAGCTTGCCCAGCACCATCTCGTCATCCTTGGTCCAGTGGGTGCCGTCCACCACGAACACCACCATGGCCACGTCCCCCAGGGAACTGGTGGCGGCGCGGTTCATCAGGCGGTTGATGGCCCGCTTCTCCTCGATGTGCAGACCCGGGGTATCCACATAGATGGTCTGATGGTTCTCCTCGGTGTCGATCCCCAGGATCCGGTGACGGGTAGTCTGGGGCTTCTTCGAGGTGATGCTGACCTTCTGGCCGAGCAACTTGTTGAGCAGGGTGGACTTGCCCACGTTGGGGCGGCCCACGATGGCGACAAAGCCGCAATAGGTGGTATCTGTCATGACCGCGTTCCCAATGCTGATGGAGTGAAATGAGCGCACAGTGCCGGATCCGTCATGGTGCTCATGACAGTCGTTCCAGTGCTTGCTGCGCCGCGGCCTGTTCGGCCTTGCGGCGGCTGGAGCCGATCCCGACCAGGGGGCCATCCAGCCCATCCACTTCGCACTGGACGGTGAACTCCTGGTTGTGGGCCTCGCCCTTGACGTTGGTCACCGTATAGGTCGGCAGGGATTTGCGGCTGCCCTGCAGGATCTCTTGCAGACGGGTCTTGGGATCCTTCTGTTCGATCCCGGGCTTGATCTCGCCAAGGCGGCTGGCATACCAGCCGAGCAGGAGGCTGCGCACCCGCTCCAGATCCGTGTCCAGATAGATGGCGCCGATCACCGCCTCGACGGTGTCGGCCAGGATGGACTCGCGGCGAAAACCGCCGCTTTTCAGCTCCCCCGGCCCCAGGATCAGGTGATCCCCGAGGTCGAATTCCCGGCCCAGCTCGGCCAGCGTCTTCTCGCGCACCAGGGTGGCGCGCATCCGGCTGAGATCCCCTTCCGCTGCCTGCGGGAAGCGGTGGAAGAGGTCATCGGCAATCACCAGACTCAGGATGGAGTCCCCCAGAAATTCCAGGCGCTCGTTGTGACGGGACCCTGCGCTGCGATGGGTCAGTGCCCGGGTCAGCAGCTCAGGATCCTGAAAGACATGCCCGAGACGGGACTGCAGTCTGTTCATCTTGATATTCATTTACTTGATTCCGCCAATGCGGTTGAAGCGCACACCGGTCGGCACCCAGCTCGGCAAGCTGGACCCTTCCTCGCGCTCGAATTCGAAACTGATCCAGATGGCGACCGCCTTGCCCACCAGGTTCTGCTCGGGCACGAAACCCCAGAAACGGCTGTCGGTGCTGTTGTCGCGGTTGTCACCCATCACGAAATAGTGGCCTTCCGGCACTACCCACTCGTCGGGGTAGGTGCCGGGCTGACGATAGTAGCGGTCCACCAGGTCCGGCATCAGCGGGTTGCGCAAGGTCTCGTGGGAGACATCGCCCAGCTGTTCGGTGTAGCGATCCAGCGGGATCCCCATCTGGCTGAACTCGCCGCGCTGCTCGAACTTGACGTCCAGCTTCTGGAAGCCGGGGCACGTCTTCCCTGCCTGTTCATCGCGGCTCTCTTCCACACAGCGCGGCCGGATCATCAGCTCCTTGTTGCGATAGATGACCCGATCGCCGGGCATGCCGACCACCCGCTTGATGTAGTCCACCCGGGTATCCAGCGGATACTTGAAGACCACCACATCACCGCGCTTCGGCTCGCCGGTCTCGAGGAACTTGGTGTTGGTCACCGGGTCCTTGAGGCCGTAGGCAAACTTCTCCACCAGGATGAAGTCGCCCACCAGCAGGGTCGGCATCATGGAGCCGGACGGGATCTGGAACGGCTCGAAGATGAAGGAGCGCAGGATCAGCACCAGCGCGATCACCGGGAAAACCCCGCCGGTCTGTTCGATCCAGACCGGCATGGGGGCCACCTTGGCCAGTGTCTTCTCGTCCACATCCGGACCGGCATTGGCACGGGCGGCGGCAATCTTGGCTGCCCGCTGCTTGGCCCAGACCAGCTTGTCGAGCGTCCAGATGATGCAGGTCAGCAGGGTGACGACGACGAGGATCAGGGAAAAGGTGCTTGCCATCGATTAATCCTTTCCGACGTGGAGAATGGCGAGGAAGGCCTCTTGCGGCACATCCACACGGCCCAGGGACTTCATCCGCTTCTTGCCTTCTTTCTGCTTGTTCAACAGCTTCTTCTTCCGGCTCACGTCACCACCGTAGCACTTGGCGGTGACGTCTTTACGCAATGCCTTGACGGTGCTGCGGGCGATGATCTGGTTGCCGATGGCGGCCTGAATGGCGATGTCGAACATCTGGCGCGGGATCAGCTCACGCATCTTCTCCACCACCTGGCGACCGCGATACTGGGCGTTCTCCTTGTGGGTGATGATGGCCAGGGCGTCGACCCGCTCGCCGTTGATCATGATGTCCAGACGGACCATGTCGGAGGTTTCGAAGCGCTTGAAGCCGTAGTCCAGGGAGGCGTAGCCGCGACTGGTGGACTTCAGACGGTCGAAGAAGTCGAGCACCACTTCCGCCATCGGGATCTCGTAGGTCAGCGCCACCTGCTTGCCGTGGTAGACCATGTTGGTCTGTACACCGCGCTTCTCGATGCAGAGGGTGATGACGTTGCCCATGTACTCCTGCGGCAGCAGGATGTGACACTCGGCGATGGGCTCGCGCATCTCCTTGATGTTGTTGATGGCGGGCATCTGGGCCGGGCTGTCGATGTGGATGGTGGAGCCATCGTTCAGCTCGATCTCGTAGACCACGGTCGGTGCGGTGGTGATGAGATCCAGATCGTATTCACGCTCCAGACGCTCCTGAATGATCTCCATGTGCAGCATCCCGAGGAAGCCGCAACGGAAGCCGAAGCCCAGTGCCGTGGAACTCTCCGGTTCGTAGAACAGGGAGGCGTCGTTGAGGGAGAGCTTCTCCAGTGCATCGCGGAAGGACTCGTAGTCATCGCTGGAGATGGGGAACAGGCCCGCATAGACCTGGGGCTTCACCTTCTTGAAGCCGGCCAGCGCCTTCTCGGCACCGTGCTTGGCCAGAGTCAGGGTATCCCCCACCGGCGCACCGTGGATGTCCTTGATGCCGCAGACGACCCAACCTACCTCGCCACAACCCAGGCCGTCGGTGTCCACCTGCTTGGGGGTGAAGATACCGATGCGATCCACACCCCACACCTGACCGGTGCTCATCACCTTGATCTTGTCGTTCTTCTTCAGGGAACCGTTCTTGATCCGCACGAGCGACACGACCCCGAGGTAGGAGTCGAACCAGGAGTCGATGATCAGCGCCTGCAGCGGCGCCTCCGGATCCCCTTCCGGGGACGGGATCTTGGCGACGATCTCTTCCAGCACCAGATCGACACCGAGGCCGGTCTTGGCGGAGCAGCGCACCGCGTCCACCGCGTCGATGCCGACGATGTCCTCGATCTCCTCGGCAACCCGCTCGGGCTCTGCGGCCGGCAGGTCGATCTTGTTCAGCACCGGCACCACTTCCAGATCCATTTCCATGGCGGTGTAGCAGTTGGCCAGAGTCTGTGCCTCAACCCCCTGACCGGCATCCACCACCAGCAGTGCCCCTTCACAGGCAGCCAGGGAGCGAGAAACCTCGTAGGAGAAATCCACGTGGCCCGGGGTGTCGATAAAGTTCAGCTGATAGGTGTTACCGTCTTGTGCCTGGTAGTTCAGGGTCACACTCTGTGCCTTGATGGTAATGCCGCGCTCGCGCTCCAGATCCATGGAGTCCAGCACCTGGGCCTGCATCTCGCGATCGGACAGGCCGCCGCAAGTCTGGATCAAACGGTCCGACAGGGTCGACTTACCGTGGTCGATGTGCGCAATAATCGAAAAGTTACGAATGTGTTTCATCGAGCAAGAATCACTCAAAATTAAGTTAGGGTCGGATATGAGGGCAGGATTTTACTGGATAACCCGGTCGACGGCCAATCTTTAGTCGGCGGGCCCCACAAATAGCGCCTTGTCTGGCGGGCGTTGGGCACCTGGATGCCCTCCGCCAGACCCGGCCCCTCAAGAGAGATGACGGGTATTGAGCACCACCCCGAGCATGCGGGGACCGTATTCCCCCTGCTCGAGCCGGTCAGAAAAGTAACGAACCAGTAAAAATCCGATGGCGCCGCCCAGCAGACAGCAGAGGATGGTCACCCCCTCTCCCGCCGACAAGAGCGGCACCAGCCAGAGCTGGCCGAGCAGGGCACCCAGCAGCAGACAGAAGAGCGGCAGCACGTACACCAGGGCCGCACCGCGCAGGATGCTGGCCTGAGGGATGCCCAGGCGGATCTGCTGGCCCACCGCCACATCACCGGTGAGGGCGACCCGCAGCCGCTGCGCCTTCATGGGAAAGGCCTTGGCGACGGTGCCGGTCCCGCAGCTGGATTGTTGGTGGCAACCGCTGCAGGCGGATCGCCGCTCGCACTCCACCCAGGCGTGATTGCCGTCGATGGCCACTACTGTGGCCAGCTCTTCACTCATGTTACTCACCTGATGACTCCTCACAGGGGGCGGTGGATGCTCCGGATCTCAGCACGGCGGCACCCTCAGGGCAAGTCTCACGGCAAAGACTCACTGCACCGCCTCGTTGCGGGCCAGGGGCTGCACTGCCTCGGCGATGCGCTTGGCGGTTTCGGCTGGCACCTCGCCCACCACGGTGATCTCCACCCCGACCTCGTTGACGAAACTCACCAGCGAGGTGGCCCCCTGGCGAATCAACTGCTGGCGCACCGCCTGCTTGGGATCGACCCGGGAGACGTAGACGGAGAGATCCACCAGCCCGTCGGAGAGCATCATGTAATCCACCGGCAGACTGGTGCTGACCAGCTGATGCCGATCCTGAGAGAGCACCTTGAAGCCATCGGGCAACCAGGTCAGGTGCCAGTTGAGGGTCTGCTGGGGAGCGGGATAGGCATCTTCCAGCGCCAGCGCATCCGGCAGCTTGCTGCGTGCCAGGGTGACCAGCCAGGGGGCCGGCGCAGATTGCCTGTCCAGATCCACCCCCAGCACCTGCTCCACCAGATTGCCCTCTCGATCCACCATGTCCACCCGCAGCAGCAGATGGCTCTGTTCATCAATCCAGAGCACGAAGCCGTACTTGTCTGCCTCCTTGGGCACCAGCCGTACCACTTGTGCCACCAGGCCGGCCACCCGGCTGCGGCCCGCCAGCACGGGGTCATAACTCTCCATCACCCGGGGCAGCGGCATCCTCACCAGGCTCGACCACACCCCGGGGAAACGCGCCCCCTTGAGGGTGTAGGGTTCATGGGTGTTTTCGAAGAAGGTGTATTCGTTCTGGCGTTGCAGGAACTCCACGGCCTTGCCGTCGAGATAGCTCAGGTGAGCCACCTCCTTGCCATCGATGATCCCGTGGCTGAAACGGATAGGCTCGAGGCGCCCCTGGCGGGCCTTGACCATGGACAATTCGAAGTTTTGTTGCGAAACGGCACTCTGCATCTGCTGCAACAAGGCCTCGGCCGACAGATCGTCGGCCGAGGCCTTGGCACAAATCAACAGGAGAGAGGCCAGCAGGATACGGCTGGACTGGCGCACGATCTGATCCCTAAAAATGCGTTATTCCTGAATCTGCTTGTCTTGCAGCAGACGCTGTTGCAGTTGATGGTCGCGCAGGAAGGCATTGATGCGCTCGCGCTGCTCCTGCATCTGCTGCTCGCTCAGACCTTGCTGACGCACACCGGTCCGGCTGCCATCCTGGGGATAGTGCACGCTCACCGGCGCAGCACTGCCACCCACGGGTATGGTATTGAGCACCGGGCTGGTCGGCACACCATCCTTGCCCTGGTACTGCTGCACGCCGAAGATGACGGCGGCAGCCACGGAGGCGGCAATGGCATACTGCCCCACTTGCTGGCCAAAGCGGCGAACGAAGGGGATCACCTTGCCGGCGGGCTGCACCTGGGGCGCAGCAGGCTGTGCCGGCTTGGGCGCCAGTATGGCGGGTTCATCCTCCAGCGCCAGCATGATGCTGTCGCTGAGATCCAGTTGCAGATTGACCGGCAGGTCACCCCGCATGGCATCACCGATCAGATGGTAACGCGACCAGGTATCCTGCAGAGCGGGATCCGTTCCCAGCTCGTTCAGTACCTCGATTTCGCTGAGGTCGCCATCCATCAGGGCTGAAAGTTGCTCTTTATTTGCCATAAGTTTGCCTGTCTTTCCCCAGTTAATGCTCGATCAGAGGTTGCAGCTTTTTATCGATTGCTTCCCTCGCCCGGAAGATGCGGGATCTCACCGTACCCACCGGACAATCCATGATCTCCGCAATCTCCTCGTAGCTCAGCCCTTCCATTTCACGAAGGGTGATCGCCGTTCTCAAATCTTCTGGCAAGGCTTCTATGGCGGTAAACACGGTACGCTTGATCTCGTCGGTCAGCGCCAGGTTTTCCGGGGTGGCCACCTCTTGCAGGGCTTCACCACCACCATAATATTCAGCCTCGTCCGCTTCGACATCACTGCTGGGCGGTCTGCGCCCCTGTGACGTCAGGTAGTTTTTGGCCGTGTTGACGGCAATCCGGTACAACCAGGTGTAAAACGCGCTCTCGCCACGGAATGTCGGCAACGCACGGTAGGCCTTGATGAATGCCTCCTGCGCCACATCCGGTACATCGCCCGGATTGTTGACATACCTGGCCACCAGGTTGACCACCTTGTGCTGGTACTTGCGTACCAACAGGTTGAATGCATTTTTATCGCCACGCTGGACCCGTTCAACCAGCTGTTCGTCCAGTAGATTCTGGTCGCTCATCAGAGCCGTAAAACCCCCATCAGGTTATCGTTTTTCTTTTCCGGCCCCTTCTAAGCGCACAAGTTCAGACAGGAGGAATCAGGGAAAGTTCGCTTGCATTGAAAAAAATGTGATGCGGGCTGCATCACAACCCCCCTTGGGCTACCATGGGGCCAGTTCTTAATCCAGGCCAATGATACTTATGAAAGCAAGTGTTGAATACCTTTGCGACGTACTCATCATTGGCAGCGGTGCCGCCGGTCTGTCCCTCGCGTTGCGATTGGCAGACCAGGCCAAAGTCCTGGTTCTGAGCAAGGGGCCCATCAGTGAGGGGGCCACTCTCTATGCGCAAGGAGGCATCGCTGCCGTGTTCGACGAGACCGACAGCATCGAATCCCACGTGAGCGACACGCTCAACGCCGGCGCCGGGTTGTGCGACCCGGCGGTGGTGGAGTTCACCGCCCGCAACGCCCGCGACTCCATCCAGTGGCTCATTCAGCAAGGGGTCCCCTTCGATCAGGAAGAGGATGCCGAGGGGGAATCCCACTATCACCTGACCCGGGAAGGGGGCCACAGCCATCGCCGCATCTTCCACGCGGCCGACGCCACCGGCAAGGCGGTGCAGCTCACCCTGATCGACCAGGTGCGCGCCCACCCCAACATCCAGCTGATGGAGCGCTTCAACGCGGTCGATCTCATCACCACCCGCAAGCTGGGTCTGCCGGGCAACAAGGTACTGGGAGCCTATGTCTGGAATCGCAACGCCGAGCAGGTCGAGGTGATCCGCGCCCGCTTCGTGGCGCTGGCCACCGGCGGTGCCTCCAAGGTGTACCAGTACACCTCCAACCCCGATGTAAGCTCCGGCGATGGCATTGCCATGGCGTGGCGCGCCGGCTGCCGGGTGGCAAACCTGGAGTTCAACCAGTTCCACCCCACCAGCCTGTTCCACCCGGACGACCCCAACTTCCTGCTGACCGAGGCCCTGCGTGGCGAGGGGGCCTATCTGCGCCGCCCGGACGGCAGCCGCTTCATGCCGGAGTTTGACGAGCGGGCCGAGCTGGCCCCTCGGGACATTGTCGCCCGCGCCATCGACCACGAGATGAAGCGCCTCGGGGCGGATTGCATGTATCTGGACATCAGCCACAAGCCGGCGGATTTCATCATCAAGCACTTCCCGACCATTTATGAGCGCTGCCTCGCGGTCGGTATCGACATCACCAGGGAGGCGATGCCCATCGTCCCGGCGGCCCACTACACCTGTGGCGGCGTGATGATCGACAACAACGGCCAGACCGACATCCCCGGCCTCTATGCCATCGGCGAGGTGACCTATACCGGGTTGCACGGCGCCAATCGCATGGCCTCCAACTCCCTGCTCGAATGCGTGGTCTATGCCCATCAGGCGGGAGCCGACATCTTGGCCAAGCTGCCCACCAGCGTGGCGCCCCCCAGCCTGCCGGCCTGGGACGAGAGCCAGGTGGATGACTCGGACGAGCAGGTGGTGATCCAGCACAACTGGCACGAGCTGCGGCTGATGATGTGGGACTACGTGGGCATAGTGCGCACCAACAAGCGCCTGGCCCGGGCCAAGCGTCGCATCGATCTGCTCAAGCAGGAGGTGCAGGAGTACTACGCCAACTTCCGGGTCTCCAACAACCTGCTGGAGCTGCGCAACCTGTTGCAGGTGGCCGAGCTCATCGTCAACTGCGCCCTGGAGCGCAAGGAGTCACGCGGTCTGCACTACAACCTGGATTATCCGGACATGCAGCCGGACTCCAAGCCGACCGTGCTGACCCCGGATCGGGAATGACGCCGGATCAGGAATAAGGCCGTTGCGTTCGATTCGGGCGTATGCCCTCCCCCAGATGACCCCGCCCAGGCGGGGTCATCTGCTATGAGCGGCAGATGTGGCAGGCAGAGAGAGACGCCCCTAGCGGACAGCGAGGTGGATGGCGCGGGCCAGGGCGCGGTAGTGTGCAGGGGCCAGGGCATCGGAGAAGAGCCAGAGCTGCCCCTCGGAGCCCTCCACCGTCTTCAGCCGCAACCAGAGCACCCCGGGCAGGATGCGGCTGCGGGGATCCAGCCGATGGCGCGCCCCTTGCCACTCGAGCCACTCCCCGTCCCAGACGAGCACGCCGCTCGCCGCCGGATGGCGACGCAACGCGCGCCACAGGCCCAGCCCCCAGACAGGGAGGAACAGCCCCCATTGCCAGCCCTGGATCAGGCTGGCGACGGGCAAGAGCAGCAACAGAAACAGGATGCACAGCAACAGACGCTGCTGGCGGGAGGCGATCACGGGCATCACTACCCGCTGGGGAGACGCGAGGCTGGCCATGAGGGGTGGCGGTCGCGAGTCGGGCTCAGCGCAGGCTGTCGTGACGGGCCTGGTTGCGCTCGAGGATCAGGGGGATCATGGCGGCAAAATCGGGATCCTCGGGCACGCCGTGACCCATGCACCAGCGGAACAGCTCGGGATCCTCGCACTCCAGCAGGCGGATGAAGGTGCGCTGTTCGGCCTCGCCGAGGCCATCGAACTCGTGCTCAAAGAAGGGCATAAAGATCACATCCAGCTCGAGCATGCCGCGACGGCAGGCCCACTTCAGGCGGGACTTCTCACTTGGGTTCAACATGGAACTCTCCTTACAAAGACCGGGGAATGGTAGCAGCAGGATTTTCCGGCTGACAAACATTCCTTACGTCTTTACCATGCAGGTCACATACTTTCTGTCTCTGGAATCCCATCGTGAGCCTGCCGACCCCTCTTCTTCCTGCCGAGCCGACCCTGTTTTCCCTGACCAACCTGGCCATCACCCGCCTCGGCGGCCCGGATCGCGCCAAGTATCTGCAAGGTCAGGTCACCTGCGACGTCAACGCCCTGCAACCGGGCCAGAGCACCCTCGGCGGCCACTGCGATCCCAAGGGCAAGCTGTGGAGCGATTTTCGCCTGCTCTGCCTGGAAGACAGCCTGCTGATGCTGACCAAGCCCTCGGTGCTGGCCCGCCAGCTGCCGGAGCTCAAGAAGTTTGCGATCTTTGCCAAGGTCGAGATCGGCGAGTTTCAGGGCAGCCTGGCCGGACTGGCTGGTCAGGGGACAGACGACTGGATGGCACAGCACTTCGCGCTGACCGGCACCGGTCTGGTGGAGGGCGGCATGGCAGTCAGGGTGGAGGCGGACCGCTGGCTGCTGGCGAGCACATCTCCACTGGCCCTGAACCTGCCGGTGGGCGACGAAGGACTCTGGTGGGGGCTGGAAATCAAAGCCGGTCTCCCCCATCTGGAAGCGGTCCATCAGGGGGAATACATCCCCCAGATGCTGAACCTGCAAGCCCTTGATGGCATCAGCTTCAACAAGGGCTGCTACATGGGGCAGGAGACGGTGGCGCGCGCCAAGTATCGCGGCGCCAACAACCGCGCCCTCTTCGTGCTGAGCGGCACTGCCGCAACGCAGGTAGCCAGCGGTGACACCCTGGAGATCCAGCTCGGTGACAACTGGCGCCGCAGCGGTCTGGTGCTCAACGCCTGGCAGCAGCAGGGTCAGGTGTGGCTCACCACCGTGCTGCCCAAGGACACCGAGGCCGACGCCCGCTTCCGCCTCAAGCTGGAAGAGGGCTCCAGCCTCGGTCTGCAACCCCTGCCCTATGCGTTGATCGACTGAATCCCCCCTAGCGAGGCACCCGCGCCAGCAGTGCCTCCTGCAACCAGCGCCCCGCCTGCCCGAGCGGGCGGGCGCGATACCACTGCAACTCCAGCGCCAGTTCCGCCTCGGCGATGAAGTCCGGCTTGAGCACCACCAGCTCCCCCCGCGCCAGGGGCCGGTGCAGCAGAAACTCGGGCACCGCCGCCCATCCCAACCCCAGTTTCACCAGCTCCAGGATCCCGAGATCCCCCTCCACCCACCACACTTGCGCCGAGAGGCGGAAGCGATGGCGCTCCGTCCCCTCCCGCCGTCCGGTCACCATCAACTGGCGAGCCCCTTGCAGGTCGCTCTCCTTCAACGGCGTCTTGTGGGCCAGGGGGTGATCCGGAGAGACCACCAGGGGCATGGTGACCGTCCCCAGGGAGCGGGAGACCAGCTCCCGCTCGGGGTGCGCCTTCTGATAGCTGATGCCGAGCTGGGCACGGCCGCTCTTGAGCAGCTCGGTCACGTCCTCCATCAGCGGGAACAGCAGCTCCAGCTCCACCGCCGGGTAGCGGCTGGCAAACTCCTCCAGCAGGGAACCAAGCCAGGGCAGGTGGGAGTCATCGTCGATGGCCAGGGTGAGGCGCGACTCGACGCCGTTGGCCAGCTCGCCGGCGATGGCCTGCAGTCGCTCGCTCTGGGCCAGCAGCACCCCCGCCTCCTGACAGATGCGGGCACCCGCCTCTGTCAGCACGGGATAGCGGCCGCTGCGATCGAACAGCGCAAGGCCGAGATCGATCTCCAGGTTGGCGATGGCGGCACTCACCACCGACTGGGCCTTGCCCAGCCTGCGCGCCGCCGCCGAGAACGACCCGGTCTCGGCCGTCGCCAGCAATGCCTTGAAGTGTTCCAGTGAAGGGGTCATGAGCCTGCTCCGCCGTGCTGTTGTGTCGTCACATCTATCTATTTTAGCGATAGATACCAACGTGAATCTATCCGGTTTTGGCGATACATTGCCGCCATTCCCTGACCAAAGAGAGAGACAGACCATGCGTACGACCCGTGACCGCCTGCGCCACGCCATCGGCTTCGAATTGATTGGCCTGCTGATCGCCGCCCCGCTGGCCAGCTGGGTGACCGGCGTCGGGCTCAACCACATGGGCCCCCTGGCCCTGTTCTTCTCGGTGGTCGCCACCGTCTGGAACTATGTCTACAACATCGGGGTGGACAAGCTGCTGCTGCGCTATCAGGGCCACACCCACAAGGCGCTGTGGCAGCGGGTGCTGCACACCCTGGGGTTCGAGGGGGGCCTGCTGATCGTGGCCCTGCCGGTGATGTCCTGGTGGCTCGACATCGGCCTGCTGGAGGCGCTGGTGCTGGATATGGGCTTCGTGCTCTTCTACCTGGTCTATGCCTTCGTCTACAACTGGAGTTACGACAAGGTGTTCCCCATTCCCATGGGACAGGTGCAGAAGGCGCTGGGATAAGCGATTCGAGGGGTAAGGGCGAGGCACCATCATGCGATGGCATGATGGTGCTGAAGAGGGCCTCGCGGGGTCAGGCCTGGGCCTTGACCTCTTCCGGCGGGGTATCGTCCTGCCTGGTTTCCTGGCGCATCATGGCTTCGAGGTCGCTCTGGTACTGGTTCAGCATGCGCTGGGCCGCCACCATGTCCCCCTTGTGCAGGCGCTCGAACAGATGATGCTGCACCACGCCGTTGAGGTACTCCACCGTGATGGGTTGCTCCAACGCCGACAACAGCTCCTCTTTTTCCAGCTCCGCATTGATCTCGTCGACACTGGTACGCAGCAGACCGGCCAGTTGCACCAGCATGCGGCGCTCCCCTTCACGCAACAGGCTCAACATGCGGTTTCTCTGCTGCTCATTCTGTTGGGTCATACATTTCCTTACGTAGAATTGGAACAAGCCCGCTCATTCTGCCCTGTCCTTTTCACAGCGTCCATCTCGGGCGCATGACTTATTCCGGGTGCGGGGGGCCGGGTGCTATTTGCCCCCCGGCCCGGTATAGTAACGGCTGATCCAGGGGGCCCGTGCGCCCCGTTGCCGAGACCATCCATCCCTATGACCGACGCCATTCTGGTGCTCTGCACCTGCCCCGACGAGACCAGTGCAGACCGCCTCTGCGAGCAGCTGCTCGACCAGCGCCTCGCCGCCTGCATCAACCAGCTGCCCGGGGTTACCTCCGTCTATCGCTGGCAGGGCAAGACGGAGCGAACCCGGGAGATCCAGCTCGTCATCAAGAGTCGGGCCGCGCTGTTCGAGCCCCTGCGCCAGTGCATTCTCGCCCACCATCCCTACGAGGTACCGGAGATCCTGGCGCTCCCGGCAAGCCAGGGCCACCCTGCCTATCTCGACTGGTTGACACAGGAGACCTCATGACCGCCTCTCGCCCCCTCTCCTTCCTGCTGATGCTGCTGGGCCTGCTCTGCGTCCTGACGACGGCCCCCGCCCGGGCCAGCAGCCAGGATCTGCTCGGCAGCCTCGGCATCGAGACCCAGCCCAGATTCCTCAAGGTGGATCAGGCCTTCGCCCTCGAGAGCGAACAACAGGGTGATCGGCTGCTGCTCCGGATACGCATCGCCGACGGCTACTACCTCTATCGCCACAGTATCCGTGTGAAGGGAGAGAACCTCGCCTTCGACGAGCCCGTCCTGCCCCCCGGCACCGAGCACGAGGATGACTTCTTCGGCAAAAGCCGGGTCTATTACCAGGAGGTGCAGATCCCCGTGGCGCTGACCCGGGTCGGGGACGCGGCCAGCCTCACCCTGAGTTACCAGGGCTGCACCGAGGGACTCTGCTACCCACCGACCGACAAGCGGATCGCCGTCGAGCCCCTCGCCGCCCCCGCCCGGGCGGAAGCGGTGGCCAGCCTTCAGGGCACCGACGTGCCGGGCAGCCAGCAGGACAGGCTGGCGGCCGCCCTCGGCAGCCAGGGGTTCTGGATCAGCGTCGCCGCCTTCTTCGCCCTGGGTCTCGGCCTCGCCTTCACCCCCTGCGTCTTCCCCATGTATCCCATCCTGACCGGGATCATCGCCGGGGCCGGGCATCGCCTCTCCACCCGTCGCGCCTTCCTGCTCTCCTTCGTCTATGTGCAGGGGATGGCGGTCACCTATACCCTGCTCGGGCTCGTCGTCGCCTCGGCGGGCCTGCAATTCCAGGCGGCCCTGCAGCACCCCTATGTGCTCATCGGCCTCTCGGTGATGTTCGTGCTGCTCGCCCTCTCCATGTTCGGGCTCTACACCCTGCAACTGCCGAGCAGCCTGCAAACCCGTCTCTCGGGCTTCTCCAACCGCCAGCAGGGCGGATCCGTGGCCGGCGTTGCCATCATGGGCATGATCTCGGGACTGGTCTGCTCCCCCTGCACCACGGCGCCGCTCTCCGGGGCCCTTATCTACGTGGCCCAGAGTGGCGACCTCTGGCTCGGCGGTGCGGCCCTCTATGCCCTCTCCCTGGGCATGGGGCTGCCGCTGCTCTTGCTCGGCACTTCTGGCGGCAAGCTGCTGCCCAGGGCCGGCGCCTGGATGGATGTGATCAAGCAACTCTTCGGTTTTGCGCTGCTGGCGGTGCCCATCCTGCTGCTCTCAAGGCTCCTGAGCGACCTCGTCGCCACCCTGCTCTGGCTCGGCTGGGGGCTGGTGCTGTGCGGTTATCTCTATCACCACAACCAGCATCGCGCCCATTCGGTGGGCAAGAGCCTTGGCGGCTTCGTTCTGCTGCTGGCGATGATGGGTCTGGTGGTGGTGGGCAAGGATCTGCTGCTGCCACCCGAGGGGGCCAATGCCGCCGCCCAGACCCAAGCCCCCCGATTCATCCGCATCAAGACCCTGGACGATCTCAAGGTGCAGCTCGCCGCCGCCCGCGGCAAGCCGGTGCTGCTGGATCTCTACGCCGACTGGTGCGTGGCCTGCAAGGAGTTCGAGCACAAGACCTTCAGCAACCCCGATGTGCAGGCGCGCTTCAGCGAGATGGTGCTGCTGCAGGCGGACGTCACCGCCAACGACGACGCCGACGTGGATCTGCTCAACGGCCTCAACGTGCTGGGATTGCCGACCCTCATCTTCTTCGATCGCGATGGCAACGAGGTGAACGGCCAGCGGGTGACCGGCTTCATGGGGCCTGTCGAATTTCTCGGCCAGCTGGACAAGCTGCGCTGATACCGGGTGGCCCGTGCAACCGTGTGGGCCCCCGGTTTGACCGCCATTTTTCCGGCAATCCCTTGTATATGACCGACGCCGTGGCAGAATTTGCCCTTTCCCGTCTCGTTCGTCCGGAGTTTTGATGAAAAAGTGGTTCATCCCCCTGCTGGCCCTCTGGCTTTATGGCTGCAACGCAGGTCCCGGTGAAGAGACCATCCAGAGCCAGGTCACCGCCAGGTTGCAGGCGGGCACAGATGCTGACCTGTTCGATATCCGCGACTTCGCCGTGCTCGGCAAGGAGGAGCGGATGGAGGGGGTCTATCTGGTCAAGGTGAGCTATCAGCTCCACTTCAAGCAGGGACTGGATCAGTTGCAGGTGCTACACGACGAGGATCTCGTCTATGACAGGGTCGGCCCCTTCCAGCAGGAGATGGGACTGATGGAGCTCGAGCGCAAATATGGCGACTTCGAGGCAGGCCAGGCCCTGGCGCAGGAGACCCAGGTCTGGATGATGAAGACGGAGCAGGGCTGGCGCCTGGCCGAGCCAGACGCGACGCAGCAGGGATAATCCCGAGCCCCCCTCCCCCTAGAGCAGATCCTTCAGCCGATACCAGAGCATCCCGAGCGCCAGCAGCGGAGAGCGCAACGCCGGGCCACCCGGGAAGGTCATGTGAGGGACGCGGCTGAAGAGATCGAAGCCCCGGCTCTCCCCCTTGATCGCCTCCGCCACCAGCTTGCCCGCCATGTGGGTGGCATTGAGGCCATGGCCCGAATAGGCCTGGGCATAGAAGACGTTGGGATGCTGCTCGAGGCGGCCTATCTGGGGCAGCCGGTTGGCGCCTATGCCTATCATGCCCCCCCACTGGAACTCGATGGCGGTACCCGCGAGCTCGGGAAAGACCCGCAGCAGCTTGGGCAGCATGAAGGCCTTGATATCGCGGGGGTCACGGCCCGAGTAGTTGCAGGCCCCGCCGAACAGCAGGCGACCGTCCGCCGACAGCCGATAGTAGTCGAGCGCCACATTCTGATCGCACACCGCCATGTTCTGTGGCAGCAAGCGCTGGCGCAGGCGCTTTTCCAGCACCTGGGTGGCGAGAATGTAGGAACCCGCCGGCAGCACCTTGCCCCCGAGATCGGGCTGGAGGTCGCCCAGGTAAGCGTTGCAGCCGATCACCAGGTAGTCCGCGCTGACCCGGCCGTGGGCCGTGGTCACCTCGACCCGCTCGCCGTAGTCGATGTGGGTCACCCTTGAGTGTTCGAACAGGGAGACCCCGAGACTGGCTGCCGCACGCGCTTCACCGAGGGCCAGGTTGAGAGGATGCAGGTGACCGGAGCCCATGTCGATCATCCCGCCGATATAGCGATCCGACCCGACCACGGTGTGCATCTCCTCCCGTGCCACCATTTTCAGTGCGTGCCGGTAACCCAGGCTCGCCAGGTGCTCGGCATCCTCCTCGAACCCCTTCAGGTGGCGCGCCTTGGTGGCGAGATCGCAATAGCCCCAGGTGAGATCGCACTCGATATTGAAACGCTCGACCCGCTCGCGCACCAGCTGCACCGCTTCGATCCCCATGAGATCCAGCTCCCGCACGCCCGCCTCGCCAATCCAGCGGGCAAACTGGCTGGTATCGTGGCCGATGCCGCGGATCAGCTGGCCGCCGTTGCGCCCCGACGCTCCCCAGCCGATGCGGTTGGCCTCCAACAGCACCACCTTGTAACCGGCATCGGCCAGGTTGATGGCGGTGTTGAGGCCAGTGAAACCGCCACCGATGACGCAGACGTCCGCATCCAGCTCACCACTGAGCTCGGGCCACTGCCGATGGTCGTTGCGAGTGGCCGCGTAATAGGAGGCCGTGTGTTCCTGATGTCCCTGTCTTCCTGTCTGCATGCTCAGCATCCTGCCTGGTTGCATTCGTTTACTAAATTAAACGGATGTCATCGATAATACCCAGCCCCCCATCCCCAATCCAGCCCGTCAGGATCACAGAAATGCAAAAGGCGCCCCGAAGGGCGCCTTTTCATGCAATCAAGGTGCAGCGAATTACAGTACGTCGATGGCGTTCAGGTCGGAGAAGGCCTTCTCCAGACGCGCGATCATGGCAGTCTGACCGGCACGCAGCCATACGCGCGGATCGTAGAACTTCTTGTTCGGCTTGTCGGCACCTTCCGGGTTGCCCAGCTGGCCTTGCAGATAGGCTTCGTTGGATTTGTAGAAGTTCAGCACGCCTTCCCAGGTCGCCCACTGGGTGTCGGTGTCGATGTTCATCTTCACCACGCCGTAGGAGATGGATTCGCGGATCTCTTCCAGGGTAGAGCCGGAGCCACCGTGGAACACGAAGTCCAGGGACTTGGCAGGCAGACCGAACTTCTCGGAGACGTACTTCTGGGAGTTGTCCAGGATCTTCGGAGTCAGCTTGACGTTACCCGGCTTGTACACACCGTGCACGTTGCCGAAGGAGGCAGCGATGGTGAAGCGCGGGCTGATCTTGGACAGACGCTCGTAGGCGTAGGCCACGTCTTCCGGCTGGGTGTACAGGGAGGATTGGTCCAGGTGGCTGTTGTCCACGCCGTCTTCTTCACCGCCGGTGCAGCCCAGTTCCAGTTCCAGAGTCATGTTCATCTTGGCCATGCGAGTCAGGTACTCGCAGCAGATGTCGATGTTCTCTTCCAGAGACTCTTCGGACAGATCCAGCATGTGGGAGGAGAACAGCGGCTTGCCGGTTTCGGCGAAGTGCTTCTCGCCCGCGTCCAGCAGACCGTCGATCCACGGCAGCAGCTTCTTGGCGGCGTGGTCGGTGTGCAGGATCACCGGTACACCGTAGGCTTCGGCAACGGCGTGCACGTGCTTGGCACCGGAGATGGCACCCAGGATGGCAGCTTGCTGGCCTTCCAGCTTCAGACCCTTGCCGGCGGTGAACACGGCACCACCGTTGGAGAACTGTACGATAACCGGGGCTTTGACCTTGGCAGCAGCTTCCAGCACGGCGTTCACGGAGTCGGTACCGACGCAGTTGACGGCTGGCAGAGCGAAGCCGTTTTCCTTGGCGATGGCGAACACTTTCTGAACGTCATCACCAGTGATCACGCCGGGTTTTACGAAGTCGAAAATTTTCTTAGACATGTTTAATCGTCCTGTCTCGTATGCCGTTAATAAAAAGTGGGGGGTTCATCATGAACCGGCACAGCGGCCACATGATAAACGAAACGGGAGGCTTTTGCCCCCCGTCCCGGGTCAATTAGGCTTTGGCGCGCTGTTCCAGAATCTCAACAGCCGGCAGTACCTTGCCTTCTACGAACTCCAGGAAGGCGCCGCCGCCGGTGGAGATGTAGGAGACCTTGTCGGCGATGCCGAACTTGTCGATGGCAGCCAGGGTGTCACCACCGCCAGCGATGGAGAAGGCCGGGGAAGCGGCGATGGCTTCGGCGATCACCTTGGTGCCTTCAGCGAACTGGTCGAACTCGAACACACCGACCGGGCCGTTCCACAGGATAGTCTTGGCGTTCATGATGATGTCGGCCAGGGCCTTGGCGGAATCCGGACCGATGTCGAAGATCATGTCGCCGTCAGTCACGTCGGACACGGACTTGATGGTGGCCGGGGTGGATTCGGAGAATTCGCTACCCACAACCACGTCGGTGGTCACCGGAATGTTGGTTTCGGCAGCCAGTTTCTTGGCGGTGTCGATCAGGTCGTGCTCGCACAGGGACTTGCCGACGTTGTGACCGGCAGCAGCGATGAAGGTGTTGGCGATGCCACCACCGACCACCAGCTGGTCAGCGATCTTGGAGAGGGATTCCAGCACGGTCAGCTTGGTAGAGACCTTGGAGCCGCCAACGATGGCAACCATGGGGCGCTCGGGCTTGAGCATGGCTTTGCCCAGGGCTTCCAGTTCACCGGCCAGCAGGGGGCCTGCACAGGCAACCGGCGCGAACTGGGCCACACCGTAGGTAGAACCTTCGGCGCGGTGAGCAGTACCGAACGCATCCATTACAAAGACGTCACACAGGGCGGCGTATTTTTTGGCCAGCTCTTCGGTGTTCTTCTTCTCGCCTTTGTTGAAGCGGCAGTTTTCCAGCACAACCAGCTCACCGGCGGCGACATCTACGCCATCCAGGTAGTCTTTGGCCAGACGAACCGGGCAGGACAGTGCGTCTTTCAGATAGTTGACAACCGGAGCCAGGGAGAATTCTTCGTTGTATTCACCCTCGGTCGGACGACCCAGGTGGGAGGTGATCATCAGCTTGGCGCCCTTTTCCAGAGCCAGCTTGATGGTCGGCAGAGTAGCAACGATACGTGCATCGGAAGTGACCTTGCCGTCTTTTACCGGCACGTTCAGGTCAGCACGGATCAGAACGCGTTTACCCGCCAGATCCAGGTCGGTCATCTTGATAACAGACATATTCAGTCCTCTATATATTTTCAGGTAATGTTAAAAAAACAGTAACCTTGCGCCCGGTGCAGACTTTCAGCCTGCGGCCATCATGGCCCGGGTGGTATCCAGCATGCGGTTGGCGAAGCCCCATTCGTTATCGCACCACATCAACATCTTGACGAGGTTGGCATCGCTGACCCGGGTCTGGGTACCATCAATGATGCAGGAGTGTGCATCATGATTAAAGTCTACGGAGACCAGTGGCTCTTCCGTGTAGTCCAGAATACCGTGTAATGTACCTCTGGATGCCCGTTGCAGGGCTTGATTTACGTCACTAACTGTCACTTTTTTACGAACAGTAATGCTCAGATCCATGGCGGTTACATTGATGGTCGGTACCCGTACCGCGATCGCCTCGAACTTGCCGGCAAAGTGGGGAAGGATACGTTCCAACCCCTTTGCCAGCTTGGTGTCCACCGGGATGATGGACTGGCTGGCTGCCCGGGTTCTGCGCAAGTCGCCGTGATAGGCATCGATGACTTGCTGATCGTGCATGGCCGAATGAATTGTCGTAATAGTACCACAATTTATCTCGAATTCTCGATGCAATGTTTCGATGACGGGGACCACGCAGTTGGTGGTACAGGAGGCGTTGGAGACGATCCGCTCCCGCCCGGTCAGCACCTGGTGGTTGACCCCGTAGACGATGGTGGCGTCCACGTCCGCGTCCGCCGGATGGGAGAAGAGCACCTTGCCCGCTCCCGCCCCCAGATGCAGCTCGGCATCGGCCCGGGAGCCGAACACCCCGGTGCAGTCCAGCACCACGTCCACCCCCAGCGCCCGCCAGGGCAGCCTGGACGGATCCTTCTCGGCAAATAGGGCGATGAGATCCTCCCCCACCTGCATGCTGTTGCCCGCCAGTTGCACCGGATAGCGGAACCGGCCGTGGCTGGTGTCGAAGCGGGTCAGGTGCACCATGGCCTCGGGGGCCGCCAGCTCGTTGATGGCCACTATCTTGATGGTCTTGTCGCGGCCGCTCTCGTAGAGGGCCCGCAGCACGTTGCGGCCGATGCGGCCATAGCCGTTGATGGCAATCTTGATCATGGAAACGTTGTGTCCTTAGCTGCGACAAAGGGATGGGAGGAAGGGGCGACTCACGAGAGCAGTGCCTCACGAAAGACGCCGCGGGCCAGCAGTGCGGCACCGAATACCCCGGCGCTGTCCCCCAGAGCCGGCGCTATCATGGGGGTGGCGAAGCGGGGGTTGAACAGGAAGGGCAATACCGTTTCGCGCCCGGCGCGATAGAGGCTCTGCACATTGCCCACGCCGCCACCGATGACGATGACGTCCGGATCGAGAATATTGATCACGTTGGCGAGGGCCTGGCCGAACAGCAGGTGCAACCTGTCCATGGTGAGCCTGGCGACATGATCATGGGCACTGGCCGCAGCAATCTGGGCGAGCGAGAGACGGCGTTTGGTCCTGGCCTCGTACCAGACCTCCAGCGCCGGGCCGCTGATGAGGGTTTCGACGCAGCCGCGCTTGCCGCAGTAGCACTCTGGCCCCTCCGGCAGCAGGACGTTGTGCCCCCACTCCCCGGCGATGCCGTGGTGACCGTTGAGGATCTGGCCGTTGATGACGATGCCGGCCCCGACCCCGGTGCCCATGATGATGCCGAACACCACTTTTGCATCGGGATGATGCTGGCGCACCGCCCCCAGATGGGTTTCTGCCAGGGCGAAACAGTTGGCGTCGTTGGCGATGAGCACGGGGACGCCCAGCCTGCGCTCCAGATCTTCCTTGAGCGGCTTGCCGTTGAACTCGGTGGTGTTGCTGTTTTTCAGCAGCCCGGTCTGGGGGTCCCGGGCCCCCGGCGTCCCCATGCCGATGAGTGCAGGACGCTGACCGAGTTTGGCGGCACACTCGTCCACCAGTTTGGCGATCTGGCCCAGCATGTGCTGGTAGCCGCCGTGCCGTTCAGTGGGAATGCGGTGGCGCAGCAACACCTCGTCGCCATCGAGCACCACGCACTCGCACTTGGTCCCGCCAAGGTCGATCCCCCAATCCCACGCCTGCTTCTCCATCCAGCCTCCTGCCCCTCAACGACCCCATCCCGGCCACGACTGCCAACATGGGGGGTGCAGTGTAACCCGAGCAGCAACCAGGATGCAGCCCCCTGTGTCACGGACAGCAAAACGGGGCCCGCAGGCCCCGTTCATCACGCTGTTTGCCGCGCTCAGCGACCGTGGTACCGGGCGGAGAGCTCATGCACCGCGTTGACGAACACGCCGGCATGTTCCGGGTCCACATCCTGATGGATGCCGTGCCCCAGGTTGAAGACATGACCGTTGCCATGACCGAAACCGGCCAGAATGGTGGCGACCTCTTCGCGGATCCGCTCCGGGGTGGCGTAGAGCATGGAGGGGTCCATGTTGCCTTGCAGCGCCACCTTGTCGCCGACCCGGCGCTTGGCGTCCGCGATGTCGGTGGTCCAGTCCAGCCCCAGGGCATCACAGCCGGTGGCGGCGATCTGCTCCAGCCACTGGCCGCCGTTCTTGGTGAACAGGGTGACCGGTACACGGCGGCCCTCATGTTCACGGATCAGGCCATCGACGATCTTGTGCATGTACTGCAGGGAGAAGTCGCGGTAATCCCGCGGGGTGAGCACGCCGCCCCAGGTGTCGAATACCATGACCGCCTGGGCACCCGCCCTGATCTGGGCGTTGAGATAGCTAATCACGCTGTCCGCCAGCTTGTCGAGCAGCAGATGCAGGGTCTGCGGCTCTGCATACATCATCTTCTTGATCTTGGTGAACGCCTTGGAGCTGCCCCCCTCCACCATGTAGGTGGCCAGGGTCCAGGGGCTGCCGGAGAAGCCGATGAGCGGCACGTCGCCCTTGAGCTCGCGGCGGATGGTGCGCACCGCATTCATCACGTAGCCGAGCTCGTCTTCCGGATCCGGGATGGGCAGGGCCTGCACGTCGGCCATGGAGGTGATCGGGCGCTCGAAGCGCGGGCCTTCCCCGTGTTCGAAGTAGAGGCCCAGCCCCATGGCATCGGGCACGGTCAGGATGTCGGAGAAGAGAATGGCGGCATCGAGTGGATAGCGGCGCAGGGGCTGCAAGGTGACTTCACAGGCCAGCTCGGCGTTGCGACACAGGGACATGAAATCCCCCGCAACGGCGCGGGTCGCCTTGTATTCCGGCAGATAACGGCCAGCCTGACGCATCATCCATACCGGGGTCATGTCCACTTCCTGGCGCAGCAGGGCACGCAGGTATCGATCGTTTTTCAGCTCTTTCATCCCAGTTCCTGAGTCATGTCACGCATAAAATGGCGGACATGATACCACTTTGTGCAAGGCTGAGGGCGACCCTGACGCCGCACATCGCCGCAGGAGTGCAAAGATGTGAGGGGGCGCATACAAGCGCCCCCGTTTTCCCTCAACGCGCCTCGGCGAGGCACTGTTCGATGAGCCGCCGCGCTATGGTGCCATGAGGGGGCAAGCGCGGCAGCCGGTCAGCCTCAAAGAAGCCTGCCGCCACCAGTTCGTCATCCTGCACCCGGATCTCGCCGCTCTCGTAGTCGGCGGTGAAGCCCATCATCAGGCTGTGGGGGAAGGGCCAGGGCTGGCTCGCCACGTAACGCACATTGGTCACCCGGATGCCGCTCTCCTCGAACACCTCCCGCGCCACGCACTGCTCCAGATTCTCCCCTGCCTCCACGAAGCCGGCCAGCACGGTATACATGGGATCATCCGCCTGATAGTGACGGCGGTGGGCTGCCAGCAAGATGGCCGGCCCCTTGCGCACCGCGACGATGATGCAGGGGGAGATGCGCGGATAGACGACATGGCCGTGATGACACCCCTGGGCCCACTCCCCTTCCCTCGGGGTCATGGGGGCGCCGCACTCACCGCAGAAACGATGGGTTCGGCGAAAGGTGGCGAGCTGCCAGGCCCGTCCTGCGAGGCGAAAGCCCTCTTCGTCCCCCGCCACCATGAGCTGGCGCAGCGGGGCCATGGCCCCGGTCTCCGCCTCCGCCCCCAGATCCAGCAGATGGCAAGGCAGGCCGTCCCACTCGTCGAAGCGCTCGAAGGGGGCGGTGTGCAGATGGGTGGGCAAAACGGCGCGGGGCCCTTGTGGAATGCCCCCCTGTTCATCCAGCAGGACGAGGTGATCGCCCCCCAGCACGAACCAGAAGGCCTGTTCAGTTGATGACATATGATGAAGGCTCTTGTTGAGAATGCGCGCGGCACAGGATCGTTTGCCTCATCTTACGAGCGGGAAGGGCCGATGGCGACCCCCGACATGGCCCTCTTCTCGCCAGACACACCATGAAAAAAGGCCGCCTCTGGCGACCTTTCATCCTGTTGACCGCCCGGGCGATCAGTTCATCCAGCGCTCGCTGCTCTTGCGACGGCGCGGGAGCATGGGCAGGAGGATCCCGAGCAGGATGCCGCCCCCCACCATGGCACCACCGCGGATGAACCAGTCCATCTGCATGTCGTGCTCACGGTTGTCATAGCTCTGGGTCAGGGCGTCGTTCTGTTCCTTGAGGCTGCTCATCTCGGCGCTCTGGCTGTCCAGACGGGCTTTGAGGCTGGCGATCTCCTTGCTCTGCTCGGCGATCTTGCCATCCTTCTCGGCGAAGCGTTTTTCGTTGTCGCCATTGAGGTTCAGCAGACGGGCCTTGGCTTCGTCCAGCTCTTTCTGAACCTGGGGAAGACGTTCACGCAGGCTGATCTCCCCCTGCAGCTCGCTGTTCTTGATCCAGCCCTCGCGGCCACGACCGTCCACCACCTGGGTGAATCCGGCCTCCTGGTTCACCGCCTTGACCTCCAGCGGCTCACCGGCCTTGACGCTGCCGAGGATCCGGTACTGGGTACCCGGACCATTGTGGATATAGGTAAAGATGTTGTCTGAAACATAGCGGGTATCGGCCAGTGCCTGTTGGGCACACAAGCAGATCAGGATCCCGAGAAGGGCGCGCATGGTCGATCGATTCTCTTCGTTGGATTAGGTTGCAGGCCGAATGTTAAGCCGCCTGCGGGTCAAAGGACAAGCAAAGAAAAGCGCCATCTCCCCGAGTGAGAGCTGTCTCGCAGCGCCGCCGGTTTACGACGCGACCATTCCAGACGTCGCACCTACTTCTGTTTCAGCGCCTGCACCTCGGCGCGCAGGGCCTTGAGCTCTTTGAGCAGTTGCGCCTGCTGCTCGCTCTGCTGGCGTCGCCACACCGCGGTGTCGTCGTTGGTCTTGCCGGGATGGACGAACAGGCTGGCCATGAAGCCGCTGAGGGCGCCAAACAACCCCACGCCAAAGAGGATCAGCAGGCTGGCGACGAAGCGCCCCTCCTCCGTCTTGGGCACCAGATCCCCGTACCCCACGGTAGAGAGGGTCACCAGCGTCCACCAGAAGGCATCGTAAGGAGTCTGGATCTGGCTGCCGGGTTGCCCCGTTTCCAGCCAGTACATGACGCCGGAGCCGACCCCCAGCAACAGAAAGAAGAGGAAGAGAATGCCGGAGAGGGTGGTTTCGTTGCGTTCACGACGGAACATGGCCAGCAGATCCGGTCTGTCCCGGAGCAACTGGTAGACCCGCCACAGCTGGATGAGCCGCGCCCAACGCAGTTGTTCCACCATGGGCAGGCTGCCGGGCAGATAGAACCAGTTGCTCCTGAAGAAAGCCATCCTGTCGGAGGCGCGCGCCCAGCCATAGGCGAAGTGAGCGAGGAAGAAGTAGCAGATCAGACTGTCGACATCATAAAAGAGCTGCAGGGTCTGGGGGCTCAATTCACCGTGCCCCAGCCAGCGAGCGGCCACCAGGCAGACCGAAATCACGGAGAGAAACCCCATCAGCAAATCCATGGTACGCAAATGAGTTAAGTGATGTCGCATACATTTTCCAACTTTAAGCACGGTGCAAATTAATAAAAAGGAAGATAATGCCGATAGCTATGACGGCAAAGGAATAATGGACGTTGAAAGGAGAAAAATTATGCAGTTGAACCCGCTGGAGAGGCGCATGAGCAACATCCGACTGGTGCCCAAGGTGGTGCTGCTCATGGTGTTCAGCACCCTGCTGCTGCTGGCCAAACTCTGGTTCGATGCCAGCAACCTGGAAGCGACCCTGCTCAGCGAGGGCATTGATGCCGCCATGGCCAACACCATCGCCGATCGCCTGCTCTGGACCGGGCTGGTGGAGACGGCGCTCATGGGGGTCGTCTTCGTGGTGCTGCTGCTCACCGGCTCCCGCCTCATGGTCAAGCAGGTCCACTACCTGGTGGGGCTGCTGGAGCGTTTCGCCAACAAGGATCTCAGCCACAGCGTGCTGCTCAAGTCCCGGGACGAGTTCGGCGACATCGCCAAGGCGGTGGCCCACTCCCAGGAGAACCTCAAGGAGGTGTTCGGGACCCAGCGTGCCGCCTGCAAGGAGCTCAACGAGATCGCCTCCCAGGTGACTCTCTGCATGGATGAGGCGAACGAGGCCATCAACGAGGAGTTCACCCAGATTGAGCAGCTTGCCAGCGCCATGAGCCAGATGGTGGGTGCCATTCGAGAAGTGGCCAACCACGCGGAGCAGGCGTCCCACGCCACCGCCGAAACCAGCCAGCTGGCCGAGGAGGGCAGCCGCTGCGTGGCGGCTACCGTCAACACCATCGACACTCTCTCCGGCAACATCCAGCGCTCCTCCACCGTGGTCAACGAAGTGGAGCACGGGGTCGATCGCATCGGCTCCGTGGTGGACACCATCCGCAGCATCTCCGAGCAGACCAACCTGCTGGCCCTGAACGCCGCCATCGAGGCCGCCCGCGCCGGTGAGGCGGGTCGCGGTTTTGCCGTGGTCGCCTCCGAGGTGCGCGAACTCGCGAACCGTGCCCAGGCGGCCACCGTCGAGATCCAGAAGATGATCGAGCAGCTTCAGGGCAACGCCCGCCAGGCCGTCGGCCTGATGGCCGAGAGCGTGCAACAGGCGGACAAGGGGGTGGAGCAGGTAACTCAGGCTGGTACCCAGCTCGACACCATAGTGCAGCGGGTGCAGGGAGTGGCCGACATGAACCGCCAGATCGCCGCCGCCTCCGAGCAGCAGAGCTCGGTGGCCGAGGAGATGAATGCCAACCTGGAGCAGGTCAAACAGGTGGTGGAAGGCTCCGTCGTGGTGCTGCGGGAGCTGAAAGATGCCTCCGAACTGGTGGAACACCACAGCCAGACGCTGGACAGCCATATCCAGGCCTTCAAGCTGGCCTGATGCTGGCCTGATGCTGGCGCCCATCGTCAAACCTTCAGGCTGGCCTGAGGTCGTGATTTGAGTACACTGGAAGGCCCCCTTAGGGGCCTTTCTTTTTTCATCACGGCAAGGAGCCAGGATGCAGACCACAGAACGTGCGCTTGAGATAAGCGACGACAAGGGGCGCCTCGACGTCCCGCTCATTCACCGTTTCCTCAGTGAAGAGGCCTACTGGTGCCTCGGCATTCCCCTCGCCACCCTGCAGCGGGCCATCAACCACTCCCTGTGCTTCGGAGCCTATCTCGACGGCCAGCAGGTCGCCTTCGCCCGGGTTATCACCGACAAGGCCACCTTCGGTTATCTCGCCGACGTCTTCGTGCTGCCCGAACATCGCGGGCGCGGTCACAGCAAGGCCCTGATGGCAGCCATCCTCGCCCACCCGGAGCTGCAAGGGCTGCGCCGTCTCTCCCTCGCCACCTCCGATGCCCACGGCCTCTACGCCGGTTTCGGTTTTGTGCCGCCGAGAAGCCCCGGCAGCCTGATGGAAATCTACGACCCCGAGATCTACCGGCGTCCCTGAGCCCGGCCGATCGCCAGATCCGTCGCCGGATCACCTTCCGGGCAGCGGCGCTGTGACGCCAGCGCCCGGGAGTGCTAGATTGGCAGCCGGCATTTCACTCTCCCTGCAGACTCGTCAACCACAAGGATGGCAACCGTGGCCCAGCACTCTCCCTCTTTCTCCGCCTTCTCTCCCTTGTTGCAGGAGCAGGCCCTGCGCCACTGGCAGCGGCTGCTCGCCCTGGCGCCCCAGTATGACGCACTGCCCGAGCCCACCCGCCAGACCCTGCTGACCCTGCTCGGCCTCTCCGACTTTGTCGCCGACTCCCTTATCAAGCAGCCGGGCCTGCTGGCCGAGACCCTGGCATCGGACGCACTGACCCGGGCCGAGCGCTGGCCCGCCTATGAACCTGAGCTCGCAGCCCTGCTCGCCGAGGTCACGGACGAGGAGGCGCTCAAGCGCATCCTGCGCCAGTTCCGCCGCAGCCGCATGCTGGTGATCGCCTGGCGCGAGCTGCTCGGGGAGTCCGAGGTCGAAGAGAGCTTCATCCATCTCACCAAGCTGGCGGATGCCCTCATCTGTGGTGCCCGCGACTGGCTCTACGCCAAACAGTGCGGCGAGCTGGGCACCCCCATGGACGGCGATGGCAACCCCCAGCCGCTGCTCATCCTCGGGATGGGCAAGCTCGGCGGCGGCGAGCTCAACTTCTCCTCGGACATCGACCTTATCTTCACCTTCCCCGAGAACGGCTACACCGTTGGCGGGCGGCGGGAGCTCGCCAACCAGCAGTTCTTCATCAAGCTGGGCCAGCGCATCATCAACGCCCTCCACCAGCCCACCCAGGATGGTCAGGTGTTCCGGGTCGACATGCGGCTGCGTCCCTTTGGCGATGCGGGGCCACTCGCCATCTCCTTCGCCGCCATGGAAGACTACTACCAGCATCACGGCCGCAACTGGGAGCGCTACGCCATGGTCAAGGCGCGAGTGCTGGGCCCCCAGTGTGAACATGCCACGGCCCTGACCGAACTGCTGCGCCCCTTCGTGTTCCGCCGCTATATCGACTTCGGCGTCATCGACGGCCTGCGCCAGATGAAGGCGATGATCGCCGCTGAGGTGCGCCGCAAGGGACTGGAGGGCAACATCAAGCTGGGGGCCGGGGGCATTCGCGAGGTGGAGTTCATCGCCCAGGCGCTGCAACTCATCCGTGGCGGGCGCGAGCCCGCCCTGCGGGTACGCCACCTGCCGGAGGCGCTGGCCGCCATCGCCCAGGGGGGTGCCCTGGAGGGGAGCCAGTGCGAACGCCTGCTCACCGCCTATCGCTTCCTGCGCCGGGTGGAAAACATCTTGCAGGAGATCGGCGATCAGCAGACCCAGACCCTGCCCACCGAGGATCGGGATCGCCAGCGGCTCATCGCCACCCTCGGCTTTACCGACTGGGACGCCTTCATGGCCCACCTTGACGAGGAGATGGCCGCCGTCCATCAGGAGTTCGTCGCCGTGGTGGGGGAAGAGAAGGAGGCCCCCGCCCACCTGGAACAGCTCTGGCTCGATCTCTGGCGCACCGAGCTTGATGCCGCCGAGCTGGAAAAACTGCTGACCACGCAGGGAGTGGTGGAGCCCGCCCCCCTCTGCGCCGCCCTGCTGCGTTTCAAGGAGGAGTACAAGCGCCGTCAGGTGGGGCCCCAGGGGCGTATCGCCCTGGACTGGCTGATGCCGGAGCTGCTGCGGCTGGTGGTGGCGAGCCGCGAGCCCGCCCGCCTGTTCGAGCGGGTCTGCACCCTGCTGACCCGCATCTTCACCCGCAGCGCCTATCTGCAACTGCTGGCGGAAAACCCCGCCGCCCTGCGCCAGCTGGTACGCCTGTGTGACGAGAGCAACCTGGTGAGCGAGCAGCTGGCCCGCTACCCCATCCTGCTGGACGAGCTGCTGGATCCCCAGCACCTCTACCACCCCACCCCGCTGGATCAGTACAAGCCCCAGCTGCGCCAGTTCCTGCTGCGCATCCCCGAGGAGGACGTGGAGCAGCAGATGGAGGCGCTGCGCCAGTTCAAGCAGGTGCAGCTCCTGCGCATCGTCGCCGCCGACATCGCCGGTGCCCTGCCGCTGATGAAGGTGAGCGACCACCTCACCTGGCTGGCGGAGGCGATCACCGAGGAGGTGGTCAACCAGGCCTGGGCCCAGATGAGCGAACGCTACGGGGTGCCGCCCGAGGTGGCGGTGAGCGGTGAGCGCGGCTTTGCGGTGGTGGCCTACGGCAAGCTGGGGGGCATCGAACTCGGCTACGGCTCGGATCTCGATCTGGTGTTCCTGCACGGCGGCGACCCCAACAGTTACACCGATGGTCGCAAGTCCATCGACAGCCGCCAGTTCTACCTGCGCCTCGCCCAGCGGATCCTGCACCTGTTCAGCACCCGCACCCCGTCCGGCATCCTCTACGAGATCGACATGCGGCTGCGCCCCTCCGGCGACGCCGGCCTGCTGGTCTCATCGCTGTCGGCCTATGAGCAGTACCAGCAGCAGGAAGCCTGGACCTGGGAGCATCAGGCCCTGGTGCGAGCCCGTCCCATCTATGGCGATGATGCCGTGGTCGCCGAATTTGCCCGCATCCGCCGCGACGTGCTGGCCAAGGAGCGGGATCTGCCCACCCTGGCCCGCGAAGTGCGGGAGATGCGCCAGAAGATGCGGGATCACCTGCTCAAGGCGGGAGAGGGAGAGTTCGATCTCAAGCAGTCCCCCGGCGGCATGGTGGACATCGAGTTCATCGCCCAGTACCTGGTGCTGGCCCATGCCTGCGGTGAGCCGGACGCCCTCACCCGCTGGTCAGACAATGTGCGCATCTTCGATGAGTGCGTCATGGCGGGGGTACTCACACTGGAGCAGGCGGAGGGGCTCAAGCAGGCCTATCTGGAGATCCGCAACCTCGGCCATCGCCTCAATCTCTCGGAGATCTCCCGCAAGGTGGGGGACGATCAGTTGCCGCGAGAGCGGGGCCATGTGCTGGCGGTCTGGCAACAGCTTCTGGGAGAATAAGCAGAAGGGGCGCCATGGCGCCCCTTCTCGTTGACGAGAGGCTTGTTGAAGATGACCTAACGCCCGCCTGCCACATCGATAAAGGTGCCGGTGGCATAGGAGGCCTCGTCCGACAGCAGCCAGGCGATGGCGGTCGCCACCTCACGGGGTTCGCCGCCCCGTTGCAGGGGAATATTGCCCTTGATCCTGTCCACCCGGCCGGGCTCGCCGCCGTCGGCATGCATCTCGGTGTAGATGAAACCCGGGCGCACCCCGTTGACCCGGATCCCCTGGGCCGCCACCTCCAGGGACAAGCCTCTGGTCAGCACGTCGACGGCCCCCTTGGCGGCGGCATAATCCACGTACTCCCCGGGGGAGCCCAGCCGGGCGGCGGCGGAAGAGACGTTCACGATGGCGCCCCCTGCCGTCATGCGGCGCACCGCCTCGCGGCAACAGAGAAAGCAGCTGGTGACATTGGTGGTCAGGGTCTGGTTGATGCGCTCGGCGCTCATCTCCAGCACCCGCATCTGGGGCTGCAACCTGCCGGCGTTGTTCACCAGGTGGGTAACGGGGCCGAGCCGCGCGTCCATCTCCTCGAACAGGCGCACCACCTCTGCCTCCACGCTGACATCGGCCTGCACCGCGATGCACTCGACCGGATGGGTGGCCAGGATCTCGGCCACCACCGCCTCGGCGGACACCCTGTCCTGACGATAGTTGAGACAGAGATGGTAACCCTGAGCCGCCAGATAGCGGGCTGTCGCGGCCCCGATACCTCTGCCGCCGCCGGTGATCAGCACCCGTTTGTTCATGAACCCTCCTGATTCCCGGTTTCGAAGACTGCTTCGCATAGTACCTCATGTTGGCGACCACACCTCGTCCCGTGACGCCCGGCCCCACAACAAAGAGCCCGCACGGGGCGGGCTCTTGATGGCAACAAGGGGAAGTTGGCTATTTGAACAGGCCCTTGAGCAGCTGGTCCGCCACCCCTTTCACCCCTTCGTTGTCGGCCTTGTCACCCAGCAGCTTCTTGAGACCGCGCTCGGCCTCCTTGCGGGCCTTCTCCTCCAGCACCTTGTTGCTGCTGAGCAAGGCCTTCACGTCAAGCTTGTAGCTCGGCGCCTGCCAGTGGCCGCCGATGCGCACCGGTATGGTGATGTCCTTGAGCTCGTCCACCGTCTTGCCCCCCTGCCCCTTGCTGCTCTCCACCACGGAGGTGAGGAACAGGAAGTCGAGGGTCTCCGGCACCAGGGCGGTCTGGCCCTGCCCCTTCACCCGCAGGGCGGGGGCAAAGAGCTGGATGTCGTCGCTCCTGGCAACCCCGTCGGCAATCTGGAAGCTGGCGGTGAGGGCGCTGAAGTCGGTCTTGCGCACCTCCTTCACCTGATCCGCTCCCTTGCCGGTCAGGGTGGCCCGCGCCTCGCGGATCATCTCCGCCAGGTTGATGCCGTGTAGGGCACCGTCGCTCAACTTGAGGCTCACCTTGCCCTGCATCCGGCTGCGCAGCGCCTGTTCGGAGAGTCCTGAGCCCTGCGCCTCGACCTCCAGATCCCCCTTGCCTTCCAGCAGGTCGGTCTGGGCCAGGGTCTGCAGCAGGGGCCGCACATCGACTCCCTGCACCCGCTTGTGCACCTGATAGCGGGCGGGTTGCTGACGGGCATCGAGCAGACCGCTGGCGGTCACCTTGCCGCCGGCCACCCCGGCACTGAACTGCTTGAGGGTGAGCTGACCACCGGCCAGGGCCAGTTGCAGATCGACGGCGCTCAGATCCAGCCCCTTGAGGCGCAGGCTACCCAGTTGCAGGCGGCCAGACAGGTCCACCGACTTGAGGGCGGTCAGATCAGGCTCTACCGTGGAGAGCGCCCTGTTGGCGGGCGCCGCAGCCTGATCCTTTGCTCCGGCCGGTGCAGCCGCCCCTGACGTGGCCGCAGCGGGCGCGGCCTTGGCCGATTGACCGAGCCAGGCGTCGAGATCGAGCTTGTCCCCCTTGAGGTCAAAGTCCACTTTGGGAACGGCCCCCAGACGAACGGCGCCGCTGCCGCTCAGCAGAGCATCGTCCGCTCCCATCACCAGGTTGCTGAGGGTGACGGCCTGCTTGTCCAGCTCGGCGCGGGCAAAGCCAGCGAGCTTGAGCTGCATCTGCGGGCGCGGCAGGGCATCACCGCTCAGCTTGGCGGCCAGCACGGCATCCGACAGCTCCAGCAGTTGCCGGTTTTCATCGAGCCGCGCCTTGAGGGTCCCCTCCAGCGTACCGGCCAGGGTCGGCTTGTCCGCCGCCCCCTGTGCCCCGCTGAGGCTAAGGCTCAGACTGCTCCACTCCCCCAATGCCAGCCGATCGGCCTTGAGGGTGAAGGCATCGAGCCGCAGCACCGGCTGGTTCAGGCTGCCGCTGAGATTGAGATCCTTGAGCTCGCTCTTCATGGCCTCCCGGGCCGGTTTGAGCTGGGCCTGACCCTTGAGATCAAAGGCCAGATCCCCCTGTGCCCCCTTGGCCGCCAGGGTCACCGGTACCCACTCCCCCGGGGTCAACTGCCCCAGATCGAGATCCAGCCTGTCGAGCCGGGAGACGGTACCGCTGCGGTCGTCCCGCACCAGGGCGCTGGCATCCACCAGCGCGATGCCTTGCAGGCTGATCTGCCAGGGCTGCTTGTCACTGGCGGCTGGGGGCGTCGTTGCGGCAGGCTCGGAGGCCGCCTCCTCCTTGGGGTCGGCGGAGGCCTTGAGCAGGTCACTCAGGTTGGAGCTGCCGTCAGCCTTGGTCTGGATAAAGAGATGGGCGCCGCTCAGGGTCACCTTGCCGATCTCAAGCTTGTGGGAAAGCAGGGGCAGCAGGCCCACCGAGGCCTCCCCGCGCGTGAAGCGCACCAGGTCGGGCTCGGCAAAGCCGGCGGGGTTGCGCAGCGCCACCTTCTCGAGGGAGAGGCCGAGGCTCGGCCAGAAACGCCAGCCGATATCCCCTTGTATCACCAGCTCGCGGCCGGTGCTCTTGCCCACCTGTTCCACCAGCTGGGGCTTGAACTGATTGGGATCGATGAGGGACACCAGGGCGGCGATGGCCACCACGGCCGCCAGCGCCAACCCCAGCAGGATGTAGATGATCTTCTTCACGATGGACTCCTTGAATGCGGATCTTGTGGCTGACTATACCACCGGGGGGATGACAGATGGGGCCCGTCTGCCAAAACGGGCCAGCGGCGAGACAGGGATGGTCGCAGCGAGTGCAGCCAGCGCAGCTCTTCCAACGCGCGGCAATAAAAAGGGCCCCGCAGGGCCCTGATGATAATGGATGGCTGGCGCCCGCCTCGCCCGGATCAAGGCTGCCGCGGCAACTGCTGATAGCCCATCTCGTACAGGGTGAAGGCATAGATGTCCGCACTCTGCTCGATAAGCTTGGCCACCGGCGTGCCCGCCCCGTGCCCGGCATTGGTCTCGATGCGGATGAGCTGGGGATGGGGGCCGGCATTGTCGGCCTGCAGGGTGGCAGCAAACTTGAAGGAGTGGGCCGGCACCACCCGATCGTCGTGATCCGCCGTGGTCACCAGGGTCGAGGGGTAGCTGACCCCGGCCCGGACGTTGTGCAGCGGCGAGTAGCCCTTCAGGTAGTCGAACATCGCCTCGCTGTCGGCGCTGGTGCCATAGTCATAGGCCCAGCCCGCCCCGGCGGTGAAGGTGTGGTAGCGCAGCATGTCGAGCACCCCCACCGCCGGCAGGGCGACCCGCATCAGATCCGGCCGCTGGGTCATGACCGCCCCCACCAGCAGACCGCCGTTGGAGCCACCTCGGATCGCCAGCCGATCGGTGCGGGTGTAGCCCTCGGCCTTGAGGTACTCGGCCGCCGCGATGAAATCGTCGAACACGTTCTGCTTGTTCTGCTGGGTGCCCGCCAGGTGCCAGGCCTGGCCGTACTCGCCGCCCCCGCGCAGGTTGGCCACCGCATAGACGCCCCCCAGATCCAGCCAGTTGGCTACCGATACGCTGAAGCTCGGGGTCAGGCTCACGTCGAAGCCGCCATAGCCGTAGAGGATGGTCGGGTTGCTGCCATCGAGTTTCAGCCCCTTGCGGTAGCTGATGATGAGCGGCACCCGGGTGCCGTCCTTGCTCTGGAAGAAGCGCTGCTCGGAAACGTAATCCTCCGGTTTGAACGGCGCCGCCGAGGCGCGATAGAGGCTGATGGCGCCGCTCTTGGGCTCGAATCGGTAGAGAGTCGGCGGCTGGGCATAGTGCTCGAAGCCGAAGTAGAGGGCGGGATCATCGTGCTTGCCGTTGAAGCCACTGACGCTGCCAAGGCCGGGCAGCGCCACCTCGCGCACCCGCTTGCCTTCGTAGTCGAACTGCTCGACCCGGGCGGTGGCATCCACCATGTACTCGGCGAACAGATAGCCGCTGCCGCTGTGCACCGTCAGCACCTGCTGACGCTCGGGGATGAGATCCCGCCAGCGGGCCGGCCCCGGGTTGGCGGCATCCACTGTCACCAGCCGGCCGTTGGGGGCGTCCCGGTTGGTCAGCAAGTAAAGCATGCTGCCCTTGTTGTCCACCAGGCTCACGTCCGCATCCAGATCCCCCTGCACCGTCAGCAGCGGCGCGTTCTCCTGGCTCAGATCCTTCACATAGAGGCGGTTGCCTGAGGTGGAGTTCGCCGCCGAGATGAGCAGGAAGCGGTCATCTTCGGTGACGGTCGCCCCCACGTAGCGGTGGTGCTGGGCCGGGATGGCGCCGAACACCAGCCGGTCATCCTCCTGCGCCGTGCCGAGCCGGTGGAAATAGACCTTGTGCTGATCGGTCCTGGCCGACAGCTCGCTGCCGTCGGGCTTGTCGTAGCTCGAGTAGAAGAAGCCCTCGTTGCCGAGCCAGCTGATGCCGCTGAACTTCACGTCCCTGAGGGGCGCCTCCAGCGGCTGCTTGCTCTCTACGTCCATCAGGTGGATCTCGCGCCAGTCGCTGCCGGCCAGCGACAAGGAGTAGGCCAGGATGCGGCCATCGCGGGAGAAGCTCAGCTGATCCAGCGCCGTGGTGCCGTCGGGGCTGAGGGTATTGGGATCGAGGAACACCTCGGCCGGCTTGCCCTCCAGCTGGCGCCACAGCACGTTCTGGTTCTGCAGGCCGTCGTTCTTGAAGAAGTAGTGGTAGCGCCCCTCGCGAAACGGCGCCCCTTCCTTGGCGTAGTTCCAGGAAGCGGCCAGCTTCTCCTTGATGGCGGCGCGATACGGGATCTGTGCCAGGTAACCCTGAGTCACGGCGTTCTGGGCCTTGACCCAGGCCTCGGTCTCGGGGCTGCGGTCATCCTCCAGCCAGCGATAGGGGTCGGCCACGGCCTGGCCGAAGTAGTGATCCACCTGCTCACCCTGGCGGGTGACGGGGTAGTGAAGGCGCGTATTCCCTGACATGGCATCCTCTCTGGTTGGCTGGCCGCTGCACGCACAGAGCAGTGACAGGGCCAGCAGGTTGACAATGGCTCGCATCGAGGCGGCTCCCTGCGGTTTGAGTGAGCGGGCAGGTTAACAAAGCGCGCCGGATGGCCCAACCCCCCGACCGGTGGCAGAGGGTGGCCCGCCGACACGGGGGAGCCATATGAATTTTTTCGCTTAAGTTTGCCGCTTTATTTTGTTTGTTATCCGGCCCTTGGGTCACAGGATGGAATAAGACACCAGCCAACGTGAGCCATTCAGGATAAAGCATGCCGTACAGCTACCTATCACATCTGCGTTGCAGCAAGACCGGCGAGATAGTGGATGCCGATCAGCCCCAGCAGTTGAGCCCGGTCGGTGCCCCCTTGCTGGCCAGTTACGACCTCGAGGCCCTGAAACAGGCCTGGCACCCGGCCGCTCTGCTGGGGCGCCCCGCCAGCCTGTGGCGCTACCACGAGCTGCTGCCGGTGCGCGATCCCGCCCAGGTGATCACCCTGGGGGAAGGCTTCACCCCTCTGCTGCCCCTGCCCGCTTTCGGCAAACAGATCGGCATTCCGGATCTCTGGATGAAGGATGAGAGCATCATCCCCACCGGTTCTTTCAAGGCCCGCGGCGCCGCGGTCGGCGTCTCCCGCGCCCGGGAGCTCGGCATCACCCACTTCGCCATGCCCACCAACGGCAACGCCGGTGCGGCCTGGGCGCTTTATGGCGCCCGCGCCGGCTTGCGCAGCACCATAGTCATGCCCCAGGCGGCACCCGCCATCACAAGACTGGAGACCTCGCTGGCCGGTTCCCGCCTCTATCTGGTGGATGGCCTCATCAGCGACGCCGGTCGCCAGGTGGCCGAGGCGGTGGCCGAGCAGGGGCTGTTCGATGCCTCCACCCTCAAGGAGCCCTATCGCATCGAGGGCAAGAAGACCATGGGGCTGGAGATCGCCGAGCAGCTCGGCTGGACCCTGCCGGACGTCATCCTCTACCCCACCGGCGGCGGGGTTGGTCTCATCGGCATCTACAAGGCGCTGCGGGAGTTGCAGGAGCTGGGCTGGGTCAAGGGGCCGCTGCCGCGACTGGTGGCGGTGCAGGCGAGCGGCTGCGCGCCCATCGTCCAGGCCTGGCAGCAGGGGGAGCGCGAATCGCGCTTCTGGCCCGATTCCCAGACCCTCGCTTTTGGCATCAACGTGCCCAAGGCGCTGGGGGACTTTCTGGTGCTGGACGCCCTCTATCGCACCGAGGGCTGCGCCGTCGCGGTGGAAGATGGCGCCATCCAGCGCGAGATCCGCCAGCTCGCCTCCCTGGAGGGCAGCTTCGTCTGCCCGGAAGGGGCGGCCGCCTTCGCCGCCGCCCGCCAGCTTCGGGAAGCGGGCTGGATCCAGGGGGGCGAGCGGGTGGTGGTGCTCAACACAGGTGCCGGCATCAAGTACCCGGACGCCATCACAGTGCTGCCCCAGCGGCTGCGCCGCGACGGGAGGATCCCGGCATGAGCTTCGACTGGTCCTTTGTCCTCAGCACACTGCCGGCCTTCGGCCAATCGGTCTGGGTCACCTTGCAGCTCGGCGCCATCGTGATCCTCACCTCGCTCGGGGTGGCGCTGCTCAACGTGACGCTGCAAAGCCTGCACAAGCCCTGGCTGAACGGGGTGATCCGCGCCTATGTGGAGCTGGCCCGCAACACGCCGCTCTTGATCCAGCTGTTCTTTCTCTACTTCGGGCTGCCGGCGCTCGGCATCTCGCTCTCCGGCTTTGCCACGGCAGTGATCGCCATGACCTTCCTCGGCGGCGGCTACCTGACCGAGGCGCTGCGTGCAGGCGTTCAGGCAATCCCCCCCAGCCAGCTGGAAGCGGGCCGGGCCATCGGCCTCTCCCGCTGGCAACTGCTGCGCCACGTCCAGCTGCCCCAGGCCTGGCTCGCCAGCTTGCCGGCGCTGTTTGCCAACTTCATCTTTCTGCTCAAAGAGACCACGGTGGCCTCGGCGGTGGCGGTGCCGGAACTGCTCTACACCACCAAGAACTACATCGCCCTCTACTACAAGACCTACGAGATGCTGGCGGTGCTGACCTTGATGTGCGTGCTGATCTTTCTGCCGCTCTCCCTTGCCCTGCGCGTCGTTGAAAGGAGGCTGCAACATGGTCAGTTCGGTCATTGAGCAACTGATGCAGACACCTATTGTCCAGCTGCTGCCGTCACTCGCCACCCATGCAGAGGAAAGGAGGGATCAATATGGTCAGTTCGGTCACTGAATCGCTGATGCAGGCGAGGATCCCGATGTGGGCACTTATCTTCCTGCAGCTGCAGCCGCTGTCACTCGCCACCCATACACAAGAAGGGAGGGATCACTATGGCCAGTCCGGTTACTGAGCAGTTGGCGCAGGCGCTGCCGCTGCTGGCTGTGGGTGCGGGTCAGACCCTCGCCATCTCCCTGCTCGCCATCCTGTTCGCCACCCTGGGCGGGGTCGGTTATGGCGTGCTGGCCCAGCAAGGGGGAAGGCTGACTCGGGGAGCACTGCGGGTCTACCTGGAGCTGTTTCGGGTGGTGCCCGTGCTGGTCTGGCTCTACTTCTTCTTCTTCGGGCTGCCGATCTTCTTTGGCCTGGACATCCCGGCCTTCTGGTGCGCCGTGCTGGTGCTGGCCCTGTGGGGCGCCAGTGAGGTGGGGGAAGTGGTGCGCGGTGGTCTCAAGTCCCTCGCCCGCGGCCAGCAGGAGGCCGGCCTGGCGCTCGGGCTCTCCCGCTGGCAGCTCTATCGCCACGTGCTGCTGCCCCAGGCGCTGCAACGGCTGACACCGCCGACCATCAACATCTACACCCGCATCATCAAGACCAGCTCCCTGGCGGTGCTGATCGGGGTGGTGGAGGTGATCAAGGTGGGCCAGCAGATCATCGAGCGCACCTATGGCTCGCTGCTCATCTACGGTCTGCTGTTCCTGTTCTTTTTTCTGGTCTGCTATCCGCTCTCGCTCGCCTCGCGCTGGCTGGAGCAACAATGGGGTAATGCGGTATGACACCTCTGCTTGAGCTCAATGCTGTCAGCAAACAATTCGGCCAACAGCGGGTACTGGATGAGGTCAGCCTCACGGTGAACGCCGGGGAAGTGATCGTCATCCTGGGGCCGAGCGGCTGCGGCAAGAGCACCTTGCTGCGCACTCTCAACGGGCTCGAACCCATTCAGGGGGGCGACATTCGCTTCGATGGAGACAGGCTGGATGCCAGCACCGACTGGCAGCGGCTGCGCCAGCGCATCGGCATGGTGTTCCAGAGCTATCACCTCTTCCCCAACCTGACAGTGCTGGAGAACGTGCTGCTCGGCCCTGTGCAGGTGCAGAAGCGGGAGCGGCAGGAGGCCCTGCTGCAGGCAGAGCAGCTGCTGACCCGCATCGGCCTGTGGGAGCGGCGCCACGACTATCCACGCCAGCTTTCCGGCGGCCAGCAGCAGCGCATCGCCATCGTGCGGGCCCTGTGCATGAACCCCCAGGTGATGCTGTTTGACGAGGTGACAGCTGCGCTGGATCCCGAGATGGTGCAGGAGGTGCTGGAGGTGATCCGGGATCTCGCCGGCAGCGGCATGACCCTGCTCATCGTCACCCACGAGCTGGCGTTCGCCCAGGCGGTGGCGGATCGCATCATCTTCATGGACGGCGGCCACATCCTGGAGCAGGCCGCCCCCCATCAATTTTTCGACAATCCCAGGAGCCAGCGTGCCCGCCAGTTCCTCGCCAAGTTTTCTTATACAACTGTCAGCAAACGAAAGGAGTCAGCATGAAGATAATTACCTCGGTCCTGTTTAGCGCCCTCATCGGCCTGGGCCTCGCCAGCGGCGCCGCCCAGGCAGAAGACGGTTCCCTTGCCAAGATCAAGGCCCGGGACAAGCTCATCGTCGGCGTCTTCACCGACAAGCCGCCGTTTGGCTATGTGGACGAGAAGGGCAACTACGTCGGCTTTGACACCGATCTCGGCCGCCGCTTCGCCAAGGATCTGCTGGGGGACGAGAACAAGGTCGAGTTCGTGGCGGTGGAGCCCGCCAGTCGCATCCCCTTCCTGCAGAGCGACAAGGTGGATCTGATCCTCGCCAACATGACGGTGACCCCGGAGCGGCGGCAGGTGGTGGACTTCACCAACCCGAACCTCAAGGTCGCGGTGCAGGTGCTGGTGCCGGAAGGCAGCGACGCCAAGAAGCTCGACGATCTGGCCAGCAAGCGGCTTATCGTCACTACCGGCACCACGGCCGACATCTGGCTGACCCGCAACCACCCGGAGTGGAAGGTGCTCAAGTTCGAGAAGAACACCGAATCCCTGCAGGCCCTGGCCCAGGGCCGTGGCGACGCCTATGCCCAGGACAACCTGGTGCTCTTCAGCTGGGCCAAGGAGAACCCGGGCTATCGGGTGCTGCCCGAGAAGCTGGGCTCGGAAGACCCCATCGCCCCGGCGGTGAAGAAGGGCAATATCGAGCTGCGTGACTGGGTCAATGACCGTCTCGCCAAGCTGGGGGAAGAGAAGTACCTGCTCAAACTCTACGACCAGTATGTGCGCGACAAGCTTAGCGCCGATACCGATCCCAACGACGTGATAGTGGAAGGAGGCAAGTGGCAGGGTTGAGCCCTGCCCCCACAGCAGTGCTGAGTGTGAAGTGTGTGATCTTTGGTTCCGTTGGTCTGCAAACCGCAAGGTTTGACCTTTCCAGGCGCCCCCTCCAGGTGGCGCCTTTTTTTTGTTTGCAAGACCCCGGCAGGCGGGACACCCGCTCTGTGAGCCAGCTCCCCCTGCCCCGGGATGCCCTGTGCCATCCTCACTGAAACGGCAGCGGGAGGAGAAACCCATGTGGATAGAGGCCGAGCCCGTCTACGGCGCCCTGGTGTCCCTGGCCATCGGGCTCATCATCGGGCTGGAGCGGGGCTGGCAGGTACGCCAGCTCGGAGACAACCAGCGCATCGCCGGGATGCGCACCTATGGCCTCATCGGCCTGCTCGGCGGGGTCTGCGCCCTGCTGCTGCCCACCCTGGGGCCCTGGCTGGCCCTGCTCGGTCTGCTGACCGTGGTGACGGGGTGCGGCCTCTCGGTCTGGCTGGCCCAGCGCTGGCAGGGGGAGTTCGGCCTCACCAGCTCGGTAGCCATGGTGCTCACCTACCTGCTGGGGCTGATGTCGGTGCTGCAGAGCCCGAGCGAGGCGGTGGCCTGCGCCGTGCTGGCGGCCCTCCTGATGGGGCTCAAGGGCAAGATCCAGCAAGGGATGCTGTTCTTGAGCGAAATGGAGTTTCACGCCACCTTGCGTTTTCTGCTCATCTCCCTGGTGCTGCTGCCGGTGCTCCCCGATACCGAGATGGGTCCCCTCAATGCCTTCAATCCCTTCAAGATCTGGCTCATGGTGGTGGCGATTGCCGGCATCTCGTTCTGTGGTCACTTTGCGGTGCGCCTGCTCGGCACCCGCTCCGGGCTGGTGCTCACCAGCATGCTGGCGGGGCTCGCCTCCTCCACCGCCCTCACCCTGCAATTTGCCCGCCTCAACAAGGAGCAGGGAGGGCTGGAGCGGCTGCTGGCCACCGGCATTCTGCTGGCGGGAGCCACCATGTGGCTCAGGCTGCTGGCACTAGTGCTGATCATCCACGGAGAGCTGGCGCTGCGTCTGGCCGCCCCCCTGCTGCTGCTGGCAGCCATCGTCTACGGCTTTGCCTTCTGGTTCTGGCGCCAGCGGGAAGAGATGCCGGACGGCCCGGTACAGCCCGAAACCCGCAACCCGCTGGATCTCGCCACCGCCATCAAGTTCGGCCTGCTGCTGGCCCTCATCGGCTTCATGGCCACCCTGCTGCAGAGCAAGGTGGGCAACTCCGGGGTCTATCTGCTGGCGCTGGTCTCCGGCATCACGGACGTGGACGCCATCACCCTCTCCCTCTCCCAGCTCGCCCAGAAGGAGCTGGCCCTGGAGGTAGCCGCCAGGGGCATACTGCTCGCCGGGCTGGTCAACTCCCTGGTGAAAGGGGTGCTGGCACTGGTGATTGGTGGACGCAGCCTGGGGCGGCGGGTCTTGCTCCCCTACCTCGTCTCCATCCTGCTCATCCTGCCCCTTGTCCTGTGACAGGATGACGGGGATCACCTGACGGGCCCGGCACTCTGACACCCTTTCCCCTTGTCGCGTATACTGCCCCCTCTTGCAGCAGGAGGAGATGACCATGGCAAGCGACTGGGACAAGGTACTGGCGGGGGGCGCCCTGGACAGCCAGAGCGAGGAGATAGCGAACGACCGCATTCGCGGCCAGGCGCTGCTGAGCCGACTCAACGCCTCACCGGCGGGGGATCACGTCCTGCGCCAGCAGATCTGCCGCGACCTCTTCGCCCACTGTCCCGACTCCTGCTGGATCAGCACCCCCTTCACCTGCGAGTTCGGCCGCAACATCCACATCGGCGAGAAGACCTTCTTCAACTTCAACGTCACCATACTCGACGTGGGCGAGGTGCACATCGGCAACCATGTGTTGCTGGCCCCCAACGTGCAGATCTACACCGCCACCCACGCCATGGATCATCTGGAGCGACGCAACTGGACCGCCTACAACAAGCCGGTGCGGATCGGCGATGACTGCTGGATTGGCGGCGGGGCCATCATCTGCCCCGGCGTCACCATAGGGCCCCGCTCCATCATAGGGGCTGGCGCCGTGGTGACCCGGGACATCCCGGCGGACTCCCTGGCGGTGGGCAATCCGGCCCGGGTGATCCGCACGCTACACCCGGGCGAGACCCGGGATCCGGCGCTGCTGTCATGATGGCCCTTGCCCTGCTGCCCCTGGGTTGGGCAGGCTGGCTCGGGGTGCGGGACGCCAACTGGTGGCCGCTAGCCCTGATCCTGCTGATGAGCCTGCTGACCCTGGTCGTCTACGACTGGGACAAACGCCAGGCCATTCGTGGCGGCTGGCGCGTGCCCGAGGCCCGCCTGCATCTGCTTGAGCTGTGCGGCGGCTGGCCTGGCGCCCTGGTCGCCCGCCAGTGGCTACGCCACAAGACCCAGAAAGGGAGCTACCGCCTGCGGTTCTGGGCCATCGTCTGGAGGCAGTTGCTGTTGCTCGGGATCTGGCTCAGCTGGCCGATCTGGCAGGGGATCTGAGCAAGCAGAGAGCAGGAGAGTCACAGGTTAAGGTTCTAAACCATCCTTTGGAATAGCGGCAGATCGGGCGCCGGCTAAGCCGCTCGCTCTGGTTGCAGACATCTCGCAGAGCGGGCTGCGCTGCACACGAGTAATAGACTGCAGCCAGCTTTACACTGGCCAAGCTATCAGCACTGCCTTGATGCTCAAGGGCTTGTTCGGCCTCACTTTGCGATTTTCACTGGTGTTGAAGGCCAGAACCTGTGGTAGAAATCCAGTGAACCCTCAAAATGACCCTGCAGTATTTCCGGGTGAGGCGACTGTTGAAAAATGGCGATATGGTCAGGGGTCAGCTTCTTCCAGCCATAGTTAAGGGGCATGGTGAAGCTGCCATGCATCTTATTAAGGTCACTCAAAGGCGATTTGGTCTGGGGGGCTTCAACCTGAGAACGTTCTGTGACGAAGAAAATGAGCTGGCTACCCAGCACAGCCTGATATGCCGTGACCATCCAGGTCGCTTTGGAGCCGTGTTCACGTTCGATGACGGTAAATTTGCCAGCTCGGCAAACGGCATAATAATCAGCCTCTTTGGACGACAGACGCATTTCATAGTCACAACCCAGACTATTTAGCAGTATCAGCGAGACCAGCAGCATCCCCAGCGAACTCGACACATAGAGCAATCGAGTCAATAAACTACGTTTCATCGCTGTTTTTCCTGAAATTTTGCCTGCTCGTCACCCACCATCAACCAGATCTCCCCCTGTTTTGGGGTCGGTAGTTGACTGGCTGGCTTCTGGGTATGGCAAAGGATCCCTTCTCCAGCCGGTTCGCATTTGACGGTGACCCAGGTAGTACTCAAGTAAATGCCTGTCAGCAGTAGCAGGAGCACAAATCCCCCCATCATGATCAGCATCAGATTTTGCTGCCAGGTTGACAGCGGGAGCGGCTTTGGCTCTTCGCTTGTCGTTGCTGATACCGGATGGGGTGGGTCATCAGGGGTCGACATGATAGGCGTGGCAGCAGCCCCTTCTTCACAGGGAGCCTGCGGCTGGGTCAGCTCGGCCTCCGGCACAGCGACAGCGCCGGGAGCAAGCATGAACAGATAGCCTTGCCGCGGCAAGGTTCTGATCACCGCCTCTTGTTCCGGGGTATCGAGATAGCGGCGCAGGTTGGCGATGGCGACTGGCAGTGAACTGGTGCTGACAGGTCGACCCAGCCAGCCGGTTTGCAGCAGCGTTTCTTTGCTGAGCAAGGTGCCTGCATGCGTGAGAAAATAATGCAGGAGGCGCGCTTCAGCTGCAGAGACACGCATGACCGATGGCTCGCCATCCTGGCGTCGGGTCAACGTAAGTTGTTTGGTGTCCAGCACGAATCGGCCGAAAGAGTGCAAATGGGAATCCTGATCCGGAAGCATGGCGTGGTGAGCGTCTCGAGAGTCATGGTGCTGAAGGTCAACTTGATAGTGAACTCTGACGGGGGAGGCTCTTTTTTGTCAAGGGACGTATGTGCCTGACAGGCTTCTGTTGTTGCTGATCGTGAGTAAAGGCAGGAGTCGTCACAACAGACTCCCGCCCTGAGCAGAGGAAGAGGGCGGTTAGCGTTTGAGGTTCATGCCGAGGAAAGAGCCATCTTTGCTAAAGGTACACTCGAAGAAAATCGAGTCACTCTGCCCCGGCACCACGTATTTGCCATGGCTTTTTTCGGCGGGCAGGGTGCTGACATCATCTTTGTATCTTCCCAAGTCTTCGGCAGCAAAATTCAGGCAATAGCTGGGCATCTGGTTGACGGCAAGTCGCTGTTTGTGGTCATGACGCGGGGTTGAAGAGTGAGAGCGTTGTACGACAGCGCCACACTCATCACGTTGCTCGTCACTGATGTCATTGACCTTGCCATGTTTGATGGCCAGGCGGATGCACTGCTGGTCTTGTTGGTTCCACCAATATTCGACGGCGCTGCTGGGTGCAGAACCTTTTACAAAACCGCGGTCGCTCAGTTCCTGTTTGACCCAACCAATATCCTGATAATTAAGATCGGCCGTGTCGGCCGCCATTATCGGCAATGCACAACTAGATGTGCTCAGCAAAACAGCGATAGCAATATATTTAGAAGATGTCATTTTCATGTGGATGTTCCTGTTAATAAAGATAATTAAATTAGGCATGGCAATTTTCATTGCGTGTGTCAGAGGCATTTTTTACGTCGCCATGAACACTTTTCAACTGCAAACACTGATGAGAGTTGTCGTTATACCAGATGGCAAAGGAGGCATGGTTACCGTGATCATTTTGCCAGCCATCGACCATATTAAATCCATGTTGCTGCAATTGATCACTGGCCTGGCTTTCACGCATGCCGGTCAAGTCTTGCTGATCGAATTGTGCTGAACTGCTCTCTTTTCCTGACTTTTTATGATGCCCGGCATAATAGCCAATCGCACCGGCTGCACCCAATGCTGTTGCACCAATCAAGGCATCACGGGTACTGATATTCGAGCAGCCTGTGGTCAGCAAGGTCATGGTAACAAGGATGGCTAAACTTTTTTTCATATATCACCTGTTTGGCATTTGTGATGTGGAACGTTGCTTTCTGACCTGAAGCCTAACTGGCCAGTCCAGTGAGATGCCAACCAAAAATAATTATTAAAAACTGTTAAAATAGATTAAATCATGAGGTTAGTGAGCGGTGCTGACGGCCGAACGCCCATTTTCAAGCACGTTTGCTGATGCAGTGAGTAAGCCACCTCTCCCAAGCAGCGAGGCTCCCATCGAGTGCGAAAAGGGAGGCTGGCGGCAAGTAAGCCATCTGCCAGGACACGCTGCGCCATCCTCGTTTTTTATATTTTCGCGTTAATATCTTTTAATAATGTTTATTGTGTTGGTACGGCTAACGCTATTGGTTATTGTTGAACTGCTCCGGCCAATTGCGACATAACTCATTAAAATTGGCACAACAACATTTTTTCAGGTACTCATATCGAGGTGTGTGATGAATTTTTATTTTAAAGCATTCAAAAGATACTTTAATTTCCACGGGCGTGCATCACGTCAAGAATACTTTATGTTCTTGCTGTTTCATACCGTGATCTCTGTAATTTTAACGCTGGCGTTCAACGTTCCGGATCATATTAATTATCCGTTGGGTGTTTATGGATTGCTGACGATCATTCCTTGTGCGGCACTGGCTGTGCGTCGGATACATGATACCAATCGTACTGGTTGGTATTTGCTGCTCGGCGCTGTCCCCATTATCGGATTTGTTCTGTTGCTGCTGATTAAATTGCAAAAAGGTTCTGATGAAGCCAACCGCTATGGTGAGGCGTTGCTGTAAATAGATGGCATTGCTTCTCATCGCAATGACAAAGCACCGCCCATTGGCGGTGTTTTTGTAGTGGTTTAATCATCCCGGACTGAATCGCCCCAGCTTATCTAGACACGTTTGAGCCGTTCGAAATATTGCATCTCACACTCTACTGGTGATAACCCATTATTGAAGCTGTGTCGGCGCTTGGGGTTGTAAAACATTTCAATGTAATCGAACACATCCTGTCGGGCCTCCTCGCGATCCGCATAGTTTCTACGTCGGGTCCGATCGCGTTTGAGAAGTTGGAAGAAATTCTCCGCCACCGCGTTGTTATGACAATTGCCGCGTCTGCTCATGCTGGCCTTGAGCCGGTGATCCCGCAAAAAATCCTGCCAATCATAGCAGCTAAACTGGCTCCCTTGGTCAGAATGAACCAGCACTTCCTGTTCGGGTCGTCGTCGCCACACTGCCATCAGTAACGCGCTGATGGCCAACTCTCGGTCGAGCCGTGGCCCCATTGACCAACCAATGACGTGTCGTGAGAACAAATCCAATACCGCAGCCAGATAGAGCCAGCCTTCATGGATTCGGATATTAGTGATGTCCGTTACCCAGACCTTATTTGGCTCAGTCACATCGAACTGGCGCTCAGGATGATTCGGTGCAACCACTGCTGGCCTGCCACCATAATGACCGGGACGGCGACGATAACCCGTTTGTTAACATAAACCTTCATGAGGCATTAATCGCGCCGCCCGGTGTTTCCCGCAGGTCTCGCCCATCTCTCGCAGGTCGTCCCGGATCTTGCGATAGCCATAGACGCCGCTGCTTTCTAGCCAACATTGCTTGATCTGGCCCAGGAGGCGTTGGTCTTCCAGAGCGCGGGTAGATACAGGCTGGTGCTGCCAGGCGTAATAACCGCTCGGGTGGACATTCATCATCCGACACCGTCGGCGGATGGGATGTGCGGACGTGTGCTCCCGGATGAAGGTGTACCTTACCCTGACAGCTTGGCAAAGTACGCGGCGGCCTTTTTAAGATATCTCGCTCATCGGTGACACGGCGTGGCTCAACCTTGAGGCGCCGAATTTCGGCTTGCTGGCTGGAGTCATGCTGTTGCTGCACGTCGGGCTGGCTGTAGCGCCTGATCCAGGCGTAGAGACTGTGGCTGGAAACACCAAGTCGCTCAGCGACCTCTGTCACTGGGTAATGACGCTCAGTCACCTGCTTGACGTCTGCCAGTTTGAATTCTTTCGTGTCACGTTGCGGCTTGCTCATAGCATCTCCTGAATGACCTCAGTTTGAGGCTCTTGAGGTGTCTAGGAAAGTAGGGGAAATTCAGCTTTCTCTTACATGGGAAATAATAAATCTGTAAGAAATTTCTGAAAATATGAGGAAGATAATAATATTCAGACTTCATTCATTCCATTTCAGAAAGAAAAATGGCTCTAATCAAAAAATACACACCCCCTATACAATAACGTTCAAACCTTTATACATTCCATGCAGAACAAGCCAGACAAAATCAACAACACTCCCAAGATACGAGCTAAATAAGCCTGTAATCTGGGTGGTCATATTCAATTTCACGTGGTAGGCTATTGGGGTGTTTGAAAGTGCATCAGACTTTCTTGCTGTCATGAATATGAAAGGACATATCGGATCACTCACATCTCATGGCTGAATATATTCAATGATAAAATCAATTTTTTATCAGTGACATTTTTATATATCCTATCATGCTGTGTAAGTGCCGCTCCATATCGCAACAAGATCTCGCAACTACAAGTAACACATAACAAAAGAGGCATAACGCCCACCCTGACCGAGTAGGAATGAGTCCCCCTGGAACCTCATCTGTCATCCAAAGCCGATGACTGGGGGCATCAAGGGCGCCAATTGAAAGTCGCATACTCACCTACCCATGGCCCCTGCCATCAGTCCCGTCTGGGAACACATCTCGACGATTACTCGCACTTGGGGCTAACAGCATTTATTTCTGGTAATACTTCCGGAAAAAACCAACAACCCCATAGTACGCCACATGTTGAGAGAGATATAACTTGGCCATTAAAAACATATACTTAATATTTTTATGCATACTCGCTGCGTTACTGAGCGGGTGTGAAAACAGTTCATCCATGACAACGAGTGATACCGGTCTGATGCGAATTCAGATTATTCCGACTCAGACAGTGACAAAGGGAAAAAGTGTTCTGACGCTGGCGAAAGGGAACACCCAGCCTTTTGTTGCCATGGGATATTATTCGGATGGTACTGCCCATAACATATCAACCTCAGTACGCTGGATACTCAGTGACCCGACCGTGGCGAATATTGATTTTTCGGGCCTGCTCACCGGCACTGAAACAGGGACAGTTCATGTAACGGCCAGCAAAGAGAACATCATCAGCAATGCGGTGACGATTAACATCAGCGCGGCAAGCATCACTGACATTCAACTCACCCCCTCCATCCTGTCACTGCCCAAGGGCCAGACACACCAACTGACCGCCATCGCCACCTATAGCGACCACACCACGGCGGATATCAGCCACCAGGTTGCATGGCTTCCTGTCGGAGCACACACCGTCAGCGTGAATTCAGCGGGTATCCTGACCGGGATGATGCCGGGCACCACGGAAGTGACTGCCAGCAAGGATGGCATCATCAGCAACACCGCCAACATAACCATCACCGATGCTACCCTTACGGCCATTCAAGTCACGCCTCCGAGCGTCTCGCTGGCCAAGGGCCAGACCCGGCAACTGACCGCCACCGCCACCTACAGCGACAACACCACGGCGGATATCAGCAGCGATGTCACCTGGCTTGCGATAGACATGACTACGGCAACCGTCTCCTCAACCGGCCTGCTGACCGGGATCACACCGGGATCCACGGCAGTGACCGCCATCAAGGACGGCATCACCAGCGACACCATCAACATTACCATCACCCCTGCCACCCTCACCGCCATTCAAGTCACGCCGCCGAACGTCTCTCTGGCCAAAGGACAAACCCGGCAACTGACCGCCACTGCCACCTACAGCGACAATACGACGGGGGATATCAGCAGCAGCGTGACTTGGCTACCGGTTGACGCCGTCACGGCAACCGTCACGCCAGAGGGCCTGCTGACTGGCGTAGAGGAAGGCGCTACAGAAATCAACGCCAGCAAGGATGGTATTGGCAGCAACAACGTAACCGTCAGTGTCACGGCCGCCATATTGACGTCAATCGATGTCACCCCCGAACAGGCGTCTCTGCTCGTTGGGCAGCCTCAGCAACTCACTGCAATCGCCACTTACAGCGACAGTTCAACCTCGGATGTGAGCGATAGCGTAGCCTGGTTATCACTCGACACCGACACAGCAACCGTCACACTTTCAGGCCTTCTCAATGCCGGCGGGGTGGGAACGACCGACATCACAGCCAGCAAAGATGGCATGACCAGCAACGCCGTCGCGATCAATGTGTCAGCACCGGCGTTCACCAACATCTCTGCCGGGAACATCATTTACGCACTGGGCGCCGGTTTTCCTGGCACCGGGTTTACAGGGGCAGAATTTGTCCTGAATGTCTCCGGTACGGCGAGTAGCTACCACTGGAGCAGCAATACACCATGGGTCTCGGTTGACAGCAGCGGCAACGTCCGTTTCATCTCCCAGGGAAATGCGGCTCCAGTCACCATCATGGCCATGCCCAAATGGGGTGGCGCTCCATTGGCCTATACCTTCCAGGTCACAAGCTGGTTTGAGCCCCAGGGGGCCGCCCCCCAGGATTGGGTCAGCGCGTCCAGCGGGTGTGCCACGCTGGGCTGGAGTCAGCCTTCCATCACAGACCTGACATCGGGAACCCGAGGAGTGGGCTCATTGTGGTCGGAGTGGGGGGATCTGGGACAATACGGGAACGCAGGCTTCACCTCGAACTTTTATTGGACATCCGAGGCCGAAGGCAGCGATGGCCACTACGCCGTCCATCTGGGTGCTGGCGACTTCGGCAGCGGCAACGATACCATCCCCCTTCATGGGGTGTGTCATACACATATCTAGAGCAACCTGCCTTCAGGTCGATGGCTCTTGTTCACCTGCGCCGGGAGGCGCAGGGCTTCCATTGCCAATCGCAGTCCATGGATGGTGGATGTCGCCAATGGGAAATGTTGGTGCTCGCATCAGACAAGACTGAGCGGGCATTGCCGCCCAGGGCCGGGTATGAGACAACGACAGCGCGGGAGACAGATCCTCTCGTTCAAATCTTGAAAGGAGTCATTCATGACCATGTGGACAGGTATCGTCCTGATCGTCTTTATCAGCGTGTCGTTCAGCTATCTCACCAAACGCGCCCGCTACCAGATGGGGGATGCCCGCATTACCGACCGTCTTGGCAAGCAGGACATGATCATCAAGGAGTTGCAGGAGCGCATCGCCAATCTGGAGGCCATCGTCATCGAGGAGGAGAAGCGCCGCCCGTTCAAGGAGCTCTGATCCGGCAAGCCGGGCGGCAAACCGGCCAGCCCCCGGGCTGCAAGGGTTTGCCGCCGCCCCCGTTCGCACCCGCTCGCCCTCCGCCTGGCAAAAACGAAATTCACAGCAGGATCAATCCCCTGCCATTTTTCGGGTGAATGTTCGCCAAACTGGTCCGTTCCCTGCTCCGTCATGACATCAGTCGTACGGAGAGTGACATCATGATCGCCATCGGCACCCTGCTTCCCCTCGCCTCCCTTGCCATCAAGCTCGGCAGCAAGCTGCTGGACGACAGCACGCCGCCCGCCCAGACCGAGCCCGCCGTGCAGGAAGCGCACCTTGCCCCCACGGTGCAGAGCCTGTTCCAGCGCCTCGGCATCCAGGAGGCTGACAGCGAGCAAAACCGCCCCGCCATCAACCACTTCATGGGGGCGCTGATGCAGACCCTGGGTCAGGAATCCTCGGGCCAGCCCCTGCCCCAGGCCATCGACGCCGCCCGCACCCAGTTGGCAGACGGCACCCAGAGCACCCGCCTCGATGCGCTGCAGAGCGAGCTCGACACCCTCAAGAGCTCCCTTGGCAACAGCGACCTCAACCTCGATCAGTTGCTCTACGCCTTCAAGCAGACCCTGCCCAATGGCAAGGGGGAAGGTGTCGGCAAGCTGCTCAATGCCAGCGCGTGAGCGGGAGTGGAACCATGAAAAACGGCAACCAGACGGTTGCCGTTTTTGTCGGGCCGAATCTCAAGATGTCACGCTAGGACTGTGAAGGGGGCGGGTTCAGCATGGCGCCGGCCAGCGCGCTCTGCCCGCGATCCTGCAGGGCATTGGCCGCTCCCAGGCGATCCGCCGCCTCCTTGTTCTGACCCAGCTTGAACTTGCCGACCAGCCGCTCAATCTCGATCTCTATGCCCACCACGGCCTGCACCATGGTCTCGAGATAGTCTCTCGGAGCATCCGCCATCTTCCAGGGAATGGACTCTCCCGCCTCGTGGGTACGGGTCAGGGTCGCGAGCAAGCGACGCACGAAGCGGGCATCGTCCCTCACCCGGATACGGCCATGGGCGTGCACCACGGCATAGTTCCAGGTGGGCACCTGCTGATGATGCACCTGCTTGCCCGGATACCAGCTGGGGGAGATATAACCCTCGGCGGCGCGGAAGATCACCAGCACCTCGTCGCCGTCTTTCACCTCCTGCCAAAGCGGGTTGTTGCGGGCCACAT
>NZ_JBFOCZ010000035.1:0-135024 GCF_040908015.1 Aeromonas sp. R7-5 | reverse complement strand
GGGCCCGCAACACCCCGTGGGCCCCCTGCGCCCCATCGAACTCGAACGGCAGGTGGTTGGCATCCAGCCCCCCTTCACCACAGGTGATCAGGGCCCCCAGGGGGGGCGCCTGCATCAGCTGGTGCAGCGCCTCGGGGTCGGTAACGGCGAAATGGGGTGGCAGGTACATGGGAACTCCTTGATCCGGTTGACGCGTCCATACGCATTGCAGCGGGATCATGCCCTGCCCGGCGCGGGCCGTCACCCTGAATGTGCCCCACTGAGCCAGTTCATTGCCGCGGGTGAACGCAATTCCACATCATCATCCACAAGCGAGACATAACACCCTATGTTCACGATGCAAATATCACTTTCACAGCCCAAGTGAATGGGAAAATAACATCAATGACAAATATAATTCCGCTTTACACCCCTCCCCCCTTCGCCAGATAGCCGATACGGTAGATCTCGCCTCCGCCAGGCAAGGGCGATGAGAGGGACGAGAGAAAATCCGCCTCCAGCCATTCCCATCGGGTGAGATCCCAGCCGCTCACCATGGCCTCGCCGTGCAGGTCGGCCAGCTGGTCGTGGGAAGCGACCTTGGTGCGCCGCAGCCTGGCCATGCAAGCCCCGTCGAGGGAGGCCGGATCCGGCGCCCGCAGCAGATGCCAGGTCTCGATGCGGGGCCAACCGAAATGCCGGGTGAGCGCCGCGAATCCCTCGCTTGCCAGGAATCGGTGCATCGCCTCGGCGCTGTGCCACACATAGAAGGGGGCATAGCGGTTCTCCTGCCCCGGCAGGGCTCCATCGTCCTGACGGCTGTAGAGATAGGCCTTGAACAACAGACCGGGAAAGCCGTCCAGTCTGGCGCCATTGCTGGCGATCCGCTGCTCGATCAGCTCCATGTCGTAGTCTGCGGGCAGGGTGAATCGGTAGTGCATGGCGATCATGAGGCCACCTCTTGTCTGAACATCCGGCCCTTACCGAAACTCCACGCCTCGGCATCGGTCTGCTGGATCACCACCATGAGGTTGTCGGGGTGGATCCCAAGCTCGGCCTCAAGGCGCTCGGCGAGACGTGCATAAAGCCGCTCCCTGGTCGCGGTGCTGCGCACCTTGCCCGCCAGGATCTGGAAGAGGATGAAACCTTGGTCCCGGCGGCCAGTCTGGTAATGGGGGTCATAGATGAGCGCACTGGCAGGCAAGATCTCGAGGATCTGGAATTTATCCTCCGGCGGCACCTCGAACACCTCCACCAGGGTCTGGTGGTAGAGGGCGCTGAGTTGCTGCAGGTGTGCGTCGCTCATCCCCTCGCACAGGGTGATACGGGTCAGCGGCATGGGGTCACCTCCTCGCGGGGGGGCAGATAGCCCACGGCCGTCACTGCGGCGGGCAAACCGGCGTAGAAGGCAAGATGGGTGAACAGCTCTTCCAGCTCATCCCGGGACAGGCCGTTTTGCCGGGCGAATGCAATATGCCAGGGCAGTTGTTGCACCCGGCCCAGTGACGCCAGGATGGCCAGGGTGATCAGGCTGCGCTCGCGGGCCGAGAGGGTGGGGCGCTGCCAGATATCGCCAAACAGCGTCTCTTCCGCCAGTCGGGCGAGTCGGGGGGCAAGCTGCGCCAGGGTGGCGCGATCGGGAACATCGGGTGTCATGACAATCTCCTTGGTGGATGAAGCCACTCTCCCTCACTGCTACAATTTAAAAAATCGAAATATTCAAGACCAATCATCCCGATTATAAGGATAGTTATGTCACCCCTTCCCCCCAGCCTGGATCTCGATGCCCTGCGCAGCTACGTGCTGGGGCTGGAGTGCGGCAGCTTTGCGCTGGCGGCGCAGCGGCTGTGCCGCTCCACCTCGGCGGTCAGCGCCCAGTTGAAAAAACTCGAACAACAGTGCGGCACCGATCTGGTCATGAAGCAGGGACGTCACCTGGTGCCGACGGCCAGCGGTGAGCGCCTGCTGGGCTACGCCAAGCGGCTGCTGGAGCTCAATGACGAAGCCGTGCTCGCCCTCAAAGGGGAACTGCTGCAAGGGGAGATCCGGCTCGGGGTGCAGGAGGACTTCGGCGAATCTTTGCTCCCCGCCGTGCTGGGGCCCCTCTGTCGTCAGCACCCGGCCCTGCGCATGACGACCCGCATCGATCGCAACGGGGCCCTGGTGCAGGGGATCAGGGAAGGCACCCTCGACATGGCTCTCGCCTGGCAGCCACAGGGAGAGCGGGAGGATCTTCCCCTCATCGAGGTGGTGCAACTGGCCTGGATTGCCCACCCCGAGTGGGACCTCGCCCCTTTGCTCGCGCGCGGGGAGCCCCTGCCCCTGGTGCTCTTCGATGCCCCCTGCCTGATGCGGGCGCGGGCCATCCGCGCCCTCGACGATGCCGGGATCCCCTGGCGGATCGCCTTCACCAGCCAGAGCCTGGGCGGGATCTGGGCCGCCGTGCAGGCCGGGCTAGGGATCACGGTGCGTTCCCCCATCGGCATGCCGGCCAGTCTCGCCACCCTCGGCGGCGTGCTGCCCTCACCGGGCACCCTGGGGGTGGTGCTGCTCGCCGCCAGCCATGAAACCGACGAGGCCAGACGCCAGTTGCAACGACTGCTTACGGACGCCGTGCATCATGCCAGCGCCGGACACAGGGGCTGAACAGCGCCTGGTCAACGCGCCCCACGGCGCCGAGGCGTACCCATAAAAAACGGCAACCCTGGGGTTGCCGTTCTGCCTTCTAATTCCCATGGCGAGCCGGTTGGCTTAACCCGCCCGCTTGCTCAGCCAGGCTTCGGCGGCGGTGAGGGCTGCCTCTATCTGCTCGCGAGCGACGCCTCCCTTGGCAACCCGCTTGGCCAGAGTCGCTTCCAGCTCCAGGTTCGGGTAAACATCCTCCCCCACCACGGGGCTGAAGCGCTGGAACTCGGGGAGGGAGAGTTCTTCCAAGGGCTTTTTCACCTGGATCGCATAGACCACGGTCTCGCCGACGATATGGTGCGCCTCGCGGAACGGAATGCCCTTGGCCACCAGATAGTCCGCCAGCTCGGTGGCGTTGGCGTAACCGCCCTGGGCCGCCGCCTTGGTGCGCTCGCCATTGACCTTCAGATCGATCAGCACCAGCGCCGCCATGTCGAGGCAGTCGTGCCAGGTGTCGAGGGCATCGAACAGCCCCTCTTTGTCTTCCTGCATGTCCTTGTTGTAGGCCAGCGGCAACGCCTTGAGGCTCATCAACATACCCATCTGGGCGCCGACCACCCGGCCGGTCTTGCCACGAATGAGCTCCAGCGCGTCCGGGTTCTTCTTCTGGGGCATCAGGGACGAGCCGGAGGTGACGGCGTCAGACAGCTCGACAAAGCCCGCCTCGCCGGTGTTGTAGAAGATGAGGTCTTCGGCAAACCGCGACAGGTGGGTCATGGACAGCGACGCGACATGCATCAGCTCCACCACGTGATCCCGGTCGGACACCGAATCCAGGCTGTTGCGGGTCGCGCCGCTAAAGCCCATGTCGAGCGCCAAGGCTTCGCGGTCGATGGCATAGGCGGTGCCTGCCAGGGCGCCGCAGCCGAGGGGGCTGGTGTCGAGCCGCGTCAGCGCATCCTGCAGGCGGGAGTAGTCCCGCTCCAGCATCTCCACATAGGCCAGGGCCCAGTGGGCGTAAGTGACCGGCTGGGCCCGCTGCAGGTGGGTGTAACCCGGCAGTACCGCGGCCTGGTTGGCACGGGCGGAGGCCACCAGCCCCTGTTGCAGGGCGGTGATGGAGCCGAGCAGCAGCTCGCCCTGTGCCTTGCACCAGAGTTTGAGGTCAGTGGCGACCTGATCGTTGCGCGAGCGACCGGTGTGCAGCTTCTTGCCAAGGGCGCCGACGGCGTCGATGAGCTGGCTCTCGACCCAGGAGTGGATGTCTTCGGCGTCCGAGCTGAGGATCTGCTGGGGATCCTGCTGCACGGAGGCGAGCAGTACCTCCATCGCCTGCTGCAACTGAGCCTGTTCACCCTCGGTCAACACCCCCACCTTGACCAGCGCTTTGGCCCAGGCCATGGAGCCTTGAATATCCTGCTCCGCCAGACGGTAGTCGAACCGCAGCGAATCGTTGAACTGCTTGAACCGGCTATCGGCTCCCTGACTGAAGCGTCCACCCCAAAGTGCCATACTGCTCTCCTTGAATGCGTTGTCGGCGGCGCCTTGCGCCGTCGAACTTGAAATCTTGCCCTGTTTTTCTGCGAGCCTGTTATCTCACAGAAGCGGCCAGGGCGCAGCCGCTCTTGTCACACCCGATGAGGATGGCAAAGGGCCTCTCTGCCTGTAAAAGAGGGGGCCATGCCCCCTCGAATCAACGGGTGATAGCGCTTGCTTAGCCGTGGGTATGGTCGCCACCGATGGCTTGATGCTGCTCTTTCATGGCGCGGATCCGGCTCGCCAGGGTGTAGAGACGGATGAAGCCTTCGGCATGGCTCTGGTCGTACACTTCGTCGGCACCGAAGGTGGCGAAGTCTTCGGAGTAGAGGCTGTTCGGCGACTTCTTCTGCACCGCGGTGACCTGACCCTTGTACATCTTCAGCACCACTTCACCGTCGAGCTCCTCGGCGATGGCATTGGCGGAGGCGACAATGGCCTTGCACAGTGGGGTGAACCAGCGACCGTCATACACCAGGTGGGAGAACTCGGCACCCAGCTTTTCCCGCCAGGCGCGGGTCGGTCTGTCCAGTACCAGCTCTTCCACGGCGCGCAGTGCGGCAACCATCACGGTACCACCCGGGGTCTCGTAGCAGCCACGGGACTTCATGCCCACCATCCGGTTCTCGGTGATGTCGATCCGGCCCACGCCGTGCTTGCCGGCACGCTCGTTCAGGGTGGTCAGGATCTGGTGCGGGCTGAGCGGCTGATCGTCAACTGCGACCACTTCGCCCTTGGCCACGGTCAGCTTGACGTATTCCGGCTCGTTCGGGGCATCCTCTGCAGAGACGGTCCACTGCCAGACGGCTTCGGACGGCTCGTTCCAGGTGCTCTCCAGCTCGCCACCCTCGGTGGAGATGTGCCAGGCGTTGGCGTCACGGCTGTAGATCTTCTTCAGGGTCGCCTTGCAGGGGATGTTGCGGGCTTCCAGATAGGCCAGCAGATCTTCCCGAGAACGCATGTCCCACAACCGCCAGGGGGCGATCACTTTCAGTTGGGGCGCCAGGGCAGCTACCGCACCTTCGAACCGCACCTGGTCGTTGCCCTTGCCGGTGCAACCGTGGGAGATGGCATCAGCCCCTTCCGCCAGGGCAGCCTCGACCATGGCCTTGGCGATCACCGGACGGGCCATGGAGGTACCCAGCAGGTAGGTGCCTTCATAGACGGCGCCGGTCTTCAGGGTCGGGTAGACGTACTCTTTGACGAACTCTTCCCGCAGATCCTTGACGATGCACTTGACCGCGCCGGAGGCGATGGCCTTCTGCTCGATCCCTTCCAGATCGTCACGCTCCTGGCCCACGTCGGCGACGAAGGCGATGATTTCAGCGTCATAGTGCTCCTTCAGCCAGGGAATGATGGCCGAGGTATCCAGTCCGCCCGAGTAAGCCAGTACGATCTTGTTGATTCCGCTCATTTACTTCTCTCCGTGATGATTCGATAAAAAGGGGTGATTCCGGGTCGGTTGCCGGATTACTTCTGGCCCTGTCCGAACAGGGTCAGCAGCACGGCGTTCTGGATATGCATCCGGTTTTCTGCCTCATCCATGATGAGGGAGGCTGGGCCGTCCATGACCTCCGAGGTGATCTCCAGCTCCCGGTGGGCCGGCTGGCAGTGCAGCACGTGCTGGATGCCGGTCCGATCGAGCAGGGCCTGGTTGATCTGATAAGGCATGAAGATATCTTTTACCTGCTCCATTGGTGTGTTGTCACCCATGGAAACCCAGGTATCGGTATAAACCACGTCAAAGCCTTCGATATCCGCGACATCATCGCTGATATGTATGGTCGCGCCAGATTGAGCTGCCAGCGCCTGGGCCTGCAGGAAGATCTGGGTATCCGGGCCATGGCCTTTCGGGCAGACCAGGGTCACATCGGTACCGAGGGTCGCCCCCAGCAGCAGCAGGGAGTGGCTCACGTTGTTGCCATCGCCGAGATAGGCCAGCTTCACCTTGGACAGATCGCTGTAGTGCTCGCTGATGGTCATGAAATCCGCCAGCCCCTGGCAGGGGTGGTAGAGGTTGCACAGGCTGTTGACCACAGGCACCGAGCCGAACTCGGCCAGCTCGACCAGGGTCTGGTGATCGAACACCCGGGCGACGATGGCGTCACACCAGCGGGACAGGTTGCTGGCGAAATCCTTCACCGACTCCCGCTTGCCGAGCGCCCCGTTCTGCTGATCCAGATAGACGCTGTGACCACCCAGTTTGGCGATGCCGATGTCGAAGGTGACCCGGGTACGCAGGGAGGGCTTCTCGAACAGGGTGACCACGCTCTTGCCCGCCAGGGCCTGGCTGTATTTCTTCGGATCGGCCTTGACCGCCTTGCCAAGCGCCAGCAGCGCCTCGATCTGGGCCTTGCTTAAATCACTGTCTTTCAGAAGATGTTGCATCGGATTGTCCTTTTCCCGGTGGAGATCAGAGGGTGACCTGGGTGCCAACAGCGCCGCCAGCCAGCAGCTTGAGCAGCTGATCCGGGTAGCGCCAGCTGGCGACACAGACCGGCTTGCCCAGGGTTTCGGCGGCGTGCAGGGCGGCTTTCACCTTGACGGCCATGCCGTCCGTGATAACTCCCTTCTCCATCAGGTCCAGCGCGCTCTGCTTGTCCAGTTGCGGCACCAGCTTGCCCTTGCCATCCAGAATGCCGCTCACATCCGACAGCATTACCAGATCGGCGCCCAGCGCTTCGGCGATGGCGGTGGCCGCCTGATCCGCATTGACGTTCATCATCTGTCCGTCGGCGGTGATGCCGATGGAGCTCACCACCGGCAGGAAGCCCTGCCCCAGGATGCCGGCCACCAGCGCCGGGTTGCCCGGTTTGCAGTCACCGACCGCACCGAGATCCGGATCGAGCTGGGTCACCTGGCACAGACCGCCGTCGGCGAGGCACAGACCCACAGCAGGAATGCCGGTGGAGATGGCCTTGGCCATCATCATCTTGTTGGCGGTCCCGGCCAGGGCACCGGCAATCACGGGGATCTGCTCGAACGGGGTCACCCGCAGGCCGTTCTTCTTGGTGGAGGCCATGCCCAGCCCCTTGAGCAGGTCGTCCACCAGGCAGCCACCACCGTGCACCAGCACCAGAGGACGGTGCTGATCATCCAGGAAGGTCTTCAGGGTGGCGAACAGGGCGGTCAGGGCCTCGTCGTTCTCGATCAGGGCACCACCCAACTTGATTACCAGCGTCTGCTTGTCCATCTTCTCGATCCTTTCTTAAAGCGTTAAATCAGGCCGGTGGCCGGTTCAAAACCAAACTTGATATTTATGCACTGCATGGCTTGCGAGGCGGCCCCCTTGAGCAGGTTGTCGATGGCAGAAACCACCACCAGCATGTTGCCCTGCTGCTGCCAGGCGATGTCGCAGTAGGGCGTGCTCGCCACGCCGCGGATGGAGGGCATCTGGCCGGTGAGGCGTACCAGCGGCTTGCCTTCGTAGGCCTTGAGGTAGGCCTGATCCACCTGGGTCGGCGTCACCCCTTCCGCCAGTTGCACATAGATGGTGGCCAGGATGCCCCGCACATAGTTGCCGAGGTGGGGCTGGAACAGCACCTCCTTGCCAAGGTGGTGGCTGATCTCCGGCTGGTGCCTGTGATTGAAGGTGCCGTAGGGATTGAGGCTCACTTCGCAGAAACTGGTGTTGATGGCGGCCTTGCGACCGGCCCCGGAGACGCCGGAAACCGCATTGATGATGGGCTGCCACCCCTGGGCAATCAGCCCGGCCTGTTGCAGCGGCTTGAGGGCGCACAGGGAGGCGGTCGGGTAGCATCCCGGCACGGCAATCAGCTGGGCGGCCTTGACGGCATCGGCATTCCACTCGGCCAGACCGTAGGCGGCCTGCTCCAGCCACTGCTCATTCTCGTGGGTGAAGCCGTAGAAGGAGGAGTAGAACTGCTGATCGTTGACCCGGAAGGCACCGGAGAGATCGAACACCGGCAACCCCTTGGCCAGGAACTTGGGCGCGAGTTCCGCACTCACCTCGTGAGCAGTGGCCAGCACTACCAGATCGGCCTGGGTCAGGATCCGGGTCATGCCGTCATCGTCCAGGGGCAGCAGCGGCTGATCCAGCTTGCCCACCCATTGGGGATGCAGGGAAGAGAAACGTTTGTGGGCGTCCTGGCTGCCGGCGGAAACATAGAGGCCGAACAGCTCGAGTTGTGGATGGTTCTGGACCAGAGCGGCCAGTTCGGCCCCCGCGTAGCCACTGGCACCGACGATAACGGTCTTAAGCATGTTTGAGTATTCCAAGTCTGGGTTCGAAATTCACAGCATGGTGCTGCGGTGCAAGGGGTCAGCTATCGCCCCTTTGATGCAACGAGTGCGGAGGGGCAATTCAGGCGGATATGCGTCGTCGGTTACAGATCAGGTGACAGAACATTAACTTTCCCTTACAACTAGAGGCCTTGTCGATGAGCACTCGAACAGAATATTCATGCACTCACTTTGCATTTGTATTTTCTAACAGAAACACTCCGGGGACGCAAGGAGGAGCTGATGGCCAAACTGGATTTTTTTTCACTTTATAAGAATATTATTGCGATTCCCTCTATCAGCAGCACGGATACTCGCTGGGATCAGAGCAACGAGGCGGTGATCCGGCTGCTGGCCGACTGGTTCGGTCAGCTCGGATTCCAGTGCGAGGTGACGGCCCTGCCGGATCTGCCGGGCAAGTTCAACCTGGTGGCGACCTATGGTACGGGAGAAGGGGGGCTGCTGCTGGCGGGCCACACGGATACGGTTCCCTTCGATGAAGGAGCCTGGACCAAAGACCCCTTCAAGGTGACCGAAGAGGGCAACCGCCTGTACGGGCTCGGCACCATCGACATGAAGGGCTTCTTCGCCTTTATCGTGGAAGCGCTCAAGGAAGTCGACCTCAAGACCCTGAGCAAGCCGCTGCGCATCCTGGCCACCGCCGATGAAGAGACCACCATGGCCGGGGCCCGCGCCATCGCCGCCGCAGCCGAACTCAAACCCGACTACGCGGTGATCGGCGAACCCACCGGGCTGGTGCCCGTGGTGGCCCACAAGGGCCACATGTCGGAAGCCATTCGCATCACAGGCCGAAGCGGCCACAGTTCGGATCCCGCCAACGGCGTCAATGCCATGGAGATCATGCACAAGGCCATGGGTCAGGTGCTCAGGCTCCAGCAGGATCTGAAGGAGAAGTACGCGGATCACCGCTTCGCCGTGCCCCAGCCCACCCTGAACCTCGGCTACATCCAGGGGGGCGACAGCCCGAACCGCATCTGCGGCTGCTGCGAGCTGCACATCGACATGAGGCCCACCCCGCAGGTGGGTCCCGACGAGCTGATGGGCATGCTGAAAGAGGCGCTCTCCCCCATCGAGATCCACCAGCCCGGCTGCCTGCACCTGCAGCACCTGCACGAACCCATTCCGGCCTATGCCTGCCAGGATGATTCCGAGCTGGTGCGGGAGGCGGAAAAGGCGAGCGGCCGGACCGCCGAGTCCGTGAACTATTGCACCGAAGCCCCCTTTATCCAGCAGCTGGGTTGCGAGACCATAGTGATGGGCCCAGGCCATATCACCCAGGCCCACCAGCCCGATGAATACCTGGATCTGTCGTTCGTCAAACCGACCACGGCGGTGCTGCAGCACCTGATCCGGCGCTTCTGCGTCTAGCCAAATAGGGATGTAAGTAAGTTACATGACAGGCGCCTTGGGACAGGTGAGGGAAATACATGTTCTGAATCGGCTTGTTATTTGACCTTGCGCAGACAATCTGGGTAGATTGTCCCCCTAAGATGACGGAGCATATGTTGTAATCGCACAACAATAAGTGAGGTCGCCTCCCGCCTGGAAGGTCAGGAGGCACCAACAAAATAAGGATGTGGAATGAACGAAAAGTACGCCGCACTACGGGCCAACGTAGGCATGTTGGGCCAACTGCTGGGTAAATCCATCAAGGATCATCAGGGGCAGGCCTTCCTCGACAAGATTGAGACCATTCGCCAACTGGCCAAGTCTTCCCGCAAGGGAAACGAGGCAGACAGAGAGCGCCTGCTCGACACCCTGCGTACCCTCTCCGATGACGAACTGCTGCCCGTGGCCCGTGCCTTCAGCCAGTTCCTCAACCTGGCGAACGTGGCGGAGCAGTTCCACACCATCTCCCGTCGCTGCGAAGAGCAGGTCTGCACCCCGGACCCGCTGGAGCAGATGTTCGACAAGCTGAAAGCCTCCAACCTGTCCCAGGAGGCCATCATCCAGGCCGTGCGCGAGCTGGACATCGATCTGGTGCTGACCGCTCACCCCACCGAGGTGACCCGTCGTACCCTGATCCACAAGCACGTGCAGCTCAACGACTGCCTCGAGGCCCTGGAACTCTCCGATCTGCTGCCCCGCGAGCGGGACAAGATCCAGAGTCGCATCGAGCAACTGGTCAACCAGGCCTGGCACACCAACGAGATCCGCGAACAGCGCCCGACCCCGGTGGACGAAGCCAAGTGGGGCTTCGCCGTGGTGGAAAACAGCCTGTGGCCGGCCATCCCCGAATTCATGCGCAATCTGGACGAGCGCCTGCAACACCATCTGGGTGTGCGGCTGCCGCTGGACGCCGCGCCGGTCAAGTTCACCTCCTGGATGGGCGGTGACCGTGACGGCAACCCCTTCGTCACCGCCAAGGTGACCGCCGAAGTGCTGGAGCTGGGCCGCTGGATGGCGGTGAGCCTGTTCTACAAGGACATCAAGGAGCTCACCTCCGAGCTCTCCATGGCCGATTGCACCGACGCCGTGCGTGCCCGGGTCGGCGACAATCCCGAGCCCTATCGCGCCCTGGTGCGTGAGCTGCGCGAGCAACTGCGCGAGACCCAGGAGTACCTGACCGCCAAGGTACAGGGCCAGGCGAGCGAGAGCCGGGATCTGGTCAAGAACACCGCCCAGCTGCGCGAGCCCCTGGAGCTCTGCTACCACTCCCTGCACGCCTGCGGCATGGGCAACATCGCCGACGGCATGCTGCTGGACGTGCTGCGCAAGCTGGCCTGCTTCGGCATCCACCTGGTCAAGCTGGACATCCGTCAGGATGGCGAGCGTCACGGCCAGGTCTTCTCCGAGCTGACCCGCTACCTGGGTGTGGGCGACTACGCCGAGTGGAGCGAAGAGGACAAGCAGGCCTTCCTGCTGCGCGAGCTGAACTCCCGCCGCCCCCTCATCCCGAGCGACTGGGATCCCAGTGCCGAGACCCGCGAGACCATCGACACCTGTCGCGTCATCGCCCAGCACGACCCCGATGCGTTCGGCATCTACATCATCTCCATGGCCGGTGCCCCGTCCGATGTCTTGGCGGTCCAGCTGTTACTGAAGGAAGCTGGCTGCAAGTTCCGCATGCCGGTTGCCCCGCTGTTCGAGACCCAGGAAGACCTGATGGCGGGCACCGCCGTGATGGAACGCCTGCTGTCGGTGGACTGGTATCGCGGTTACATCCAGGGCCGTCAGTACGTGATGATCGGCTACTCCGACTCCGCCAAGGATGCGGGCATGATGGCCGCTGGCTGGGCCCAGTACGCCGCCATGGAATCCCTGGTGGCGCTGGCTGAAGCCAACAACATCCGCCTCACCCTGTTCCATGGCCGCGGCGGTACCGTCGGCCGTGGCGGCGCCCCCGCCCATCAGGCGATCCTGTCGCAACCCCCGGGATCCCTGCGCGGCGGCCTGCGGGTCACCGAACAGGGGGAGATGATCCGCTTCAAGTTCGGCCTGCCGAAAGTGGCCATCCAGAGCCTGAACCTCTACACCAGCGCCGTGCTGGAGGGGAACCTGCTGCCGCCGCCCAAGCCGAAAGAGAGCTGGCGCGCCGTCATGGAGCAGCTGGCGTCTGTCTCCTGTGATCACTACCGCAGTATCGTGCGCGGTCACCCGGACTTCGTGCCTTACTTCCGTGCCGCCACCCCGGAGATGGAGCTCGGCAAGCTGCCGCTCGGTTCCCGCCCCGCCAAGCGCAAGCCCAACGGCGGTGTCGAGAGCCTGCGCGCCATCCCCTGGATCTTCGCCTGGACCCAGAACCGGCTGATGCTGCCGGCCTGGCTCGGCGCCCACAAGGGATTGCAACAGGCCATCGACGACGGCCAGAAGAGCGTGCTGGACGAGATGAGCCGCCAGTGGCCCTTCTTCCGCACCCGTCTCGAAATGCTGGAGATGGTGTTCCTCAAGGCCGACCTCTGGCTAGCGGAATACTATGACACCCGCCTGGTGCCGGAGAACCTGTGGGCACTCGGCAAGCAGCTGCGTCAGGAGCTTGCCGACTCCATCGAGGTGGTGCTGAAACTGCGCCCGCAGGGCGACCTGCTGGACGATCAGCCCTGGATCAAGGAGTCCATCAAGCTGCGCAACCCCTACACCGACCCGCTCAACGTGCTGCAGGCCGAGCTGCTCAATCGCTCCCGCAACCACCCGGAGACCCTGCACCCCGAGCTGGATCAGGCGCTGATGGTCACCATCGCCGGCATCGCCGCCGGCATGCGCAACACCGGCTGATCCCGGACCGTTGCAAACAAGGGCGCCCCGGCGCCCTTTTTCGTCTCTGCCGGGCACGGGGATCCCGATATTGCCGCCAGCACAGCCCCCTCTAAGGGAAAAAAAACATCCACAACAAACAGGGCGCCATGATGGCGCCCTGTTTTATTTCGCGATATAGCCTCTCATCAGGAGACCTGGTTGCGACCCCGACGTTTTGCCTCGTAAAGTCGCTGGTCCACGCATTGAAGCCAGTCATCCATGCGCCTGTAGCTCATCTGATAGGGCGTGAGCCCCACGCTGATGGTGACGGTGATCGCCTGATGCTGGTACAGGAAGGTGTGCTGCTCCACCTGGCGCCGGATGCGCTCCATGATGGTGTGGGCCTCCTCCAGGGTCGTGCCCCGCAGCAGCAGGATGAACTCCTCCCCGCCAAATCGCGCCACCAGATCCTTGCTGCGTACCGCCTGCATCAGGAGCCCCGCCAGCGACGCCAGCACGGCATCTCCGGCAAGGTGTCCATATACATCATTGATTTGTTTGAAGAAGTCGATATCTATCAAGGCCAGGCAGCAGGCCTCCCCTTCGGCAGGATGGTGCTGGACGTGATCCAGCAACACGTTGGCCTGCTGGAAAAAGCTGCTGCGGTTGGGCAGCTTGGTCAAGAAGTCGTGCTCGGCGTTGAAGCGCAGCACCCGCTCCATGCGGCTGCGCTCGTCCTCCAGGTTGCGGGCGTGGATAAGGGTGCCAAGGGCCGTGGTAAGGGGCTCGAGCAGGCTGACATGGGTCTCGTCAAAGCCACCCGGGCGGTTGGCCAGGGCGATCATGCCGATCGCCTCTCCCTTGTGGCGGATGGGAATGCCGAGGAAGCTCTCCAGGTGCGGATGACCACGGGGGGAGACACCGCGACTGGCTGGATGGCTCGGCAGATCGTTGCAGCACACCAGGGTATTGTGGGTCACCACGTGCCCAAACAGGTTGTCGAGCTTGCTGAAGATGAGCCCGCCCCGGCTCTGGCGCTGCTGCTCATACCAGGCATGGGTCGCCTCATCCCAGGAGACATTGGAGATGGAGGGGACATAGAGACTGGGACGACCATCCTCGTACTGGATGATGCCGATGAAACCATAGGAACTCTCGCTCACGCTCAGCAGGCGCTCGAAGACGGTATCGCAGGCGGAGCCGAGATTGCGATCGAGCAGAAAACTCTGGTGCGCGGCCACCACGATGTCAAACAGCTGGCTCTGCTGCTCGACCCGTTGCTTGGCCATCACAGCCGAGGTAATGTCGTGCGCCAGCTTGACCACCCCCAGCAGGGTGCCGGCCTCGTCGGTCACGGGCATGTAGGTGGCATGGAGCCAGAGGGGGCTGCCACCTTGCCTGACCCGGCGAAACTCCCCCGACTGGATCTCGCCACCCAATACCCTCTGCCAGAAGAGATCATGCTCCGCCTGCAGATCCGGCGGCAAGAGCATGAGATGGGACTGGCCCACCAGCGCTTCGGGGGGATAGCCCAGCATGTCGCAAAACAGGGGGTTGACCGACACCATGCGACCATCGAGATCGAACTCGACCATGCCATAGGCCCGATCAAGGGCGGTCAGCCTGGCGAGGGTCTCATATCGATCCATCGCGTCGATATCGCGAGCGCAAAGTGCTGTGGTATTCATGGCTACGATTCCTTTCGATCGCCGGCGCATTGCATTGGAATGCGGGGACAAGTGCCCAAATCATAGGATCCGGCACCCGGTTACGCTAACACAGGCCCCGATTGGGTGTGAAGACTGGTTCTTGCCACATCCGGCTCCCGGGCGCAGACTGTCTGGCCTTGCCACGGTTCGAGGAGACCCCATGACACCCGCCATCAACTTGCTGAAAAAGCTCAAGATCCCCCACAGGCTCTACCCCTACGAGTGCGAAGCCCACGACGACTTCGGCAAGCATGCCGCTACCCAGCTGGGTCTGCCCCAGGAGCAGGTGTTCAAGACCCTGCTCGCCCATCACGACAAGCAGGCGGTGGTGGCCATCGTGCCCTCCTCGGGCATGTGCAGCCTCAAGCAGCTCGCCAAGGCAACCGGGCTCAAGAAGGTGGAGATGATGAAGCCGGCGGAAGCCGAAAAGCTGACCGGCTACAAGGTGGGCGGCATCAGTCCCCTGGCCCAGAAGAAGCTGCTGCCCACCGTGCTGGACGACTCCGCCATGGCCTTCGACGAGATCCTGGTGAGCGGTGGCAAGCGGGGGCTCTCGGTCGGCGTGGCCCCCGGGGACATGGTCCGGCTGATGAACTGGATTGCGGCTCCCATCGGCGATCATCACGACTGAACAAACAACAGAGGCGCCATGACTGGCGCCTCTTGCGTCTGGATGTCGGATCTGGCGCCTTGTGTGCGAAGGAGACCCAAAGCCCCGGCACCGGAAACCGCCCCGTCCCAGCGGGTGATCTGCCGCCCTCAACACGCCGCAGAGCGGCAGGCGGCGGTCAGTTCGGAGAGTCGGCGACGCTGACGCCCGGCATGGTCGAAGTTGCCGTCCTCCAGCCAGCGCTCGAAGCACCCTTTCAGGGCGGGCCACTCGCTGTCGATGACGGAGAACCAGGCCGTATCCCGGTTGTGTCCCTTGTCCACCCGCGCCTGACGGAAGGTCCCCTCATAGTGAAAGCCCAGGCGCAGGGCCGCCTGGCGCGAAGGCAGGTTCAGGGCATTGCACTTCCACTCGTAGCGACGGTATCCCAGAGCAAAGGCATTGGCCATCATCAACACCATGGCCGCCGTCGCCAGCCGTGACTGCTGCATGGCGGGGGAGAAGTGCAGCCAGCCCACCTCGATGCTGCCCGCCAGGGGATCGATGCGCAGGTAGCTCGCCAGTCCCAGCGCCCGTCCGCTCTCCTCGTCGATGATGCCGTAGAACTGGGGATCCCGCTTGGTGGCGACCTCCCGCAGCCAGACCCCCATGGCGACCTCGTCCGCGAAAGGGCCGCTGGTCAGGTAAGTCCACATGGCCCCGCTGTCGGCACCGAACGCCTGCCACAGATCACCCTGGTGGCGCTCGGGATCAAGGGGCTCGAGACGACAGCCCCAGCCATGCAGTGCGCGGTGGGGAGGGAACTCGGCGCCGCGCCATTCTGGCAGCGCACGCCCCAGAGGCTGCCCAAAGTCGTTGAAAAGGGCGGCGCCGGACAGGGAGGCGTCGCCCCCCTCATTGCAACGTTCAACAGGCACAGGCAATTCCCCCTTCCAGCAGCACTCCGGGCTCGCTGCCCGTGGCGACGGCGAAACCGTCCTGACGCCACCAGTGCAGACCCCCTATCAACTCCTTGACCTCAAACCCGAGGGACGCCAGCTTGTAGGCCCCCTGGGTCGAACCGTTGCAGCCGATGCCGTCGCAATAGCAGACATACACCAGGTTCCGGTCCAGTAACGCCGTGGTCGACGCCGTCATGGTCCTGTGGGGGAAGGAGATGGCGCCGGGAATGTGCCCCTCGGCATAGTGTGCGGGGGAGCGGGTATCGATGACCACGATCCCCGCCACCCCTGCCAGCAGATCGGCGGCCAGATCCGCCGGATCGGTACGAAACTTCAGCTGGGCCTCGAAAAAGGCGCTGGCTTCGGCGGCCCCTGCCACCCCTGTGCTCAATACATGACTCATCCTGAACGCTCCTGATGACTAGATGACGATCTCTGTGGTGACGACGGTGTTGACCGAGTTGGCGATGAAGCACTCCTCATGGGCCTGGTGGTGCAACTGCTCCAGATCCGCCAGGGCGGGCTCCCGCTCTCCCCCGAAGATCACCCTGGGACGCAGGGTGACCCGGGTCATGGCGAGGCGACCTTGCCCGTTTTTCGCCATGATGCCGACCGCGTCGTCCCGGTAGCTCTCTACCCGATAGCCCGCCTTCGCCGCCAGCCAGAGGAAGGTGAGCATGTGGCAACTGGACAGGGCCGCCACAAACGCCTCTTCCGGGTCCACATGTTCCGTCACCGAGTAAGGCAGCGGCACCACATGGGGAGAGGAGGAGGCCGGCACCCTGACCCCGCCATCAAACGCCCACTCATGGGCCCGGCTGTAACGCTGATCGACGAAGGGCTCGTGCTCCCCCCGCTGCCAACTGATGGTGGCACTGTATTCCGACATGCAGACTCCTTGTGTTGCCAATCCGTGCCGCCCGCTGGCGCCACCCTGTGACCACCAATGTAGCGACAAAATGGCCTTGCCACGCCGACCAATTTTGCCAATATGGGCAGACCAATTTCATCGAGCCGCCACCATGACCATCCACCCCACCCGCTCTGCCCGTCGGTCGCCAGCCCCACTGCCGCGCCATGCCCTGCGGGCAGGCTCCCTGCCTCGAAAGGGGTGCAACCCCCGAGCCAACGGGAGCACACCATGACCGTTCTGCCAACGCTCTTCGCCAGCCAGCAGCAAGGGGATCTGCCCCTGCACGAACAACTGGTGCGTACCCTGCGCGAGGCCATCCTGGCGGGTCACCTGCCCCTGCACAGCCGCCTGCCCGCCAGCCGTCTCCTGGCACGGGATCTCGGGATCTCCCGCAGCACGGTGGAACTGGCCTATGGCCGGCTCGAGGCGGAGGGGTATCTGGTGCGCAAGGTGGGCGCCGGCAGCTTTGTCGCCCTGGCGGCGGTGCGCCCCGCGCCGCGCCCGCCCCAGTCAGCAGCGGGCCTCTCCCGTCGCGGCCAGGAGATGGCCCTGGGTGGCGCCTGTCACGACGTGCCCGAGGTGGGCACCACCTTTGCTTCCAGCCAGCCGGATCCCCGTCTCTTCCCCCAGGCACTCTGGGGTCGGCTGATGCAGCAACAGTGGCGCCAGCGCGCCAGCGACTGGATGAACTACGGGGATCCCCAGGGGCTTGGGGAACTTCGCGCCGCCATCAGCAGCTATCTGGTGCAGTCACGCGGCGTGGTGTGCGAGCCGGATCAGATCCTGATCCTCACCAGCTCCCAGCAGGGGATCCTGCTGGCGACCCAGTTGCTCATCGATGCCGGTGACACCGTCTGGGTGGAAGACCCCGGTTATCCCGGGGCTCGCACCGCCATGGAGAGCGCCGGTGCCCGAGTGCATCCGGTGCCGGTGGATGAAGAGGGGCTCAACCCTCATGGGGATCATCCTGCGCCGCGCCTCATCTACTGCACCCCGGCACACCAGTACCCCCTTGGCGTCCCCATGAGCCTGCCCCGCCGCATGGCGCTGCTGGCCGAGGCAGAGCGTCACGGCGCCTGGATCCTGGAGGACGATTACGATGGGGAGTACCAGTATGATCAGCGTCCCCTGCCCGCCCTGCAGGGGCTCGACGGCCAGGGGCGCGTGATCTATGTGGGCACCTTCAGCAAGGTGCTGTTCGGCTCGCTGCGCCTCGCCTACCTGGTGCTGCCCAGGCCGCTGATGGACTCCTTCTGCCGCGCCCGGGCCGCCGTCGACGGCCACAGCAACCAGTTGCAGCAAGCGGTCACGGCAGACTTCATCCGGGGCGGGCACTTCGCCACCCACCTGCGCCAGAGCCGCCTCCTCTACCAGAGCAGACGGGATCTGCTGCTGGCGGAACTGGCCGAGCACTGCCCGGGGCTCACTCCCATCCACAGCGGCGCCGGCCTGCAGTGCGCCGTGCTGCTGCCCCCCGGTGGCGAGGCGCGCTGGACCGATGCCGCCAACGCCTGCGGGCTGGGGCTGCGCCATCTGGGCCAGTTCTACCTGGGCCCGCCGACGCTGGAGGGGTGGCTGCTCGGCTTTGGCTGCCTCGACAACCAGACGCTGCGCCAACTCTGTCGTCGCCTGGGTCTCTTGATGAAATCCGCATGACCCCCTTCTCAAGAGGTCAGATCTGCCAGAGCCTGATAGCGCTGTGTCGACGGGAATGGCCCGTCTATACTGGGCACAATCCCGTTGCCGAACCCGGTCAAGATGCATCGAATCCTGCTCCTTTTGCTCGCCCTCTCCCTCCCGTCCCTCACGATGGCGGCCACCCGCTTCACCCTGATCACCGGGGAAACCCAACAGGATGTCCGCATGAATTATTACCGGGCGGCGATGCGGCTGGCGCTGGAGAAAACACGGCCCGATTACGGCGACTATGAACTGCTCGACGCCATCAGGATGAACAAGGCGAGGATGCGGCTCGAAGTGCAAACGCCGGGCAAGAATGCCCTCTTCATCGTCGACAGCTGGCCCCAGGAGATCCCTCAACCCGGCGTCACCCTGGTCCCCTTCCCCATCGATCTGGGCGTGCTCGGCTACCGGGTCTGTTTTGTCGGCAGCGCCCGTGCCCAGGCCCTGGCCGGGGTTCACACCCTGTCCCAGTTGCAGCAGTTCACGCAAGGGGTGGGCACAGGCTGGCGGGATGCCGACATCCTGCGCTACAACGGCTTCAGGGTGCAGGAGGTGGATAACTATGAGTCACTGTTTCGCCTGGTGGCCCGTGGCCGGATCGATCTCTTCTGCCGTGGTGCCAACGAGATATTGAGCGAGTGGAAAAACCACAGACCCGGCCTGCCGGGGCTGACCGTGGATAGCCATGTTGCCCTCTTCTATCCGCTCATCCACTCCCTCTACAGCCACGCCACCTACAGCAAGGAGCGCGAGCGCCTTTTGCGCGGCCTGCAACTGGCCTGGAAAGATGGCTCCCTGCAGCGCCTCTGGCGCCATCATTTCCAGCCTTCCCTGGTCTTTGCCCGGCTCGATTCACGCCAGATCTTCCGGCTGACCAACCCGCAGTTGCCCGACGAGAGCACCGACTACCGCGCCTATCTCTATGACCCGATGAGGGATGACTTTGGCATCGCTCCCTGACTGGCTCGCCGGTTCTCCCCTGTCAGGCAGGCTCCCCTTGCGCACTCTCTGCCTGGCGCTGCTGTTCTGGTTGCTGCCGACCTGCGTCATGGCCGCCCCCGGCAGCATTCGTGCCTGCATGGAGAACAGCGATTCGCCTCCCTGGTTGCTGATGTCCGGCGAGGGGATAGTGCAGTTCCACCTCAAGGAGGTGGCAAACCGGATCGGGCATCCCATCATTCTCACCCCCCTGCCCTGGAAACGCTGCCTCTCCCTCGTCAGCCAGGGCCAGCTCGATGCCGCCGTCAAGCTGAGCTACAGCGAAGAGCGTGCTCGCACCATAGGGGTCTACCCCATGCGACACGGAGCACCTGATCCCGCCAAGCGCCTGCTCACTGAGAGCTACAGCCTCTACCAGCCAAAAGGCGGACAGGTTCGCTGGGATGGCCGGCAGCTCGTCGCCCCTGGCGTCATTGCGGCGCAGTCCGGTTTCTCCATCGTCGCCCAACTGCGGGAGAGCGGTGTCAGGGTGGATGACTCCAGCAGGGAACCACTGATCCTGCTCAAGAAGGTCGCGATGCAGCGCGCCGTTGCCGCCGCCCTGCAAACCGGGGTCGCAGAACGGACCCTGGCCGCCCACCCGCAGTTGCAGGCCACACTCGAGCGGATCACCCCTCCCCTGGTCGAAAAACCCTACTACCTCATCTTCTCCCACCCCTTCCATCAGGCCCACCCCGATCTCAGCCAACAGGTGTGGGACGAGATTGAGGAGGTGCGACACTCCGCAGCCTATGCCCGCTTCGTCACAGGCATGGCGTCACCGGGGACCCCCTAACCCCAGACCCGCCCCTCAGCCCTGCTCGCGGCACAGGGCAAGCCAGGCCTCGGCGGTGCGGGAGAGGTAGCGATCCCCTGGCCAGATCACCCCGAGTCGCCAGCTCAGCGCCGGAGCCAGAGGGCGCAACACCAGCCCATCCGGCGTCAGCCGCCGGCAGATGGGCTCCGGCAGGAAGGCGACCCCCATGCCGCTTCGCACCATGGCGGTGAGAAAGTCCCACTGGCTGCTGCGGGCCGCCACCTGGGGCACGAACCCGGCTTGCTCGCAGGCCTGCTCCAGCCGCTCGCTCAGGGTGAAGGCCTGGGTATAGAGCAGGAAGGGTTCGTCCCGCAGAGCCTCCAGCCGGATCTCGCCACCCTCGCGCCAGCGGGGCAGGTCCGGCAGCACCACCCAGATGGGGTAACTGTCCAGATCCAAGGCGCAGAGGGCCCCCTCTTCCCTGGTCGGCAGCATGGTGATGGCGAGATCCAGCTCCCCCGCCAGCACCGCCTGCTCGATGCGCCGCCCGCCATATTCGACGATGGAGAGCTCCACACCGGGGTAGCGGCTGCGATAGGTACGGATGAGATCCGCATAGACATGGCCCACCATGGGCGGGATGCCGAGGGCAAGACGTCCGGATTGCAGACTCTGCAGGTCCGCCAGCTCCGCCTCCAGCTGCTGCATCTCCGCCAGGATGGTCTGGGCCCGATTGAACAGCACCTGGCCGCTGTCGGTCAGGGTGAAGCGGCGGCCGACCCGGCTCAGCAGGGGCTGGCCCAGCTCCTCTTCCATGTTGCGGATCATTTTGCTGATGGTGGGCTGGGTGACGAACAGCTTCTCGGAGGCGCGGGTGAAGCTCTGCTCCCGCACCAGCTCGACGAAGTAACGCAGGGCTCGAATATCCATGGTGCTCTCTTGACGGGGATGGCTGGCCAAATCATGCCTCTTTGGCATGATTTTGATAATTTAAATTCATTTTTTGCAGGTTTGGTCCCTCTCTATACTGTGAGCAGGTTCACAGAAAGACGCTTGCCATGAAAACCCTCTGCCTTCGCTGGTTGCAAACCCCCTTCCAAATCGCCCTGCTGGCGGCCATCTGGTTGCTGGCCGACATCGCAGTGCGCACCTTGCACCTGCCCCTGCCCGCCAACCTCACCGGCATGTTGCTGCTGCTGGTCTGCATCCTGCTCGGGGTGGTCAAGGCCCAGTGGTTCAGTGCCGGGGCCCGCTGGCTGCTGGCGGAGATGCTGCTCTTCTTCGTCCCCGCCGTGGTGGCCGTGGTCAACTATCAGGAGCTGCTGTTGCAGGAGGGGTGGCGCATCATGGTGGTCCTGATCGTCAGCACCGTGCTGGTGCTCGGCACCACGGCGCTGGTGGTGGACAGGGTCTATCGCCTCGAGCTGAAGCTGGCCCGCCGGAGTCGCCGCCATGTCTGACACCCTGCTCGGCCTGCTCTGCTTCGCCCTGACCCTGCTCTTCTACTACGCCAGCAAGTGGCTCTATGGCAAAAAGCGCATCCTGCCCCTGATGCCGCTGCTGCTGGCCCCCACCCTGCTGGTGGCCGTGGTGATGTTGTTCCACATTCCCTACCGGGACTACATGGCCGAATCCCACTGGCTGCTCTGGCTGCTGGGCCCTGCCACCGTCGCCTTCGCGGTGCCCGTCTACGAGAATCGCCAGCTGATGCGCCGCCACTGGCTCTCCCTCTCGGTCGGGGTCGTGGCGTCCGTGGTGATGGCGGTGGGCAGCACAGTGCTGCTGGCCCGCTGGCTCAACCTCTCCGAGCTGTTGCAGCGCAGCATGGCCATGAGATCCATCACCACCCCCTTCGCGGTGGAGGCGACCCGTTCCGTGGGTGGCAACGCCGATCTCACCGCTCTGTTCGTGGTGCTGACAGGCGTCATCGGCATGGCGGTGGGAGAAAGCGTGCTCACCGTGCTCGCCATCCGCAGCCGCCTAGGCAAAGGCGCGGGCTTTGGTGCCTCGGCCCACGGGGCCGGGACAGCCAGGGCCTATCAGATGGGCAACGAGGAGGGGGTGGTCTCCAGCATGGTGATGATGATCGCCGGCATGGCCACCGTGCTGCTCGCCCCCCTCCTGGGCCGGCTGTTCTGGTAACTCCACCACCCGATAACAGAAGAGGCGCCCTGGGGCGCCTCTTCTCATTGCATCGTGTCACGCAGCCTCAGAGGCTGGCGCAGATCTGCCAGAGATCGTACTGGATGGCGGCGGCCGTCACTTCCCGGCCCGCTCCCGGCCCCTGGATCACCAGGGGGTTGGTGCGATAGCTGTCGCTCTCGATGGCGAACACGTTGTCGCAGGGCAAGAGGTTGGCAAACGGGTGATGGGGCTCCAGCGCCTCCAGCCCGACGCGGGCCTTGCCGTCGTGCTCGAAGCGGGCGACATAGCGCAGCACCTTGCCGACCCGGCGCGCCCCCTCGAAGGCGGTCTGGATAGGGTCATCCAGTTCCTTGAGCCTGTCCATGAACTGATCCGCACTCACCTTGCGCAGGGCCACCGGCACCAGGTTCTCCAGCTCGATGTCGGCGGAGTCGAGCTCGAAGCCCGCCTCCCGCGCCAGGATGAGCAGCTTGCGGCGCACATCCTGACCGGAGAGATCCTCCCGGGGATCCGGCTCGGTCAGGCCGTGTTGCCACGCCTCGTCCACCAGTTCGGAGAAGGGGCGAGTACCGTCATACTGCTGGAACAGCCAGGAGAGGGTGCCGGAGAAGATGCCGGAGACCCCCTGGATGCGGTCACCGCTCTGACGCAGCATCTGGATGCTGGACTGGATGGGCAGCCCGGCCCCCACGGTGGCGTTGTAGCGCCATTGCACCTGATGGTCGCGGCAGGTCTGCTTGATGCGCTGGTAAAACTCGCTGTCGGCGGCACCGGCAAACTTGTTGGCGGCGATGATGTGGATGCCGAGCTGGGCAAAGTCCGGGTAGTAGCGGCTCACCGTCTCGCTGGCGGTCATGTCGAGCGCGATCAGGGAGTCAAAACTGTGCTGCTCCAACTGGGAGAGCAGCTCCGGCCAGATGAGCGGCTTGGGGTTGAAGTTGTCCTGTACCTTGAGGGGATCCAGCCCCTCTTCGTCCAGCAGCCCGCCCTTGGAGTCGAAGACCCCGTAGAGGGTGAGCGCCAGATTGAGCTCATGCTCGAGGCGCGCCTTCTCGCGGGCGTAGAGCCCCAGCCAGTGACCGCCGATATTGCCTTTGCCGAACACCACCAGCCCGACCCGGGTCGGGCGGCTGAACAGGGCACTGTGCAGAGCGATGAGCAGCGGCTCCAGCACGATCTGGCGCAGCACGGCCACCAGGCTCAGGCCGTCTTTGGCCACCTGCACGAACTCCAGAGGCTGATCCGCCAGCAGCTGGTAGAAACGGTGGCACTGCTCGGCATTGTCGGTGACGCCGGCCCCCACCAGGGCGACCAGGCTGAACCCTTCCTTCTGGATGAGGCCGGTAAAGTTGCCCTGCAACTGGAAGTCACGGAGCACCTCGAAGGCCCCTTGTGCCACCTCCAGGGTGTAGGCCAGACGCAGGACCCGCCGATCCGGCTGGCGCTGCAGGGTGAGCGGATGGAGGCGATGGCGGGCCAGATGGGCCTCGATGGCCGCCACTGTCTGCTCAAAGTCAGTCTGCGGCAGCACCTTGAGCTCGATGAGGGCTATCTGATCCACCGAGGAAACGATGCGGGCACCGCCGGAACGGGGCGCCCGGCGCAGGATGTGGGTGCAGCCTTCGTCCGGATTGTAGCTGCAGCGCAGGGTGAGGCGCTGACGGCTGTCGGCCACCGGCTGCAGGGTACGCGAATGCAGCACCGAGGAGCCCAGGCGCGCCAGCTCGTTGGCCTCGGCCAGGCTCAGGCGCTCCAGCAGACGCGCCTCTTTCACCCTGCGCGGGTCGGCACTGTAGACCCCGGCCACGTCGCTCCAGATGGTGGTGGACTCCCCGTCCGCCAGCGCCGCCAGGAGGCTGGCACTGTAGTCGGAGCCGTTGCGCCCCAGCAGCAGGGAACGCCCCTCCATGTCGGCGGCGATGAAGCCGGTCACCACGATGCGACCGGCGTGCTCGGCCAGGCGGGCCTTGAGCAGCTCGCTGGAGAGGGCGGTATCCACCTTGATGAGGGCGCCGTCTTCTGCGCGCAGGAAGCTGCGAGCATCGAGCCAGGCGGCCGCCTCACCCCGGCTGGTGAGCAGGGCAGCCAGCAGGCGGGCGGACCACACCTCGCCAAAGGCGAGCAGGCCGTTGCGCTCGAAGCGGTCAAACTGCCCCTCCAGGGTCTTGGCGATCAGCTGCATGTCGTCCGTCAGTTGCTGGCTCAGATCGAGGTGAAGCTCCCCTTCCAGCAGGCCGTCGATCAGGCTCTGCTGATAGGCGTGCAGGGCGGTGATGGCTTCGCCTGCGGCCTCATCCCCCGCTTCCGCCAATTCCACCAGCTGGATCAGCCGGTTGGTGGTCTTGCCCGCGGCGGAGACCACCACCAGCTCGTTGCCCCCCACCTGTTGCTCGACGATGCTGGCGACCCGGCGATAACAGACCGGATCCGCCAGGCTGCTGCCGCCGAACTTGTGTACATGGCGCCGCTTGAAGACTGCCTCTGTTGCCACCACACACTCTCCTTGTTGTTGTTCCATTACTTCACCTGCTCTGCCTGTTGTGCCAACTGCGCCTGTTCAAACCCCTGGGCCAGATCGGCCACCAGATCCTCACCGTGTTCGATCCCCACCGACAGGCGCAGCAACTGGGCACTGATACCCGCCGCCTGCTGGGCCGCAGGGGTCATGGCCCTGTGGGTCATGCTGGCCGGATGGGCCACCAGACTCTCCACACCGCCGAGGGACTCCGCCACCGAGAAGAGACGCAGCCCCGCGAGGAAGGCGCGCAGCCCCGTCTCGTTGCAATCGAGCTCAAAACTTAGCATGGCGCCAAAGCCGGACTGTTGACGGCGCGCAATGTCGTGGCCTGGATGGCTCGGCAGGCTGGGGTGATAGATACGCTTGACCAGCGGCTGCTGCTGCAAGAAGGCGAGGATGCGATCCGTGTTCTCCTGATGGGTGCGCAGGCGCGGGGCCAGGGTGCGCAGGCCCCGCAGGGTGAGGTAGGAGTCAAAGGCACCGGAGGTGAGCCCCAGGCAGTTGGCCCACCACACCAGGGAGTCGGCCAGAGCCTGATCCTTGGCGATCGCCACCCCCCCTACTACGTCGGAGTGGCCGTTGATGTACTTGGTGGTGGAGTGGACCACCACATCGGCACCAAGGGCCAGGGGCTGTTGCAGCAAGGGGGAGAGGAAGGTGTTGTCCACCACCACCTGGGCCCCCACCCCGTGGGAGGCCTCGGCGATGGCGGCGATGTCCACCACCCGCAGCAGCGGGTTGGAGGGGGTCTCCACCCACACCAGTGCGGGTTTCTGGGCCAGCGCGGCGGCCAGCGCCACCTCGTCCCCCTGATCCACGAACTGCACCTGGTAGTGGCCCTTGGCCGCCAGATACTCGAACAGACGCCAGGTACCGCCGTAGCAGTCGTGGGGAGCGATCAGCAGATCCCCCGCCTTGAGCAGAGCCGTGGTCACCAGGTGAACAGCCCCCATGCCGGTGCCGGTCACCACGGCGCCGGCCCCCCCTTCCAGGGCCGCCAGGGCATCCGCCAGATTGGTGCGGGTCGGGTTGCCGGAGCGGGCATAGTCGTATTGACGGGGCTCGCCAAAGTCGGCAAAGGTGTAGTTGCTGGAGAGGTAGATGGGGGGCACCACGGCACCGTGCTGCGTGTCTGTCTCAATCCCGGTGCGTACCGCCAGGGTGGCCTTGTGGGTCATGTCACTCTCCTTGATGGGTTGCCGGAGCCGGTCCGCCTCGTGGGTCGTCCAGCCCCGCTCTCATTTTCGCTGGCCGGACTGCCGGCCCATGGTGCACCACACTACGCCACCTTAAAAAAGCCGTCAACACTTCTAGACGTCTAAATGGCTTTGCTGTTGGATTGCCATTGAATTCCTTAAGGGTTAAAATCCGCGCTCACGGCCAAACGACTACAGGTGGAACATGGGTACAGAGTGGAACGGCGACTACGTCAGCCCCTATGCAGAGCACGGCAAGAAGAGCGAACAGGTCAAGAAGATAACCGTCTCGATCCCGCTCAAGGTGCTGAAGGTGTTGACCGATGAGCGCACCCGTCGCCAGGTGAACAACCTGCGTCATGCGACCAACAGCGAGCTGCTCTGCGAAGCCTTCCTGCACGCCTTCACCGGCCAGCCGCTGCCCTGTGACGACGACCTGCGCAAGGATCATCCGGACAGCGTCCCCGCCGAGGCCCGCGCCATCATGGAAGCCCTTGGCAAAGAGATCGAAGACTTCGACGCCGAGTAATGCGGCTGCCCATGGCAAACGATGCATCCCTTTCAATGACGCGGCCCGGTGCCGCGTCATGCTTATCTGCCGCCTCCCCCTTCAGCCTGCGTCACTACCAGAGCGACATGCAGAGCCACAGTCATGACCACGCCCAGCTGGTGATCCCCCTCGTCGGCCCCCTCGAGATCGAGGTGCAGGGCCGGGGATGTCGCCTCGCCCCCGGTTTTGCCTGCATCATCGCCCCTGGCCTTCGCCACGACTACGCCGCCGACCCGGCGCACGTGTTTCTGGTGCAGGAGAGCCACTGGCTGCTGGCAGCCCTGGGGGACCACCCCTTCGTCGAGCTGGATGAGGCCCAGCGCCACTACCTCGCCTTCCTGCACCGCATGGTGGCCGAGGGGCGCCACGTGGCCGGCATGGATCAGATGTGGCTCGGGCTGCTGACCGAGGGACGCGGCATGGGCCCCGCCGTCGCTCCCCGCATAGCCCCTCGTATCGCCAAGGTGCAGCGTCATATGGATGCCCACCTCGCAGACCCCCTCACCAACGAGGGGCTCGCCGCCATCGCCTGCCTCGGCCTGAGCCAGTTCAAACACGCCTTTCGCCAGCAGGTGGGCACGAGCGTCTCCCACTACCTCAGGATGCGGCGCATGGCGCTGGCCCGCACTCTGCTGGCCCAGACCGCCCTGCCCATAGGCGAGGTGGCCAGCCGCTGCGGCTACCAGAACCAGGGGGCCTTTGCCGAGCGCTTTCTGGCCGAGACCGGACTGACTCCTTCCCTCTGGCGCCAGCAAAACGGCTGCCTGCCGTAATCAGTCGGCTCTTTGCCGAAGACAATCCCCGGGCATTCGAGGCATGCTGAGGCTCATGCAAGGTATGGGCAATGAGGAGCCAAGATGCAGACCATAAGCTGGCAGGATTTCGAGATGGTGGAGCTCAGGGTGGGCACCCTGGTGCGGGTCGAGCCCTTCCCCGAGGCGCGCCGCCCCGCCTACAAGGTGTGGGCGGATTTCGGCCCCGAGCTCGGGGTGCGCAAGAGCAGCGCCCAGATCACCGACCTCTATCGACCGGAGGATCTGGTGGGCCGCCAGATCGTCGCCGTGGTGAACTTTCCCCCCAAGCAGATAGGCCCCATCCAGTCGGAGTTTCTGCTGACCGGCTTCTATCGCCCGGATGGCGCCGTGGTGATCGCCATCCCCGAGCAGACGGTGGAGAACGGCGCCAAGCTGGGGTGAGACGACGGCAAGGCAACCAGAGAGCAGAAGCAAGAGAGGCGACCCCCGGGGTCGCCTCTCTTGTTTGATGCTGACGGCCTGGCTTATTTCAGCAGGCTGAACAGCAGGGCCGAGACCGCCAGGGCACCGGTCAGCAGGATGAAGCCGTTGACCCAACGGTGACGGAAACGGGCCAGCGCCTCCACCTTGTAGATGGCCACCACCGGCATGATGAAGAGGATCATGGCGATGACGGGGCCGGAGAGGGTCTCCATCAACCCCAGAATGCCCGGGTTGATGATGGCGGCGCCCCAGATGGCGAAGAACATCAGGGCGATGCCGAGCTTGTCCGCCTTCGCCAACGGCAGGCCGGTGGGCTTGGCGATCAGGCTTTTCAGGCTCTCGCGGGCACCGAGGAAGTGGCCGAGGAAGGAGGAGCTGATGGCGATGAAGGCGATGAGCGGCCCCAGGGTCACGATCACCGGGTTATCGGTGATGTTGGCGAGATAGGAGAGCACGGAGACGTTCTGGGCCTTGGCCTCGGCCAACTGAGCCGGGGAGAGGCTCAGCACGCAGGAGAAGACGAAGAAGAGCACGAAGCCCACCAGCATGACGGTGGTGTTGCGCAGGATCAGGCCGCTCTTGGTTTCGGCCTGCTCCCCGTACTCCCGGCGCTGCACGTTGGCAAAGCCCGAGATGGCGGCGGCGTGGCTGAAGGCGAACACGGTGACCGGCAGCGCCAGCCAGACGGTGTTGAGGAAGCTGGTGCCTTCAAAGGCGGTCACTTCCGGCCACTGCCACTGGGGAATGAGGTAGCAGGAGAGGGCCAGCAGGATCGCAGCCAGCGGGTAGACCATGACGGCGAAGGCCCGCAGCATCGCCTTCTCGCCGGCCAGCATCACGGCGATCATGGCGAACACCAGCACGCCGGAGAGCATCACCCGATCCGGGGAGGCCAGACCGAGCTGATTGACCATGAAGCTCTCCACCGTGTTGGTCAGCCCGACGCCGTAGATGAGCAGGATCGGGAAGATGGAGAGGAAATAGAGCGCCGAGATGAGGCGCCCGGCCATCTTGCCGAAATGCTCCTCGGCCACCTCGGTGAAGTCGGCCTGGGGGCGCGACGACGAGAGCACGAAACGCGCCAGCCCGCGGTGGGCCAGGAAGGTCATGGGACCGGCCAGCACGGCGACGATGATGAGGGGCCAGATCCCCCCCAGACCCAGGTTGATGGGCAGGAACAGAATGCCGGCGCCGACGGCGGTGCCGAACAGGCTGATGACCCAGTGGGTGTCGTGGCGACGCCAGCCGGTGCTGGCCATGGTGGAGTGGGAACCGGACAGCTCCCGTGAGACGTTTGCAGATAAACTCATCGATAAATCACTTTTACGTAGTATTAAAATCTAAAAACATTGTGCTCCTTTAGCATTTAATTCTCAAAAATGGAGACTGGCAGATCTCACTGGCAAAGCCCTGTTCCACCAGTGAGATTGGGAGGAAATTTCACCCCGGATTATTCAATTAATCCTGACATTAACCAAAAGTTAGGAATATAAAACCAAAATTAAAACCGACGTCGATTTTTTGTTTCGATGAAATGCATGTTTTCAGAATTAAATGAAATTTATGCCAGTGCAGCCAGATTGGATGTGATGATCCACTGCCGTTATTGCCATCACTAGTGAATCTCCCTGAAATCCCCGTAACCAGCCAGTGGATCACACCAATGCAATCAGGCGACCCTGTGGTCGCCTGATTGCATTCCCTGCGAGCTGGTCGACTCGTCAGTGGGCCAGAATGCGACCCCAGGCGAGATCCGGGTCCCCCATCACGATGAAGTCCGGGTTCTCCAGCGACTCCGTCTCGTTGTAGCTCAGCGGTTGCAGCGCCAGGCTGAGGATGCGCCCCCCTGCCGCCTCCACGATGCACTGGGCGGCAGCGGTATCCCACTCCCCGGTGGGGCCCAGGCGCACGTAGCAATCCGCCACGCCTTCCGCTACCAGACAGGACTTGAGGGAGCTGGATCCGAGCGGGATCAGCTCGTAGTGGATGGCCGGGTTGAGGCGACGGGTCAGGTTCTCCAGTTTCTGGCGGCGGCTGATGGCCACCACCAGGGAGTCAGGCTGATCGTGTTCATGATGGATGGCGCTGATGGGACGGCTCTCGCCGTTCGCCTCCTTGAAGGCGCCGTGACCACGCACCGCCCAGTAGAGCAGATCGGATTCGGGGGCATAGATTACCCCGAGCACCGGGACATTGTCCCGCACCAGGGCGATCAGGGTGGCGAAATCGCCGCTGCCTGCGATGAACTCGCCAGTGCCATCGAGGGGATCCACCAGCCAGTACTGGCGCCAGTTGGCACGCTGGCTGAAGGGGATGTCGGCCGCCTCTTCGGTCAGCACGGGAACGTGAGGAGTGAGCGCCGTCAGCGCCTGTTTGAGGTAGGCATCGGCAGCAAGATCGGCACTGGTGACCGGGGTCGCATCCTCCTTCAACTGGCGTTCGAACTGACCGTCGCGATAGATCTCGTGAAGGATCCTGCCCGCCTCACGGGCGATCTCCTTGACCTCGGGTATCCAGGCCAACAACTCCTGCATGGTGCTTACCTCTGCCTCTGATTGCCAAACAGACCCTCTGCGGGCTAATTTCCCTGCTCCGCCAGCCATTTGCTGGCCAGCAGCAGGGCACTGATGCTGCGCGACTCGGTGAAGTCCGGTCGTGCCAGCAACTCATCGATCCGGTTGAGGGGCCAAGGGATCACCTCGAGAGGCTCGGGCTCGTCACCGACCCGCTGCTCGGGGTAGAGATCCCGCGCCAGCAAGATGTCCATCCGGCTGGAGAAATACCCCGGCGCCAGCGACACCTGCTTGAGCAGGGTCAGGCTGCTCGCCCCGAAGCCCGCCTCCTCCATCAGCTCCCGGTTGCCCGCCTCGAAGGCATTTTCACCGGGGTCTATCAATCCCTTGGGGAAACCCAGCTCGTAGGAGTGGGTGCCCGCCGCGTACTCGCGCACCAGCAGCAGGGTGTGGGCATCGAACAGGGGCACCACCATGACGGCACCCCGATTGCCGCCGCGCATCCGCTCGTAGACCCGCTCCTCGCCGTTGGAGAATTTCAGGTGAAGGGACTCCACCTTGAACAGCCGGCTCTCGGCCACGATCTCGGCCTTGAGGATCTCCGGCTTGCTCTTGTCATGGGCCATGGTCTCGACACTGAGGTGGACGGGATTGCGCTTGTGGGGATCGCTCATCGGGGGCTGACTGCTCGTTAAAAAATCGTGTTTCAAGAGTAAACGACTCCCCTGCCGAACACCACGGGGCAAAGAGGGGAAAGATGTCTGAAAAATCCGTTATAATGCGCCCCGTTTTTCCCATCACCACAGACATCGCGAGGCCCCATGTCGACTCCCCTGCCCTGGCACCAGATTGATACCGTGTTGCTCGACATGGATGGCACCCTGATCGATCTCCATTTTGACAGCCATCTGTGGCAAACCCTGGTGCCGGCGCGCTACGCCGAGCGACTCGGCCTACCGCTGGCCGAGGCGAAGGCGCAGATAGACACTCACTATCATGCGGTCAACGGCACGCTCGACTGGTACTGCGTGGATTACTGGACCCGGACGCTCGGGCTCGACATCCGCGCCCTCAAACAGGAGATCCTGGAGAAGATCCAGTGGCGCCCCAACGTCATTCCCTTCCTTGCCGCACTCAAGGCCGCCGGCAAGCAGGTGGTGCTCTTCACCAATGCCCATCCCGCCAGCCTGTCGGTGAAGGATGCACGCCTCGGCCTCGCCCAGCACCTCGATCTGATGGTGAGCACCCATGAGCTCGGGTGGTCGAAGGAGAGCCAGTACTGCTGGCAGGCACTGGCCGAGCGACTGGCGTTCGACCCGGTCCGCACCCTCTTCGTGGATGACAGCGAGCGGATCCTGGCCGCCTCGGCCGAGTTCGGCATCGCTCACCAGCTCGGCATCCGTCACCCCGACAGCCAGATGCCGCCGCTCACCTTCCAGCACTTCCCGGCGCTCGAGGACTACGCCGACCTGCTCCCTCTCGGCGCCTGACACGCACAAGGCCCTCTTCACGAGGGCCTTGTCACATCAGCTCAACAGCCTGCCGAGCGCATCCCGTTCATGAAAGCCCTCAGGCCGCATCGCGCGGGGCCAGCACCCCCATGCTGGCCAGGTAGTCGAGGGCGCTTGGGGTGAAGCCAACCTCCGTGAGGTGCGCCGCCGTGAAAGGGGCTGCATGCAGAGGCAGGCCGCGGCTCACCCGTTCCATCCAGTCCGGATTGCCAAGGGCCGCCGTGCCCACCGCCACCAGATCGGCGCCGCCGGCCAGAGCCCGCTCCGCCGAATCTGCGTCGCTAATCTTGCCTGCCACCATGAGCGGCACCCGCCCGGCCAACCCGACCCTTACCGCCTCCAGCAGGGCGCCGCCGTGGGGATCCCCCGCCACCGCCTTGAAGCTGTCCCCCATGGAGAAGTGCAGGTAGTCGATCCCCTCGTCCGCCAGCAGGCGCGCCACCGCCAGCTGATGGGGCAGTTCGATGCCCTGGATATGGGCATAGCTCTCGGGGGAGAGACGCACCCCGACCAGGAAACCCCGGGGTAGACGGGCGCGAATGCCGCGCACTATCTCCACCAGGATCCGCGCCCGGTTGGCGAGGCTGCCACCCCAGCGGTCGGTGCGCCGGTTGTGCAGGGGGTTGAGGAAGTTGCAGAGCAGGAAGTGGTGGGCTGCGTGCAGCTCGACCCCGTGCAGGCCGGCGCCATGGGCCCGCTCCGCAGCGCTCACAAAGGCGTCAATGAGCGTCAGAATCTCCGCCTCGCTCAGCCCCTTGACCCCGAGGGGGTAACGCCCGCCCGGCGCCAGCGCGCACGGGCCGACCGGCGCCCCGTCGTTCAGCTCGGGCAGAGCCCGCATCCCGCCGTGATGCAGTTGTACCACCGCCAGTGCCCCGGCCTGCCGCGCACTGTCGGCCAGGGCCGTGAAGGCCTGCTGCTGGGCGTCCGTCATCAGGGCAGGCTGCCCCGCCCAGCAGCGCCCGCCGGGCTGCACCTGGGTGGCGGCGGCGATGAGCAGGCCGAAGCCGCCACGGGCGCAGCGCGCCAGCCAGTCGAGCTCGGCCTGGCCGGGATCACCGCCTGCGCCGCTCATGTTGTGGGTCAAAGGGGCCAGCACGGCCCGGTTCTTGAGCCGCAATCCGGCTCGCTCGAAGTGGAAGCTGTCGCCCAGTGTCTTGTTCATCGTCCTCTCCCGGGATCGCAATGGCATGGCGGCCACTATAAACTCGGGCTATGAGGATATAATCAGGCACACAAGCAAGACATTCATTCCCAGCAAGACACAATAGGCCACCCCTCATGCGGCACCACAAGCTCGACACCCTCTACCTGATGCGCCTGCTGGTCGCCATCGTCCGCTGTGGATCCTTCGCCGCGGCGGCGGCCCAGCTCGGCATCACCCCGAGCAAGGCGTCAAAAGATCTGCGCCACCTGGAGCAGAGCCTCGGCAGCGTGCTCCTGAGCCGCACCACCCGCCGGGTGCAACTGACCGACGCAGGAGAGCTCGCCTACCGCCAGGCCGACCAGATGATCGCCCTGCACGAGCAGTTGCTGGACGGCCTGCAGCGCCGCCGCTCGGCACTGTGCGGGGAGCTGCGCATCACGGCGCCGGATCTCTGGGGAGAAGTGGTGCTGACTCCGGTGCTGCTGCGCTTTCGCGCCGACCACCCGGAGGTGCGGATCATCGCCGACTTCAGCAATACCCCGGCCGACCTGCTGCGCGACAACCTGCACGTGGCGTTTCGCAGCACTGAGCTCGGCACCCAGCCCTACCTGGCGCGCCCCATCGCGGTGGACGATCTGGTGCTCTGCGCCAGCGCCGACTACCTCGACCGCCACCCGCCCCTCACCACACCGCAGGATCTGCACCAGCACAGCCTCATCACCCGCAGCCAGGAGTACGGCCGCCACGAGCGCTGGCCCCTGCTTGCCCAGGGGCGCGAGATCCCTCTCGAGGTAACGGGCGAACTGGCCTTCAGCAACAAGAAGGCGATTCACCAGGGGATGCGCCAGGGACTGGGGATAGCCCGCCTGCCGCGCTACCTGGTGGCGGCCGAGCTGGCCGAGGGGGTGGTGCGCGAAGTGCTGCCGGACTATCGCCCCAAGGGGGCCCATTTCTACGCCCTCTATACCCAGCGCCGGGCCGAGTCGGCCCTGGTCGGCCACTTCCTCGACTACGTCATCGAGGCGCTCACCCCTTCATGAGCAGATCACCAGGTGGTACTGCTTCTTACCCCGGCGCAGCAGCAGGTAGCGGCCGAACAGCCGATCGTCGGCGGTGAGCGGCTCATCCTGGCGGATCGCACCGTTGACGCTGACGGCTCCCGCCGCCAGCAGCTCGCGGGCGATCCGCTTCGAGTTGGCCAGGCCGCACTCCACCAGCAGGGTCACCAGATCCGTTTCCCCCTTGATCGGGCTGCTTGGCATGCCATCTTGCGCCAGCTGGGCCAGATCGCTCTCCCCAAGGCGCGCTACCTCGCCACTGAACAACGATTCGCTGATGCGCTGCGCCGCCGCCAGCGCCCCCTTGCCGTGTACCAGTTCGGTCAGCTCGTCCGCCAGCACCTGCTGGGCCAGCTTGCGCCCCTGCCGCTTCGCATCCTCCGCTTCCAGCGTCTCAATCTCGGCCAGCGGCATAAAGCTGTAGTAGCGCAGGAAGCGGTAGACATCCTCGTCTGCGGTGCCGAGCCAGAACTGGTAGAAGGCGTAGGGTGAGGTGAGCGCCGGGTCGAGCCAGATAGCGCCCCCCTCGGTCTTGCCGAACTTGGTGCCATCGGCCTTGGTGATGAGCGGCAGCGTCATGCCATAGACCTGGGCCTGATGCAGCCGCCTAGTGAGGTCCATGCCGCTGGTGATGTTGCCCCACTGGTCGTTGCCGCCGATCTGCAGGGTGCAGCCGAGGCGCTGGTTGAGCACGGCGAAGTCCTGGGATTGCAGCAGGGTGTAGGAGAACTCGGTGAACGAGATGCCCTGATCCGGGCGGGCCAGGCGCTGGCGCACCGATTCGCGGGCCAGCATGGCGTTGACCGAGAAGTGCTTGCCGATGTCCCGCAGAAAATCGAGGGCGGACATCTGCCCCATCCAGTCGGCGTTGTTGACCAGCAGCGGCGCCGCCAGCCCGTCGCTCGCCGGCAGCAGGGCGCTTATCTGGGCCGACAGGCTGGCGACCCAGCCCTGCACCGTTTCGGCGCTGTTGAGGGTGCGCTCGCTTGCCTTGAAGCTGGGATCGCCGATAAGGCCGGTGGCCCCGCCCACCAGGGCCACCGGGGTGTGGCCCGCCAGCTGGAAGCGGCGCAGCATCAGCAGTGGCACCAGGTGGCCGATGTGCAGGCTGCCAGCGGTGGGATCGAAGCCGCAATAGACGGTGCGCGGAGTGGCAAGATGGTCGGCCAGCGCCACCGGGTCGGAATTCTGGGCCACCAGGCCGCGCTGGGTCAGCTCATCGAGCAGGTGAGGATTTATCATGGGGGGCTCCAACAGCAAGAGAAAGAGGGCCATCCTCGCCGTTTGCGGTGCTGGCAGATATGTCCCCCAGGGGACAGTTTTGCCACTCCCGTGCTAGCATCCTGCCATCGTGGGGAAGCCATTCCCTGACCCGGAGCCCATCGCCATGCCCCCGTCTCCTGCCACGGATACCCTGAGCCTGACCGCCGCCGTCGATGCCCTGCACGGCAGCGGCTTCCCAGCAGCCCTGGTGCGCCTCATCCAGCAACAGGTGGCGTTCGACTGTGCCCTGCTGCTCGGGGTGGGGCTGCGCCCCGTCTACCTCTACGACAACCTGCATCATCAGCGGGCCCTCTTGTTCGACCGCTACCTCACCCGCCACTTCAGTCAGGATCCCTTCATGCAGGCGCTGGAGCAGGGGCTGGGTGCCGGGGTCTGGACCCTGGCGCAGGTGTCGCGGGGGCGGCTCGACCCCGAGTATCGCCACCACTTCTATCAGGCCACCGGCTGGCAGGAGGAGGTGGGGCTGATCCTGCCGGTGCGCGGCGGCCTCACCCTGATGCTGTTTCTGGGCCGCCTCGACAAGCGCAGCTCCCTCAGCCGTGACGAGCTGGCCAGGCTGGAGGCACTGTTCCCGCTGGTCCACTCCCTGTGTCGCCAGCACTGGCGGGAAGAGACACCCCGCCTGGCCCGCAGCCCGGCCAGGTCAGATGGCACTGACCTCAAGGGAGCCGTGGAGCAGGCTATCGCCAGTGTGGGGGGAGATCAGCTAACCCGGCGGGAGCGCCAGGTGGCGGGTTTGCTGTTGCAGGGGCTGGATACCGAGGCCATTGCCGGTGCGCTCGGCATCGGCAGCGGCACGGTGAAGAATCACCGCAAGCATCTCTACGCCAAGTTGAACCTGCACTCCCGGGCCGAGCTGTTCAGCTTCTTCCTCAATCACCTCATCACGGCGCCAGCCGGCGCGCCCCCATAACGACACCACCCCGCCGGGGCGGGGTGGTTCAAACCATGGGCAACGCCGTCAGATGCGGCCCTGATAACGCAGCGGGAAGCGCCCCTGCCCATCGGGCTGGCCGAGGAAGGGGAGCCCCTGTTTCATCTGGTCCGGCAGCTCGGGACCCGGTTTCAGAGTGCCCTGGAACAGGTACTGGCGATTGGCCTGCAACTCCAGCTTGCCCAGCACCTGCACCGCCTCCGAGCCCTGCTTGATCTCGGCCACCAGCCGGGAGTCGAGACAGGTGAGCGTGATCTCGGGATCCCCCAGGGCCAGCTTGCCCGCCGGGGTGTCCGCCTGTGCGTCATACCAGTGAAGATCCCCGTAAAGGTTGTCGCACCAGGGATTGCCCTGGGCAAACTGGTCGATCTTGAGCTGCAACTGACCCGTCGCCGTCAACGGGAAGGGGGGTCTCATTGGCACCCTCTCCAGCACCCAGGGGGCAGGCGCATTCAGGGTGATGTCGCGCCCGAAAGCGGCACCGTTCCAACCCAGGATCCCCTGCCCGTTGAGTCCGCTGCGCTCGCCAAAGCGCACCGACACCTCGGGCGCCAGCCGCAGCAGGGACCAGCCATCGAGATCCCAGCGCAACTGGGTGAGGGACTCGCTGGCATATTGCACCCGGGCGGCCTGACCGCTCCAGAGGGTGCCGCTCACTCCCTCCAGCCGCACCAGATTGGGGGGCAGCGGCAGATGGCGCACCACCAGGGATGCAGGCAACTGGGCCAGCAGGAAACCGAGATAGGCCAGCAGGAAGAGACTGGCGATCACTATTTTTCGCTTCATTGGGAACGACTCAACTGCAAACGTCTGACCTTGACCAGCCCGGGGGCCAGCCCCTCGCGGGCCAGCTCGATGATCTGCACCTGGACGCCGTATTGATCCGAGAGGGTCGCAAGCCAGATCAGCAGATCATCGAACGGCACTGTGTCTATCCATACCTGCAGCTCCTGACCCTGGGGCTGCAAGCGGGCAATCTTGATCTTCTGGTTGAAGGCGGTGCGGTTCACCACACCGTCCAGGGTACCGCCGGTATCGATCTGGCGCCCCTGTCCCCCCTGCATCGCCAGCACCTCCTGTCCCTTCTCCTTGAGCCAGGCCAGGGTCTGCTGCTGGTTCACCACCTGCCGCTCGCGCTCGGCAATGCGATTTGCCACCGGCTGCCAGATCGCCCAGTAGAAGAGTCCGATGAGCAGCACGCTGCCCCCCACCGCCACCAGCCGCTGCTCGCGGGCACTGATGCCGCGCCACCAGCTCTGCAGTTTATCCATCATGACGACCTCCCCTTGAGCACCAGCGCCCCTTCGACCTTGCCTTCGGTGCTTCGCACCTCACCCTGCTGCACCTCGAAGCGCTTGCCCGCCAGCTCGCGGAAACGTTCGATCTCGGTGAAGCCGGGGGCCGTCACCTGCAACCTCAGCTCGCCCCGGGCTGCATCGAAGCGCAGCACCTCGGGCTTGAGGCCGGGCACCTCGGCAAACACCGGGGCCAGCTCGGTCAGAAGCAACAGGACGCCATCCTGGGGAGCCTGCCCCAACTGCTGGAGGTGCTGGGTCATCTGGCTGCGCACGTTGACGATGCGCGTCTCCCCCGGGAAGATCCGGGTGTAGACCTGCCGGATCTCCGCCTTGAGGGCCTTGTCCTGTTCCGTCAGCTGGTGCAGATGCACACCGCGTTGCACCAGGGCCACCAGCAACAATACGCCTGCCAGCACCGCCACCTTGCGCCACTGCAACCAGTAGCGGGCGTATTCGGTCTGGGGACGATAGGGCCCCTGCAGCAGGTTGGCCTGGCAGGTCAGCGCCCCTTTCGCCAGCAACAGCATGGGCAGTTCCGGGTCAGCCCCCTGCCAGTTGCCCGCCGCCATGGCGGGGATGGGAGTATGGCAGTGAAGGGTGACGGGTTCGGTCTGCGCTGCCAGCAGCATGGCCAGCAGGGATTCCTCCGCCACTATGCCCTGACGGGGGCCCTGGCGGACCAGCCACTCCTCCCCCAGTTGCAGGGCTGACCAGCCATCGGCGGCAAGCGGCAGCGCCAGCACGTCGGGCAGCAGGTGCAGGGTCTTGAGCCCTGCCTGCTCCAGCCAGCCGAGCCAGGACTGCATCTTCCCCTTGTCCACCGCCATCAGATCCACCTCGCGGCCCTGATGGCCGAGCACCACCAGGTGCAGATCGTCCACGTCTGAGGCGATCTGCTCCTCCAGCAGATAGGGCAGGGCCGCCGCACTCTGGCGGCTGTATTTGCCCGGCAGATTGACCCGCCGGAAGATAAGATCGCTGCCGGGCACCAGGGTCACCACGGGGCGACCACCGGCACGCTCCTGCAGCTCGCCGAGGGCGTGCGCCGAGGCCAGGATGCCGGAGGCGATGATCTCCTGCTCCTGCGCCGACCAGACCAGCCAGTGCACTGGCTGCTGCGCATTGGTCCCCAGACGGATGACCAGACTCTCGCTCACTAATGTCTCTCCTGCCATGCCCGCGCCCCCTCAGGGGGCGGGCGCACAGCCATGGGTTGCAGTCCAATCGGGAGATGCGCAGGTCAGCTGAACCGCCCCACGCCCCCTTGTTATTCGGCGCCGCCGCTCAGGCGACGCAGCATCACCAGCTTGTTGTCCTTGCCACGCTGGAAGACGGTCTCAAGCCTGGCGCGGGTCTCCCCCACTTCCGCCAGCAGGCGGGCCTCGAAGAAGCTGCTCTTGATGTCCAGGGCGCCATCCAGCCCGGTGATGGCACCCGGCTGAACCTGCAACTGTTCCGTCATCTCCTGCTTGTTCTTCCACCCCTTCTTGGGGCGGCTGGTCAGCACCCGCTTGGCATCGTCCAGCCCGATCTTCCCCTGGTAGAGCCCCACCAGCAGGGCCGCCTGCTCCGGCCGGATGGTGTTGATGTTCACCACCAGCTTGTCATTGGGCAGGGAGCACACATAGGGGGCCAACCGGGCGTACAGGCTGGCGCTCACCCCGCGCACCGCCCGCAATTCGTCGGTGCCCAGCATCCGCTGGTTAGCCACCAGGTAGGGGGGATTGAGTCCCTCGTAGTAGGCATCCTCGGCCCCGTTGCTCGAGACCAGCTGGGTATCCTTGTCGGTCCAGTCGCGGATGGCGTCCGTCAGCTGTACCGCTTCGTAATCATCCACCTCGAGCTGGGCGAGCAGGGCCCGGAACACCTTGAACTGGTAAGGTTGGGCCTCGAGATCGTCGCCGTTCTCCCCCTCCTTGAGGGGCACGCTCAGGCTGTTGAGGTTGAAGCAGGATTGCAGATCCCGCACCCGGCCCGAGAGGGTGCCATCCTCCACCGGGAAGACCCCGTCCTCCCGCGCCCAGTTCTGTCCCAGACTCACCCGATCCGGGTCATCCTTGAAGTCCTGGTTCAGCACCTTGATCACCAGGGCCTCCGCCGACATGGCATACCACCAGGCCTGCTTGCCCAGGGTGAGGTTGGCGGTGCGGCGCAGCTCCAGTTGCAGGCGGCCGCTCATGTTGCTGGCGACGATCACCATCACCGCGAGGATGAGCAACACCACCAGCAGGGCCATGCCCCGCTGTCTGCCGGGGGCCAAAGGAGGGCGGGGGCGCTTAATTGCCATTGTCCGCCCTCTGGCCACCAGCACCGATCAGGAACTGGCGACGTCGAATAGTGCCGTCATCCTCCGTGACGGACAGGGGAAAACGGCAATCAGTTACCATTCTCTGCCCTCTGACCACCGGCTCCGATCAGGAACTGGCGACGTCGAATAGTGCCGTCATCCTCCGTGACGGACAGGGGAAAACGACGATCAGTTACCATTCTCTGCCCTCTGGCCACCGGCTCCGATCAGGAACTGGCGACGGATGGTGCCGTAATCTTCAAGCTCCAGCTCCACCGCCAGCCCGTAGGGCAGCAGGTCGCGCTGGGTCCACTCCTCCTTCCACTGTCCCTTGTCGTAGAAATAGAGGCGCAGCGCCGTCACGCCGGTCAGCACGGGCTGAATGCGCGGCTCGGTGCCAATGGCCGGATCCGGATAGAGGTAGCTCAACCGCTCAAGGGTCTGCCCCTTGAGACGCCAACCCACCCGTTGCAGGCCGGAGCGCGGAAGTATGCCGTCCGGATTGAGCCAGCCGCCGCGAATGAAGGCCATGCCCCAATCGTCGCTCTGCTGGCCGAAGCGGGACGCCGCCAGCAGCACCTTGTTGTTCTCGCCGTCGATGCGACCGCTGCGCGGCACCATCTGGGTGACGTCCCGCTCCAGCAGGCTGAAGGCGAGCTGCAGTTCCGAGAGGCGGGCCTCCTTGCGCTTGGCCACCTCGTCGCTGGTCAGCACCCCTTGCAGCACCTGATAGGCCCCCAGGCTCAGGGTGGCGAAGATGGCGATGGCCACCAGCATCTCAAGCAGGGTAAAGCCGCGGTGGTGCGATGGGCGGGTGTTGCTCTGGAGCATCGGCTGACACCGGCTCCGGATCATGGACGCACGTTGATGAATGTTCATCGGCTGAGATAGGTCCGGATCATGGCCACCGGGCTCTCGGCCTTGGGGGCGGTGCGCACTTCCATGTCCAGCGCCCTGAAGTTGCTGTCCGCCGTGGCGACGCCGCGATAGCGCCAGTACCAGGTCTGCCCAGCCATCTCCTCGTCCCCTTCCACCCAGCTGTCTCCCGGCCACTTGCCTTCGAGCTTCTGCTGCACCAGCTGATTCTCCACCACCCAGGTCGCCAGGGTCTTCTGCTCCAGATAATTGAGGCCGGCCAGGTGTTCGCTCGCGGTCTTCATCACCGCCAGCCCGGCGATGGCAAACACCGCCAGGGCCACCATGACCTCCAGCAGCGTCATGCCGCGCCCCTGGGCGGGGCCGCCCGACAGAGCGGTGCGACGCGCTAGAACGCCCCCTGCGGGCCTGACGCTCCTCACTCTTCTTCCTCTTCATCCTGCAACAGGGAGAGACGACCGAACTCGTCCCCCCTGACAGTGCGCAGGTAGTGCAGATCCTCGTCCTGCTGGCTCAGGGTCAGCACGAAGGGAGAGAGCTCTCCCCCCGGAAAGACCAGGATCTGGGGTGTCCGCTCGCGCTCGTCCCGACCCTGCTCCTGGCGTTCGTCCGACGCAGTACGCCAGTTGAAACCTTCCAGCTCCACCGCCAGGGTCATCCCCTCCGGCAACGTCACCGGCCCCAGCAGCTTGTCACCGGTCAGTGCGCGCCACTTGCGATCCTTGGGATCCCGGGACATAAACTGCCAGCCGTTCTCCTCGACCCGCAGCCCCAGCAGCCTGCCATCCATGACCGAATACTCCTGGGCCTGCTGCAGGGTCGCCATGAAGCGGCGCGCCTGCTTGTCGAGCTCCCGATCCCCTCTGGCGCCCCCCATGCTGAGGGTGACGGCGGTCGCCACCAGTCCCATCAACATGGCCACCAGCAACACTTCCAGCAGAGTAAAACCGGCCTGGTGACGGGCCGAAGAGGCCACCTTCATGCAGGCAGCCCCGGGGTGGCCCGGTGAGCACGACGCGGCAGAATCACTTATTGGAAGTCCTTCAGGTTCCAGTTGCCGATGTCGTCATCGGTCCCGGCTTCGCCGTCCATCCCCATGGAGAAGATGTCGATCTTGCCGAACTGGCCCGGGCTCAGCAGCTGGTACTGGTTGCCCCAGGGATCCTGCGGCAGGCGCTTGATGTAGCCCCCTTCACGGTAGCTGCGCGGCTCAGGGGATGCGGTCGGCTTGTTGACCAGGGCATCCAGCCCCTGCTCGGTGGTCGGGTAGCGGTTGTTGTCCAGCTTGTACATGTCGAGGGCGTTTTCCAGCGCCACTATGTCGGAGACCGCTTTTTGCTGATCCGCCTTCTCCTTGTTGCCCATCAGGTTGGGCACCACCAGGCTGGCCAGGATCCCCAGGATCACGATGACCACCATCACTTCCAGCAGGGTAAAACCCGATTGACGACGCTTTTGCATGACTGACTCCCTAACGAAATGAGATGGCATGAGCCATCAACGATTAACTGTTAAACCACGATCGTTCGATTGAATTTGCAGGTTCGAATGGCGAAGCCTATTCGGGCACCCGACCCTCACAGATTCACCATATTGTTGAGCTCGAGCGAGTTGACCGCGGGATCGACCGATGTCACACGCACGCCAGCCTCACAAATTCACCATGTTGTTGAGCTCCAGGATCGGCTGCAGGATCGACATCACGATAAACAGCACCACCCCGGCCATGGAGACCACCAGCATGGGCTCGAACACCCCGAGGGCGATGTTCACCTGGGTTTCGAACTCCCTGTCCTGGTTGTCCGCCGCCCGCTCCAGCATGCTGTCGAGCTCGCCGCTCTGCTCGCCCGAGGCGATCATGTGCAGCATCATGGGCGGAAAAATTCTGGTTTCATCCAGCGACTTGCGCAGGCTGGTCCCCTCCCGCACCCGCTCGGTGGCCTCACCGATGCGCATGCGGGCATAGTCGTTGGAGAGCACTTCGCCGGCGATCTTCATTCCCTCCAGCAGGGGGACGGCGCTGGCGTTGAGGATGCTCAGGGTGCGGGCAAAGCGGGCGGTGTTGAGACCGCGGCTGACCCGACCGATCACCGGCAGGCGCAGTATCACCTGGTGCCAGCGACGACGACGCTTGTCGTCGGTCAGCCACCAGCGCCAGATCAGGCCGCCAATGCCAAGGAGCAGCAGGAACCAGAGGCCGTAGTGCTGCAACAGCTCGCTGGTGCCGATGAGGAAACGGGTGGTGCCCGGCAGTTGCTGGCCCATGTGTTCGAACTGGGCCACCACCTTGGGCACCACGGCGGTGAGCAGTATGGAGATGACCCCCACCGCCACCAGGGTGAGGACGATGGGATAGATCATCGCCTGCAGCAGCTTGGTGCGCATGTGCTGGCGCTGCTCGGTGTAATCGGCGAGACGGTTGAGCACCTTCTCCAGGTGACCGGACTTCTCGCCGGCCGCCACCATGGAGCGGAACAGCTGGTCGAACACATGGGGGAAGGCCCCCAGCGAATCGGCCAGGGAATACCCCTCCACCACCTTGCTGCGCACCGTCGCCACCAGGCTGCGCAGGTGGGCCTTCTCGCACTGCTCGGCGACCGCCTTGAGGGCCTCTTCGATGGTGAGACCGGCCCCCACCAGGGTCGCCAGCTGGCGGGTGATGAGGGCCAGTTCTGCGGTGGAGGCGCCACGGCGAAACAGCACGAAGCGGTTCGCCTCCCGCTTGGCCTTCTCGGTGGTCTCGTTCACCTCGAGGGGGGTCAGCCCCTGCTCGCGCAGCAACTGGCGCACCTGGCGGGCGGAATCCCCTTCCAGCACGCCGCTCTTGTTGCGCCCCTTGCCGTCGAGGGCCTTGTATTCAAATGCCGCCATCTCAGTCTTCCCGGGTCACGCGCAGCACCTCTTCGAGGCTGGTCTGCCCCTTGAGCACCTTGTCGATGCCGTCGCGGCGGATGCTGGGGGTGTGACCCCGGATCAGCCGCTCGATGGCGAGCTCGCCGCTGGCGCTGTGGATCGCCTCGCGCACCGCCTCGTCCACCACCACCAGCTCGTGGATGCCGGTCCGGCCGCGATAGCCGGTGTGGTTGCACTGCTCGCAGCCCACCGGACGCCAGATCTGCTGATCCGGCGCAAGCTCGATGCCCATGGCAACACGCTCCTGCTCGGTGACAGGGTGCGGTGCGCGGCAATCCGGGCAGAGGGTGCGCACCAGCCGCTGGGCAAGTACCGCCAGGAGCGACGAGGAGAGCAGGAAGGGCTCGATCCCCATGTCCCGCATCCGGGTGATGGCGCCGATGGCGGTGTTGGTGTGCAGGGTCGACATCACCAGGTGACCGGTGAGGGATGCCTGCACTGCGATCTGGGCGGTCTCGAGGTCACGGATTTCCCCCACCATCACCACGTCCGGATCCTGGCGCAGAATGGCGCGCAGGCCCCGGGCGAAGGTCATGTCCACCTTGCTGTTGACCTGGGTCTGGCCCACCCCTTCGAGGTCATATTCGATGGGGTCTTCGACGGTCAGGATGTTGCGATCCCGGGAGTTGATCTCCGAGAGGGCCGCATAAAGGGTGGTGGACTTGCCCGAACCGGTCGGGCCCGTCACCAGGATGATGCCGTGGGGCTTGCGAATGAGTTCGCTGATGATGTTGCGGTTGGCCAGCGTCATGCCGAGCTGCTTGAGCTCGAGGCGCACGTTGTTCTTGTCGAGCAGTCGCAATACCACCCGCTCGCCGTAGCTGGAGGGCATGGTGGAGACACGCACGTCCACCGCCCGGCCGCCGATGCGCAGTGAGATGCGACCATCCTGCGGCACCCGCTTCTCGGCGATGTCCATGCGCGACATGACCTTGATGCGCGACACCAGCAGGGAGGCGAGCTTGCGATGGGGGCGCAGGATCTCCCGCAGCACCCCATCGATGCGAAAACGGATCACCAGGGCCCGCTCGAAGGTCTCGATGTGGATGTCGGACGCCTCTTCTTTTATCGCCTCGCTCAACATGGCATTGATGAGGCGAATGATGGGGGCGTCGTCGTCGGCATCCAGCAGATCCTCGCTCTGGGGCAGCTCTTCGGCCAGGGCAAAGAAGTCCATCTCGTTGCCGAGATCCTCCATCAGCTGGCGCGCCTCGGAGGAGTCACGCTGATAGTGGGCCATCAGGAGCGTCTCGAACTCGTCGTTGCCAAGCTGCTCCACCGCGAAGGCACAGCCCGCCACCCGCCGCACCTCCAGCAGGGTCTGGGGAGAGATCCCCTGACGACAGAGCAGCACCGGGGCACCCTGGCGCTCGGTCAGGATGGCCCCGAAGTTGCGGGCAAACGCGAACGGCAGTTCCGGCAGGGGAGCCGGCAGCTCGCTGCCATCGAGCTGGTAGGCGGCCATCAGGGCTTGCTCTGCACGAAGGGCTGCTCCTGCACCTGGGCGCGCACGCCGGTGGCGGTCGCCTGCTGCTGGGCCTGCATTCTCTGGATCTGCTGCTGCACCTCGGGGGACATCATCACGTCCTGGCCATAGGCGGGCAGCACCTGGCGAGCCGGCGAGGTGGCATAGCCCTCTTCCGCAGCCCGGCTCAGCTGCTCGGCCCTGAACAGGGTGTACTTGTTGCTGGAGACCCCGGAGTAGACATTGGCGTCACGCAATATGGTCGGGCGGATGAAGACCATCAGGTTGCGCTTGGCGGTGGAGGTCTTGGAGGAACGGAACAGGTAACCCAGCACCGGAATGTCCCCAAGCAGGGGCACCTTGGAGATCTGCTCCTGGGTCTGTTCGTCCATCAGGCCACCCAGCACCACTGTCTCGCCGCTCTTGACCAGCACGGCGTTCTTCACGGTGCGGGTATCGAAGGTGGGGCCCAGGTTGGCGGTCCCGGTCGCCTGCTTCTGTGCCACGCTGGAGACCTCCTGCTCGATGTTGAGCAGCACGGAATCTCCTTCGTTGATCTGGGGCGTCACCACCAGCTTGGTCCCCACCGTCTTGCGCTCTATGGTGTTGAACACCTGATCGCTGGTGGTGGAGCTCTGGGAGCCGCTCTGCACCGGCACTTCCTGACCGACGTTGAAGGAGGCTTCCTTGTTGTCCATGGTGACGATGCTCGGGGTGGAGAGGATGTCGTTCTTGCTGTTGGTGGAGAGCGCCGTCACCAGCGCCGCCCAGTCCCCGTGATAGAAGCCTGCCGCCATGCCGCTGAAGCTGCCCGCCAGGGATGACAGGCCGTCGGTGTTGCCGTTGTCTTTGTAATCCTTGGCGGCGATGGCCAGGGAGCCGATGGGCAGACCGGTGTCGGTGAACTGGGTGCCGCCGCCATTGGTGTTGGCCCACTGCACCCCGAGGTTCATGCCGTCACCATCCGATATCTCGACGATGATGGCCTCCACCAGCACCTGGGCACGGCGAATGTCGAGCTTGGCGATGACCTGCTCCAGCTCGGCCATCACGTCCGGCTGGGCGGTGATCACCAGGGCATTGGTGGTCTCGTCGGCGGAGATGGCGAGCTGGCCGCCGCCGATGCTGGCGCCGCCCGTGGCCGTGGCAGCCGCCCCGCCCTTCTTGTCGGCGGCGATGCTGGAGCTGACCCCCTTGAGGACGTCCACCAGATCCTTGGCCTTGCCATATTTCAGGTAGAAGACCCGGGTGTTGCCCTGGCTCTGCAGATCCCGGTCGAGCTGGCGCACCATCTGGATGATGCGGGCACGGGCCTTGGGCTCGCCGCTGATGACCACGGAGTTGGTGCGCTCGTCGGCCACCACCTTGGGGGAGAGCAGCAGCGAGGCGTTGGCCCCCTGATTGCTGCCATCCTTGTTGAGGTTGGTCACCAGCCGCACCATCTCGCCGGCGGAGGCGAACTTGAGCTTGATGACGTCCATGTCCTGATCCCCCGCCTTGTCCACCCGGCGAACCACCTCCACCAGGCGGTTGACCACGGCGGCGCGGCCGGTGATGAGCAGCACGTTGGAGGGCTCGTAGTGGACCACGTTGCCGCCGCCGGCGTTGTCGTTGAGCTGACGCAGCAGGGGGGCCAGTTCACGGACCGAGACATTGCGCACCGGTACCACCCGGGTCACCATCTCGTCACCCACGCCGGGGTTGGTGTCATCCACCACGGGGATGGCCGAGGTCTTGGCATCCTTGGAGCGCACCACCTTGAGCACGCCGTTGTTCATGGGCACCACGGCAAAGCCGTAAACGTCGAGCACGCTCAGGAAGAACTGGTAGTACTGATCCTCGTTGAGCAGGTCATAGCTGCGCACGTTGATCTTGCCGCGTACCGATGGCTCTATGATGATGGTTTTGTTCAGGTTCTTGCCGACCGTGTTGATGAACTCCTCGATGTCGGCGTTCTTGAAACTGGCGGAATACTCGGTGGCCCAGGCAGAACCGGCCATCATCAAGGCTGCCGCCATGGTGGCCAGACGCCAGCCCTTCCCTTTATTTGTCATTCTTGGTGCTACTCCAATTCATTATTCTGACAAGCCGACATAGACGTCGTAGAGCTGTCCTTGCCGCTCGACGGTGACGGTCATTTCCGTGGCGCCCGCCACCTGCTGCATCGCCTGCATGGCCTGGGCGTTGTCACGCAGATCCAGGCCGTTGATGCTGACCGCCAGATCGTTGGCGACCAGTCCGAGTTGATTGAACAGTTCCGGATTGCGACCCGGGTTGAGGCGATAGCCGGTCATGCGACCGTCCACCCGGACCGGAGAAATATTGAGGTAATCGGTGATCTTGCCCGGGTTGCCCAGCAGTTCGCTGCGCACGGAGGAGAGCCCCTCCTGGCGGGCCGGTTTGGGCAGGGGCTTGCCATACTCTTCCCCGTCCAGCATCAGGGTCTCGTCACGGCCGTCCCGGGCGATGATGACCCGATCGGCAAACACCTGGCGGATCCTGGCCTGGGTACCGTCGATGTAGTCCCCGATGCCGTAAGAGTTCTGTGTCCCGTTATGGGCGATGATGGCGATGGACTTGGCGGGATCCGAGCTTGCCAGCACCCCGTTGAGCTGGGCGTTGAGCTGGGTTTTCGGGGCATCCGCCGCCACCGTCTCTGCCGCCTTGTCCGCCTGGGGTTGCAGCGCCTTGCCAAAGAGAGAGAGGCGGCTGAGGTTGCCAAGATCGAGGCGATCGCCACCACTCCCCTGCACCGAGGTGACCGAGGGTTGCCAGGGGGTCAGGGGAGCGGGCTGGGCCAGTTCGTACAGGCGCCAGGTGAGCACGGCACTCTGCTGGGCCAGCAACAGCAGCAGAAGCCAGAACAGGGGCTGGCTGAAACGGGAGAGTGGCATGGCCTTGCAGCGAGCCAGAAGGGAAGTCAACAAATCATCCCTGAACGGTAGCGTCATCTTTCTCAAAATTGTCTGGCATCCAAGTCGGTTGGCTATTGTGTACGGCAATGGACCCAGAGACAACCGACCGGATGGGACCAAGGGGTGAAAATTCAGTTTCCGTCACACCCGGATGCCCCCTGTTTCTATCCCGGGGCCCGCCTCTGGTATAATCAGGCACCTTTTCAGCCATCCCGGAGCCGATCCATGTCGAATCCAGCACAAAGCATCACTCAGGTCCGTCTCGACAAGTGGCTGTGGGCCGCCCGCTTTTACAAGACCCGCAGTCTGGCGCGGGATCAGATCGACGGCGGCAAGGTGCACTACAACGGCCAGCGCACCAAGCCGGGCAAGGCGGTCGAGGTCGGCGCCCTGGTTCGATTCTGGCAAGGCCAGGACGAGCGGGAGGTGCGGGTGCTCGAGGTGAGCGAGCAGCGCAAATCCGCCCCGCTGGCCCAGCAACTCTATGAAGAGACAGAGGCCAGCCTGAAGAAACGGGCCGAAAACAGCGAAGCCCGCCGCTTCAACAGCCAGTTTGCCCCAAGCCCGGAGCGCCGACCCGACAAGCAGGAGCGACGCCAGCTTATCCGGGTCAAGCAATCCTAATCCGCGTCTGTGGCCCCTTTATGACGACAGGTGGAGGAATTAGTTCCTAACCACCTGTTTAACAATGTGTTTATTTTTCCCCAAGAACATCCTAGGAAACCATGATGAGTAACCAAGACCTCCTGTATCGCTATCTGTTCGAAGAGTACGAAGTGCGTGGGGAGCTGGTCCAGCTGGATCGTACCTACCGCCACATCATCGACGCCCAGAACTACCCGGTACAGGTGCAGCACCTGCTGGGCGAGCTGCTGGTTGCCACCAGCCTGCTGACCGCCACCCTAAAGTTCGAAGGCTCCATCACGGTGCAGCTGCAGGGGGACGGTCCGGTGCGTCTGGCCGTCATCAACGGCGACAACAACCAGCAATTGCGCGGCGTGGCACGCTATGAAGGGGAACTACCTACGGACGGCAAGCTGCAAAGCCTGATCGGCAACGGCCATCTGGTCATCACCATCACCCCGGATCAGGGAGAGCGCTATCAGGGCATCATCGCCCTGGAGGCCGACACCCTGGCGGCCTGCCTGGAGCACTACTTCGCCCAGTCCGAACAACTGGCCACCCGCCTCTGGATCCGCACCGGCCACCACGAGGGCGAGCCCCGTGCTGCGGGCATCCTGCTGCAGGAGCTGCCGGCCCAGAGCGAGGATCACAGCGAAGATTTCGACCACCTGGTCCAGCTCACCACCACCATCAAGGACGAGGAGCTGTTCGGTCTGGACGCGGAAGAGATCCTCTACCGCCTCTACCACCAGGACAAGGTACGGGTGTTCGATCCCCAGGCCATCGAGTTCCGCTGCACCTGCTCCCGCGCCCGTTGCGAAGGGGCCTTGCTGCAGATAGACAAGGAGGAAGCGGTATCCATGGTGCAGGAGCTCGGCAAGATCGACATGCACTGCGATTACTGCGGCGCCCACTACGAATTCGACGGGATAGACATCGAAACCCTGTTCAGCAGGGCTCCCGGTAATGATGCAAACCAGTTACACTAATCAAAGGCGGGCAAAACCCGCCTTTAACTTAAATAACAAAAAAATACCCTATTTTATAAAGTTTGATGGCGATCGCTAAAAACTACCACCTAGGTGGTAGCATGATCGTCAGATAGAACCCTACACACCTCTGAACCCAGGAGAATACAATGACAATCGTGGTAGAACCCACCCTGGCCCAACAACTGAAGCTGGACCAATACGGTATCAAAAACAGCCAGGAAATCGTTCGCAACCCCTCCTATGAGCAGCTTTTCGCTGAAGAGACCCGCTCAGACCTTGAGGGCTTCGAACGTGGCGTCGTCACCGAGCTTGGCGCCGTCAACGTCAACACCGGCATCTTTACCGGCCGCTCCCCTAAAGATAAATATATCGTCAAAGATGCCACTACCCAGGATACTGTGTGGTGGTCTGACCAGGGTAAAAACGATAACAAGGCGATTACCCCGGAAGTGTGGTCACATCTGAAAGGGCTGGTCACCAAACAGCTCTCCGGCAAGCGTCTGTTCGTGGTGGACGGCTTCTGCGGCGCCAACCCGGACACCCGCCTGGCGGTGCGCATCATCACCGAGGTGGCCTGGCAGGCGCACTTCGTGAAGAACATGTTCATCCGCCCGAGCGAAGAGGAGCTGAAGACCTTCAAACCGGACTTCGTGGTGATGAACGGTGCCAAGTGCACCAACCCGAACTGGAAGGAGCAGGGTCTCAATTCCGAGAACTTCGTCGCCTTCAACATGACCGAGAAGATGCAACTCATCGGCGGCACCTGGTACGGTGGCGAGATGAAGAAGGGCATGTTCTCCATGATGAACTACTTCCTGCCCCTGCGCGGCATCGCTTCCATGCACTGCTCCGCCAACGTGGGCAAGGATGGGGACGTGGCCATCTTCTTCGGCCTCTCCGGCACCGGCAAGACCACCCTCTCCACCGATCCCAAGCGTCAGCTGATCGGCGATGACGAGCACGGCTGGGATGATCACGGCGTGTTCAACTTCGAAGGGGGCTGCTACGCCAAGACCATCAAGCTCTCCGAAGAGGCCGAGCCGGACATCTACCACGCCATCCGCCGCGATGCGCTGCTGGAGAACGTGACCGTGGCCGCCGATGGCACCATCGACTTCGACGATGGTTCCCGCACCGAGAATACCCGGGTCTCCTACCCCATCTATCACATCGACAACATCGTCAAGCCGGTCTCCAAGGCGGGTCACGCCACCAAGGTGATCTTCCTGACCGCAGACGCCTTCGGTGTGCTGCCCCCGGTCGCCAAGCTGACCAAGGAGCAGACCAAGTACCACTTCCTGTCCGGCTTCACCGCCAAACTGGCCGGTACCGAGCGCGGCATCACAGAGCCGACCCCGACCTTCTCCTCCTGCTTCGGCGCGGCTTTCCTCAGCCTGCACCCGACCAAGTACGGCCAGGAGCTGGTGAAACGGATGGAAGCGGCAGGGGCTGAAGCCTATCTGGTCAACACCGGCTGGAACGGCACCGGCAAGCGGATCTCCATCAAGGATACCCGTGGCATCATCGACGCCATCCTGGATGGTTCCATCGAGAAGGCGCCGACCAAGGTACTGCCAGTGTTCAATCTGGAAGTGCCGACCGAGCTGCCGGGCGTCAACCCCGCCATCCTGGATCCGCGAGACACTTACGCCGACCAGGCCGAGTGGGATGCCAAGGCGGCCGATCTGGCCGGGCGCTTCATCAAGAACTTCGAGCGCTTCACCGACAACGACGAAGGCAAACGCCTGGTCGCGGCGGGCCCGCAGTTGTAAGAAACGCGCCTCGCGTCTCGCAATCCCGTACCGGTCAGCCCTGCTGGCCGGTATTTTTTTGGCCGATGCGCGGCATATGGCTCCCGCCAAGCCTTGCCTTGACGGCCCTTGCGCGTTAGATTCAGCCAAACTTTATACAATATACAATTTTGCAACCTGCCCGTGACCCCAGCATGACCCCACCTTACAAGACCCGAACCCAGATGGTGATGGAGAACCTCCGCGGCCGGATATTGCGTGGCGAGTTTGCAGCGGGCGCCCCCCTGCGCCAGGACGCCATCGCCAAGGAGCTGGCGGTGAGCCGCATCCCGGTGCGGGAAGCCCTGATGCAACTGGAAGCCCAGGGGCTGGTGAAGTTCGAGGCCCATCGCGGCGCCGTGGTGACCATGCTGGATGCCTCGGCCATCGAGGAGCTCTTTTATTTGCGGGCACTGCTCGAAGCCGATACCCTGTTCCACGCCGTCGACCTGATGACGGAGGAGACCTTCGCCCAGGCGCAAGCCATCCTCGCCCAGTTTGATCTGGCGCTGGAGTCTGGCACCCAGATCGAACACTGGGCCGAGTTGAATCACCGCTTTCACGCCACCCTTTACCAGGCAGCCAATCGCCCCCAGGCACTGGAACTGATCGCCCAGATCAATCTGAGCTGCGACCGCTATGTGCGTTTCGAACTGCTGTTCGCCCAGGGCGGCGTGGACAAGGCCGAGCGGGAGCACGCCCGACTCCTTGAACTGTGCCGCGCCCGGCGCAAGCACGAGGCAGTGGTACTGCTCAAGCAACACATCGAGGCGGCAGGCCAATCGATCAGACAGATCCTGGCAAGCGGCCACCATCAATGAACACTCACATCACCACAAGCTGGCAATAACGACATGAACCATTTCGAGATTATTGAAACCCGCGTCGCCCAGGTCAGGGCCACACTGGCCACGCTGGAGCTGGACGCCTTCATCGTTCCTCACGACGACGAGCATCTGGGGGAGTACATTCCCGCCTATGCCGAGCGGCTGGACTGGATCACGGGTTTCAACGGCTCCGCCGGGCTCGCCATCATCATGGCGCATCGGGCGGCCCTGTTCATCGACGGTCGTTATACCGTGCAGGCGCGCATGCAGGCGCCGGCCGAGCTGTTCGAGTTTCTCCACCTCAATGAAGACCCCCACGTGCAGTGGCTGGCGGAGCAGTTGCCCTCAGGCTCCCGGGTCGGTTTCGATGCCCGCCTGCACAGCCTGGCCTGGTATCAGAACGCCAACGCCGTGCTGACCGAGCGCGGCATCGAGCTGGTGCGCATCGACGAGAACCCCATCGATCTGCACTGGAGCGATCGTCCCGCTCCGACCAAGAGCCCTGTCATCCTCTACAGCGAGGAGCTGGCGGGCCAGTCCAGCCAGGCCAAGCGCGAAATGCTGGCCAGCGATCTGCGCAAGCGCGGGCTGGATGCGGTGCTGCTGACCCAGGCCGAACCCATCAACTGGCTGCTCAACCTGCGTGGTCGCGACGTGGAACGCCTGCCGGTGGTGCTGGGCTTTGCGGTGCTCTACGCCAACACCACCATGGATTTCTTCGTCGATACCGACAAGATCGACTGCTTCGCCTTCAGTCAGCACGTGGGGCAGGATGTCTCCGTCTACCCCATCGACAAGCTGGGTGACGTGTTGCAGCGCATCGGCGAGGATCAGCAGAAGGTGCTGGCCGACCCCAACACCGCCAACGCCTGGACCCAGCTCGTGATGGAAGAGGCGGGCGCCATTCTGGTGGCCGGCCAGGATCCCACCATGCTGCCCAAGGCGTGCAAGAACCCCGTGGAGCTGGCCGGCATGCGTGCCGCCCACCTGCGCGACGGCGTTGCCGTCACCCGCTTCCTGGCCTGGCTGGATCGCCTGATCGCCAGCGGCGAGTTCGACGGTGTGGACGAAGGCACCCTGGCCGACCAGCTGGAAGCCTTCCGCCACGAGCAGGAGCACTATGTGGAGCCGAGCTTCGACACCATCTCGGCACTCGGCCCCAACGCCGCCATGTGCCACTACCGCCACACCAACGGTACCCCGCGCGCCTTCGGCCAGGACAGCATCTATCTGGTGGACTCCGGCGCCCAGTACCTGGACGGCACCACCGACATCACCCGCACCGTCAAGGTGGGTGAGGTAACCGACGAGCACAGAGCCATGTTTACCCGGGTACTGCAGGGTCATATTGCCCTGGATCAGGCCCGCTTCCCCCGTGGCACTGCCGGCATCCAGCTCGACGTGCTGGCCCGCATGCCCCTGTGGCAAGCCGGTTACAACTACGACCATGGCACCGGACACGGAGTCGGCCACTTCCTCAGCGTGCACGAAGGCCCGCAGCGCATCGCCCCCAAGGGCAGCCTGGTGGCCCTGCAGCCGGGCATGGTGCTCTCCAACGAGCCGGGCTACTACCGCGAAGATGCCTTCGGCATCCGCTGTGAAAACCTGGTGGTGGTGACCGAGCAGGAAGCCCGCGGCGAGCTCGCCATGCTGGGCTTCGAGCGACTGACCTATGTGCCGTTCGACATCCGCCTCATCGATCGCAGCCTGCTGAGTCCGGCGGAGTTCCGCTGGATCAACGAATACCATGCGGAGGTCTACCGCCGTCTGAGCCCGCAGCTGGAGGGCGAGGATCTCGCCTGGCTGGAGCAGGCGACCAGCCTCCTCTGATGACACAGGGCCTGCGGGCCCTGTTTCTTTATCTGCGGCATGCCACAAATGCCCCCCTTGCATCGACTCCCCGCCCCTTCTACCCTGTGCCTCCTTTTTGGCTGCCCCGCAGCAGAGACCCGATCAGAGGAGCCCCGATGCACTCGTCCCCCGTATTGCGCCTTGCCACCCACGCCGACATGCACGCCATCTGGCAGATAGATGCCGATGTCTTCGGCGAGGATGTCTACCCCGGTTTCTTCTTTCGCCAGGCCATGGATCTGTGGCCCGAACTGCTGGTCGTCGCGGAGCGGGAAGGCCGGCTGCTGGGCTATGCCCTGGGGGGGCTTGGTCAGGATCGGTCGCAGGGCTGGCTGCTCTCCCTCGCGGTGCGCCCCGAAGCGCGCGGCTTCGGCCTTGCCGAACAAATGATGTTGCAGGTGGAGCAGGGACTGCTGAAACTGGAAGTTGAGCGGGTCAGACTGACCGTTGATCCCGCCAATCCGGCCCAGCGCCTCTACTTCAGGCTGGGTTATCAGCAGTTGGCAGAAGAGAGAGGCTACTTCGGGCCGGGCGAGGATCGCCTGCTGCTGGAAAAAGCCCTGACCTGACCATCCGTCACCGGCACGGGAGCCTTCCGGCCACATAATTGGTTACACTTTGCGGGTTTAATGCGCAATCTGGTTGGCGTAAAGTGCAATTCATCACCAGATTAATCCGATGCCCGCCCAGGAGGCCCATCATGTTCAAACGTATTGCTCTCGTCACCCTGCTGGCGGCCACCACCGCCATCACCGGCTGTGCCAACAGCGACGTCTACTCCGGCGATGTCTACACCAAGGATCGCGCCAAGCAGGTACAGACCGTCAGCTATGGCACCATCCTCTCCACCCGCCCCGTCAAGATCCAGGCCGATGAGAACTCCCTGATCGGCACCATTGGCGGTGCCGTGGTCGGCGGCCTGCTCGGCAGCACCATAGGCGGCGGTCGTGGCAGTGACATCGCGGCGGCCGGTGGCGCCATCGCGGGTGCGGCGGCCGGCAAGGCGGCAGGGGACAAACTCAACCAGGTTGACGGGGTCGAGCTCGAGATCAAGAAAGAGAACGGCGAATCCATCGTGGTGGTACAAAAGGCCAGCCCCACCTTTGTGCCTGGCGCCCGGGTCCGCATGACCCAGGGCAACGGCACCATCAACGTGGCCGTGGTGAACTGATAGCGCCGCTCAAGGTGCAACTGCCATAAAAAAGGTGAGCCCGGGCTCACCTTTTTGCGCTCTGCACCACTGAGGATTCACGCCCCCAGATGCAGCCAGGCCGCGATGGACAGCTGCAGGCCCACCAGGTCGGCATGGTGGAACAGGGCATGCAGTGATGCACGATCCCCGGCCACCTGCATCATCAGACGCTGTTGCGCCTGCAGGTCGGCCAGCCAGGAGGGGGGCACCGTCAGCGTGCCTGCCGCCTCGGCAACCAGGGATACCCCCTCGAGCAGAGCATGCAGCGCCCGTTGTTGTTCGCCAGCATCGCCACTCTCGAGCCAGAGCTGCTCATGATGCTGCCAGTGCTGCAGACCCAGGGTAATGCTGGCCTTCTGATCTTTGCCCTCAATCCTTTGCAGGAGCTGCACGGCCAGTGGCTTGCCAAGCCCAGCCAGCCTGTATCCGCGCTGCGCCTTGGACTGGGCACCCAGCCGCAATCCTCCCAGCGCCGCCAGCTTGCTCGCCAGGGTGAACAGGGCGCGGGCATCGCCGGATTTCAGCTCCAGCTCCAGCTCGTCGATCCCGGTACGCCCCAGGGCACCGGCAATCTCCCCCTGGTCCCAGGCCAGCTCGATCTCGGCATCTCCGAATGCGATCAGCCAGTGGCGGCGCAGGAAATCGGTGCTGAACTGGGCCACCAGACGGCTCTGGAGTTCATCGCGCACCGCCAGACTCGGCCAGATATCGGCAGGAAAGGCAGACAGGGTCGGAATGGTGCCCTCCACCGGGGCGTTGTACTCGGGTCTGGCGTGCAATCCGCCCACGACCTGCCCCCGGCACTTGATGGTCTGCTCGGAAAAATCATCGCTGCGACGAATGCGCAACCCCATCTCGAGCCCACGCAAACCCAGATCGGGCGTGTCGAAATAGACGTTGCCAAGAGTGGCTTGATTGGAAGAGATAATCTCTAGTGAATTCAGAAGCTTGGAGAGTGATTCTTGAATATTGCTGGTGACGAAAAACTTTATCTCGATCTCAGTTTGCATAGTCATTCCGGGCTGGCGGGCAACTTTGGGGGGCATGTTCAGGGTCGCGAGGATATAATGCCAGCGACAGTTCACGATTAATTCACGGTTTTATTGATGGCACAGTTCGGTTAACATGCGCCCCTCATAAAATCGTATCGAGTGTTTTTTCACCGACACAGGTTTGGCCATGCCAGTAAATACTATTTTGGGTCTTTTTGCCAAGTCCCCCATCAAGCCGCTGCAGAAGCATATCGTCAAGGTTCACGTGTGCTGCGAACAGCTCATTCCCTTCTTTGATGCCGTTGCCGAAGACCGCTGGGAAGATGCCGAGAAGATCCGGCAACAGATCGCCCAGCTGGAAAAAGAAGCGGACATCCTCAAGCGCGAAATCCGCTTGAAACTCCCTCGCGGCCTGTTCCTGCCGGTCGCCCGTACCGATCTGCTGGAGCTCTTGACCCAGCAGGACAAGATTGCCAACCGTGCCAAGGATATTTCCGGTCGCATGCTTGGCCGCAAGATGGAATTCCCCACCGAGATGCGCGCCGATTTCATGGCCTATCTCAAACGCTGTATCGATGCGACCGCCCAAGCCGAAAAAGCCATCGGAGAACTCGATGAGCTGCTCGAAACCGGCTTTAAAGGACGTGAAGTTGAAATGGTTGCCGAGATGATCCACCAGCTGGATCTCATCGAGGACGATACTGACACCATGCAGATCGGACTGCGCCAACAGCTGCAAGCCGTTGAGCACAAATACAATCCGATCGACGTTATGTTCCTCTACAAGATCCTCGAATGGGTAGGTGACCTGGCTGATCAGGCAGAGCGCGTTGGCGCCCGTCTGGAATTGATGCTGGCTCGTTCGTAATCGACTGACTGGGTAAACACTACTAATGGACATTATCGCAAATTACGGCACCACCTTGGTGCTCGTGGCGGCCTTGTTCGGCTTTTTGATGGCCTGGGGCATTGGTGCGAACGACGTCGCCAACGCCATGGGCACATCGGTCGGCACCAAGTCCCTGACCATCCGTCAGGCGATCATCATCGCCATGATCTTTGAATTTGCCGGTGCCTATCTGGCCGGTGGCGAAGTGACGGCAACCATCCGCAGCGGCATCATTGACAGCAACGCCTTTGCCGACACGCCGGATCTGCTGGTGCTCGGCATGATCGCCTCCCTGCTGGCTGCGGGTCTGTGGCTGATCCTGGCCTCCTATTTCGGCTGGCCCGTCTCCACCACCCACTCCATCATCGGCGCCATCGTGGGCTTCGCCGTGGTGAGCATCGGTCCGGAAGCGGTACAGTGGAACAAGTTTGGCGGCATCGTCGGCTCCTGGGTAGTCACGCCGGCCATCTCGGGCATCATCGCCTACTTCATGTTCATCAGCGTGCAGAAGCTCATCTTCAACACGGACAATCCCCTGGACAACGCCAAGCGCTATGTCCCCTTCTACATGTTCCTGACGTCCCTGGTCATCTGCCTGGTCACCATCAAGAAAGGGCTGACCCACGTCGGTCTGCACCTGAGCAATGGCGAAGGCGCGCTGCTCTCCGTCGCCATCTCCATCGCGGTGGCGTTTGCTGGCTGGATCTATATCCGCGGCCAGCAGTACAACCCGAAAGATGACAGCAAGATGCACTTCGCCAACGTGGAGAAGGTGTTCGGCATCCTGATGATCATCACCGCCTGTGCCATGGCCTTCGCCCATGGCTCCAACGACGTGGCCAACGCCATCGGTCCGCTCTCTGCAGTCGCCTCCATCGTGGCGGCCGGCGGCGAGATCGGCGGCAGCTCCCACATCGCCTGGTGGATCCTGCCCCTTGGCGGTATCGGCATCGTCATCGGTCTGGCCACCATGGGCGAGAAGGTGATGGCGACCGTCGGCACCGGCATCACCCACCTGACCCCGAGCCGTGGCTTCGCCGCCCAGCTGGCCACCGCCGCCACCGTGGTGATCGCCTCCGGCACCGGTCTGCCCATCTCCACCACCCAGACCCTGGTGGGTGCCGTCATGGGCGTCGGTCTGGCACGGGGCATCGCGGCCCTTAACCTGGGCGTGCTGCGCAACATCGTGGTCTCCTGGGTCATCACCCTGCCCGCGGGCGCCATCCTGGCCATCGCCATCTTCTACGTGTTGCAGGCCTGCTTCTCCTGAGCAGCCCACGCCGCACGACAAAAAGCCCGGGTCATTGACCCGGGCTTTTTTTATGATTCGCGCATATCACGCCGTCTATTCAGCGTCGATCGGTTTCGGCGTTTACTCCTCGATGAAGGTCCACTCGTCGCGCACCCGGCTGATGGCATCGAGCCGCCGCTTGGCAAGCTGCTCGCGGATTGCCTCCCCCTTGAAGCCGGCCGCCACTATCTCCTTGACCGGCACAGCCTGCGCCGCCTCCAGGGCCTCGGCGACATAGTCCGGCTGGCTGTAGACTTTCTCTTCGAAGCCGGTACGACCATGGAAGTCGGCGCGACAGGCATCGAGCAGCTGGGCAAAGCGCTCCGGTCTGCGCCAGGCATCGGCCTTGTCGAATACCTTGAGCAGGGTCGCGGGCTTGAGCTCGAAGGCTATATGGATATGGGTATGCAGGTCGCTCACCAGCAGCGCCAGGTCGCGACACTCGTTCGGTACCCGGAAGCGCTCGCAAAAATCGCGAATGAGCGGCAACCCCTTCTGACCATGGCCGTGATGGCTCGGCCAGAAGGCGGGCGGGGTCAGCCCCTTGCCAAAGTCGTGGCAGAGGGACGCGAAGCGCACGGTCAGTTCGGGGGAGAGACGACATGCCTGCGCCAGCACCATCATGGTGTGGATGCCGGTGTCGATCTCCGGGTGCCATCTGGCAGGGGCCGGCACACCGAACAGGGCATCGAGCTCGGGGAAGAGCGCCTTGAGGGCGCCGCATTCGCGCAGCACCTCGAAGAAGATCTGGGGTGTCGGCCCCAGCAGCACTTTTTCCAGCTCCTTCCAGACCCGCTCCGGGGTCAGGTGGGCCAGCTCTCCAGCCTCCGTCATCTCGCGCATCAGCCCCAGCGTCTCGGGGGCCACCACGAACCCCTGGGCATGGAAACGGGCGGCGAAGCGCGCCACCCGCAGGATGCGCAGAGGATCCTCGGCAAAGGCCGGCGAGACATGGCGCAGCAACCGCGCCTCCAGATCCTGCACGCCGCCGTAGGGATCGTGCAGTTGCCCGTCCTCATCTTCGGCGATGGCGTTGATGGTGAGATCCCGGCGCAGCAGATCCTGCTCCAGCGTCACCTCGGGGGCAGCATGGCAGACGAAGCCGGTGTAACCCTGCCCCTGCTTGCGCTCGGTGCGCGCCAGGGCGTACTCCTGCTGAGTTTTGGGGTGAAGAAAGACCGGAAAGTCCCGGCCCACCTGGGTGAATCCGAGACCCAGCATCTGCTCCACCGTGGCGCCGACCACCAGGTGATCCCTGTCACCCTGGGGCAGTCCCAACAGGCGATCCCGTACCGCCCCTCCTACCAGATAAATCTGCACGCGCACTCTCCCTCGATAAACTTGCCCCGATGATACCGCTTTTGGCCAAGAGAGACGATGTGCCCCACCGCACCGGGCTCGTCATCACTCGGCCGGGCGGCCGCTTTCCGTCATCGTCCCGGGCGACTCAGCCCGTGGTTCGAGCCAGCTCCCCTTATGGTATCCGGGTCTTTGACATCCCTTTTGGGAGGCTTTAACCTGCCGCCCATAACAATGGAATGGATCCTTATGTACACACAGTTCTTCGGTCTGTCGGAGCCCCCGTTCTCCATCTCGCCCAACCCCAAATACCTCTATATGAGCGAGCGTCACGGGGAGGCCCTCGCCCACCTCAACTACGGGTTGCAGGACGGTGGCGGCTTCGTGCTGCTGACCGGGGAAGTGGGTACGGGAAAAACCACCGTCTCCCGCTGCCTGCTGCAGCAATTGCCCGCCGACACCGAGATCGCCTACATCCTCAATCCCTCTCTGACCGAGCGGGATCTGCTGGCCGCCATCTGCGACGAATTCCAGTTGCCCTACGGCGAAGAGGCCAGCCTCAAGCAATTGTTCGACCTTATCCGGGATCATCTGCTGGCGAATCTGGCGGCAGGCAAGCGCAGCGTGGTGCTGGTGGATGAAGCCCAGCACCTGCTGCCCGGCGTGCTGGAGCAGTTGCGACTGCTCACCAATCTGGAGACAGACGAGAAGAAACTGCTGCAGGTGGTGCTCATCGGCCAGCCCGAGCTGCAACAGATGCTGCGCCAGCCCCTGCTGCGCCAGCTGGCGCAGCGGATCACCGCCCGCTATCACCTGCTGCCGCTGTCGCGCCAGGATGTGGATGCCTATGTCCGCTTCCGGTTGCAGGTCGCAGGCTGCGTCCAGCCCATCTTCACCCCCAGGGCCATCCAGACCCTGCATCGCCTCTCCGGGGGCATTCCCCGTCTCATCAACCTCATCTGCGACCGCGCCCTCATCGCCGCCTTCGCCCGTGGCAGCCACAAGATAGTGCACGGGGACATCAGCCAGTCCGCGTATGAGGTGAGCGGCATTCGCGACGAGGGAAGCTGGCAATCCGGCCTCACGGTCGCCCTGGTGGGCGCCCTGCTGGTCGCCACCGGCTGGTGGGGCTGGCAATTCTTCGGATTCTTTCCAGCCCGCCCCCTGGTCAAGGTCGAGGTACCGGTCAAGGTGGATGACACGCCGGAGCAGCAAGCCCAGCTGACCCGCGCCATCAATCAGGCGCTGGAGCCGGACGTCGCCATGCAGAATCTCTACAAGGTATGGGGCTACCAGGCCGAGCTGGAGGAGGCAACCTGCGACAATGCCCCCCGTGCGGGCCTGCGCTGCCAGGAGGGAGAAGCCTCCCTGGCGCAATTGCAGGCGCTGCAATATCCGGCCCTCATCAGTCTCACCGACGAGACCGGCGGCCTCTATTACGCCACCCTGGTCAGCCTGGGGGCGGACAAGGCTTCCCTGCTCATCGGCAACCAGAGCTGGCAGGTGGACAGGCAGTGGCTCTCCGACGCCTGGGGCGGCAGCTACACCCTGCTCTGGCGCATGCCCAGGGGCAACGTGCCCCTGATAGCGAGCAATGCCGGGGCTGCCCAGGTGCAGTGGCTGGACAACGCCCTTAGCCGCGCCATGCAGCAACCCGATCGCAAGGTGAGCCGCTTTGATGCCACCCTCAAGAACAAGCTGCAACAGTTCCAGCGCGAGCAGGGACTGACCCCGGACGGCATCGCCGGCAGCAACACCCTGCTGCGGCTGAATGTGGCCTCCGGCGAACCCATGCCCAGGCTGGAGGATGAATCCCTGCGAGCCAGCACGCCGGTCGATCTCGACAGCGTGGCAGATGATGAGACGGACCCCATGGTCGAGGAGGCCTCCTGATGTCCACCCTGCTCAAGGCCCTGCGCCGGGCCGACCAGCCCCAGTTCACCCCCCATATGCCGCTCATGGGCCTGCCCGTGAGCCAGGAAGAGGAGCCCAACCGCCGCTGGATCTGGTGGGCCCTGGTGCCCCTGGCCCTGGTGATGGGCGCCGCAGCCAACTATGGCTGGCACCTCTATCACCTCAAACCCGTGGAACAGCAGGTCGAAGTGAAGGAAGTGGTGACTCCTCCCTTCGTGCGGGTCGAACCTAGGCCCATGATCACCCGGCCGCTGCCGCCCCCCTTGCCGGAGCCCGTGGTCACTCCAAGACCTGCCGCAACCCCGGCTGCGACTACCGCAAACCAGGGGGGACAGAGTCTGGCAGAACGGCTGATGGCCGCCCTCAACAACACGCCGCTGGTGGAAGAGAGTGCGCCCCAGGCTCAAGTCCAGACCAGTGCCATCCCCCTCGGCGCCCTGGCCCCGGCCCTGAAACAGCAGGTACCGTCCCTGACCTATGGTGCCCACAACTACTCCTCCGACCCGGCCAAGCGGGCCGTCGTGCTCAATGGACGGGAGTGGCGCGAGGGCAATGAGATCGCCCCCGGTGTCATCCTGGCAGCCATCGCCCAGGACTACATCGTCCTGCAGGTCGGCGGCCAGTATGCCAGCCTCAAGGCGCTGCAAGACTGGCGCGGCTGATCTGCCGGCATCCGGTGGCCCTCCCCCGGGAGGGTCACCGCCCATTCTGAGGGAGCCCGAGAGCTCCCCTTTTTAATCAATAACCTACACTCGACCTTTGCCATGCGCCGGGTCGGGGATCGCCCTCCTGATGGCGGGCGGACTTATCATCAGAACATGAGCACACTGTGAGCCACTCAGACAACACCACCTTCGCCACCCGCATTCTGGACTGGTACCAGATCCACGGCCGCAAGACCCTGCCCTGGCAGCAGGACAAGACCCCCTACCGGGTCTGGGTCTCCGAGATCATGCTGCAACAGACCCAGGTTGCCACTGTCATCCCCTATTACGAGCGGTTCATGGCCCGCTTCCCCGACGTGCTGGCCCTGGCCAACGCCCCCATCGACGAGGTGCTGCATCACTGGACCGGGCTTGGCTACTACGCGCGCGCCCGCAACCTGCACAAGGCTGCCCAGCAGATCCGCGATCTGCACGGCGGCCTCTTTCCGGAACAACTGGAAGAGGTGATGGCTCTGCCCGGCATCGGTCGCTCCACCGCCGGGGCCGTCCTCTCCCTCTCTCTGGGCCAGCCCCACGCCATCCTGGATGGCAACGTGAAGCGGGTACTCACCCGCTGGCTGGCGCTGGCGGGCTGGCCGGGTCAGAAGCAGGTCGAGCACGATCTCTGGGAGCTGGCGACCCGCCTCACCCCGCGCGTCGGAGTGGCCCAGTACAACCAGGCCATGATGGACATGGGGGCCACCGTCTGCACCCGCAGCAAGCCCGCCTGCGAGCGCTGCCCGGTGCAGGCCGATTGCCAGGGGCTGTCGCAGGGCAACCCCACCTCCTACCCTCACAGCAAGCCGAAGAAGAGCATTCCGGCACGCAACGGCATTATGCTGATCATCCGCCACGGCGATCAGCTGCTGCTGGAGAAGCGTCCGCCGCAAGGGATCTGGGGCGGGCTTTACTGCTTCCCGCAGGTGGAATCCCTCACCGAGGTGACCGGACGACTGCGGGAGTTGGGGCTGGAGGATGCCGCTTATCAGGAGCTAGCTGGATTTCGTCACACTTTCAGCCACTTCCACCTCGATATCCGCCCTTTGCTGATCGAAATGGCTGTTCCGCCCGCCCCCCTGCTCATGGAAGCGGATACCCGACTCTGGTATAACTTACGCCATCCTGCCGAGGTGGGATTGGCGGCGGCCACGGCCCGTCTGCTCGCCTACCCGGACTTACAACCAGACTTGCAACCACAGAGGTCAACATGAGCCGTACCGTATTTTGCCTGCGCCTGAAGAAAGAAGCGCCGGGTCTCGATTTCCAACTCTACCCCGGTGAACTCGGCAAGCGGATCTTCGACAACATCAGCAAGGAAGCCTGGACCGAGTGGCAGAAGAAGCAGGTCATGCTGATCAACGAGAAGAAGCTGAACATGATGAATCTCGAGCACCGCCAGTTGCTGGAAAAAGAGATGGTCAGCTATCTGTTCGACGCGGGTGAAGTCCAGATCGACGGCTACACCCCTCCCAGCCAGTGAGCGGGAATCGAGTCAAAGGGCCAGCGTCCCCCTGAGTCGTCAATATGCCGCAGGGTGACACCAATCCTGGCTCAGGCCAGTCAGTGACGGGCGGCCCCACCGCCCGGTTTGAGGATCTTATGGGTCGTTTTTTTGGGCTGCTGTGCGCCCTGCTGTTTCTCTCTGCCTGTTCATCCACACCCCAGACCAGCGGGAGTGGCGATGATGATCTGGTCAACGGCAAGGACGTGCGCGGTTTTGAACACATGATCAGTGCGCTCTCCCATAACGTGAACGAGATATGGGGGCGCGAGGCGCTGTTCGCGGGCAAGTTTGACTACGTCAAATACACGGATCAGTACAAGAGCCGCGCCCACATCGATTTCTCCAGCGGTCACATCATGGTGGAGACCGTCTCGGGTCTGGATCCCCGCGCCCACCTGCGTCGCGCCATCATCGAAACCCTGCTGACCCCGGACGATCCGGCAGAGGTCGACCTCTATTCGGACCGTGAGATCATGCCAGGTGGCGAGCCCTTCCTCTATGGCCAGGTGCTGGACAACCAGGGACAAGCGATCCGCTCCAGCTGGCGTGCAGAGCGTTATGCCGACTATCTGATCGCCAACGCGATGAAGAAGCGCACCCTCGGGATCCGCAACATCTTCTTCATCGACATTCCCATGGTGGCCAACCACGAAGACAGGCGCGGCTACAAATACGCCAGCATCATCCGCGATGCCTCCCGCAAGTACGGCGTCGCCGAGAGTCTCATCTACGCGGTGATCAAGACCGAGAGCAGCTTCAACCCCTATGCGGTCAGCCACGCCAACGCCTATGGCCTGATGCAGGTGATCCCGGCTACCGCTGGGCGGGATGTCTATGTGAGGGTCAAGGGCAAGGATGGCCAGCCGACCAGGGAAGATCTGTTCAATCCGGCCTACAACATCGATGTGGGGACCGCCTACCTGCACCTGCTGCAGACCGTCTATCTGGCGGATATCCAGGATCCCCAGTCCCGCCGCTATGCGGTGATCTCCGCCTACAACGGTGGTGCGGGAGGGGTGCTCAACACCTTCTCCAACGATCGCAAGGCGGCCCCCGGCATGATCAACCGCCTCTCCCCCGAGGCCGTCTATCAGGTACTGACCGAACAACATCCCAAGGCAGAGGCTCGCCGCTATCTCTACAAGGTCAATCAGGCCGAGAAGGGGTTCAAGCGAACCGTCGCAAGCCGGGCTGGCTGATGGCATGCAAGAAGGGCGCTCCTGGAGCGCCCTTCCCATTTACTGTGGCCTGAAAGCTTACTTGGCGATGAAGCCGCCCTTGCTCAGGGGCGCTGCCCCCACCTTCTCCAGGTGTTCCACCTCGACTTCGGTCTTGTTCCAGCTGTGGTCCACCTCGCCGCGCACGCGGATCAGATCGTCAGGGCCCACCTCGGTACCGCGCCACACGTCACCATCCACCTCCACTTCCACCTCGCCGCTGTCGTCACGGAACAGGTAGTTTTCGCCACCCAGGTGTTTGACCAGTTTGCCTTCCAGGGTCACCCACTGATCATCGGCCACGTCTTTCAACTGGGCGACCGATACCTTGTTCTGCTCCTTGGGGCCGGTGTAGGCCGCCATGGCGAAGGAAGAGACGGACATCAGGGCCACCAGGGCGATTGCTTTTGCGTTGTTCATTTCATGCTCCTGTCTTTGCGGTATGAGGGCATCTTGCCCGGGGGCGCGTGAAACAAACGTGAAGCCTCCCCATTCAGGGAGGAGTGATGTGATCGCAAGCGATTAAATGGCCACGGCATGCTGCAAAAATGTATTCGAGTGGATACCTTCTCGCCTGGCCATGCGGGTTCCCAGCCCGCCGCCATCGAGGAACAGCCCGCAGGCCCGCCCTGCCCCATCCATGAGAACAGCTACATGAACAAATGGCTTTTGTGTTTATTGGGTCTCTTCGCCCTCACGGCCCATGCCGCCGAGACGCGCCCCCCCTTCTCCCGCATCGTGATGTTCGGTGACAGCCTCTCCGATACCGGCAAGATGTACGACAAGATGCGTGGTTACCTCCCCTCCAGCCCGCCCTACCATCAGGGCCGCTTCTCCAACGGCCCGGTCTGGCTGGAGCAGCTCAACCAGCACTTCCCGGGCCTCGCCATCGCCAACGAGGCGGAAGGGGGCGCCACTGCCGTGGCCTACAACAAGATCTCCTGGAACCCCAAGTATCAGGTCATCAACAACCTGGATTACGAGGTGACCCAGTTCCTGCAAAAGGATGGCTTCAAGCCCGACGATCTGGTGATCCTCTGGGTCGGTGCCAACGACTACCTGGCCTATGGCTGGAACACCGAGCAGGATGCCAAGCGGGTACGCGACGCCATCAGCGATGCGGCCAACCGCATGGTATTGAACGGTGCCAGGCAGGTTCTGCTGTTCAACCTGCCTGATCTGGGCCAGAACCCCTCGGCCCGCAGCCAGAAGGTGGTCGAGGCGGCCAGCCATGTCTCCGCCTACCACAACCAGCTGCTGCTGAACCTGGCACGCCAGCTGGCCCCCACCGGCATGGTGAAATTGTTCGAGATCGACAAGCAGTTCGCCGAGATGCTGCGCGAGCCGCAGAACTTCGGCCTGAGCGACACCGAACACGCCTGCTATGGCGGCGGCTATGTGTGGAAGCCGTTTGCCTCCCGCCGCGCCGCCACCGACAGTCGGCTGGCCCCCTTCAATCCCGAGGAGCGCCTTGCCATCGCCGGCAACCCCCTGCTGGCTCAGGCCGTCGCAACGCCCATGGCGCGCCGCAGTGCGGGCGAGCTGAACTGTGAAGGCAAGATGTTCTGGGACCAGGTCCACCCCACCACAGTGGTACACGCCGCCCTGAGCGAGCGGGCTGCCGCCTTCATCGAACAGGAGTACGAATTCCTCCCTCGATAACGGAGGCCATCCTGCCAGGGCCGGCGCTTCGCCGGCCCTCTTGCCGACAAGGGAAAAAAACAACCCATATGACACCCATCACAGATTCGAGTCACGGTTCCCCGGCGGTCTTCTGTCTCCACTATGATGCAGATGGATATCACAATATGTTTTATATCAGTTGCTTGTAGATCGAGAAAAGCGAGCTAAGTTTAAACGTGTTGTGGTCGAACACAGGCCCAACCCACGAGGCGAGGCGACATGAATTCGCGCTCCCCACACACAAGATTGCAGAGGCATCTATGAACAAAACACTGATTACCTTGCTGGTTTCAGGCTTGCTTGCGGCCAACGCCCAGGCAGCCGGACAAGACAACACCTGGTATGGCGGTGCCAAACTGGGTTGGTCCAACTTCTACGGTGTCGATGAGAGCAACGCCATCGCCATCACCGACAAAGACGACGATGAAGTCGGCGCCGGTGCCTTCGCCGGTTACCAGATCAACCAGAATCTGGGTGTCGAACTCGGTTATGACTACCTTGGCAAGCTCAAGTACAGCGGCACCCGCAATGGCGCGGCCTTCAATGACTCCGTGCAAGCCCAGTTGGCTCAGCTCACGCTGAAACTGGGCTTCCCGGTTGCGGACAATCTGGACCTTTACGGCCGTGTCGGGGGCGGCTATGGCTGGACCGACAGCGATCAGCTGGAAAACGACAGCCGCTTCACCTTCGTCGGCGCGCTCGGTGCGGAGTATGCCCTGAGCCTGGATTGGGCAGCCCGCCTCGAATACCAGTACAGCACCCCGTATGGCAGCCGTGACGATACCGGCCTGCGCATGGACAACGGCCTGCTCTCCCTGGCCGCCGTCTATCGCTTCGGTCAGGTTGCACCGGCTCTGCCGGTCGCAGCTCCCGCCCCCGCGCCCGAGCCCGTGATGGTCGACAAGCAGTTCACCCTGAGCTCGGACGTGCTGTTTGACTTCAACAAGGCCACCCTCAAGCCCCAGGCCGGGCAGGCGCTGGATACCCTCTACAGCCAGATTGAAGAGGCCAGGCCCAAAGACGGGTCAGCCACCGTCATCGGCTATACCGACCGCATCGGTTCCGAGGCCTACAACCAGAAGTTGTCCGAGCAGCGTGCCCGGACCGTGGCCGATTACCTGATTGGCAAGGGCCTGCCTGCCGGCAAGGTCAATGTGGAAGGGCGTGGCAAGCAGTCTCCCGTCACCGGCGACAGCTGCACCAGCAAATCCAAGCGCGAGCTGATCGTCTGCCTGGCCCCGGATCGCCGGGTAGAGGTCAAGGTACAGGGCGTCTCGGAAGTACAGCAATAACGACGACCCAAACAAAACGGGAGGCCATGGCCTCCCGTCTTTTTTTATGCTCCCTCAGCTGCGCGTGCGCACATCCGCCGCAATCTGATCGAGCAACAGTTGCCAGCCCTGCCCCAGCTCGTTCACCAGGGCGCCATACCCATCGGCAGGCAGCACCCGCTCCTGCTGGAAGGGAACATCTCTCAACACGACCCCCTCCTCCGTCAGCAGGCGCCAGCGACCGCTAAGCAGGGCGCGGCCGTCGTGCCGCCCCTGGAAACGCTCGACCGAGATGCTCAGCACAGGCCCCTTGCGGGCCCCGTCCTGACGCACCACCCAGCCAGGCAGGCGGCTGGAGAGGCCATTGAGGGTCAACTGGTTCAACTGGGCATCGAGGGAACCTGCCCAGCGATGGTACTCGGCAAAGTGCAGCTCCTTTCCCTCCAGCTGATAGACCAGGCTCATCCGGTCAAGCTGACCGGACAGGGCGACGGGGCGCAGCACCAACTGGTGCTGCGGCTGCGCCGTGGTGACACTCGACGGCGCCGTGTCGGCATCCAGCGAATAGTAATGCAGCGTCGTCGGCGCACTGCCACATCCCGCCAGCAGGCCCAGCAAGGCCAGCGTCATCATCCGTTTTTTCATCATTTTCCTCGCTTGGGCTCGGGATCCCGCGGACGAGCGCGGTCAAAGATCAGTGAACTCGGCTGCTCGTTCAGTGAATGGACCAGAGGTTGCAACTCGCTCATCAGCTGGTTGAGGGATTGCACCGACTGGCGCAGTTCCTGATTGGTCTGGGAACCGGCATCATAGGTCTGCAACGTCTCCTGCAACTGCTTGAGGCTCTGGTTGAGGGAGGCCGGCAACTGCTGGGTCGACTGCTGACCGGTAAACTGCTCCAGATTCGCACTCACGGCACTGACATGCTTGAGCGTCTTGTCCAGCGTCATCAGGGTGCTGTTGACCTGAGTGAGGGTGGTGGCCATGTCCATGTCGACGAACTTGTCGAGGATGAGGTTCACCTTGCGTTCGATCTGATCCAGCCCGGCCTGGGCGGTCGGGAAGACCTGATAGCCCGCCATCTTGAGCGGCTGATAGACAGGCGCATCCGGATAGAAGTTCAGATCGATCACCTTGCCCCCCGTCAGCAGGCTGGCGGTCTTGAGGCTGGCCCTCAGCCCTTCCTTGAACTGCTTGTTGAACAGGGCCCGCCACTGCTCCTTCTCCGCATTGGCATAACGGTGGGAGAGACGCTGCACCTCGATGCGCGCCAGCACCGGGATCTGTCGGCTCTTGAACAGCTGGACGCCCTTGTCGTCGATGAGATAGGGTGCCGAGATCACGGTACCGACCCGGATGCCGCGATACTGTACCGCCGCGCCGGGATGCAGCCCGCCCACATCATTGTCGAACAGGAAGACATAGTCGATGAACTGATCCAGGCTACCGGCCAGCACGCTCTCCTCGTCCTTGAACAGCACGAACTCGTCGTTCTGTTTCACCGGTTCCCCTGGCAACCAGCCGGGAGGCAGCCCCATGGTGATGCCGCCGTTGATCAGGCTCTCCAGCGAGTCCATCTTCACCTTCATCCCCTCGCTGCTCATGGAGACCTCGAAGCCGGGCGTCAGCCAGAACCGGGAGTTGCTGCTCACCAGGACGTCATAAGGCGCGTTGATGAAGAGCTGGTACTGCATCTCGCTCTTCTCGGGCAGGAACTTGGCCTCTTCGACCTGGCCGATGGTGAATCCCTGATAGCTGATGGGGGAGCCCGCGCCCAGCGCGTTGGCATCCCGGCTGGACAGGGAGAGCCGCAATCCCTTGGCATCCAGGGATGCCAGGGGTGGCCTGTCCAGCATGGCGTATTCGCTTCGCGCCCTGCCCTTCTTGCCGGGAGAAAGCTCGATATAGGCACCGGAGAGCAAGGTGCCAAGACCGGAAACGCCCTCACGCCCGACCCTGGGCTTGACCACCCAGAACTGGCTGTCTTTCTTGAGCATGCCGGCGGCGGCATTGGTCAGGCGAGCCTTGAGCACGGCATGGCTGTAGTCCTCGCTGAGCTCCACCGTCTCGATACGGCCCACCTCCACTTCACGAGAACGGATCACCGTCTTGCCTGCCACTATGCCCTCGGCGGTCGCCACCGTCAGGGTGAAGCTCGGCCCTTGTGAATACCAGTGCTGGAACAGCATCCAGGCGCCGATGAAGAGCGCCAGCAAAGGCACCATCCAGATAGCGGCGGCCGAACTCATGAAATCAGAGCCCGGTTTCCACCTTGTCTTACGCTCACTCACGTTCGCGTTCTCCTTGTTGTAAATCCCAGATCAGGCGGGAATCGAAACTCATGGCAGCCACCATGGTGACCAGTACGACCCCGGCAAAGGCGACGGCCGCAGGGCCAGGGTAGATGGTCATCAGATTGTCGAGCCGGATGAGACCGGCCAGGATGGCCACCACGAAGACGTCGATCATCGACCAGCGCCCCACAAATTCGGTCATGCGATAGAGTTTGAGCTTGCCGAGGGGAGATGTCCCCTGGCCGCGCTGCACCACGTAGCAGAGCCACAGCAGCGCCAGGATCTTCACCAGCGGTACCACCACGCTCGCGAAGAATATGACGGCGGCAATGGGGTAGGAGCCCATGGCCCACAGCAGCACCACCCCGCCCATGATGGTCGAGGGGCTGTCATCCCCCAGGAACACGGTGTCCATGATGGGATACAGGTTGGCTGGGACATAGAGGATCACCGAGGTGATCAGCAGGGCCCAGGTGCGGTTCAGACCACCCGGCTTGCGGCTGTGCAGGTGATCCCCGCAGCGAACGCAACTATGGGCATCTTGCTCGTTCAGGGCGCCGCAGATGTGACAGCCCACCAGACCGCACGACAGGGCGCTCTCCTCGGGATCCAGCTCCCTAGCCGCCGTCGGGCCGAACAGCCGCTGCCACAGCCACATCCGATCCAGAGAGGAGATCATCTTGATGAGCAGCAGGGTGTAGCCAACGAAGGCCCAGAACGACAGCCCCATCTTGATGTCGGCCATCCCCATCAGCTTGACCAGCGAGATGAGCACCCCGATGAGGAAGACGTCCACCATCAGCCAGGGCTTGATCCGGCACAGCAGGCGGCCAAGGGAGCGCAGGGCCTTGCTGTGCAGATCCTTGTCCAGGCGCCACAGCACCAGCATGATGGAGCCGATATAGACCAGCGGCAACCCGATCAGGGTAATGCTCAGCACGGCCCCGAGGAACAGGTAGCCTTGATCCACCAGGGTGGTGATGCACTGCAGGAAGGTCATCTCCTGCCCCACCCCCTTGGCCGAGAACGACATGAAGGTAAAGGCGTTGGAGAGCACGAACATGATGATGGCCGCAAAGCCATAGGCGATGGGCCTGCGCTCCTGCTCCGGCAGATGACGAGTCAGGGTATGGCCGCAGCGCGGACAACTGCTCGTCTCCCCCACGGCCAGCTCGGTGGCCGGCACCAGCAGGTCACATTCTTCGCAGGCGGTCGCGTCATGGGTATAGGTGGGTGGATGTTGGTGTGAAACCGGATGCAAGATAAGACCCCAGCATGAGGCCCGCCACGGGGCCAGAGCCGCCAATTATTGCAGCAGCGGCCCCTGCCGACCAGCCCTGTCGTTGTCCATCCTGCCCGGGTGTGAGAATGACTTTGACAAGGCAGTGACCATTTAGCACAATCAAACGCCACTTTTTTTCCGCGGGACAATAATTTATGACAACTGAATCCCCAAGCTACTCCACTATCGAGCAGGCCTTCTCCCTCGGGAACGGGCAAGATTCTGCCCTCAACTGGTTGCGCAAAAACCGTAGCCAGGTCGCCATCTTCCTGGTGAGCGGCATCAAGCTGGAGGGGACCATCAGCGGTTTTGACCAGTACAGCGTGCTGTTGACCGATGCCCATGGCAATCAGCAACTGGTCTACAAGGCCAAGATTTCCACCATTGCCATGCACTCCGGCCGTCCTGCCGTCAGCATCCAGCGGGCCCGCAAGCCACGGGTTTCCATGGCGCCGCGCCCCCATGGCGCACCCAGCCGTTATGACGACAACCAGGGTGGCGGCAGCGAGCAGTAAATCTCGCCACTGCCCATCCTGACGGTGTCGCTGCGTCAGCCAGTGACATCTGCTCCCCACTCTCATGTTTCGCCTGTCCCGTATGAGAGTGGGGCTTCTCTCCCGAGCTGGTTGTTGACCCGCTCGTCTTCGTCACTCAGTAGGTCAACCCGACCGGTTTTCCCTCTCTGACCATGCAGACCTGCATGTCGGCCGCTTCACCGGCCTGTGCGCCTATGCCCGTGTCCTCGAACACCAGACATTGACCGGGCTCGACCCCCAGGCGTCGCGCCACCAGCAGGAAGGTGTCTGGATGGGGTTTGTGCAGCTCCACGTCGTCGGCGGTGACCACCACGGGGAAGTACCGATCCAGCCCTGTGTTGCGCAGCACCGCTTCGGCATTGATACGGGGGGAGCCTGTCCCGATGCCCATGGGGATCCGGCCGTGATAGCGTTCCACCAGATCCAGCATGGCCGGGAAGGGGGTGGCCTTGTGCAGGTTGGCGACATAGTGTTCGGTCTTGCAGCGTGTCACCACCAGGGGATCCAGCGCGATCTGCTGCACTTCGGCCACCAGCCGGGCTATCTTGCGGCTGGGCATGCCTCCCAGCTCATAAAACCAGTCGGCGTCGAACCGAAAGCCAAACTCGCGGGCGGTGTGCTCCCAGGCGGCCAGGTGCAAGGGCATGGAGTCCACCAGAGTGCCGTCGAGGTCGAAAACCAGGCCTTGAAATCCGGATAGGGTCATGGTGCAGGATCTGTCTGTGAAAAATGGGCCCCCATTCTAGCCAGAGCGCGGGCGCATCGCCATGCGCCAGATGGCGAGAAACGCTTGCTACCTCATTTATACAGGGCGGCGTGGATCTGAAAGCCCACACGTATACAGATCAGCATGGATCTGATGCCGGGCAGGCAGCCCCCACGCAGGTGTCAGCGATAGGCCAGGGTACAGGCCCGCCCTTGGGATTTGGCGTGATAGAGTGCCTGATCCGCCTGCTCGGTCAGGGTTTGCCACTCCTTGTCCGATGACGGGACCAGATAGCTGAACCCGATGCTGACGGTGAGTGTCGCCGCCACCCGGGAGGCCGGATGGGGAATCTGCAAGGCGTCAAGGCCGTGGTGGATCTGCTCCGCCAGCCGCTCCGCCTCTCCCGGCTGCGGTGAACACAGCAGGATGACAAACTCCTCCCCCCCATAGCGGGCCACCAGGTTGGTGCGCCGCCGCTCGGTGTCCTGCAGCAGTGCCGCCACCCGCTGCAGGCACTGATCCCCCTTGCCGTGGCCGAAGTGATCGTTGTAGGACTTGAACTCGTCCACATCGATCATCAGCACCGCCAGCACGCCTTGATGGCGGCGAGCCCGCTCCCACTCCCGTTCCATGGTGATGTCCCATTGGCGGCGGTTGGCGATGCCAGTCAGGGGATCTTCCAGAGACAGCAGAGAGAGGCGCCGGTTGGCCTCCTCCAGCGCCCGGTTGGTATCGGCCAGTTGCCGGGTCCGCTCCTGCACCCTCAGCTCCAGCTCCCGATTGAAGCGCTCAAGCTTCTCCTGGGTGCGCTGGCGGATCAGCAACTGGGAGAGCACGGCGGCATACTGCTTGAAGATCTCGCTCTGATACGCCTTGAGGGGGCGCCGCCAGAGCAGGTTGTCGGCGGCGATCCAGCCGATGGGGGTACTCCCGTCCCAGAGCGACACCATGGCGTTCCAGCCGCGACCCACCTCCTGCTTCTCGTAATAGAGAGGCGTGTCCTCCAGCACCAGGACATAGTCCTTGCGACGCAGCGCCTCCTGCACCGTGGGGTGATCCGGAATGGGGCTGATGAAATGGCGCTCGTCGATGAGCTCACCCGCCTCGTTGGTACCCCAGGTACCGTGCATGGTCTTGAATTCACTGTCAGTCAGGAAAATGGCGATGCGATCGAACTGCAACTCCTGGCGGGCCAGTGCCACCGCGTCGTGCAGCAAACGATCCTCGCTCTCGCAGCGGGAGAGTTTGACCCCCACCTGATGCAGCGCCTGCAGCATGCTGAGGAAAGAGTCCTGCAGGGCCTGGCTGCGCACGAGGTCTGCCTGGGTGTGGAGCCGCTGATCCCGCTCCAGATCCACCTGTCCCGCGAGTCGCCGACTCTCGAGCTCGGCAGCGAGATAATGCATGAGCAGCTGGATGCTCTGCTGCTGGCGTCTTGGCAGGCGATCGAGACGACGGCGGGTTTCCAGATAGACCACGGCCTCCAGCCCCTTGTGACGCTTGAGGGGGAAGCTCGCGCGCAGGCGCGGGATCTCGGGTTCGACGCTCTCCCGCTCCCAGATGGCACGGGTCGGCGCGATGGGCTCCACCAGCAACTGGCCAAGCGCAAGGGAACGTTCGATGAAGAGGATGGGCAACTCGAGGGAAGAGAGGATGTCGGCGCTCAGGCAGAGCAGACCCTGTTCCGGGCGATAGTGATAGAGCTGGGGCGTCGGAGCACGCAGCCACAGATAGATCTGTTCAGCCTCTGTTTTTTCCCTGACCGCAGACAAGGTCACTTCACAGAGATGTTCAAAACTGGTGAAGTGCTCCGGATCCCATTCTTCCATGCCAAATCATCCTTGGTTGTATCCAAGCGAGTATATCGGCAAAGCCCGGCCATTAATTGACCGGGCAATCAAAAGCGAGATCCAGAGCCCAGTTTTTACAACAGATTCAATGCCTGCATGGCACTGCGGATGCGCTCGCGGGTGGCCTCGGAGAGCGGCATCACCGGCAGACGGCACTCTTCGCTGCACAGACCCAGCAGGGAGACCGCATACTTGGCCCCTGCGGGGCTCGGCTCGGCGAACATGGCCTGGTGCAGCGGAATGAGCTTGTCCTGCAATTCGCGGGCAGCTTGCCACTCACCGGCCAGCGCCAAGTTCTGCACCTCGGCCACCAGCTTGGGGGCCACGTTGGCCGTCACCGAGATGCAACCCTGGCCACCACCGATGTTGTAGGCCACGGCGGTGGCATCTTCACCGGAGAGCCAGGCAAACGGCTTCTTGATGAGCTGGCGTTCAACCCAGGGGCGGGCCAGATCACCGGTGGCATCCTTCACGCCGGCAATGCGCGGCAACTCGGCCAGACGGGCCAGGGTCGCCGGCTGCACGTCAACGATGGCGCGGGGCGGAATGTTGTAGACGATGATGGGTTTGGTGGTGGCGTCGTGCACCGCCTTGAAGTGGTGGTAGAGCCCTTCCTGATTGGGGCGGTTGTAGTAACCGGCCACATGCAGGGTGGCATCCGCCCCCATCTGCTCGGCATAGCGGGTGTATTCAATGGCTTCAACCGGGTTGTTGGAGCCTGCACCTGCGATCACGGGAATGCGCCTGGCCACCAGCTTGACCACCAGCTCCACCACGCGGCAATGCTCATCGTGGGTCAGGGTCGGGCTCTCCCCGGTCGTGCCGACCGGCACTATGCCATGGGTTCCCTGCTCTATGTGCCACTCCACCAGGCGAGCCAGTGCGGCCTCGTCCAGCTGGCCCTGTCGAAATGGGGTGATCAGGGCAACTATCGAACCTTGAAACATGGGATTTCCTTCTCCTAAACAGATGGATTGGTCAATAAAAAGCCCCGGTACGGGAGTCGCTACCGGGGCTTGAATCGTCTCAGGGATGAGAGGTTACGCGCGCACGCCAGCAGGCCCGATTGTCAGGCTGTGTTTATGCTTTCGTTTCGATACGCATGACCGCATTGCATCATCTCTGGGTAAATAAGGCGTCTGGGCATATTTCGGGAACACGGCATAAATGTCAAGGCGAAAGCGGCCATGTATAATGGCCGCCCAAAAATGCGTGGAGAGACCCAATGAGCCGTCCTGTCAGTGCCGTCAGTCAGATGCTGGAACGTAACCAAGCCCTCTTTGTCGGCAAGCGGCTGTTGGTGTGCGGTGCCCTGGAGGATGATTATCCTCGTCAACTGGCCGAGCTGGCACAAAGCCTGACCGTCTTCACCACGGATTACTGCTATTACCGCACCCAGCAGGCCGTTCTGGGAGACGCCATCCTGTTCGATCACCAGCTGGGTGGCGCCCCCCGATTCGATGCCCTGCTGCTGCTGATGCCCAAGGCCAAGGCCGAGGCGCAATACCTGCTGGCCATGATGACGCCGCTGCTCGAAAGCGGGGCCGACCTGTTCCTCGCCGGCGAGAACCGGGGCGGCATCAACGGGGCAGACAAGCTGCTGGCACCTTATGGCGAGAAACCGATCAAGCGCGACTCTGCGCGCCGCTGCTCTCTCTACCACGGCACGCTCGACAAACCGATCGTCCCCTTCGAGCTGGACGCCTGGTTCAGTCGCTATGAGTGCCAGGCGGGCGACACCACCCTGACTGTCATGGCCCTGCCCGGGGTCTTCAGTGCAGACGGCCTGGATCTCGGCACCCAGATGCTGCTGGCGAGCCTCCCCCCCGTGACGGGCAAGCTACTCGACTTTGGCTGCGGCGCCGGCGTCATCGGTTCCGTGCTGGCCAAGCGCAACCCGGCCCTGGCCGTCACCATGGTGGATATCAATGCCCTGGCACTGGAGTCCAGCCGCCGAACCCTGGCGGTCAACGGTCTGAGGGGACGTGTTCATGCCTCCGATGTCTATTCCGACATTGCCGAAACATTCCAACAGATTATCTCGAATCCCCCCTTCCATGCCGGGCTCAAGACCTTCTACGCCGCCACCGAAACCTTCCTGGCAAAGGCACCTGAGTACCTGACTGCAAATGGCGCCCTGACCATAGTCGCCAATGCCTTCCTGCGATACCAGCCTATACTGGATGCGCACTTCAAACAGACCGAGGTGATCGCGGGCGATGCCAAATTCAAGGTGTATCTGAGCAAAGCTTAAAGAAGTGCAACGGTTGTAATAAAACAAGTAGAGAGTGCCAGACGGGATCTGCTAAGGTACCAAGAAAACGTTTACCACCCCTTTAGGGGTGTTTTTTCGCAGCAACATGAAAACCTTTTCAACATCATGATCTCAGGGAGAGAACGACGATGGCAGGCATACTCACCATGATACTGGCAGGCGGTGAAGGTACCCGACTGCAACCGCTGACCACCACCCGCAGCAAACCCTCCGTACCCTTTGGCGGCAGTTACCGGTTGATCGACTTCGTGCTCAACAACTTCGTCAACGCCGACTTCCTGCGCATCTATGTACTCACCCAGTTCAAGTCCCAGTCCCTTTATCTGCACATGAAGAAGGGCTGGAACATCGTCGGCATCACGGATCGCTTCATCGACCCCATTCCGGCCCAGATGCGAATGGGCAAACGCTGGTATGACGGCACCGCAGACGCCATTTACCAGAACCTGCGCTTCATCGAGATCTCCGACCCCGAGCACGTCTGCATCTTCGGCTCCGATCACATCTACAAGATGGACGTGAGCCAGATGGTGAGCTTCCACAAGCAGAAAGCGGCCGCCCTGACCGTCGCGGCACTGCGCATGCCCATCGAGGAAGCAAGCGCCTTCGGGGTGATCGAGGTGGATCAGGAAGGGCGCATGATTGGCTTTGAAGAAAAGCCCCGTCACCCGAAACACATCCCCGGCGACCCCACACAGGCCCTGGTCTCCATGGGCAACTACATCTTCGAGACCGAGGCCCTCTATCGGGAGCTCAAGCGGGATGCCGCCGAGGAGAACTCCAGTCACGATTTCGGCAAGGACATCATTCCCAGCCTGTTCCCCCGTGCCCCCGTCTATGTCTACGACTACAGCACCAACGTGATCCCGGGCGAGAAGCCCAACGTCTACTGGCGCGATGTGGGGACGCTCGACTCTTACTGGCAGGCACACATGGACCTGGTGGCCGACGATGCCCCCTTCTCTCTCTACAATCGCAAGTGGCCGCTGCACACTCATTACCCGCCCCTGCCCCCCGCCACCTTCATCGATACCGACGACTGCAAGGTCAAGATCGCCAACTCCCTGATCTCCGGTGGCTGCTTCATTCAGGGCAGCCAGATCCAGCGATCCATACTGGGATTTCGCTGCAACATAGGCCCCTGCAGCCACATCAGTGAATCCGTGCTGCTGGGGGATGTGAAAATCGGCGAAGGTTGCTCCATTCGCCGCGCCATCATCGACAAAAACGTTGAAATTGCACCCGGCACCGTGATCGGTGAGAATCTGGACCATGACAGAGAGCGGTTTACCGTATCCGAAGGCGGTATCGTCGTGGTACCTAAGGGAGCAAGAGTTGGCTATTAACCCACTGAAAATCCTGTTTGTAGCCTCGGAGGTTGAGGGGCTGGTGAAGACCGGGGGCCTGGCAGATGTGGCCAAGGCCCTGCCGCAGCATCTCGCCCGTCAGGGGCACGATGTGCGCATCATTATGCCCTTCTACAAGACCATCAAGCGCCGGGACGAGGCCACCCTCCTCGCCTCGCGCTGGCTCCCCACCCCCCAGGATCGCAGTGATATCAGCTATCGCATCCATCAGCTGGAACTGGACGGGATCTGCGTCTATCTGCTCGATTGCCCGCACTATTTCGACCGCCCCCAGCTCTATGCCGAGAACAACCAGGCCTATCCCGACAACGGTGAACGCTTTGCCTTTCTGGCCGCGGCGGCCCTGCATGCGTGCGAACAGCTGGGTTTCGCTCCCGACATCGCCCACTGCAACGACTGGCACACCGGTCTGCTGCCGCTGCTGCTGAAAACCCGTCATGCCCACAACCCCTTCTTCCAGCGCACCCGGTCGGTCATCAGCATTCACAACGCGGCCTTTCAGGGCGTGTTCGATCGCCAGCAGTTCTGGGCCGTGCCGGAAATCCACGACTACGAGCAGCGCATCAACTACGACTATGGTCACATCAATCTGCTCAAGTGCGGTGTGCTCTACGCAGACAAGATCAATGCGGTCAGCCCCAACTACGCCAGCGAGCTGCTGACACACCTGGGCGCTCACGGCATGGCCAGCGTATTCCAGCAGCGGGCAGCTGACCTGCGTGGCATCCTCAACGGCTGTGACTATCAGGACTGGGATCCCGCCTTCGATCCTCTGTTGCCCGCCACCTATGATGCCGACAACCTGGATGGCAAACACACCTGCAAGCGCATCCTGCAGCAGGAGACGGGGCTCCCCGTCGGCAACCTCCCCATCTATGGCATGGTGTGTCGACTGACCGAGCAGAAAGGAGTACACCTGCTCATCCCGGCGCTGGACAAGTTCTTGCAGCATCAGGTCCAGGTGGTAATTGTGGGCTCCGGTGATCCCTCTCTCGCCGCCCAGTTGCAATGCATTGCCCAGCAGCATCCCGACAAGTTTGCCTTCATCAATGCCTATGACGACCGTCTGGCCCACCTAGTGGAGGCTGGCGCCGACTTCTTCCTGATGCCTTCTCTGTTCGAGCCATGCGGGCTCAACCAGATGTACAGTCTGGCCTATGGCACCCTGCCCCTGGTGCGGGCCGTCGGCGGATTGAAAGATACCGTCGTGGACTGGGATGCTGACCCGGCGAATGCGACCGGTTTCTGCTTCAACGATCCCACTGCCAGCACCTTGCTCGATGCCATGCGCCGCAGCCTGCTCCATTATCTGCAGGAGCCGGCACGTTTTGCCCGTGTGCAGCGCCACGCCATGAACACCCGCTTCGACTGGGCAGACTCCGTCATCCTGTACGAACAGATGTATCAGGATGCGCTGGCCACCGTCTGACGCCGATTGCTGAAGTTTTGTGCCCTTGGCACGCCTTTATCCGTCAACAGCGAAAAAAGTCCCCTTTGGCTGTTGACGCCCCCCCAAAACTCTATAGAATCCCCCACCGCAGTGATGCGAAGGTGGCGGAATTGGTAGACGCGCTAGCTTCAGGTGTTAGTGTCCCACGGATGTGAGGGTTCGAGTCCCTCTCTTCGCACCATACTGCAACATGCTCTTATCAGACGGCATGTAAATTCAGACTGATAACCCGATGTGCGAAGGTGGCGGAATTGGTAGACGCGCTAGCTTCAGGTGTTAGTGCCCCCCGGGTGTGAGGGTTCGAGTCCCTCTCTTCGCACCATGCTTTTATCAGACAGCATGTAAATCCAGACTGATAACCCGATGTGCGAAGGTGGCGGAATTGGTAGACGCGCTAGCTTCAGGTGTTAGTGCCCCCCGGGTGTGAGGGTTCGAGTCCCTCTCTTCGCACCATGCTTCTGGCATGTAAAACACAGAAAATGCGCTCCAACCGCATTTAAAAACCAGCTGGAGAAAATCAGTGTGCGAAGGTGGCGGAATTGGTAGACGCGCTAGCTTCAGGTGTTAGTGTCCCACGGATGTGAGGGTTCGAGTCCCTCTCTTCGCACCATCATTCTGCAAAGGCCCGTTACGAGAGTAACGGGCCTTTTGTGTTTTCATGCCCCATGGCTATGCTGTTGAAGATGCTACGCCACCACGGGGGTTTTCCCATGATCCTGGATACCGATATTCACAACTTCTATGAGCATCTGGTGCTCAAGGAGATAGAAAAACAGGGGTTGGCTCGAACATTGACCCCCTATCAGCTGGCAGACCTCTGCTGCCTGACACTCAACCAGCTTCCTTCCCACTATATCCGCCACGATGTCGACATGATCTACTTCACGACAGACGCCGAACGCAGCGAGATGGAGAAGAAGGTCATCGCCTCCCTGCGCCAGGCCTACGACAAGATCCAGGCCGTCCCCACTCGCCAGGCTTAATGCCAACCCTGCTGCCAGAGCAGAGTGACGACCCCTGTCATTCCCGCAACCGGCAGCAGGATCAACACCGGTCTCAGCCTGGGTTCCAGCATGACCCAGGCAGCCAGCAAGAACCCCAGGCTCCAGAACCCGTATTCCTTCTCCTGACCCCAGACCAGCACCGCCAGAAGGGCGGCCAAGATCAGAGCGCGTGCTATCCAGTTCATTGGCATTGGTCCGAAAAAGATTAATGATAACCATTATCATCTTTGGTGTTGTCATCTGCAATCGAACTTGCCTATGGATCTCCGGCTATCAAACGGTGTCGATTGAACAGTGAAAAATGCCGTTCAGATCAACTATTTTGTGGGATTTTAAAATTTTAAAGCTGTTTTGCTGAATGAGCGGGGATTTTACACCTCCGCTTTATGGTAGATTGCGCCCTCTTTTGGTAAGCCTCTCGGGATCGACGCATCCGCAGGACGAGAGGGGCTGACCTTGGCGAGCAAGAGTTTAGGGAGCGTCTATGCAAAACCAACAACACCACATCCGATTGCCGGGCATGTCGCAAGTATTTGCCTGCCTGGCCATTTTCCTGGCCCTGGCCTTCTCCTTCACCAGCGTGCTGGATCTGCCAATCCAGCTGGCACTGTTCATCGCCTGGTTCGTCATCATGGGACTCGGCATCAAGCTCGGCCATGATTACAAATCCCTGGAACAGGCGGCAGTCGACGGCGTCGCCAAGGGGATGGGGGCCATCCTGATACTGATCTCCGTCGGTGCCCTGGTGGGCACCTGGATTGCCGGCGGCATCGTCCCCAGCATCATCTACTTCGGCCTCAAGGTGATACACCCCTCCATCTTCCTGCTGGCGACCCTGATCATCTGCTCTCTCACCTCGCTGGCCACCGGCACCTCATGGGGCTCGGCGGCCACCGCCGGCATCGCCATGATGGGTATAGGCCACAGCCTGGGGGTACCCGCGCCGCTGGTAGCCGGTGCCGTGCTCTCCGGCGTCTACTTCGGTGACAAGCTCTCCCCGCTCTCCGACTCCGTGGTGCTGGCCTCGACCATGTCCAACGTCGACGTGATGGAACACATCAAGGGGATGCTGCCCATCAGCCTGTTCTCCTACGTCATCACCGCCGCCCTGTTCACCGTGGTCGGCATGCAGTACTCCGGCAACGTCAGCCTGGAGCAGGTCAATCTGGTGATGGACGCCCTCGACAAGCAGTTCAACATCACCCCCATGGCCATAGTGCCCGTGGTGCTGGTGCTGGGCCTGTTGGCCAACCGCAAGCCCGCCTTCCCGGTGATCAGCTTCGGCGCCTTGCTGGGTCTTGTCTGGGCCATCGTCTTCCAGGACATGGATCCGGTGAAGGCGATGCACTCCGCCTACAGCCCGTTTGCCATCACCTCAGGCGTCGATTTCATCGACAACATCCTGGGCCGTGGCGGCATGGAGTCCATGCTGGGCTCAGTGGCCGTCATCATCTTCGGCTTGGGCTTCGGCGGTCTGCTGGAGAAGGTCGGCATCCTCTCCGTCATCGCCAGCGCCTTCGAGAAGCGCATCAACAGCGCCGGCAGCCTGACCAGCCACACCATCGGCACCGCCTTCCTGGCCAACGTGTTCGGTTCCGCCATGTATGTATCGCTGATCCTGACCCCCAAGATCATGGCCAAGAACTACGACCGGCTGGGGCTTGCGCGCAAGAACCTCTCTCGCAACGCCGAGTTTGGCGGCACCCTCACCTGCGGCATGGTGCCCTGGAGCGACAACGGCATCTTCATGGCCGGGGTCCTCGGGGTAGCGACCCTCGACTACCTGCCCTACATGTGGCTCAGCTTCACCTGCATCATTGTGACCATCACCCTCGCCTATCTGGGCAAGGGAGTGAACCGTGTACCGGTCACAGAGGCGGTGACAGCCCGCTAATTTCCGTAAAAACAACGACAAAGGCGCCATCACGGCGCCTTTTGTCTGGGTATGATTCGAGGTTAAGCTGGCACTCACCTTGATCGCACGTGGCAGGACGCCCAGATGAACTTCACCTTTCGCCAGATCCGCTATTTCGTGGCGGTGGCCGACAGCTTCTCGGTGAGCCGCGCAGCCGCCGAGCTGCACATCTCCCAGTCGGCGGTCACCAGCGCCATCCGCGAGCTGGAGACCGAGCTCGGCGCCGCCCTGTTCGAGCGCAATCCGCGCGGGGTCAGCCTCACCACCCAGGGCCACCAGTTTCTGCTGCACGCCCGTCGCATCCTAAGCGCCATGACCGAAGCCAGCCAGTCCCTCAAGGCGGTAGCCCAGCAGGATCAGGGGCGGCTTACCATAGGCGTAACCACCCTGGTTGCTGGCTACTACCTGTCGGAGGCCCTCGGCCGCTTTCGCCGCGCCTTCCCGGCGGTACAGATCGAGGTGAAGGAGGATGAGCAGCCCTATCTCGAACACCAGATCGTCAACGGCGAGGTGGATGTGGGGATCCTGATGACCAACCGCACCATCCGCCAGGAGGCGTTCGATACCGAGCTGCTGACCCGCTCGCCGCTGCGGGTCTGGCTCGCCGCCAACCACCCCCTCTGCGCCGAGTCGACCCTCTCCCTCAAGGCGCTCGGCGAGGAGCCCATGATCTCGCTGACCGCCGACCAGCTGGACCAGATCATCGGCGGCGGCCTGCGCCGCTACGGTATCGCGCCGCGCATCGTGCTGCGTACCGCCTCGGTGGAAGCGGTGCGCAGCCTGGTGGCGAGCCAGCTCGGGCTCGCCCTGCTGCCGGACTTTGCCTACCGTCCCTGGTCCCTGGAGCAGGAGCGGGTCGAGGCCCGCGCCATCAAGGAGCCCATCCCCGCCATCGACATCGGTCTGGTGTGGCGGCGCGGCTCGCGCCTTGACTGGGCCGCACGCGAGTTCATCGACATCGCCAGAGACCAGAGCCGGCTACGGGCCCGCCAGCACCTCCCCCGCTAGGACTGAGCCTGAACAGCCGTGACTCCGGCAAAAAAATCAGATTCATATGCACTCGATATCGATTTTACAGATACAAAAGCCGTTAAAAATTGAAATTCTCATTGCTCCCGGCTTCTCCTACGCTCATGGCTGGTTAACAGGATGTTAATTGTCCGCGTGGCACCACAACCGTGCCCGCCCATGCAAGGAGAGCAAGATGAAACTGACCCCCCTCACCCTGGCCCTGATCCCCGCCCTGCTGGCAGGCCAGGTCCAGGCTGCCCCCACCACCCTCGGCAAGGGTGAAGGCCAGCTCAACATCGTGGCCTGGGCCGGCTACGTGGAACGCGGCGAGACCGACAAGAACTACGACTGGGTCACCGGCTTCGAAAAAGAGACCGGCTGCAAGGTCAACGTCAAGACGGCCGCCACCTCGGACGAGATGGTGGCGCTGATGAACGAGGGGGGCTTCGATCTGGTGACCGCCTCCGGCGACGCCAGCCTGCGTCTGATTGCCGGTGGCAAGGTGCAGGCACTCAACCTGGCGCTCATCCCGAGCTACGGCAAGATAGACCCCCGCCTGCAGAATGCCCCCTGGCACACGGTAGACGGCAAGCACTACGGCGTGCCCTACCAGTGGGGCGGCAACATCTTGATGTACAACACCAAGGTGTTCCCCAAGGCGCCCGACTCCTGGAGCGTGGTGTTCGAGGAACAGACCCTGCCGGACGGCAAGTCCAACAAGGGTCGGGTGCAGGCGTTCGACGGCCCCATTCACATCGCCGATGCCGCCCTCTATCTGATGAGCCACCAGCCCGCGCTCGGCATCAAGGATCCCTATGAGCTGAACGAGGATCAGTACAAGGCCGCCCTCGACCTCCTGCGCCAGCAGCGCAAGCTGGTGGGACGCTACTGGCACGATGCCTTCGTCCAGATCGACGACTTCAAGAACGAGGGGGTGGTGGCCTCCGGCTCCTGGCCGTTCCAGGCCAATACCCTGATCGCCGACAAGCAGCCTATCGCCACGACGGTGCCCAAGGAGGGCGTCACCGGCTGGGCCGATACCAGCATGGTGCACAGCGAGGCGAAGAACCTCACCTGTGCCTACAAATGGCTGGAGCACTCCCTCAACAACAAGTTGCAGGGGGATCTCGCCTCCTGGTTCGGCTCCGTGCCCGTGGTGCCGGCCGCCTGCGAGGGCAATGCCCTGCTCGGGAAAGAGGGGTGCAAGACCAACGGCATCGACAACTTCGATCGGGTTCACTTCTGGCGTACCCCTGTCTCCCAGTGCAAGAGCCAGGGAACCTGCGTGCCCTACTACCGCTGGGTCTCGGACTATATCGCCATCCTGGGTGGCCGCTGAGGTGCCTCAGTAAATGCCGATATGGGGCCGGACAGGAGTCCGGCCCGCTTCCCACACAGACAAGGACGTCCCATGAATGCCGTACAATTTGACCGGGTCAGCCGCCACTATGGCGAGGTGAAGGCGGTCGACGACATCTCCTTCCAGATCCCGGCCGGCGAGTTTTTCACCCTGCTGGGGCCGAGCGGTTCCGGCAAGACTACCTGCCTGCGGATGATCGCGGGCTTCGAATACCCGAGCAAGGGGGAGATCCGGCTGTTCGGCGAGCCCTGCTCCACCGTGCCCCCCTACGATCGCAACCTCAATACCGTGTTTCAGGACTACGCCCTGTTTCCCAACATGGATGTGCGCGACAACATCGGCTACGGCCTGATGCTCAAGGGCGTCGCCAAGGCGGAGCGTTACCGCAAGGTGGACGAGATGCTGGAACTGGTGCGCCTGCCCGGCGTCGGCAACCGCAAGCCGGGCCAGCTCTCCGGCGGCCAGCGCCAGCGCATCGCCATCGCCCGAGCGCTGATCAACCAGCCGCGCATCCTGCTGCTGGACGAACCGCTCGGGGCGCTCGACCTCAAGCTGCGCGAGCAGATGCAGCTCGAACTGAAAGCCTTGCAGCGCCAGCTCGGCATCACCTTCATCTTCGTCACCCACGACCAGCAGGAGGCGCTCTCCATGAGCGACCGCATCTGCATCTTCAATCAGGGCAAGATCGAGCAGATAGCCGCGCCGGATACCATCTACGACGCCCCCGCCACCCCTTTCGTCGCCCGCTTCGTCGGCACAGTCAACCTGTTCGAGGGGGAGCAGGCCCGCCGTCTGTGCGGCGATGCTCACCAGATGATGGTGCGCCCGGAGCGGATCCGGCTCACCGAGGCCGGCACACCGGGCTGGTCCGGGGAAGTGCGCGAAGTGGAGTACCTCGGCCCCTTCGTGCGCTACCGGGTCGATCTCGGCGAGCAGCTCGAGCTTATCGTCAACCACCCCAACGAGGGCCAGGCCCGCCTGCCCCGTGGCGCCCGGGTCAGCCTCAGCTGGCCGGAGCAGGCGATCCATCGCCTGCACACCGCCCCTCAGGGAGCTCAACCATGAGTGCCCCCCACAGTGCGAGCCTTGCCATGAGCCAACCCACCGCCCCCCTCTCCTATCGGCCGCTGCGGCGCCTCTCCACCCTGCTCTACGGGCGGCCAGGCCTGCTGCTTGCCATCCTGCTGGGGCCACCGCTGCTCTGGCTCGGCATCATCTATGTCGGCTCCCTGCTGATGCTGCTCTCCAACGCCTTCTTCGGACTGGACGAGTTCAGCGGCCAGATCCGCCACGACCTGGGGCTGCAGAACTTCGTCGCCCTGCTGCGGGCTGAGAACCTGGACGTGATCCTGCGCACCGTCGGCATGTCGCTGCTGGTGACCCTGGCCTGCGCCCTGCTCGGTTTTCCGGTGGCCTACTACATGGCGCGCTACACCAGTGGCAAGACCCGGGCGCTGTTCTATGTGGGGATCATGCTGCCGCTCTGGTCCAGCTATCTGGTGCGGGTCTACGCCTGGAAGCTGATCCTGGCCAAGGAGGGGGTCATCAGCTGGCTGGCAGACACTCTGGGACTGGACTGGCTGCTGGACGCCATCCTCTCGCTGCCGGTGATCGGGGGGCCGTCGCTGTCGTTCTCGCGCATCGGCACCTTCATCGTGTTCGTCTACGTCTGGCTGCCCTTCATGATCCTGCCTATCCAGGCGGCGGTGGAGCGGATCCCGCGCTCCTTGCTGGAGGCGAGCGGCGATCTCGGCGCCACCCCGGCCCAGACCTTTCGCACCCTGATCCTGCCGCTGGCCCTGCCCGGCGTGGTGGCGGGCTCCATCTTCACCTTCTCCCTGACGCTGGGGGACTACATCATCCCCGGCATCATAGGCAACTCCACCATGTACATAGGTCAGGTGGTCTACATGCAGCAGGGCACGGCGGGCAACCTGCCCTTCGCTGCCGCCTTCTCGCTGGTGCCGATCCTCATCATCGCCATCTACCTGACCATCGCGAAACGCCTGGGGGCCTTCGATGCACTCTAATCAGCCCATGAAACGGGATCATGGCAGCCAGCCTTCCGGCCTGCTCAAGTACGCGGCCATCGGCGGCCTCTTGTTCCTGCACTTCCCGATCCTGTTCATCTTCCTCTACGCCTTCACCAGCGAGAGCAAGAGCTATCAGTTCCCACCGCCCGGGCTCACCCTCAAGTGGTTCGAGGTGACCCTCAACCGCCCTGACGTATGGCGCGCCATCCAGCTATCGCTGGAGGTAGCGGGGCTGGCGACGCTGGCCGCCATGGTGCTCGGCACCCTGGCGGCGGGGGCCATCGCCCGCAGCCGCTTCTTCGGCCAGGAGGTGGTATCGCTGTTGCTGGTACTGCCCATCGCCCTGCCCGGCATCGTCACCGGCATCGCGCTGCGCTCCGCCTACGGGGTGATGGAGATCCCTTTCAGCTTCTGGACCATCGTCATCGGTCACGCCACCTTCTGCGTGGTGGTGGTCTACAACAATGCCCTGGCGCGCTTTCGCCGCACCAACCAGAGCCTCATCGAGGCGTCGATGGATCTCGGTGCCGACGGCTTCCAGACCCTGCGCTACGTGATCCTGCCCAACCTCGCCACGGCACTGCTGGCGGGGGGCATGCTGGCGTTTGCCCTGAGCTTTGACGAGGTGATCGTCACCACCTTCACCGCTGGCCAGCAGACCACGCTGCCGATATGGATGTATCAGGAGCTGATCCGGCCACGGGACAGGCCGGTCACTAACGTGGTGGCGCTCATCATAGTGGCCTTCACCACCATTCCCATTCTGCTTGCCTACTATCTCACCCGCGACGGCCAGGACGTTGCCGGCAGTGGCAAATAACGACTCAACGCGTGCGCAAGGATGCAACCATGAAACTCTCTACCCAACTTTTGATAGACGGTCAGTTCGTCACCGGTGACGGCCAGGCCGAGCCCATCCTCAACCCGGCCACCGGGGAGCTCATAGCCTCCGTGCCAGAAGCCTCGTTCGAGCAGGTGAACCGGGCGGTGAACGGCGCCCAGCGCGCCTTCGCCCAGTGGAGCCGCACCACCCCGGCGAGCCGCAGTACCCTGCTGCTGCGCCTGGCCGATGCCATCGAGCGCCACGCCGAGGAGTTTGCGGCCCTCGAATCCCTCAACTGCGGCAAGCCCTATCTGGCGGTGCTCAATGACGAGCTGCCGGCGGTAGTGGACTGCTTCCGCTTCTTCGCCGGCGCCGCCCGCTGCCTGCAGGGGCCACTGGCGGGGGAGTACATCGAGGGGCACACCAGCATGATCCGCCGCGACCCCATCGGGGTGGTGGGCAGTATCGCCCCCTGGAACTATCCGTTGATGATGGCGGCTTGGAAGATGGCCCCGGTGCTCGCCGCCGGCAATACGGTGGTGCTCAAGCCCTCCGAACAGACCCCGCTCACCGCCCTGCGCCTGGCGGAGCTCGCCAGCGAGCTCTTCCCCCGCGGCGTCATCAACATCGTCTGCGGCCGGGGCGAGAGCGTGGGGGCACCGCTGGTGGAGCACCCGCTGGTGCGCATGGTGTCGCTCACCGGTGACATCGCCACCGGCCAGAAGATCCTGCAGAGCGCCGCCCGCACCATGAAGCGCACCCATCTGGAGCTTGGCGGCAAGGCGCCGGTCATCATCTTTGACGATGCAGACTTGGAGGCCGTGGTGGCCGGCATTCGCACCTTCGGCTTCTACAACGCCGGCCAGGATTGCACCGCGGCCTGCCGCATCTATGCCCAGGGCAAGATCTACGACAAATTCGTCGCCGCCATGACCGAGGCGGTGGCCTCCATCAAGGTGGGCGGTCCGCGCGAGGAGGGGGTGGAGATGGGGCCGCTCATCTCGGATCGGCAGCGCAACCGGGTGGCCAGCTTCGTGGAGCGGGCCCAGAGCAGCGGCCACGTGGAGGTGACGGCGGGGGGCAAGATCCGCCCAGGCAACGGCTTCTTCTTCGAGCCGACCCTGATCGCCCATGCCCGCCAGGAGGATGAAATCGTGCGCCGCGAGGTGTTCGGCCCGGTGGTGTCGGTGACCCGCTTCAGCGACGCCGAGCAGGTGGTGCAGTGGGCCAACGACTCGGACTACGGCCTCGCCAGCTCGGTCTGGACCAAGGATCTGAGCCTTGCCAGCAAGGTGGCCAGCCACCTGCAGTACGGCTGCACCTGGATCAACACCCACTTCATGCTCACCTCCGAGATGCCCCACGGCGGCATGAAGATGTCCGGCTACGGCAAGGATCTCTCCCTCTACGCGCTGGAGGACTACACGGTACCGCGCCATATCATGGTCAAGCTCTAGGCTCCACTCCGTCCCCCTGAAAACAAGATGGCCCCAAGGGGCCATCTTGTTTTGCATCAGGTCTGTGCATCCCTGCTGTGCACCGACGCAGCGTCACCATTCACCCGACCTCGACCCGCATCAACGTCATGACAACCGCCACAGCCAGTGGTGATCCAGAATAAGCAGACCAAACAGCAGCATCAGGTGATAGATGGAGAAACGGAAGATGCGCATCGCCTGGCCGGGCCGATCCCCGTACTTCAACAGCCAACCATGCCAGCAGAATCCGAGGTTCAACCCAAGGCTGCCGACCAGGTAGACAAGCCCCGACATGCCGATCAGATAGGGCAGCAGACAGACGAGCGTCAGGATCAGCAGATAGAGCAGGATGGCGGTCTTGGTGAAATCGGTGCCGTGGGTGACCGGCAGCATGGGAATGTCGGCACCGGCATAGTCATCACGCCGGTGGATGGCCAAAGACCAGAAATGGGGCGGCGTCCAGGTAAAAATGATCATCACCAGCAGCCAGGGCTCGGCCGAAAGCTGCCCCGTGATGCTGGTCCAACCCAAGAGCGGTGGCATGGCTCCCGCCAATCCGCCGATGACGATATTCTGCGGCGTGGCCCGCTTCAGCAGCAGGGTATAGACGACCGCATAGCCGAACAGGCTGGCCAGGGTTAGCCAGGCAGTCAGGGGATTTACGCCCCAATGGAGCAGAACAAAACCCGACAGTGCCAGACAGATCGCGAAACTCATCGCCTGCCCCGGCGTGATCCGTCCCATGGCGACCGGGCGCCAGCGCGTTCTGCGCATCCGGGCATCAATGCCGTACTCCAGAGAATGGTTCATGGCCGCCGCCCCGGCAGCGAGCAGTCCAATCCCCGCCAGGCCCAGTATCATCTCGTCCAGAGAGGCGCGTGTCGGCTCGGCCAGCAGCATGCCCACCCAGGCGGTCAGGAGCAGCAGGGCGACCACCTTTGGTTTGGTCAACTGACAATAATCGTGCACCCGGCGGAGGGCGAAGCGCTGTACCCGCCCTCTCCCATTCATGTCCGGCTCCTGACCATCCCAGGGGGTCGCAAGGGGTCGTGATGAGGCAAAGAGAGGCTCACGCGCGCCAGCACACAACAGGCCAGCAGGTGGGCGGCCACCAGATTGTGTGCAAGGGCGTTGGCCAGCGGCAGGGCCAGATGGACGTTCGCCAATCCCAAGGCAATCTGCACGGTCAGCAGACCCAGCAACAACCAGCCAAACCCTCTCAGGGGCGTCCGCTGGCAGAGCAGCGCGAGGGCGAAAGCCCCCACCAGCAAGGCCGTAGTCAGCGCTCCCAGGCGATGGGCGATGTGAATGGTCTGGCGCGCCTCCTTGCCCAGCACGCCGAACTCATAGCTGGCGTGCCCCAGAGGGAGATGAAAGGCTTGCGCCCAATTCAGCTCTGCCTGCCAGTTGCCCTGGCACAAGGGAAACTCCACACACGCCATGGCCGCATAGTTCGCCGACGTCCAGCCCCCCAGCGCGATCTGCAGCAGCAACACGCCACAGGCCATGCTGCCAAGCCAGTAAACGCCCTGGTGTACGGGCGGGGGTGAAGGGCAACCTGCCAATTCGGCCCGATAGAGCCAAAGCAAGGTCAGGATGGCGAAGCCGCCCAGCAGATGAGTGGTCACCACCAGGGGATGCAGGGCCAGGGTCACCGTCCACATACCCAGTGCCGCCTGACCCGCAACCAGCACCAGCAAGATGAGCGAGAGGTGGCGCAGTCGGCCGCCTGTACGCCAGCCCAAGCCGGACAGGAGCACAATCACGCCTCCCAGCCCCCCGGCGAAGTAGCGATGCACCATCTCGCTGCGCGCCTTGTGAGGAACAAGCGGGCTGGCCGGATAGCGCTGTGCCGCCAGTTCCGCATGCTCGGCGCGGGGAATGGCCAGAGAACCATAGCAACCTGGCCAATCGGGGCAGGCCAGCCCGGCATCCGTCAACCGGGTATAAGCACCGAGCGCGATGACAAGAACTGCCAGCGCAATGGCCACGGAGGCCAGCCTCTTGTGCATCTTCATATGCCGCCTCGTTGACCGTGCAGTCACCAGAAGATGCGAGTCCCATGTCGGCTGCATCGTCACTGCACCCCACGCTGATACTTGAGCAGTTGCTGCAGATCCGACAGTACCGCCTTGCCAAGCAACGGCCAGGTCGTCGTACTGCCGGGCACCTCGTAACGCAAGATGGCCAGCCCGCGGTCGTCCACCAGCAGTATATCCCCCTCTCTCATTTCACTGTTTGTCTCGTGAGGTGGCGTCAACTGGACCAGTTCCAGCTTGTCCAGGTTGCGGCCAAGTGCAGCCTGGATGCGCGCCATCAGCACAGGGACCTGCCGGCATTGCCCCTCGCAGCGAGGGGCCACCAGATAGACCAGTCGCCATTGGTGCTGATGGGCAGGAAGCGGTTGCAACAGGTAGATCTCCTGGTGCAGCCAGTGCCCCTTGCTGCGCGTGCCGGGTTCATACCAGCCCTGGTGAAGAGTCAGAGCCGCCAGCACCACAGGCAGCAGGATCACCACAGCAAAGAGCGCTGGCACCCGCCAGCGTCGCCATCCGCTCATGGGGAGCACCTCCTCGTCAGCATGACCCCCCCTGACAGAACCACCAGCGCCAAGCCGAGCCATTGCACCGCATAGGCCCGGTGTTTTTCAGGAGGCATGACATTGTGCTGGTAGTGATAGAGGAATGGGGTTCGTCTTTGATACAACACGGCGTCTGCAAGCGGGGCTCCGATTGCCTGTCGCAGGGTCTCGACCCTGATGGATTGCAGCCGGTTCGGGTAGGGGCCTGGTTCTATGTTCTGTCCCAGCAGGAAGCCGCCGGGAGCCATGCGCAGCACACCTTCAAGGGTCATTGCGGCGGGGATGGCGGGATTGGGCAATTGCGACCTGTCGGATGGTGCGGGCACCCATCCCAGGTTGACCAGCAACAGTGAGGATCCCCCCTCTGCGCGTACCGGGATGAGCACGTCATAGCCAACCTCCCCGTTGACGATCTGGTTGTCCAGCAACCAGACATAAGGGCTGACCCACTCGGCTTTCCCTTGCAGAGGCTGGCCATCCAGTGACTCCGGGTGTTGCCAGTCGATCTGGGCCAATGTCCTTGGCCCGGCCTGCTGCATCTTTGCCATCTGCGCCAGCCAGGCCGTTTTTTCCATTCCGCGCTGCCACTGCCAGAACGCCAGCTTGCACAAACCGGCCGTCACCACCAGAGTGAACAACAAGACGAACCAGCGTCTGTGATGCCATGGTCGTCGCTTGTCTCGTGCAGCCGAATCGCGCATATCGAGGAGGATCCCAAGATGTTGATCAAGGTCGTTCTGATACTCATGCTGCTGCTCATCATCGGCCAGCTGTTTCACGCCCTCTGGCTGATGCTCAGTGCAGGCAATACGCAAAAGATGTCGGTACCTCTGGGCCGGCGCGTCTTCTTCTCCCTGCTGGTGGTCATCATACTGCTGCTCTCTCTCGCGATGGGCTGGCTGGAGCCCAACCCGCGCCCCTACTGAGCACGGCATCAAAGCAGGTAGACAAAGACGAACAGACAGAGCCAGACCACATCGACGAAGTGCCAGTACCAGGCCGCAGCCTGGAAAGCGAAATGACGCTGTGGGGTGAAATGATCCTTCAACATGATTCGCAGCCAGATGATGGTCAGGAAAAGGGTGCCCAGCAGCACGTGCAGTCCATGGAACCCGGTCAGAATGAAGAAGGTATTGCCATAGATGCCGGAATCCAGCCGCAGCCCGAGATCCCGATAGGCATGCAGATACTCATAGCCTTGAAACCACAGGAATGTCAGCCCGAGCACCACGGTTGCCAGCAACATCCCCTTGAGCCGCATGCGTCTGCCGTTTTCCAGACTCATGTGTGCAAACAGCAGGGTCACGGAGGAGCCGAGCAGGATCAGGGTATTGATGAGGGGGATCCCCTGCCAGGGCATGGCCTGGGTCGTGGTCCCGCCGGGTGTCTTGAGCAGAGGCCAGTGAGCGGTGAAATCCGGCCACAGCAGCTGGCCCGTCATCACCCTGTGGCCCGCACCATCCAGCCAGGGCACCGCAAGCTGGCGGGCATAGAACAGCACTCCGAAAAAAGCCAGAAAGAACATCACTTCAGAGAAGATGAACCAGACCATGCCCTGCCTGAAGGATCTGTCCATCTGGGCGCTGTAGAGCCCGGTCATGGACTCCCGGATGATGTGACGGAACCAGCCAAACAACATGAATGCCAGCAGGGCGACACCGGCCATCATCAGATACCGGCCGAAACCGGTCTGCCCACTCGCCACTTCATTGACCAGATGTCCCGCCCCCAACGCCAGGAAAAACAGTGCAATGGCACCAATGATGGGCCAGCGACTCTGGTCCGGGACATAATAGGTCTGGTTCACCTTGGCCATGGTCATTTCCTCTGTGCGAGTGCCGGTGCAGGTACGGACTCCGTGATGTCATAGAGCGAGTAGGAAAGCGTGATGGTATTGATGCTGTCCGGTAGTGCCGGATCGATATAGAACTTGAGCGGCATCAGCTTGCGCTGCCCTGCCCTCAGCTCCTGGCGATTGAAACAGAAACACTCCACTTTCTTCAGATAGGCTGCGGCGGGACCGGGAGAGACCGACGGGACCGCCTGACCCACCATGGTCCGCTCCGTGGGATTGAACACCCGAAAGTTGACCATCTTCACCTCCCCCGGCCGCACCGACAGCCGAGCCGTCTCACCGCTGAACTCCCACGGCATCCGGGTATCCGCATGAGCAAGAAACTCGATCTGGATGCTCCGCTTGCTGTCGATCACCGCCCGCTCCGTACTGGCCGCTTGATCAGACGTCTTGCCATTGAGGCCGGTGATCCGGCAGAAGACGTCATAAAGCGGCACCAGCGCAAAGGCAAAACCAAACATAACGAGCACGACCAGAGCCAGTTTTCTGAGCAAGGGGGCATGACTGACCTGGGTCATATGACCTCCCTAACGCTCTTCCGACCGGATATCCGGCGGAGTCTGGAAACTGTGATAGGGAGGGGGAGAAGAGAGCGTCCATTCCAGCCCCTCGGCCCCCTCCCATACCCGATCGCTCGCCTTGGCTCCGCCTCTGATGCATTTGACCACGCCCCAGACAAACAGCAGTTGGGACAGGCCGAAGGCAAAGCCCCCCAGGCTGATCAGCATGTTGAAGTCGGCAAATTGCAGGGCGTAATCGGGAATGCGGCGAGGCATGCCCGCCAACCCGACAAAATGCATGGGGAAAAACAGCACATTGACCGAGACGAGCGAACACCAGAAATGCCATTGGCCGAGCCGCTCGTCATACATGTGCCCCGTCCATTTCGGCAACCAGTAGTAGGCCGCAGCCAGGATCGAGAAGACGGCACCGGTCACCAGCACATAGTGGAAATGGGCCACTACGAAATAGGTGTCGTGATACTGAAAATCAGCCGGCGTCATGGCCAGCATCAGCCCGGAGAAACCGCCAATGGTGAACAGGGTGATGAAGGCGATGGCAAACAGCATGGGGGTCTCGAATGTCAGAGAACCACGCCACATGGTGGCAAGCCAGTTGAACACCTTTACCCCTGTCGGCACCGCGATCAGCATGGTGGTGTACATGAAGAACAGCTCCGCCACCACGGGCAATCCGGTGGTGAACATGTGGTGAGCCCAGACCATGAAGGAAAGCAAGGCGATGCTGCTGGTGGCATAGACCATGGAGCGATAACCGAACAGCTTCTTGCGGGAGAAGGTCGGAATGATGCTGGAGACGATGCCGAAAGCCGGCAATATCATGATGTAGACTTCCGGGTGCCCGAAGAACCAGAAAATGTGCTGAAACAGGACAGGATCCCCCCCACCTGCCGCATCGAAGAAACTGGTCCCGAAATACTTGTCCGTCAGCACCATGGTCACCGCAGCCGCCAGCACCGGCATGACAGCGATGAGCAGAAACGCCGTGATGAGCCAGGTCCAGACAAACAGCGGCATCTCCATCCAGCCCATGCCCGGCGCCCGCAGGTTGAAGATGGTCACGATGACGTTGATGGCCCCCATGATGGAGGAGATCCCCATGATGTGAATGGCAAAGACAAACAGGGCCGTGCTGTTGCCGCTGTACTGGGTAGACAGGGGGGCATAGAAGGTCCAGCCAGAACTGGGGCCGCCTCCCTCCATAAACAGGCTCGACAGGAGGATGAGGAAAGCAAACGGTAGGATCCAGAAGCTCCAGTTGTTCATGCGGGGCAGCGCCATGTCAGGGGCCCCAATCATGATGGGGATCAGCCAGTTGGCGAGGCCGGTGAAGGCGGGCATGACGGCACCAAAGACCATGATGAGGCCGTGTACTGTGGTCATCTGGTTGAAAAACAGGGGTTCCACCAGTTGCAGTCCGGGCTGGAACAGTTCTGCCCGGATCACCATGGCCATGGCGCCACCGGTAAAGAACATGGTGAGGGCAAAGCACAGATAGAGGGTACCGATGTCCTTGTGATTGGTGGTGTAGAGCCAGCGCCTCAGACCGGCCGCTGGCTGGTGGACATGTTCGCTGTGCGGGGTATCCGTGATTCCATCACTCATGCCGACGCCTCACTTGTCCTTGTCCGGATTGGCCGGGTTGAGAAGGGACTGCACCTCGGCTGGCTGCACAAGGTCACCGGTCTTGTTATCCCAGGCATTACGTTCATAGGTGATGACGGCGGCCAGTTCCTGCGCCGTCAACTGTTTGCCAAAAGGTTGCATCGCCGTACCACTTCGGCCGTGCAACACCGTATCCAGATGCTGGGCACGATGCTCCGCCTGTGTGGTCACCTTGCTGCCATTGAGCGCCGGGAAGATGCCGGGCAATCCGGAACCCGCGGGCTGATGACAGGCCGCACAGTGGCCCAGATAGACTTTCTCCCCCAGCGCCATGGCTTGTGGCAACGTCATGGTCTCCGCTGCCTGCGCCTGTTGCTGTGCCTTGGCGGTTGCCTGCTCGTCTCCCTTCCTGGCAATCCACGCCTCGAACTCCTCTGCGGATTTGGCCACCACAACCACAGGCATGAAACCGTGATCCTTGCCGCACAGCTCGGCACACTGCCCACGATAGGTGCCCGGCTTGTCGATCCGCGTCCAGGATTCGTTGATGTAGCCAGGATTGGCATCTTTTTTCACGGCAAAGGCGGGAACCCACCAGGAGTGGATGACATCGTCCGAGGTCATCAGGAAACGGATCTTCTTGCCGACCGGCAACACCAGAGGGTTATCCACCTCCAGCAGATAATTGCCGCCCTTGGGGGCATCACCGGAGATCTGCTGTTTGCTGGTCGCCAACAGGGAATAAAACGCCACCGGATACTCGAGGTATTTGTAATGCCATTTCCATTGCGAGCCCGTGACGAGGACGGTGAGATCGGCCTTGGAGGTATCCTCCATCTTCAACAGGGTCGAGGTTGCCGGTGCCGCCATCGCGATCAGTATCAACACGGGGATGGCCGTCCACAGCAACTCGATGCGGGTGCTTTCGTGAAACTGGGCGGCTTTGGCACCGCGCGATTTTCGATGGTGCACGATGGACCAGAACATGATGCCGAAGACGAGCAGACCGATGACGCAACAGATATAGAAAATCGTCATATGCAGGTCATAGACCTGCTGGCTGATGGCGGTCGCCCCGCGCGTCATGTTGAACCGGATCTCATTGGCAAAGGCGCTGCTGCTGATGAACCACATCATCATTCCGGCACCTGCCTGAGCTGCATCGTTTCTCACCTTGCACTCCCTGTGCACGTTGGAGAAGATGGCCTGCATTCAATACACCCAACACTAACCATCTGAAAATAATGCATTTATTAAAATTCATTTCACATTCAAGTATTAGTCCATATTCAGAAAAAACCAAAATGCAGACAGCCCTGACCAGGCTCATCAGAGCAGTGGCAATAGGCAAAACGCGAGCAGGGAAGAGGGAGAAACGGGTCCCGGGGTGGCCACGTCTTGAACGGGGAGAGCTTTAGCCATGGTGAGTCGAATCGATGTGCAGAACCCGGGAGGGGCCATGGGGTCCTCCCGGGCTCCGTGGTTTTCTGCCGTGCCAGAGGCGGGGGTCAGCCCGCTGGTGCTTGCTGAGCCAGCAGTCTGGCCAGCAGGGAGCGCAGTGCTTTTATCAGAGCGGGTTTGCCCGCGACGCCCTGCCGGGCAGCCAGCTCGGACCAGGACGCATATTGCCAGATGGTGGCGATCAGCAACCGTCGTTCATCCTGACTCAACGCATCCAGCATCATCACTTGCCGGAGCAGCCAGCGTTGCAGTGTCGCCTGGCACAATTCGAATGGCTTGTGATGGTGGGCAAAACAATCGAGTTCCCGATGCTCGAATTCATCCAGATCCGGCACATGAGTGACAGGTCCGCCTCTGAGGGATAGCCAGACCAGTTCGGTATCCAGCCTCTTGAGTTCACCCGCCAGCAGGGCCGGCAACTGGCTCATGAAACGCTGTCGCCATTGCGCCAGCTCGGCGTGATATTCCGATTGCAACGGCACCAGCAGCAAAGCTGCATGACTGCCGCTGGCCGCATCGCGCTGCAGACCAAGACGCAGCACCTTCAATCCCGCCTTGAGCCAGAATGGCAGCAGATCTGGACTGGCGGAGAAGGCAGATCCCAGATAATCGACCCCTAATGCCCGATAATGTGATACCAGCTTGCCCAGCAACCGGGACCCCAGCCCGAGACGATGAAGGGCAGGATGGATGGCGATGCGCATCACCCTGGCATAAGAGCGCTCCCCCGCCGTCACGAAACCGGCGTGGGCCAGCAGCGACTGGGGCAGCAGATGTCCACGAGGGCGCCTTCGTCCGGCCCAGATCGCATGTGCCAGATCAGGGGGTATATTGCCCTCCCGCGCGACCAGCGCCACCCCGAGCAACTCCTGTCCTTGCTCCATCAGATGAATGTCGAGATCCGGCCCCTCCAGCAAATACCGCAGATCGCTGGGGCTGGTCTGGTAGTGAGCCAGCACGAGCAGGCCGAACACCCGATTGAGCTGCGCGTCATCACGGGCCAGTTCATCTTGTCCGACCTGGCGCCAGGTCGGTGATGTCGGGGGATGAGGTGCCGATATGTCGGCATTCAGGCCAAGGAGCCGGAAGATCAGAGGCTCCAGCGGATCGCTTAGGCTCCAGCGAATGGGCTCCACCAGGTGCAGCTCCTGCCAATCCGGGGTTTGCTCATCGAGTATCCGCTTGAAGCGCAGATGGAAGCCGCGCCCCGTCCCCTCATAGCCGTGCTCCGTTGTAGCGAAGACAATGCGACTGTGACGGGCCAGCATGGCCTCCAGCAGTGGGGTCGGGATGGCGGCGGCCTCATCTACCAGCAGCAGATCCGCCAGCACGTCTCCTTGAGCGGCCCGATCAGGGGACACATAGCTCAGACCGGCCAGCCGCTCAGGCATCTCTGCCAGCACGCGCTCTGCATGGGCAAAAAGTGTCGCCACTGTAGCGTGGGAAGGGGCTGTCACCGCTATCCTCAAGGCCGGATCCCGACTCAGCAAGTCGGCGCTCGCCAGCCCCAGCACGGCGCTCTTGCCACGACCGCGATCGGCGCTCAGCACCAGGGGGCGACGGCGATGGCCGTGCAACACGTTGTGGATGGCGGGTAGCGCACGGGCCTGATCCGCGCTCAGCGGCCGGTCCCCGTCGATAGGCTGCCAAGTAATATCACAAGAGGCAGGCGTCAGATCTCGCGCCGGATCTTCTTCCAGCAACCGTACCAGACGGGAGATGAACCCCTGCCCGGCACGATCGACCTCCTCTGGCTGGGCGACCAGCCTCTGACGATCAGGGTCTGGGTAGGTCGGCCATGCCTCCCGCGGCGGGGTCAGCAGAAGCAAGAGCCCCCCAGCCCTCAATGTCCCCGCCAAGGCACCGAATGCATCGGGGTGAAAACCACTGAAGGCATTGAATACCAGGGTGTCGCACTCCTGACCGAGCCGTTGAAGCGCCTTGGCGGCAGGCTGCGGAGCATGACGCTCAGGACCCTGCCCCAGCCAGAACACCGCCCCCCACAGCAAGGATTCGGCACGAACGATGCAGTCATCCTGCTCCCCTTCCAGCCAGATCAGACGTCGCTCGCCGGCATGAGCGATAGCGTGGCGCAAGGCGAGCAGCTCGGCTGACATCATGGAGCTGGGCTGGCGTCTGGCTTCACACGGGGTTCAAACATGCGCTCCCCCATCTGGTCGATGAAGGTATGGGCCTTTTGCACCATGAAGCGCTCGGCATCCGCCGGGTTGGCAAAGAGATCGGAGCGGATGAAGCGATGGGTCTGTAATTGCCCGTCTATCTCCCTGGTGATGCGACCTGCCAGCCTGTATTGCCCCCCTTCCGCCATGGGCTCGGGATAGATGAGATAGCCCATGTATTCGATGGGCTCAACCTCGGGGCTCTGGGCGAGCTCTCCCTTGAACAGGGCATTGAATAGTTTTTTGAACATGTTCGCATCCTCTCTGATAAAGGCATTCTCCCCAAGGGTGGAATCACTGGCAAGCACGGGATCTTATTACCATTCGTTCTTTGCACTACGAACCATTCTCATTTAGATTTCATCTCATTCCAGCATGAGGTCCAGATTATGTACGTGTGTTTGTGCCGCGGCATCACAGATAACCAGATCCGCAAGGCGGTACAGGCAGGCAATACTGAATTCAGACAGTTGAAACAGTCGCTGGAAGTCGGTGCCCAATGTGGTAAATGTGTGCGCATGGCGATGGAGATCATCGCTACCGAAATCGACAAGATGGAGTCAGAGCAGGCACCGCTCTATTACGAAGTGGCGTAAAACCGCCGACTTCTCGTCTTCATCTCTCCTTCTGCCCTCCAGGGGACGACTTTCCCCATCACGTTATGGTCATGTTTCTGGACTAAGCTCTAGTGATCGTTGCCTAGGCTCGAAAACGAGGAGTAATGTCGATGAAAGGAGATCCCAAAATCATTGCCCACCTCAACAAGGTGCTGGCCAATGAGCTGGTTGCCATCAACCAATACTTCCTGCATGCCCGCATCTATGATGACTGGGGCCTCAAGGGGCTGGGGCACAAGGAGTATCACGAATCCATCGATGAGATGAAACATGCCGACGAGCTGGTCAAGCGGGTGCTGTTTCTGGAAGGGCTGCCCAACTTGCAGGATCTGGGCAAGCTGCGCATCGGTGAGACGGTGGAAGAGATGTTGCGCTGTGACTTGTCTCTGGAGATGGACGCCATCCCCGACCTGAAAGTCGCCATCACCTATGCCGAGTCCGTGCAGGACTACGTCAGCCGCGACCTGTTCCAAGAGATCCTGGAAGATGAAGAGGAGCATGTGGACTGGCTGGAAACCCAGCTCGATCTCATCGCCCGTATCGGTCTGGAAAACTACCAGCAATCCCAGCTCCATGCCGAGTCATCCTGAATCGCGATGACATCAAGAGACAATCCCAACCCGCCCAGGCGGGTTTTTTCATGGCACCAGCGGCAGAGATCTTGCCCAACGATAGGGTAGCCAACCTGGTTGCTGACAAGGCAGGCCAGAGGCTGTCAGGATGGCAGGCGCCGGATTGAACCGCCTCCGGGATCACAGTTACGATGCATGGGGCAGCGGCAGGCGCCGCTTTCGATTAGGATACGACCCCATTCCCATCATTTTGCTACGGATGACCTCCATGGAACTGATTGCACGCGAGATGGCGCCCCACAAACGGGTTGCCCTGGTGGCTCACGACAACATGAAAGCCCCTCTGCTGAACTGGGTGCTGCGCCGCAAGGAGGAGCTCAAGCTCCACCATCTCTATGCGACCGGCACCACGGGCACCCTGCTCGGCAAGAAGGCACAGCTGCCCATTACCTGCCTCTTCTCCGGCCCCATGGGAGGGGATCAGCAACTCGGCGCCCTCATCGCCGAAGGGAAGATAGACGTGATGATCTTCTTCTGGGATCCCCTCAATCCCGCCGCCCACGATCCTGACGTCAAGGCCTTGCTGCGCCTCGCGGCCGTCTGGAACATTCCGGTCGCCACCAACGAGGCGACGGCGGACTTCATCATGGACAGCCCGCACATGCAGCAGGCATTCAGCATCCAGGTGCCCGACTACGCCGGCTACCTCAAGGCCAGAACCGAGTAACCCACGCTAGACAGCAAAGAGCCGGAACCGAGTAACCCACGCTAGACAGCAAAGAGCCGGAACAGATGTCCGGCTCTTTTCTTTCATGGGGGGAGAAGGTCAGCGCTGGAGGCTTTTCTGCGCGAATTTGGGCCTGGCATTCATGATCTGCTCCACCTGCTCGTCGCTCATCTTGCCCCGCGACAGTCCCAGAACCTTGTAGGTCAGCAGAGGGCGCGCCGGCAGGGCGATCATCAGGGCGCGGATCTGGTTCTCGTCCTCCTTCTCTCGCGCCGGCTTGCCGTAGGCGTAGGTGAGCACGCCGGCATCCATCAGGTTTTTGACGGCGGGTTCGGTGATCGGCAGGTTTATGACGCTTTTCCGTTGCAGTACGAACTCCCGCAGCACCGCCTTCTCGTTGAAGTCGAGGAAGCCAATCATCTGGGCCAGTTGATCCTGCTGGCGGCGGGACTGCCACTCGTCACAGGCCCACTCCCAGGCGATCAGGAAGCCCTGACTGCAGAAATAGGAGATGGCGATCAACATGCCGACCCCAAGCCAGGCCGCATGAGCCGTGGCCCACTGGCTCACGGCGCCTTTCATCAATCCGGCCGGAAACAGCAGGATGATGCTGCAGCAAAGCAGCAGCCAGACCATCAGCCAGTTGAGGCGATTAAGCTGGTAAAAATGTTGGATCCACCGTTTCATCGTTCACCCTTCCCAAGTCAATGTGGACAGTAGCCAACTCGTAGCAATCGCTGTGCCAGCACAAGGATCCTCGTAAAAAGATCAGGATCCCGGACGGGAGAGTCGAGGGGTTGTCACATCCTTTTACAACTTGTCGCGCGGATCATCCCCTGTTGGCCTTGCGCCTCACCGAGCCACTTGGTAAAAAGCCCGCACTGTCACTGGGGAGTAGCAACCCGCCCGAAATCCGGGCAGGGCCCATGTCAACACTCTTGGATCCACAGATCCATGGCATGGGCGGCGATAGCACCTATCGTCCTGCAAGACCTTTGGCCTCGATATGCACGCCAGCCGGGCGAGCCGTATCGGGTCCATCGGTTGTTCTGCTCGCCTGGCGGTTACTCATCATGCTGATCACCCTGCTGTTATTTCTGATCTCTGCCGTCACCATCTATCTGGCCTGCGAATACTTCGTCAACGGCATCGAATGGACCGGCCATCATTTCAAACTGTCCCAAAGCGCCACCGGTTCTCTGCTGGCGGCCCTCGGCACGGCCCTGCCCGAATGTATCGTCACCCTGACCGCCCTGCTGATGGGGGATGCCCCCGCCCAGCAGCAGATAGGCATAGGTGCGGCCCTCGGCGGTCCCCTGGTGCTCTCCACCCTTGGCTATGCCGCCGTTGGCGTGACCCTGCTGCTGTGCATGAGCCGGGAGCACAGAGCCATCAATGGCGAGGTGCAGCGCGAAATAGGCCGCGATCAGGCCTGGTTTGCCGGCATCTTCCTGCTGGCCGTGCTGCTTGGCATGGTGGCCTTCACCGGTAAAACCTGGCTGGCCCCCCTGTTCGTGCTGATCTACCTCCTCTATGTGCGACGTGAGCTGAAACAGACCGACAGCCACGAGGCCGAATTGCCCTCCCCCCTCAAGCTGGATCCGCACGCCAGGATCCCGGCGCTCGGCAAGGTGCTGCTGCAAACCCTGGTGGCGCTCGGTGTGGTGGCGCTGGCGGCCCAGCTGTTCGTTCACCAGCTGGAGAGCATGGGCGAGCTGTTCGGTCTCTCTCCGGTGCTGGCGGCCCTGCTGCTGAGCCCGGTGGCGACCGAGATGCCCGAGCTGATGAACGTGCTCATCTGGGTGCGGCAGGGCAAACACCGGCTGGCACTGGCCAATATCTCGGGGGCCATGATGATCCAGGGCACCATTCCCAAGGCGTTCTGCCTGCTGTTCACCCCCTGGCTGCTGGACAGCACCATGATGGCCTCCTCCCTGGTGACGCTGCTGGCGGTCGCGCTGCTGTGGTGGGGGTTCAGTCGGGAGCGGATGACGGCGGGCAGGCTCGCCCTGGTGGGGCTGGTTTACCTGGGTTTCTGCGGCTGGCTGATGATGAGCTGAGGGCCGGCATCTGCCTCTGGCGCAACAAGAAAGGGCAGGATCCCATCCTGCCCTTCATCTCACGGGGTAGTGTCAATCAGGCCGAGCCGAGGTCTTAGAACTGCTGGAACCAGCGCTGGATCTGGGCCGGATCCTTGCTCTGGGTCAGGGCGAGCATCAGCAGCACCCGCGCTTTCTGCGGGTTGAGGGTCTCGGCGGCGACGAAGCCGTACTTGGCGTCATCGATCTCGGCATCCAGGGTGGTGGAACCGGTCGGCACGCGGGCGGAGCGCACCACGCGAATGCCGTCCTTGCTCGCCTTGGCCAGGGTGTCGAACAGGGTGTGGTAGAGGTTGCCGTTGCCCACCCCGGCGCTGACGATGCCGTCAAACTTGGCATCCACCAGGGCCTTGGCCGGCAGGTCCGAGGCGTTGGCGTAGCTGTAGACGATGCCGACCTGGGGCAACTTGTCGAGCTTGCTCACGTCGAACGGGGTCTTGCTGGTGTGCTGGCGGGCCGGGCTGCGCTGGTAGTCGATCTTGCCGTTGTGGATGTAGCCGAGCGGGCCGAAGTTGGGGGAGGCGAAGGTCTGCACTCCTGTGGTGTTGGTCTTGGTGACGTCGCGGGCATCCAGCACGGTGTCGTTCATCGCCACCATGACGCCACGTCCCTTTGAGGCGGGGTCGGAGGCAGTCACCACGGCGTTGTAGAGGTTCATGGGGCCGTCGGCGCTCATGGCGGTGGAGGGGCGCATGGCACCCACCAGCACCACCGGCTTATCGCTCTTGACGGTCAGATTGAGGAAGTAGGCGGTCTCCTCCATGGTGTCGGTGCCGTGGGTGATGACGATGCCGTCCACGTCATCCCTGGCCAGCAGCGCGTTGACGCGCTTGGCGAGCGTGAGCCACACCTCGTCGTTCATGTCCTGGGAGCCGATCTTGACCACCTGCTCACCCTGCACGTCGGCCACGTTTTTCATCTCGGGCACGGCGGCGATCAGCGTCTCGATGGCCACCTTGCCGGCCTCGTAGTTGGACTGTGTGGCGGACTGGCCCGCCCCGGCGATGGTGCCGCCGGTGGCCAGAATGTGCACGCTGGGCAGCGCCATGGCCATGGGGGAGAGGGTCAGGCCTAGTACGGCGGCGATCAGGGTCTTGCGAATGGGAAGGGTCATGCTGCAATCCTTTTGGATGAGGGAATTGCAGCATTTTTATTCTTTTTAAACGGGATTTAAGTGATCATTCTCACCAATAAAAAGAAGTAAACAGAATATTAGTCCGATTTATACCAATTAAGTGATAATTCACTCTACCTGAAAGCCTCTCGCCTCGATCAGGGCGATCAACTCGGCTTTGCTCAGCTCACTCTCGATGACAGCCTGGCGGCTGGCAAAGTCGACCGTGGCGGTGCGGACTGCTGGCTGGGCCAGCAAGGCCTTTTGCAGGCTGGCAGCGCAGCCGCCGCAAGACATGCCGGTAACGGTGAGTTCGATGGTCATGGGCTCTCTCCTCTGTCGATGTGACATCAGCCTAAAGCTGCCGCCTCCGGCAAGGTCAAGGGCGAATGCCGATCCCGTCAACCCCGGGTCGTGCATCATGGCGGCACCCCATCACCCCATCAGTCCCAGGTAGTTCATCAGGGCGGCCCCCAGGCTGGTGGTGACGAGCGAGCCCAGGGTGGTGGTGGCGATGATGTTGGCCGCCAGGGCGCTGTCACCGCCCATGGCGCGGGTCATCACATAGCTGGCGGCGGCGGTGGGGGTAGAGCTGATGAGAAACAGGATGCCGAGGGCCTGCGGGCTGAAGCCGAGGGCCCAGGCCCCCAGCACCAGCAGCACGGGGATGCAGCACAACCGGTTGACCGTGGCCCAGCCAGTCAGCATGGCGCCGCCGCGCAGGGCCTTGAGGTTGAGGCTGGCGCCGGTGCACAGCAGGGCCAGCGGCAGGGTCATGTTGGCGAAATAGTTGCCCGTGCTGATGACCAGCTGGGGCAGTTCGATGCCGAGCAGACCGAAGGGCAGGGCCGCCAGAATGGCGATGATGAGGGGGTTTTTGACGATCCCCTTGAGTATGGGGGCGAGCCCCTTTCCGCCCCCCAGGCTGCGGGTCAGGGTGATCACCGCGAGGATGTTGTAGAGCACTGTGATGGAGCCCACCAGCAGGGCGGCGGCCCCTATCCCTTCCGGGCCGTAGGCGTTTTGCACATAGGCCAGCCCCATGATCCCCATGTTGCCGCGAAAGCTGCCCTGCACGAAGATGCCCCGCAGTTTCTGCTCGCTGATGAAACGGGCCGCCAGCACCTCCAGCACCAGGAAACCGGCGAAGGTACCGAGCAGGCCGTAGAGGATGAGCCAGGGGCTCGGCATGGTGGAAAAATCGGTGCGCACCATGCTCAAAAACAAGAGAGCTGGCAGGGTGACCTGGAACACCAGACGGGAGGCGGACTCGACGAAGCTGTCGGGCAAGAGACCCAGCCGCTTGAGCCAGATGCCGAGTACCAGCACCAGACAGATGGGGCCCGTGATGGAGAGAGAGAAGTGCAGACTTGCCAACAGATCCATGATGCGCGTCCTGTGCAACGGCGAAGAAAGTCGCCTGGGAAAGGGCATTCTAACGCCATGGGCTTGTATTCACAGGAGTTAATCACAACAATGTCTGCATCCCGGTTGTCGCCCTCCCCTGTCACGGATCCCCCATGGAAAAGAAACTGACCATCCTCGATATCGCTCGCCTCAGCGGGGTCGGCAAGTCGACCGTCTCCCGGGTGCTCAATCAGGATCCCAAGGTCAATGCCCAGACCAGGGCCAGGGTCGAATCGGTGATCGCCCAGCACGGTTTCGTCCCGAGCAAATCGGCGCGGGCCATGCGCAGCCAGAGCCAGCAGGTGGTCGGCATCGTGGTGTCGCGCCTCGACTCCAGCTCCGAGAATCAGGCGGTGCGCGGCATGCTGGAGACCCTCTACCAGCGTGGCTACGACGCCGTGCTGATGGAGAGCAAGTTCTCCCCCGCCAAGGTGAGCGAGCACCTGGCGGTGCTGGAGCGGCGCGGGGTGGACGGCATCATCCTGTTTGCCTTCAACGATCTGGACTATGCCGCCATGGCGCCGCTCAGGGAGAAACTGGTGCTGATGGCCCGTGAGCGCCCCGGCTTCTCGTCGGTCTGCTTCGACGATGACGGGGCGGTGCGCGCCGTGCTCGCCCACCTCGGGGAGCGTGGCCTGACCGAGGTCGCCTATCTCGGGGTGGAACGCAGCGATCTCACCACCGGGCTGCGTCGGCATCAGGCTTACCTCGACTACTGTCGGGAACAGGGGCGCACACCCCGCAGCGCCCTCGGGGATCTCGGTCTGCAAAGCGGCTATCGGCTCGCGGCCGAGCTGCTCACCCCCACCACCCAGGCCATGGTCTGTGCCAGCGACACCCTGGCCATCGGCGCCGCCAAATACCTGCAGGAGCAGGGTCGCACCGACATCCTGGTGAGCGGCCTTGGCAGCAATCCCATGCTGACTTTCCTCTTTGCCAACACCCTCAGCCTGGATTTCGGCTACAAGGATGCCGGCATCCTGGCCGCCAGACAGCTGCTCGATCAGATTGAAGAGGGCCAGCCCCCCAGAGCGACCATCGCCCCCTGTCAGCCCTTGTAGTCTATCTTTTCCTCCATTCCCGGCGTTTTGCGCTTTTTGTGACCAGCGCCACGAATTGGGAACGTTCCCATTGCCGATGCCAGCCACTGGCTGCATGCTGATTGGGAACGATACCAATAAACGGGCGGTCCTTGGCCAGCCGGTAAAGACACGACCATTATTCATGGAGTCACAGAGGGAAGGCTCATGTCAAAAGTCAACACACAGCATCTGGCGCAGCTGATCGAGCGGATCGGCGGCAAAGAGAACATCACCACTGTCAGCCACTGCCTGACCCGGCTCAGGTTCGTGCTGGCCGATCCGGCCAAGGCCGATCCCAAGGCCATCGAGACCATCCCTTCGGTGAAGGGGAGCTTCACCCAGGGCGGCCAGTTCCAGGTGGTGATCGGCAACGAGGTGGATCAGTGGTACAAGGCGCTCACCCAGGAGATCGGCGTGAGCGGTGGCAGCAAGGAGGCCGCCAAGCAGGCCGCCCGCCACAACATGAACCCGTTGGAGCGCGGCATCTCCCACCTGGCGGAGATCTTCGTCCCCCTGCTGCCCGCCATCATCACCGGTGGTCTGATCCTGGGCTTTCGCAACGTCATCGGCGACATCAAGATGTTCGACGACGGCACCCACACCCTCACCGAGATCAGCCAGTTCTGGGCCCAGGTGCACGCCTTCCTCTGGCTGCTGGGTGAAGCCATCTTCCACTTCCTGCCGGTAGGTGTCTGCTGGTCTGCGGTGAAGAAGATGGGCGGCTCCGAGATCCTCGGCATCGTGCTGGGTATCACGCTGGTGTCGCCGCAACTGATGAACGCCTATGGCATCGGCCAGCAGACCCCGGAAGTGTGGGACTTCGGCCTCTTCGTCATCCAGAAGGTGGGGTATCAGGCCCAGGTCATTCCGGCACTGCTGGCGGGGGTCTTCCTCGCCTGGGTGGAGACCAGCCTCAAGCGCATCATCCCGGCCTATCTCTACCTGGTGATTGTGCCCTTCATCTCCCTGCTGCTGGCGGTGATCGTGGCCCACGCCCTGATCGGTCCGTTCGGCCGCTGGATTGGTGACGGCGTCGGCTTTGCTGCCAAGGCGGCCATGACGGGTTCGTTTGCCCCCATCGGCGCCGCCCTGTTCGGCTTCCTCTATGCGCCCCTGGTCATCACCGGCATCCACCACACCACCAACGCGGTGGACCTGCAACTGATGCAGAGCATGGGCGGCACCCCCATCTGGCCGCTGATCGCCCTCTCCAACATCGCCCAGGCGTCTGCGGTCGTCGGCATCATCCTGATCAGCCGCAAGGAGAACGAGCGGGAGATCTCGGTCCCGGCCGCCATCTCCGCCTATCTCGGGGTGACCGAGCCGGCCATGTACGGCATCAACCTCAAGTACAAGTTCCCCATGCTGTGCGCCATGGTGGGCTCAAGCTGTGCGGCTCTCATCTGCGGCTTCGCCGGTGTGATGGCCAACGGCATCGGGGTGGGCGGCCTGCCGGGCATCCTCTCCATCCAGCCGCAATACTGGGGCATCTACGCCATCGCCATGCTGGTGGCCATCGTGGTCCCCGCCCTGCTGACCCTGCTGGTCTACAAGCGCCAGCAGGCTGCCGGCAAGCTGGATCTGGCCACGGCCTGATCCACACAACCTCGGCGGAGCCCTGGCTCCGCCTTTTATCGTTGCCCTGTTCCAACTAATCCGGTTTCAACCAATGAGCGAACCAACCATGACACAGACACCCTGGTGGCAAAGCGCCGTGATTTACCAGATCTACCCCAAAAGCTTTCAGGATTCCGGCGCCCGTGGCACCGGTGATCTCAAGGGGATCATGGCCCGCCTCGATTACCTCAAGACGCTGGGGGTCGATGCCCTCTGGCTGACCCCGGTCTACGTCTCCCCCCAGGTGGACAACGGCTACGACATCGCCGATTACCTCAACATAGATCCCGCCTACGGCACCATGAGCGATTTCGAAGCGCTCCTGGCCGCCGCCCATGCGCGCGGCATCCGCATCGTGATGGATATCGTGGTCAACCACACCTCCACCGAGCACGCCTGGTTCAAGTCGGCACTGGGGGACAAGAACAGCCCCTATCGCGACTACTACATCTGGAAAGATCCGGTGGACGGCGGCGTGCCCAACAACTGGCAATCCAAGTTTGGCGGCAGCGCCTGGGAGCTGGATCCGGCCACAGGCCAGTACTACCTGCACCTCTTTGCCCGCGAGCAGGCGGATCTCAACTGGGAGAACCCGGCCGTGCGCGCCGAGGTGAAGAAGATCATCCATTTCTGGGCGAAGAAAGGGGTGGACGGTTTTCGCCTCGACGTCATCAACCTCATCTCCAAGGATCAGGCATTCCCTGACGACGAGGTAGGGGATGGCCGCCGCTTCTACACCGACGGGCCGCGCATCCACGAATTTTTGCAGGATGTGAGCCGCGACGTCTTCGCCCCCGTGGGGGCCATGACGGTGGGCGAGATGTCTTCCACCAGCCTGGAACACTGCCAGCGCTATGGCGCGCTGGATGGTTCCGAGCTCTCCATGGTGTTCAACTTCCATCACCTCAAGGTGGATTACCCGCGCGGCGACAAGTGGACCAAGGCCCCGTTCGATTTCCTCGAACTCAAGCGCATCTTCAACCACTGGCAGAGCGGTATGCATGGCAAGGGGTGGTCGGCGCTCTTCTGGTGCAACCACGATCAGCCGCGCATCGTCTCCCGTTTCGGCGATGAGGGCGAGCATAGGGTGGTCGCCGCCAAGATGCTGGCCAGCACGCTGCACGGCCTGCAAGGCACCCCCTACATCTATCAGGGGGAGGAGATCGGCATGACCAACCCCGGTTATCAGCGCATCGATGACTATCAGGATGTGGAGAGCCGCAACATCTTCGCCATCAAGCAGGCGGAAGGGATGAGCGAGGCCGAGATCCTCGCCATTCTCGGTGCCAAGTCCCGGGACAACTCGCGTACTCCGATGCAGTGGAGCGCCGCCTCCAACGCCGGTTTCACCAGCGGGACGCCCTGGCTCAAGCCTGCCGCCAACTATTCCGAGATCAATGCCGAGGCGGCGCTAGCCGACCAGCACTCGGTGTTCTGGCACTATCGGGATCTCATCGCCCTTCGCAAGGCGCACCCCATCTTCACTCAGGGGGATTATCAGGAGCTGCTGACCGGGCACCCGCAGATCTGGGCCTATGTCCGCCGCGCCGACGGTCAGACCCTGCTGGTGGTGAGCAACTTCTATGGCGAGCCGGCGGCCTTCGAGCTGCCGGCCGAGCTGGCCGGTGGCAAGGGGCAGCTGCTGCTTGGCAACTACCCGGATAGCCCGGCCCGCCCGCAATCCTGCAAGCTGCGCCCTTACGAATCCCTGATCTGGCTGATGGAGCAATGATGGCTGACGCAACAACAGTGCAGCGGCCCGCCGTGCGTGGCCCCGAGTGGCAGAAGATGGTGGCGGGAGCGCCCTATGATGCAGGGGACCCCGAACTGCGGGCTGCGCGGGAGCAGTGCCGCGCCCTGCTGGGAGAACTGAACCGGGAACGAACCGATGCCCCTGGCTGGGATGAGCGCCTCACCCGCCTGCTGGGTGGCCGCGCAGAACGCTGTTTCATCACGCCCCCCTTCTTCTGCGACTATGGCGCCAACATCTTTGTCGGCGAGAATTTCTACGCCAATTTCAACTGCACCATCCTGGATGTGTGCGAGGTACACATAGGCGACAACGTGCTGCTGGCCCCCGGAGTGCAGATCTACACCGCTACCCACCCGGTGGCGGTAGCGCCGCGCATCAAGGGGGTGGAGTTCGGCAAGCCGGTGCGCATCGGCAACAACGTCTGGATTGGGGGCAGCGTCGTCATCTGCCCGGGCGTCACCATAGGGGACAACAGCGTCATCGGGGCGGGGTCCGTTGTCACCAGAGACATTCCGGCAGGCGTGGTGGCGGTCGGCAATCCCTGCCGGGTCTTGCGCCCCATGACGGCAGAGGAGCTGGCGCCCGGGGAACCTGGCTGACACAGAAGGGGCAGGCCGTACCTGCCCCTGTTCCTTTCCCTGACGGCGCTCCCGCAATGTCGGCAAGGCTTCGGCGCAGCCCCCTCTTTACCCGGGCAGCAAGGCGCCGCAACGCTTGTGCTGTCCCATGACCACCAGAGTCTTGAAACTGCGCACCTGGTCCCTGGCATGGAGCACCCGACGGGTGAACTGCTCGTAACTTTGCATGTCCCTGGCGGCCACTTGCAGCACGAAGTCCTGCTCCCCCGTCACATACCAGAGATCCATCACCTCGGGTTCCCGCTGCAGGCTGGCGATCATCTCATCGACGATGCGGCCATGATCCCGCTCCAGGGTCACCAGCACCAGCATGGTGATGGGCCAGCCCATGGTGGACGGTGCCACCAGCGCCACTTCCCGCTCGATGAGACCGGACTCCCGCAAGGCGCGGACGCGGCGGTAGCAGGCTGGGGCGGAAAGACCGACCCTGTGGGCCAGCTCCGGCGTGGGCAGACGGGCATCCTGTTGCAGCTCGGCGAGGATGAGCAGATCAAATTTGTCGGTCATGGGGTTCATTAGATAAAAATTATCGCACAAGGCCAGTATTAGACCGGTTTTACCCAAGTCTCCAGATATATTTTACTGCCCATCGTCCTGCCCGGTATGAACACCATGCAACCCAATCCCAATGCCCTCTCCTCTCTTCTGGCCGTCCTGCTCGCCATGTTGTCGATCACCCTCGGCGCCTCCCTGGCCAAATCCCTGTTTCCCCTGCTCGGAGCCGCAGGCACGACCCTGTTCCGGCTGGGGTGCGCCGCCCTCCTTCTCTCCCTGGTGTTTCGCATCTGGCGTGTCCCCCTCGACCGACGCACCCTGCTGGGCGCCATCCCCTACGGCCTGTCGCTTGGGGCAATGAACCTGCTCTTCTATCTGGCCATCGCACGCATTCCCCTCGGCGTAGCCCTGGCCATCGAGTTCATCGGCCCCCTGACGGTGGCCCTGCTCTCCTCACGCCACCGGGCAGACTTCATCTGGCTGATACTGGCCATCGCCGGGCTGCTGCTGCTCTTGCCCCTGCGGGCAACACAGCAGGCCATCGATCCCCTGGGGGCAGCACTGGCTCTCGGGGCTGGCCTCTTCTGGGGGCTCTATATGCTCACCGGAAAGCGGGCAGGAGCCTTGCTGGGGACGCAGGCGCCGGCGCTGGGCATGTGGGTGGGCACCCTGCTGGTATTGCCCTTCGGGCTGGAGGGTGCGATCGAGGCGTCATTCACCGTCCCCGTGATCCTCACCATCATCGGGGTGGGGCTGCTCTCGAGCGCCATCCCCTACTCTCTCGAGATGTTTGCCCTGCGCCGCCTTCCCCTCAAGAGCTACGGCATTCTCACCAGCGGTGAACCGGCCATGGGAGCCTTGATGGGACTGGTATGGCTGGGCGAACAATTGCCCCCGTCCCAATGGCTCGGGATAACCGCCATCATCGCCGCCTCCATGGGCACCACCTGGCAGGCGGGTCGTCGACAAGCCGGCTCCGCCTGAACCAAAAAAAGCGGGGCCGGCGATGACCGGCCCCGGGGATGGCACGAGCGCGTCAGGACGAGTAGTCGTAACAGCGTTTGAGCTCGCCGAAGTCATAGAAGAAGCTGCCCACCGCAATGGGGGCGCAACCTGCCTTGAAGGCGAGCTCCTTCTCGTTGTAAAGCATCTTCACCAGCACCCGGCCGGCCTCGTTGCGGTAGACATCCCACTGGATGTTGGCCGCATAGGGAGAGACCCAGCCGCCACGCCATTCGTTGTTTTCCTGGCTCATCAGCACGCCGGGCTGGGCGCTCTGGCGGCTCCCTTCCAGCTTCATCAGGGCCGCCAGCGGGATCAGGGTCTCCGCATGGGCAAAGCGCAGCTTGGCGACATGCTCGCCCGCCTCTTCCACCACCTGGGTCTGTACCTCGTTGAAGAGGCCGTCAAGCAGGGGCTGGGCCACGGCGTAGGTGGCGCTCTGGCTGGCAAGACTCGGCCCCTTCTCGTAGAAGTCCTCGGCATCGGAAAGGTAGGAGAACCAGGCAGACTCCTCTGGCGTGATGAACTGCTCGAGATCCCAGGACCCGCCTTGTGCCTGCGCCTCCCGGATCATCCCCGGGCCGATGATGAAGAGGTTGTAGAGCATGAGGGCGGCGTCCACCTCGTCGCGCACATGGGTCTTGCCGCCGTCTTCCGGATTCACCGCCACATAATCCACCCCGGCGGCCAGCTCGTCGACGAAAGCCTTGCTGTAGAGACGCTCGAGCATCGCGCGGGCCATCACCCGGGTCCTGGGCAGGGCCTTGAGCGCATCGAGGACCTCGGTCAGCTCGGAAGCGGGAGCCACCCCGTTGTCTTCGTCCCCGACAAAGGCCTGATAGGCCTGGAAGGTGGGCAGATACCGGGTGTACTCCCCCTGCGGCTCGGTCTTGTGGAAGTAGAGCTCGAACTTGTTGCGCAGCCCCTTGTCGATCTCGGAAGGGTTCTCCTGGCTTACGTAACAGTCGGGGCTGTCCGTCACCAGAGAGACCCGTTTGGCCAGGCTCTGCATGAAGAAGTAGGCGCTTTCGTTGGCGCGATCCTTGCCCGATGTCTCGACCTTGAGGCAGAGGGGAGTCGATTCAGTGGTCAGCAGGGTGGGCAGCCGTTCGGCGAGCCGGGTCGCCAGGTTGGCGTGCTCCTCCTTGCCGAGCGCACTCAGCAGGCCATAGCCGAGGGTCTGGTTGGCGGCCGTGACGGCGTCCACCTTGGCGCCGAGCCGTTGGCCCAGCTCGGTCAAGGCCCCCTGTCTCGCGGCCTCCTCCCACACCAGCTTGGTCAGCACATCGTATTTGGGGCTGGACAGCGAGCGGGAGCCATGGCGTGCCACCAGTTCGGTGAAGACGGGACTAAAGCCTTCAGGGGCAACCTCATAGCTGTTCATTGCCTGACGGGCGGCATAGACCGCCTTGGTGCTGTATTGATAGTCGCCGACGGCGGGCGAGGAGGAGTCATTGCCCGAATTGCAGCCGCTCAGCAGGGTGGCCGCCACGCAGGCGGCAAGGGAGGAAATGCGAAACATAGTCATCCTTGAACCAGTGTGAAAATGAAGCCGCACAGTACGCACCGGATGTGACAATCCGGTGTCAGGTCTGGGAAATGCACCTCTCTCCGGAAGGGTGACTCCCCTCCAACCTGCCTGCTTCCTCCCCACAAAACATCATTCATATTTTTTGAACGTGTAGGCCAGTTTATCTCGCTAACAATGACCGGGTGAGGCGCTTAATATTCACACATCGCTTAGGCAGGAGCGCCAAGCCGCAAAACAACTGGTCGTTCATGGCAGTCCCCCATACACATGGGTGACAAACATCCGTGACAAAACAACACACCATTTGAATGACCTCTTGCAAGGATGCATTGATGCAGGCCTGTCAGGCCTTGCCAATGACATAAAAACCAAGAGAGTGAATGAACATGAAAAACGTGATCAAGATGCTGGCCGTTGCAGGCCTGATGAGCGCCGGTGTTGCCCAGGCTTCCGTCCCCGCCGACTTCAACGCCACCCCGGGTGTGCTGTTCGTGAACTGGCATGCCAGCGCCGCCATGGCCGGCAAGGCCAACCCCATGCTGGAGGTGCGCGATGAATCCGGTGATCTGGTAGCCTCCGTCCACGCCAACCTGATGGGTACCCAACAGGTACAGATCCCGAGCCGCGCCCAGGGCAACCTGACCGTCAGCCTCGGCGATCAGAGCAGCGATTACCGCATCCCGTTCGGCATCGGCAGCGGCAATCCCCGCTGATCAACGCAGACGACTTCCCTCCCGGGTCTGGCAAAGACACGCCGACCAGGCGAGAGATCAACGACAAGGGCGCCATCGAGGCGCCCTTGTCGTCGTTGCCGTCGGCATACACGGCTACTGGGTGAAGACGGGACCGAAGCCGGATCCCCACAGGATGGCCGTGGCAGCCAGTACGCAGACCAGCAACACCAGGCCGACCGTCACCACTGAACTGGCGTAGATGAATCCCTGCTCCTTGGTGATGTGCATCAGGATGGGCACGCCGATATAGAGCAGGTAGACGGAATAGGTCAGCCCGACCAAACCGATGAGCATCACGAACCAGAGATGCGGGAAGAAAGCGGAGAAGCCCACCATGAAGAGTGGCGTGGAGGTGTAGGCCGCCAGCTCCAGCGAGGTCGTGTAGCTGGGATCCGAGCCGAAGGTATGCCCCATCCAGTGCACCAGATAGGAGAGTGCCAGCACGCCGATGATGAGGGTCACGTACATGGCGACCGACAGCTTGAATGCGCTGTTGGCGGTCAGGGTGATGGGATCGCCGACCCCGATGCTCCAGCCGATGTGAACGGCGGAATAGTAGGCGCAGATGGGAGGGATAAGGGCCACGAGCAGGATGTGAGTCAGACTGTTTCTGAAGCTGTCGTGCCGCTCGTCTATGGTATGCCATTCGGTGTGGGGATGGGCATACAATCCCCATAAGTGATTCAATATCATAGCGTTATTCCTTCTCTACATCGGTGGTTGGCGGATCGATACCGGGCTTTCTCCTCTGATTGCGTCATGTCCGGGCGCTGGTGGCGCCATCGCTTGCCATGGCATGCGATGACTTTAAATAAAGTCGCTCCACCGCCGCTGCGTCAAGCAAGGTCGCCGGGACAGCCGGGAGGGATGGGAAGACAGCAGGAGGGCACCGGAGGCGGGCACTGATGGCACCCGCCGCCGGCACTCCCGTCAATACTGCTTGGTTTTCGAGGCAAAACCCGCGAGGAAGAGACCTGTCAGGAACATGCCGCAGAAGGCTTCGATGGCCGACAGCAGTTGCAGCGGCGAGGAGGTCTGGGAGATGTCCCCATAACCCAGGGTCACGAAGGTGACGATGCTGAAATAGAGGGAGCGCCCCAGATGGCCGTGGGTTGCAGACTCCGGTGCCAGGAAATAGGTCAGGGTCGCCAGCAGGATCACCCCCATCGACATCAGCAGGCTTCTGATGGGACGCTCCCCAAACCCCCAGGTGATGAAGCTGATGAACTTGCCCGCGCACTTGAGATAGCACAACAGGGAGAGCCAGCACTTCGTCATCGGACCGCTGCGCAACCAGCGCTCCCGGAACAGCTCCCGCGGGCTCGCCAGGGACTTCATCTCGTGCAGCTTCTCCTTGTAGTAGCACTCGCCGGCGTCGACGGTGTCACCCACGCTGGAGAAGAGACGCTTGGCATTGCGATAGAGTTTGCTCGCCTCGTTGTGGTCGATCCGCCCATTGTCGTTGTAGACCACCTCCACCTTGTCCAGGTTGGTGTGCTCCATGGTGGCATCGAAGTTCTTGGCGCTGACGCTGAAGTTTTTCAGCACCGCCCGGGAGGAGTGGAAGCGGATCTCCTCGCACTCTATGGTGAAGTCCTGAAAGACCCCGTCCTCCAGCGCCAGCTCCCGCTTCTTGGCCCAGGCCCTGTGGTCCCACAGCAGGGAGTCGAACAGATCGAGCCCGATCACCCCGCCATTGACCCTGACCCCCTTGGCCGAGCAGTGCCACAGATAAACCTTGGAGTTGTTGACGGCCCCATCGAGAGAGAGCTCGTCGAGACAGGTAAAATCGAGCAACCGGCCGGAGATGATGGGGCTTTTGAGGGCAACACCGCCGATGTTGAGCAGACGATGCTTGCCCAGCACCTGGGCCTCCCCCTTGTTGTTCTCCGAGACCGAGAGCAGGCTTTGCACCCGTTTCACCTCGTCATTGCCATGTTTTCCCGCCAGCCACATGCTGTAAGGCTCGAAACGGGTCTCCGAGCGGATGAGGCCGCTCTTGCGCAGGGATTCCAGTGCACTCGAGGCGCTCTCATACAAGCGGACCTTGTCGTCGCTCATGTAGACACAAAGGCTCAGCACGCAGCGGGAGCTGATGAAGCGGGCGATGCCGATCTGGAAGATCACGCTTTTTTCTATCTTCTGCTCCGCCATCCAGTCGTCGAAATGGGGCAACGACGCCACCAGCAGCGCCCAGATACGGGGATAATCGTTCTCACGCCGCCACTCGTTGAATAGCTCGGGGGAAAGCTGCCAAAGCTCTGTTGCATTCATGCATGACCTCACTCAAGAAACCGATCCCGTTTTGCCGGGCCGGGGTGACGGCAGGCGTCGATCACGACAGGGTGATCCGGCGGGCGCAGCATAGGGACTCACCACGCCATCATACTCGGCAGACGGGCCAAGTCACTGGGAGGAAAGATTCAAGAGGGGCGCTGCGACAGCTTTGTCACCGGACAGGACGCTTTTCGAACAGCGGGAAGCGGAACATCGAAAAACGGGAAAAGAAAAAGCCCAGCATTGCTGCTGGGCTTTTTATTTGGCTCCTCCTGCTGGGCTCGAACCAGCGACCTGCGGATTAACAGTCCGTCGCTCTACCGACTGAGCTAAGGAGGAATTATTCGTGGTGCCCAGAGACGGAATCGAACCGCCGACACGGGGATTTTCAATCCCCTGCTCTACCGACTGAGCTATCTGGGCAAATGGTGCCGGCTACCGGAATCGAACTGGTGACCTACTGATTACAAGTCAGTTGCTCTACCTACTGAGCTAAGCCGGCACACTTCAAACCATTGTGCATGAACACGTTTTTATTTCATGGCACCAAAATATGGTGCCCAGAGACGGAATCGAACCGCCGACACGGGGATTTTCAATCCCCTGCTCTACCGACTGAGCTATCTGGGCGTGGGCGCTATTAAACGGATTTTAGGGCAGGTGGTCAACGGGAAATTTCACTTTTCGTCTCGTTCGTCTCTTTTTTGCGCAGCATCATCCATTTTCATCACTTCTGCTGGCGGGACCGCTCCCCGGCGCCCCCAGAGGCGGGACTCCTCCCCCTTGAGCAGGCGGGTAATGTTCTCGTGATGACGGATCAGGATGAGACAGGAGAGCAGGGAGACCGGCAACGTGTATTCCGGTTTGAGCAGATAGGTAAAGAGCGGGGTCAGCAACACGGTCACGATGGACGCCAGTGACGAATAGCCGCTCACCAGCAGCACCAGCAACCAGGTGGTGATGACGGCGCCCCCCATGGCAAACCCAATGGGCAGCATGGTACCGAGGGCGGTGGCGACGCCCTTGCCGCCACGGAAGTGGAAGAAGAGGGGGTACATGTGGCCCAGACAGGCGGCCACTCCGATAAAGCCGAGGTAGACGGGCTTGATCTGCAGATACCAGGCGAGGTAGACGGGGGCCATCCCCTTGAGCACGTCGAGAAGCAGTACGATCAGCGCCGCCATCCGGCCGCCGAGGCGCAACACATTGGTCGCCCCCGGGTTGTGGGAACCATGGTCACGGGGATCCGGCAGACCCGTGATGCGGGAAACCAGCACGGCACTGGACAGCGAGCCGCCCAGATAGGCCAGAATAATCATCAAAATCGTCAGGGCCGTCATCTTGGTCGTTTTTACCACGATATGAATGGGGTATGATGCGGGCCACATTCCCAGGCCCGGGCTTGCCCGAAAGCGTGTCGCCCAAACCGGCCGCCAGCGGCAATCTGCTTGCCGGGCCTGCATCCCTGCGCTGTTTTCACAGCCCATCAAGAGTAAAGAAGAAGTACTGTCATGGACAAGGTGTTTATTCGCGGACTCGAGGTTTTGACCACCATAGGGGTATATGAGTGGGAGAAGGGCATTCGCCAGAAGCTCTGTTTCGACCTCGAGATGGGGTTTGACAACCGCCCAGCCGCCGCAACCGACGATATCAATCTGGCGCTGGATTACGCCACCCTCTCTCGCAAGATCTGTGATCACGCCCAGGGCAAGATAGTGGAGCTGGTCGAGACCATGGCCGAGCAGGTCGCCGCCCTGGTGCTGGAAGACGAGCGGGTACAGTGGGTCAAGGTGACCCTGACCAAACCGGGTGCCGTGCCCAATGCGGCAGGCGTCGGGGTCGAGATCCTGCGCCATCGCACGCCGGCTGCGAGCGCCAACTGATGACCCGCATCTATATCAGTCTGGGATCCAACATCGATCGGGAACGCCATATCCGCGCCGGCCTCGATGCCCTGCACGCCGAATTCGGCGAGTTGCAGGTCTCCCGGGTATTCGAGAGCGAGGCAGTGGGCTTCAACGGCCGCCCCTTCTACAACCTGGTGGTGGGTGCCGATACCGAGCTGCCCCTGGCGACCCTGTGCCAGCGGCTACGCGCCATGGAGTTCGCTCACGGCCGCGAGCCGGATGCCAAGAAGTTCGCCCCGCGCACCCTGGATCTCGATCTGCTGCTCTACGGCGAGCTGGTCTGCGAGACGCCGCTGGTGCTGCCGCGCGGCGAGATCCTCACCAACGCCTTCGTGCTCTGGCCGCTGGCGGAGCTGGCTCCCACATTCCGCCACCCCATCGATGGTCGCACCATCGGTGAGCTGTGGGCAGGTTACGACAAAGCCTCCCAGCGCCTTGACCCCATTCCCTTCCACTGGAAAGCGGGCGAATTGCAGCATCACTGAACAACAAGGGCACCCTCGGGTGCCCTTGTTGATGACTCCGCTGATGATGGATAAGAAACGGTGATTGGGCCTGCGCCGGTGCAAGTGGCAGGATGACCGCCATCACAGGAGAACCCCATGCCACTCGATGCCATTCACGACTTCAACCGTCAGTTGCTCACCGACCTGCCCCACCAGCGCTTCGAGCACGAACCCATCCTCGATTACGCCACCGACGAGCGGGTCAAGGCTCGCCTCGGCTGGCAGGCCGAGTTCAGCAAGACCCTTTTCCTCAAATTCAAGGATGGTCGCTTCGCCCTGCTGCTGACCCACAGAGACGGCCGGCTCGACAGCAAGGCGGTCAAGGCGGCGCTCGGTGCCAAACCCTCCATCTGCACCGCCGACGAGATGCAGACCGAGATTGGCTGCCTGCCGGGAGCCGTCTGCCCCTTCCTGCCCCGCGCCGACATCCCCCTGCTGGTGGATCCCGTGCTCATGAATCACCATGCCTTTACCTGGACACCGGGCCACCCCGAGCAGACTTTCCTGCTGGAGACCACCCACCTGGCCGGACTGCTGGCCCGATTGCCCTGCGACGTGAGCTACCTGCCCGCCCCCTGAGCCTGGGACTCAGCGCTTTTCCCGCGCCAGCTGGGCGAAGATCAGCGCCGCCAGCATGGACATCAGGCCGATGCACAGATAGGTGAGGTGGAACCCCTCCAGCCAGCGGCCACTCTCCTCGGGCTGGCCGATGGAGAAGAGCCCCAGCAGGCTGGCGGCGATGGCCACCCCCAGGCTCATGGAGAGCTGCATCACCACCGACAGCAGACCGTTGCCGCTGCTGGCGTGCTCGCTGCTGAGATCCTGCAGGGTCAGGGTGTTCATGGCGGAAAATTGCAGGGAGTTGATGGCGCCAAAGACCGCCAGCCACACCAGCAGTACGCCGTGGGGCACCTGGTTGTCGATGAAATAGAAGCTCGCGATCATGGCCCCGAGCGCCAGGGTGTTGCCGATGAGGATGCGGCGATAACCGATGCGCGGAATGAGCTTGTTCACCAGCGTCTTGGTCAGCATGGCGCCGATCACCGTGGGGATCATGGTCATCCCCGCCTTGCTCGGGGAGAAGCCGAGCCCCAGTTGCAGGAAGAGCGGGGTGAGAAACGGCATGGCGCCGCTGCCGAGGCGGGCAAACAGATTGCCCCAGATACCGATGGCGAAGGTGGACGTCTTGAACAGCGCCAGACTGAACAGGGGCTGCTCCGCCGTGGCGGCATAGAGCCAGTAGCTCGCCATGGCGGCCAGACCGAACAATACCGCAAACAGGGCCCAGCCGGTTGAGATGCTGTGCTCCCCCAGGCCTTGCAGACCGACGGATACCAGCACCATGCCGACACTGAACAGCACAAACCCCTGCCAGTCAAACCTGGCGGTGTGCTGGCGAAGGTCGGGCATGAAGTGCCAGCTCGCCACGAAGCCGAGCAAGCCCACCGGCAGGTTGATGAGGAAGACCCAGTGCCAGCTCGCCACCTCCACCAGCCAGCCCCCCAGGGCCGGGCCGATGAGGGGGCCGAGCAGACCGGGGATGGTGACGAACGACATCACCCTCAGCAGCTCATGCTTGCTGTAGACCCGCAGCACCGCCAGACGCCCGATGGGCATCAGCAAGGCCCCCCCGACCCCTTGCAACACCCGGGCGATCACCAGCATGGGCAGGGTGTTGGCGATGGCACAGGCCAGGGAACCCAGGGTAAACAGCAGGATGGCGACCAGATAGACCCGGCGGGTGCCGAATCTGTCCGCCAGCCAGCCGGAGGCGGGAATGAGCAGGGCCACCGTCAGCATGTAGGCGATGATGACGGACTGCATCTGCAGCGGACTCTCGCCCAGGGCCTCGGCCATGCTGGGCAGGGCAGTGTTGAGGATGGTGCCATCCAGGGTCTGCATGAAAAAACCGACCGCTGTCAGCCAGGGCAGCCATTTGCGCTGGGCGGGCGTCACCATCGGGGAGCTGTCAGGCATGGTTCTCTCTCTCCTCATCACATAAGAAAAGACCCGCACGAGCGCGGGTCATATCAGCATATCAGGCATCCGGCTGGCCGAGCATGGCCTTGAGGTGCTCTTCCAGGCTGGGTTCGGGGGCCTTGAGGGTTGAGAGGAACAACTGCTCTATGCCTACCCTGTCCTGGCTCTTCACGATGAACACCAGCCGGGACTGGGCCTTGCCTTCGGGCCACTCCCCCAGCGCCTGCAACGGATAGAGCTGGCCGTGCACGCCGTGGATCACCACGGGCTGGCTCTCCCCTTCCAGTTGCAATATCCCCTTGAGACGCAGCAGGGCATCACCGTATTGCGCCTGCACCGCATCGATGGCGGCCAGCAGGCGGGAGGGCTTGAGCGGCTCGCCGATGCGCAGGGAGAAACTTTCGATATTGCCGTGCTCGAAGCGGGTGGGCGCGGCCGTCCCCACCTTGGCGGCAAACGGCGTCATCTTCGGCTGCATGGGCGAAGCCAGCCCCTGTTTCGGGGATTCGGTACGCAGCCAGGCCAGCAACTGGCGCACGTCGCGCCCCGCCGCCTCGTTGTAGGCGCCGAGCTTTTCCAGCACCGCGGGTGAGAGCACCCCATTGCTGACCCGCTGGATGGGAGCTGCCGGATTGAGGGTCGCCAGTTGGGCTTCCACCCGAGCAAGGGTCTCTTCATCCACCAGATCGCCCTTGCTCACCACTAGCAGATCCGCCAGCGCCACCTGTTTGACCGCCTCATATTGAGCCGCAAGCTGCTGCTCGATATGACCGGCATCCACCACGGTGACGGTGCCGTCGAAGCGGTAGCGCTGGGCGATAAAGCCCTCTTCCCTCAACGTGAACAGCACGGGGGCCGGATCGGCCAGACCCGTGGTTTCGATGATCAGCCGTTTGAAGGGTTTGATTTTGCGCTGGATGGCCTTCATGAAAAGCCCCTGCAGCGCCTCCACCAGGGAGCCCTGCACCGAGCAGCAGATGCAGCCGGAATCGAGCAGCACCACCTGCTCGTCCACCTGCTGTACCAGATGGTGATCCAGCCCCACGGAGCCGAACTCGTTGATGAGCACGGCGCACTCCCCGAGCTCGGGCTGCTTGACCCAGTGGTTGAGCAAGGTGGTCTTGCCGCTTCCGAGAAAACCGGTCAGCAGGGTCACGGGGATGCGGGTGTCTTGCATGTCTGTCATCGGGTTGCCCCCCCTCTGATCGGCAGGAGGATGAGTAAGCGAGTGTCTTGCATATCGGTCATGTCAGATCCTTACCGGTTGGCGAACAGGTCGCCGAGCCAGCGGTTTTCGAAACGGCCATGGGGGTCAAGCTCCCGCTTCAGGGCCAGGAAGTCGTGCCAGCGCGGCAACAGGGCCGGGAAGTCGTAGAGGTCCATCGCCAGGTGCTTGCCGAAATGGGGAATGCCGCCGAGGGGCACCAGCAGTTGCTGCAACTCGCGCATCTGCTCCATGGAGCCCCCGACAAAGGTCCCGTCCGCCGCCAGATAGACCAGAAAACCTATCCAGCACACCGACTTGTCATGGGCGGCACTGAGCCAGGCCACGGAGGGACCGGTGCAGCGCAGGATGAAGGGGTAGTGCAGCACGCCGGGGTTCGCCTCCTGCCATGCCTGCAGGATTGCAAGGGCCTCCCCCATGCGTTCGAGGGGCACGGCCACCTCGCAGTTGATCTGGGGAGCAGGGATCCCCTTGCAGAGGATCTGGTAGACGTTGCCCACCAGATCCGAGGCGTCCTTGAAGCGGCGTACCGTCTCGAAGTGCTCGCCTGCTCTGGCCTCGTCCTTGGTGTCTCTGGCCATCTTCTGCAGGGTCGCGTCTATGGTGGCATTGAGCGCCAGGTTCATGCGCTCGTCCATGTCTCCCTCCAGCACCAGCGGCTCGCAGCCACCGGCGCGGTAGCGGGCCACCTCTTCATCGGAGGCGGGATCCACCAGCCAGATGTGGCTCTCGCCGGTCCAGGCGAACCACCAGCTCTTCACGAAGGCGTGCTCCCGGTTGAGGCGCTCGTTGTGTTCCAGCAGGAAGGGGTAGTCGGTGGTGAACTTGGTGCAGCGCATGATGCGGTTGGGCACGGTGTTGAGGGTCACATCCAGCAGGATGCCGAGCATCCCCATGCCCATCACGAAGGCGCCGAAGCGCGGATCGGTGCGATCCACACGGATGATGTCGCCGCTCGCCAGCATCACGGTCAGGGCAGCCACCGCATCGCACAGGGCGGACTGGTGCAGTCCCTGCCCATGGGTGCCGGTGCTGAGCGCACCGCCCAGGGTCTGGATACCGATGACGCCGGGGGACGCCGGCAGCATGCGATCCATGGCGATGAGGTCGGCATAGACGGTATCAAGCGGCGTCCCCGCCAGGTAGGTCACCGTATCGGCAGTCTTGTCCAGCTGGCCGCGCAGGTGGTGCAGGTCCACCAGCAGCGCCTGGCTGCCTTCCGCGTAGACGCTGTGGATGGGTTCGAAAGAGAGGCCGGAGCCGATGAGCCGCAGCTTGCGCTCGGGATATTCCCGCAGCAGTTGCTGCAGCTCGTCACGGGTCGTCGGGCGCCACACCTGATCAAGGGCGCCGAGGGGGTTGGTTCTGGACCAGTTGAACAGCACCTCCCGATTGCCAATCGCCTTGATGCTGTGAAATGCCTGGAACCTGACCGTCATACCGCGCCTCATCTGACTTCAAAATGAGCGCCAATTCTACCGAAAAGTGGCTGCCAAGGCATGAAAAACAAGACCCTACAGTCGGGGGTGGATAGGGGGAGCCCCCCTCCCCGCCTCAGCGCGTCTGCTGGGTCAATGCCAGCAACATGCCGAATCCCACCAGCAGGCCCCCGAACACCCGATCGATCCAGTGGCGTACCGCCAGCAGTCGGTCCCGCACCTCAGGGGTGGAGAAGAAGAGCGCCACCGCACCAAACCAGAGGGCGTGCGCCAGCGCGATGAAGGCGCCATAGCCGATCTGGACCGCTAGCGGCGTCTGCGGCTGCACCACCTGCATGAAGAGGCTGACGATGAAGATGGTGGTCTTGGGATTGAGCACATTGGTCAGAAATCCGGTGCGCAGCGCACCCAGACTGGAGAGGGCAGGCTGGCAGATGCTCTCTTCATCGGCAGCCGGTTTGGCCCGCAGCATCTTGATGCCGAGGAAGATGAGATAGGCGGCCCCTGCCAGCTTGATGAGGTTGAACAGCCAGAGGGATTGCTGGATCAGCAGGCCCACCCCCAGCAGGGTGTAGGCCACGTGCACGCAGACCCCGGCCGCGATGCCGATCGCCGTCAGCACGCCGGTGCGGCGCGAGAGCAGCAGGCTGTTGCGCGACACCATGGCAAAGTCGGGCCCAGGGCTGATGACGGCAAAGAGAGTAATGGCGACAACGGCTAACAGTTCGGTCATGAAAATAGTCCTGATTAGAGGGGGTATCGGCTATTTTATTTGCCAATAACACCAATAACGAACGATGATTTCTGACATGAATGGTGAAAAAAACTCACAAAAAGCCCTCTCGCTTCCCTCCCTCACCGCCCTGCGCTGTTTCGAGGTGGCTGCCCGCACCGAGCATTTCGGCCGCGCCGCCGACGAACTGCACCTCACCCATGGCGCCATCAGCCGGGCGGTACGACTGCTCGAGGAGGATCTGGGGGTCATGCTGTTCGAGCGGCGCCAGCGCCGGGTCTTTCTGACCAACGCGGGTGAACGGTTCTATCAGGCGGTCAGGGAGGGGCTGGGCAGCATCCGCCAGACGGCGCAGGCCCTGCGCCAGCAGAGCCGTCCTCAATCACTGGTGCTCTCCTGCGAACCCACCCTTCTGATGCGCTGGCTGATCCCGCGCTGGCCCGCCTTCCAGGCCCTGCACCCGGAGCTGGACGTACACCTGATGGCGGGCGGCGGCGCCCTCAGCTTTGGCAGCGGCATCGATCTCGCCATCCGGCGCAACGACTTTCACTGGCCTGCCGAGCTCTACAACCAGTTGCTGTTCGAGGAGCGGACCGGCCCTGTCTGCCCGCCGGGCAAGGTAGCGCACTTTTTTGAATCCAGGGGGGATGTGCAGGCCCTCAGGCCAACGGCCCCCCGTCTGCACACCAAGACCCGTCCGGGCGCCTGGTTGGAGTGGCAGCAGCACGCAGGTATGTCCGCCGACGAGGAGGTGCCGGGTCAGACCTTCGAGCACTTCTATTTCAGCCTACAGGCGGCAGTCGCCGGGCTGGGAGTCGCCATCGGCCCCTACCGCCAGGTGTGCGACGATATCGAGGCCGGTCTGCTGGTGGCACCGCTCGGCTTCGTCCCCGACGGCACCGGCTATCACCTGCTCGCCCCCGCCCCTCCCGAGCCCGGCAGCCCCCACGACATCCTGGTGAACTGGCTGCACAGCCTGGTGGGCGCGGCCTAGCCCTGGGCGGTGCGCCCGGCGGCGACCTGTATCTCTCCCGCCGTCAGCTCCCGGCAGAACTGGCGTATCGGCATGGGGCGGGCAAACAGGTATCCCTGCAGATACTGGACCCCCTTGCCTCTCAGATAGGCGGCCTGCTGCTCCGTCTCCACCCCTTCGGCCACCAGGGACAAACCCAGCCGTCCCCCGAGGTCGATGACGTTGTCCACGATGTGCTCGGAGAGGGACTCCGTCCCGATACGGCCGATGAAGGAGCGGTCGATCTTGAGATAGTCCACGTGGAATTGCTGCAGATAGATGAGGCTGGAGTGGCCGGTGCCAAAGTCATCGATGGCGAGCTGCACCCCCATCTCGTCGAGCTGGCGAAACAGGGAGAGGGTCTGCGGGCTGGTCACCAGCAGCTCCCGCTCCGTGAGCTCCAGCACCAGCACCACCCGTCCCGGCACGAAGTGGCCGAGGAAGTCGCGGCACTCCGCCACCAGGGAGAGGTCCCGACAGTGGATGGCACTGATGTTGAAGCTGATGTGAAATGCCTCGGGCAGCTGCTCCTGTACCGGGTGGAGTGTCTTGGCCACCGTCTTCATCAGGTTGACCGTCATGGGCACGATCAGGCCAGACTCTTCCGCCTGGGGGATGAAGAGATCGGGGCGGATCAGCCCCTCGGTGGCATGTTGCCAGCGCATCAGTACCTCGGCTCCCACCATCTTGCCGCCCTTGCTGGCGATCAGCGGTTGCAGATAGGGGACAAATTCCCTGGCTCGCAGCCCGCGTCTCAGCTCGTCCGTCAGGGCCCCCGGCCGCCCAAGCAGCCACCACACCAGCAGTGAGAGCACCAGCGAACTGGCTCCCAGCCAGATCAGCTGCAGATGGCGAGCCTCCCACAGGGCACGCCAGTAGATCGGCATGGCATAACCGGCGTGGATGGTGAAGGGGTAACGCTGGGAGGCGAGTATCAGGGCAAACTTGCTGTGCAGTTTCGGCGGATCGCTTTGGAAGTGGCCGGACTCATCGAGCCAGGCGGACCCCACCTGCAAGAACAGCTCGCTGGGATCGCTGCTCAGGGTGAGCATGAAACTGAGCTGGCTGCTGTCAATGGCGCTCAGTGCCGCATCACGCCCCCGCTCCTGACGCACCACCAGCAAGGGGTGATTCTTGCGCACCAGGTTGCCGCTCATCAGCAGCAACTTGCGATCCGTGTAGCGGGATCCGTCATCCACTTCCCTGGCAGGCCCGAACAGCGAGGTGCAGTTGATGATCCCCTGTCGCACCAGATTGATGGAGCGCAGGAACGGCTCCAGCGCCACCCGCTTGCGCAGCAGCAACAGGTTGTCGCTGCAAGGTCGACCGGCCAGCGGCAATACCTCGAGGTTGGCCCGCTCGGCCTGATCCAGCATGCGCTCCAGCAAGGTTCTGGCCTTGCTGGCTGACGCGCTGGCATCGTTCTTCAGCTCCTGCTCGTAGCTGTCGTGCACCATCCACCCTCCCACCACCAGGGGCAGGGCCAACACCAGCAGGGCACAACCAAGGCGCCACTTCATGCGGGCCAGATCAATCCGGAACAGAAACATAGCAACCACGCCGCAATGCGCGGGCCCGCTTCGCAGGTACCGCGGTATAAAAGTGCCCACCAGGAAACGGTGGGGCCATCATGGCCAGACAACGAAAGCGCAACGCGCGTACCAGGCAAATCGACGACGCCGTTGCTGGGCATGGCGGGTCATTATCGCGCAGCCCCCTGAAATGGAAAATGCCGCGTCGAGACGCGGCATTGTTATTTTCAGTGGTCAGACCGGCGAGTCTCAGACCGCTTGCTGCAGGATCACCGCATCGGCCTTCTTGGTGTAGGAGGCGATCTCGTTGAAGTTCAGGTAGCGGTAGGTGTCAGCCGCAGTGGCGTCCAGGGTCTTGGCATACTGCAGGTACTCGGCCACGGTCGGGATCTTGCCGATGATGGCGGCAACCGCAGCCAGCTCCGCAGAGGCCAGATAGACGTTGGCCCCCTTGCCCAGACGGTTCGGGAAGTTGCGGGTGGAGGTGGAGACCACGGAGGCCCCTTCCGCTACCCGCGCCTGGTTGCCCATGCAGAGGGAACAGCCCGGGATTTCGATGCGGGCACCGACGCGACCAAAGATGCCGTAGTAGCCCTCTTCGGTCAGCTGATCCTTGTCCATCTTGGTGGGGGGGGCGATCCACATGCGGGTCGGCAGCTCGCCCTGGTACTTCTCGAGCAGTTTGCCGGCGGCGCGGAAGTGGCCGATGTTGGTCATGCAGGAACCGATGAACACCTCGTCAATCTTGTCACCCGCCACGTCGCTCAGCAGACGGGCGTCGTCCGGATCGTTCGGCGCACACAGGATCGGTTCCTTGATGGTGGCCAGATCGATCTCGATGATTTCGGCGTACTCGGCATCCTTGTCCGCTTCCATCAGTACCGGGTTGGCCAGCCACTCTTCCATCCCCTTGATGCGGCGGGTGATGGTGCGCACGTCGCCGTAGCCTTCGGAGAGCATCCACTTCAGCATCACGATGTTGGACTTCAGATACTCGATGATCGGCTCTTTATCCAGCTTGATGGTGCAACCGGCGGCAGAGCGCTCGGCGCTGGCGTCCGCCAGCTCGAACGCCTGCTCCACCTTCAGGGTCGGCAGACCTTCGATCTCGAGGATGCGGCCGGAGAAGATGTTCTTCTTGCCCGCTTTCTCGACGGTCAGCAGCCCTTTCTGGATGGCGGCATAGGGGATGGCATGGACCAGGTCACGCAGGGTGATGCCCGGCTGCAGCTCGCCCTTGAAGCGCACCAGCACGGATTCCGGCATGTCCAGCGGCATCACGCCGGTGGCGGCGGCGAAGGCCACCAGACCGGAGCCCGCCGGGAAGGAAATCCCGATGGGGAAACGGGTGTGGGAGTCACCACCGGTACCCACGGTATCCGGCAGCAGCATGCGGTTCAGCCAGGAGTGGATGACGCCGTCACCCGGACGCAGAGAGACACCGCCGCGGTTCATGATGAAGTCCGGCAGGGTGTGGTGGGTCTGCACGTCGATGGGCTTGGGATAAGCGGCGGTGTGGCAGAAGGACTGCATGGTCAGATCGGCGGAGAAACCGAGGCAGGCCAGATCTTTGAGCTCGTCGCGGGTCATGGGGCCCGTGGTGTCCTGGGAGCCGACCGTGGTCATCTTGGGTTCGCAGTAGGTGCCCGGGCGAATGCCCTTCACGCCACATGCCTTGCCCACCATCTTCTGGGCCAGGGTGAAACCTTTGCCGGTATCGGCCACCGGCTGCGGACGGCGGAACACGGTGGAGAACGGCAGACCCAGCGCCTCGCGGGCCTTGTCGGTCAGGCCACGGCCGATGATCAGCGGAATACGGCCACCGGCGCGCACTTCGTCGATCAGCACCTCGGTCTTCAGTTCGAACCGGGCCAGCACCTCGTCGGTACCGTGGCGGGTGATCTTGCCCTCATAGGGGAAGATGTCGATGACATCGCCCATTTCCAGCTTGGAAACGTCCACTTCGATGGGCAGGGCGCCGGCATCTTCCATGGTGTTGAAGAAGATGGGGGCAATCTTGCCACCGAGGCAGACGCCGCCAGCACGCTTGTTCGGCACGAACGGAATGTCGTCTCCCATGAACCAGAGCACGGAGTTGGTGGCGGATTTACGGGAAGAGCCGGTACCGACCACGTCACCCACGTAAGCCAGCGGGAAGCCCTGCTCTTTCAGGGAATCAATGGTCTTGATGGGGCCGATGACGCCATCCTTGTCCGGGGTGATGCCGGGACGGGCGTTCTTCAGCATCGCCAGGGCGTGCAGCGGAATGTCCGGGCGGGACCAGGCGTCCGGCGCCGGCGACAGATCATCGGTGTTGGTTTCGCCGGTCACCTTGAACACGGTGACGGTGATCTTCTCGGCCAGGGCCGGGCGGTTCAGGAACCACTCGGCGTCAGCCCAGGATTGCAGCACCTGCTTGGCGTGGGCATTGCCCGCCTTGGCCTTCTCTTCCACGTCGTGGAAGGAGTCGAACATCAGCAGGGTGTGGGAGAGGCCCTTGGCGGCAAGAGGAGCCAGGGTCGCATCGTCCAGCAGGTCGATCAGCGGCTGAATGTTGTAACCACCCTGCATGGTACCGAGCAGCTCGACGGCTTCGGCGGCAGTCAGGATGGGGGAATGGGCCTCGCCCTTGGCGACGGCGGTGAGGAAGCCGGCTTTCACATAGGCCGCTTCATCAACACCCGGGGGAATGCGGGAGGACAACAGTTCTTTCAGAAAGTCCTGTTCGCCGGCGGGCGGATTCTTGATCAGCTCAACCAGGGCGGCGACCTGCTCTGCGTCCAGAGGTTTGGCAACCACGCCTTCGGCGGCACGTTCTGCGACGTGTTTACGGTATGTTTCAAGCACGACTAATTCCTCTTTGGTCTTTTTTTTGGGGTTCGCCCAAGCTCGCGGCGATCGTCCTTGCGGGACACCCGTAGGGTGCCCCCCACTATATAAGTTTTAACGACTAATTAAAATCCAAACCCTGTGCAGTTATTCATCAAACCAGCATAACCATATAAACCCATTAGGTTTTTTTAGAGTGACAAGCCGCCCACCCAAGGTGAGTTAACAAAAAGGCAGCATTTCGCCCTTATTGGAACGTAGTGCCCAATTGCAGATAGAACATGTCGTGCCCCCCCTCCGCCACGCCATAGCCGAGGAAGATGGGACCGAGGAAACTCTCCACCCCCATATAGAGGGAACCCGAGGTATAGGAGGATTCGATGCTGATGTCCTCTCCCTTGTCCCAGACCCCCCCTTGCTCGAGGGAGCCCCCGAGGAACAGGGGCGCCTTGAAGGCACCGAAGTCGTTGTCCGCCACCCGGTAGATGTAGCGCAATCCGCCAAACAGGCTGTAGCGACCGCTCAACTGGTAATGCTGGAAGCCGGACATGCGGAACAGCCCGCCCAGATCCTGCACGAACAGCGGTACCGTCTCCTGGGAGCTTGAGCCGCCCCCTTCCAGCATCAGGTTGAGGCTGTGCCTGTCCCAGGACCAGGGCTTGATCATCACCAGCCGGTAATTCACCCCCTCGGCCTGCTCGGAGGGCGCGTCCGCGGGGTCGAGATCGACGTAGGAGTAGCCACCCTTGATGTCCCAGTAGACCCCCTGATAGGGGAAGTAGCGGCTGTCGAGGGTGTCGTGCTCGAAGCGGATGTAGGGTCCCCAGGCGGAGGCATCGGCATCCGCGTTGGTGAGGTTCTGGATCTCCACGCTGCCGATCTTGCCCTCCAGCCCAAGGGAGAAGCGGCTCCAGGGCTGGCGATTCCAGCCGATGGCGAGATCCACGCTGGTGAAGCTGTACTCGGAGTCCAGATAGCTGACCCCGGACGAGGACCTGCTCTCTTCCGGGAAGAAGACGCGTCGCTGGGTCTTGTCGTAGGCCAGGCTCGTCTCGCCGAAGTAGGTCTGGGAAGGCTCCAGCGGGGTGTAGAAGTCGGTCTTGAGGTGCTTGGCGGTCCCGAGGGACGCCTCGGTCAGCCACTCGCCTCCCCAGTCGTTGACGTTGGTAAGGGTGTAGGACATGCCGACGTTGTAGTTGGAGCTGCTCTCGAAGTCATCGGAGAAACCGAGCTGGAAGTTGAGATAACCCGGCCCCCAGTTCTTCTCGCTGGCATCCACCACCAGCACGTTCTCCCCGTCCCGCTCCTCCACCTCGTAGGTGATGCGATCGAACGACTCCAGGGCGTAGAGGCGACGGATCCCCGCCTCCAGGCTCTCGTAGGTCTGCACCTTGTCCGGACGCACGTTCAGCATGGCCCGCACCGTGTCGTCGGAGAGGCGCGACTTGTTGATGATCTCCACCTTGTCGATGTAGTAGGCGGGCTGGCCGCTGCGCTCGGCGCGCCGGCTCAGCTTGCCGTTGCGATAGTCGGCGTAGGCGGCGGGCGAGAGAGAGAGCGCATCGAGCCGGGCCGCTGCACTGTTGGCGACCGCCTCCCCGATCTTGATCCCCTCCGGCATCAGGGCGAAGTCGGCGATCCCCATGTTGCCGAACTCGGGGGTCAGCAGGATGTCCCTGGGGCCCAGCAGCGCCTTCTGCTTTTCGGTCCCCACCTGGGTCATGTAGGTGGTGAGCTGATCAATCATGGCCAATCCCGACTTGAGGGACTCCCGGGTACGCAGCTTGGCGCTGATGTCCACCGCGATCACCACGTCGGCCCCCATGGCCTTGGCCACGTCCACCGGCATGTTGTTGACCGTGCCACCATCGGCCAGGATGCGGCCGTCCCAGTCCACCGGCTTGAGGGCACCGGGAATGGACATGGAGGCCTGCATCGCCTTGGCGAGGCTGCCGTGATCCAGCACGAAGGGGGTCACCGTCTCCATGTCGGTCGCCACCGCGCGATAGGGGATAGGCAGGTTGTCGAAGCTCTTTTGCGCCGGCAGGTTGGAGGTGGCGTGGCGCAGCAGGCTGGCCATGGACTGTCCCTGGAAGAAACCGTCCGGCAGCTGGGTCTGGTCACCGTTGACCCCGATGTCGGTGCGCAGCTGGTACTTCTCGGTCTGCTGCTTCTTGCGCAGGGAGAGCTCGTCGCGCCCCACCTTGTCCTGATAGCCCTTGTTCCAGTCGATGGCCAGCGTCGTGCGCTCCACCTCCTCGGCGCTGAGCCCCATGGCATACATGCCCGCCACATAGGAGCCCATGCTGGTCCCGACGATGATGTCCACCGGGATGTGCTTTGCCTCCAGCACCTTGAGCACCCCGATATGGGCCGACCCCTTGGCACCGCCGCCGCTCAGTACCAGGGCGATCCTCGGACGCTCCATCTTGGTTGCCCCCGGGTTTCTGGCCGAAGGCGCGGGATCATTGGCTCCGGCCGCCGCCATGAACGGCAGGGTCGCCAGCAGGAGCACAAGCAGGTGGGTCCATCCCCGATGAAAGATGCGCATATGAGAGTCCATAAATCCGGTGCGAGTCGAGCGGGCAGGCCGCCAGTCAGGTGCAGCCTACTATAAGTGCAAGCACTTTAACCGCAAGCCGGGGTGCTGGCGAGGGGTCGCCCCGCTTGCAACGATGTCTTGGCAAAATCGGGCGCCAATCCAGTCCAATCCGGGTGTGAGCGCAAACGTTAATCGACAATAAAGGCCCCCGCCGCCTCAAGAGCGCGCCAAATCAGCCGCTATTATGAGTTCAACCCTGGTTCACACTTCCGAGTCACCCCTATGTTCGCAAGCCTGACACTGAAACAGAAAATTCTGGCCACCGTCATCCTCGCCGTGGCCCTCTCCTGCCTGCTGGTGGGCTATTTCAGCCAGCGTTCTGCCCAGCAGCTGATCGAGGACCGCATGTTCGAGCAGGAGCTGCCCAACCTGACCCAGCGCATCGGCAAGGAGATCGAAAAGGATCTCACCTCGGTAGCCAATGCCGCCAGACAGCTTGCCAACGACCGCTTCGTGCTGGACTGGGTCGAGCGCGGCATGCCCAAGGAGCAGGAGTCCATCCTCATCAACCAGCTCAAGGACATGACGAGCCAGTATGGTCTGGTCACCGCCTCCTTCGCCGATCGTCAGAGTGCCGCCTACTACAACCAGGACGGTTTTCTGCGCATCCTGAACCACGAGCAGGACAACTGGTTCTATGACTACACCAAGAGCCGCCAGGATCTGATGCTCAGCATCTTTCGGGAGAGCAACGGCGAGGTGAAACTGTTCGTCAACTTCCAGCAACTCGACGGACGCGGCCTCGCTGGCCTCGCCAAATCCCTCGACAGCATGGTCAGCATGCTCGCCAACTTCCGCATCGGCGACAGCGGCTTCGTCTTCATGACAGACGGCAGCGGCAAGGTGAAGCTGCACCCCGACGCCGCCCGCATCGATCGGGACAACCTGACCCAGCTGGCCAGCGGCAGTAGCACCAACCTGCTCAACAAGCAGCCCTTTGCCGCCACCCATGCCGAGGTCGACGGCCAGCCCGTGATCCTGGCCAGCAGCTACATCCCCCTGCTCAACTGGTATCTGGTGGCCCAGGTGCCGGAGGCCGAGATTTATGCCGAACTGGACAGAGCGCGCCTACACATGGTGCTGGTCAGCCTGGCCATCGCCGTCGGCATGGGGCTGCTCGGCGTTCTCCTGGCGGGCTCCGTGAGCCGCCCCCTCAACGAACTGGCCCGCCTGTTCCGCGAACTCGGCAGCGGTGATGGCGACCTCACCCATCGCCTCAAGGTCGATGGCCGTGACGAACTGGCCCAGGTGGCGACCGGCTTCAACAACTTTGTCGCCAAGATCCACGGCTCCATCGAACAGGTGGCGAGCAACTCCCGCCAGCTCGCCGCCACCGCCAACGAGGTGGCAGCCAAAGCCCAGCTCACCCAGCACAACTGCACCGCCCAGCGGGATCGCACCGTCCAGGTCGCCACCGCCATCCACGAGATGGGAGCCACCGTCAGCGAGATCGCCGGCAATGCATCCCTGGCAGCCGACGTCGCCAAGCAGGCCAACGAGCAGGCCGATGCGGGGGCCCAGGTCGTCGCCCAGGCCCGTCACGGCATCGTCGGCCTCTCCGGTGAAATCGAACAGGTCGCCGGGGTCATCGAGTCCCTGGCGAGCCAGACCGACTCCATCGGCAGCATCCTCGACACCATCCGCAGCATTTCGGAGCAGACCAACCTGCTGGCCCTCAACGCCGCCATCGAGGCCGCCCGCGCCGGCGAGCAGGGCCGTGGCTTCGCCGTGGTGGCCGACGAGGTGCGCAACCTCGCCAGCCGCTCCGCCGCCTCCACCGCCGAGATCCAGGGCATGATCAACAGCCTCCAGGAGCAGAGCGCCCGCGCCGTCAGCGCCATGGCCCAGGGCCGCAACCAGAGCCTGCGGGTGGTGACCCAGGCCGACGAGGCCAACGGCGCCCTCGACCAGATCACCGGGCACATCACCCAGATCAGCGACATGAACAT
>NZ_JBFOCZ010000034.1:67822-186770 GCF_040908015.1 Aeromonas sp. R7-5 | reverse complement strand
GTAGCGCCGATGGTAGTGTGGCATTCGCCATGCGAGAGTAGGACACTGCCAGGCACCCAATACAAGAAACCCCGCTCACTCGAGCGGGGTTTTTTTATTGCCTGAAATTCAGCACTCACTGGAGTGCAAGCGGGCACTATGGTGCTGTTTCCCGCCGTGTTTTCTGATACTCGCATTCATCATCCCAGCCAATATCGACTTGTTTGTGGCCTGTTTCTGTTCAATATCTGTTCGAAACCCTGCATTCTGGATATAAAAAGCACAGAATGTGATGCTTCTACCTTTCTTGTCATGCCTGCTCTGGTTTAATTCCCGGGTCCACATCGATGGACCAAGGAATCACAATAATTTGAGGAATGGACACATGTTCAAAAGAACAGTAACGATGATGCTGGCGGCGGGAACCCTGGTATTAGGCGGTTGCGCATCCAATGGTGGTGCAGAGCAGGCGGCGGCGGACAACAGTGACTTCGGCGGCAAGTCCATCTACCTGCGTGGTGAGATGAACGACTGGATGGCCACCGACGAAAGCAAGGTCGTCAAGGTTGCCGACAAGCTCTACATGGCCAAGGGGACGCTCAAGAAAGAGTGGGCTCCTTACAAGTTCAAGTTTGCCGACTCCGGCTGGAGTTGTGGCACCAACTTCGGTTACAAGAGCCCGAGCGATGGCGTTGCCGTGCTCGGCGGGGAACCTGTACCGGTCAACCCGTGCTCCAAGTATGAGGACATGAAGTTCTCGCCCGAGGCGGATGGCGTCTATGAGTTCTATCTGAATATGGCGGGTGAGACACCGAGCGTATACGTCAAGAAACCCTGAGATAGTCTCTCGCTTTAAATCTCTCGGAAATTGAACTGGTTAAATGCCCTGGCCCAGAAATCTGCTGGCCGGGGCATTTTTTTAGGATAGAATCGGCGCCCTTACGACGGATGAATCACAATATATTGTGTTTTAAGTTCTTAAATTTACTACTGGTAGTATTTTTGTCACGATATTGCCCCATTCACAGGAGGTTGATTGACCATGGCTAAATCCATTCCGGTACTGGAGGGCGTCACCGCCAGCCGCCAGATCCCTCTGCAGGAGACGTCTCTCGAGATCTGGGATAGCAAGTATCGTCTCAAGAGCAAGGATGGCGCCCCCATCGACGGCTCCATCGACGAGACCTACCAGCGTGTCGCTCGCGCGCTGGCTGCGCAGGAGCGCGAACCCGACACCTGGTATGAACCCTTCCTGTGGGCCCTGCGCAATGGTGCCATTCCGGCGGGCCGTATCACCTCCAACGCCGGGGCGTTTGAGCACAAGCCGGCGACCTCCACTATCAACTGCACCGTCTCCGGCACCATTGAGGATTCGATGGACGATATCCTCGGCAAGGTGCACGAGGCGGGGCTGACCCTGAAGGCGGGTTGCGGCATCGGTTACGACTTCTCGACCCTGCGACCGCGTGGAGCCTTCGTCTCGGGAGCGGGGGCCTATACCTCCGGGCCGCTCTCCTTCATGGATATCTACGACAAGATGTGTTTTACCGTTTCCTCTGCCGGTGGCCGTCGTGGCGCCCAGATGGGCACCATGGATATCCGTCACCCCGATGTCGTCGAGTTCATCCAGGCCAAGCGGGAGGATGGTCGCCTGCGTCAATTCAACCTCTCCCTGCTCATCACCGAAGAGTTCGTCAGTGCGGTGAAGGAGGATGCCCCCTGGCAACTGATCTTCCCCTACACCGCCAAGGAGGTGGAGCAGGATGGCATCGCGCTGGATGACCCAGCGAGGGTGGTCTGGGCGGACTGGCCCAACAAGGAGGGTGTGGTGATCAACGAGCTGGGCCAGGTGGCCTGCAAGGTCTACAAGACCCTGCCCGCGCGCAAGCTGTGGAACGTCATCATGACCTCTACCTACGACTATGCGGAGCCCGGGTTCATCCTGATCGACAAGGTGAACCAGATGAACAACAACTGGTTCTGCGAAGAGATCCGTGCCACCAACCCTTGCGGTGAACAGCCTCTGCCGCCCTATGGGGCCTGCCTGCTGGGCTCGGTCAACCTGACCACCTTCGTGCGCGATCCCTTCACCGAGCAGGCCGCCTTCGACTGGCCCGCGTTTCGCAAGGTGGTGGCCATCTTTACCCGCATGCTCGACAACGTGGTGGAGATAAACCAGCTGCCGCTGGCCAAGCAGCGCGAGGAGATCACCGCCAAGCGTCGCCACGGCATGGGCTTCCTGGGGCTGGGCTCGACCCTCACCATGCTGCGCATCAAGTACGGCTCTGCGGCCTCCGTCGCCTTCACCGAACAGGTCTCCCAGGAGCTGGCGATGACCGGCTGGCAGGAGTCTCTGCGTCTGGCGAAGGAGAAGGGGCCGGCCCCCATCATGGAGCAGGAGTTCGAAGTCACCGGCAAGATGCTGCGTCTGCGCCCCGAAATGGCGGCAGATGGCATCAAGCTCGGCGACAAGGTGAAGGGCAAGGTGTTGCATGCCCGCTACAGCCGCTACATGCAGCAGGTGGCCGAGGTGGATCCCGCTCTGGTGGCCGAGCTGGCCGAGGTGGGTGGACGCTTCACCCATCACAGCAGCATAGCGCCGACCGGTACCATCTCCCTGTCGCTCGCCAACAACGCCAGTAACGGCATCGAGCCGAGCTTTGCCCACCACTACAGCCGCAATGTCATCAAGCCGGGCAAGAAGAGCAAGGAGAGCGTGGATGTCTACTCCTTCGAGCTGCTGGCCTATCGCGAGCTGGTGAACCCGGCCGCCATGCCCTATGCCGAGGAGGAGGGTAGCCGCCTGCCGGATTACTTCATTACCGCGGACGACGTCACGCCGACCGGGCACGTGGATATCCAGGCGGCGGCCCAGCGCTGGATCGACTCCTCCATCTCCAAGACCGCCAACGTGCCGACCGATTTTCCGTTCGAGCAGTTCAAGGATATCTACCTCTATGCCTCGGACTCCGGCCTCAAGGGCTGTACCACCTTCCGCTTCAACCCGGCCGCCTTCCAGGGCGTGCTGGTTAAGGAGAAGGATCTGGAGAACACCAGTTACGAGTTCACCCTGGAAGATGGCACCGTCATCACGGCGAAGGGGAACGAGGAGATCGAATACGATGGCGAGCTGCACACCGCCGCCAACCTCTATGACGCCTTGAAAGAAGGCTATTACGGCAAGTTCTGAGGACGAGACATGGTCAAGAAGATCGACAGAAAAATCGTCGCCTACAAGGTAAAAACCCGGGATGAGCCGCAAGATGCGCCGACGCCCCAGGATGACGTGGTGCACATGCATGAAACCGTGCTGCGCCCGGAACGGTTGATGGGCACCACCTACAAGCTGAAGACGCCGGAGCATGTCTCCGAGCACTCGCTGTTCATCACCATCAACGACATCATTCTCAACGAGGGCACGGTGCACGAGACCCGGCGCCCGTTCGAGATCTTCATCAACTCCAAGAGCCTGGAGCACTATCAGTGGATAGTGGCGCTGACCCGCATCATCTCGGCGGTGTTTCGCAAGGGAGGGGACGTCACCTTTCTGGTGGAGGAGTTGCGCTCCGTGTTCGATCCCAAGGGGGGCTACTGGAACAAGGGCAAGTACGTGCCTTCGCTCATCGCCGAAATTGGCAACGTGATCGAAACCCATCTCACCGAGATCGGCATGCTCAAGGTGCCCGGGCTGGACGAGCACCAGCAGGCGTTCCTGGCCGAGAAGCAGGCGCAATTGCAGGCACAGCAACAGGCAGAAGAGCAGCCGGCGGGCAGCGGTTTCCCACCCAGTGCCGCGCTCTGCTACAAGTGCCACACCAAGGCGCTGGTGCAAAAGGATGGCTGCATGACCTGTCTCAATTGCGGGGATTCCAAGTGCGGTTGAGGGGCTGATTGCCACCAAAGGCCGGCGACATGCCGGCCTTTTCATTGCTGATTTTATGTTCGAACGACGCCCATGATGGCAGCGATTTGTTGCGCACCGGTAAATTCGGGCGTAGCGTTGGGGGTAATAAAACTGTCACGGCCGTGTGGTTTCAATGACATCTGAGATTCACACACGTGGCACCTTCAGTGCCAAGGAGGATGCTTATGGACAACACGGACCGAAAGCTGTTTATCCTGGATACCAACGTTCTGCTTCACGAACCTCTCGCCATCTACTCCTTCAAAGAGCACGACGTGCTCATCCCCATGACGGTGCTCGAAGAGCTCGACAACATCAAGGATCGCCAGAAGGACGTCAGCCGTGATGCCCGTATCGCCATCCGTGCCCTGGAAGATGTGTTCCGCGATGCGACTCCGGAGCAGATAGTGCAAGGAGTGGCGCTGGCCGGCGAGGCGAGCGGCCGTATCTCCATCTTCAGCGACCACCATCTGCCCCAGGATGCCGAGGTGTTCACCGACAAGGAGGCGGACAACCGCATCATCAACGCCGCCCTCTACCTGCAAAAGCACGAGATGAAGCGTCAGGTGGTGCTGGTCACCAAAGACATCAACATGCGCCTCAAGGCCAAGGGAGCAGGTCTTGCCCATGTGGAGGATTACCGCAGCGACCAGCTCATCGACGACATCCGTCTGCTCGCCAAGGGATTCCAGGTGGTGCCCGGCAGCTTCTGGGAGCGGGTCGGCGAGTGCGACAGCGAAACCCATGGCCGCGATACGGTACACGTCATCGATGCCAATCTGCTGGAGGGAGTCCACGTCAACCAGTACCTCCTGGACGAGGAGAACTTCTTTGCCGCGCGGGTACTGAGCCACGACGGCAACAAGATCCGCCTGAAAGATCTCGGCCGCGAGCGGCTGATGTCCCGCAAGGCCTGGGGGGTACATCCCAAGAACGTCTATCAGGGCATGGCGCTGGATGCCCTGCTGGATCCGCACATCGACCTGGTGATCCTGACCGGCCCGGCGGGCTGCGGCAAGACCCTGCTCGCCATGGCGGCAGCGCTGGAGCTGGTGATCGAGAAGGGGATCTACGAGAAGGTGATCGTCACCCGAAATACCCCGGAAATTGCCGAGAGCATCGGCTTCCTGCCCGGGACCGAAGAAGAGAAGATGATGCCCTGGCTGGCGGCGGTCACCGACACTCTGGAGGTGCTGCACAAGCAGGACGAGAACATGAGCGGGTCCCTCAGCTACATCATGGAGAAGGCCAACATCCAGTTCAAATCGGTCAACTTCATGCGCGGGCGCAGCATCCAGAACACCTTCGTGCTGCTGGACGAGTGCCAGAACCTGACCGCGTCCCAGATCAAGACCATCATCACCCGCTGCGGGGAGGGGACCAAGATCGTCTGCTCCGGCAACCTGGCTCAGATCGACTCCAACTACCTGAGCCCGGTGACCTCGGGTCTGACCTACATCGTCGAGCGGTTCAAGGACTTCGACGGCAGTGCCAACATCTTCCTGAACGGGGTGGTACGCAGCAGGCTGGCTTCGTTCGCCGAGGAAAATCTCTGATTTGACGGGATCTCTGCATGAGAAAGGGGAAGCCGGACGGCTTCCCCTTTTTTGATCCCGCCTATCTCATGCCTCTCTCGGTCGGCCCAGGTAGCGCAGCAGCCCGGGGTGATCGCTACTGTGCAGGATATCCGGCTTGCCCTGCAAGGCGATGCGTCCCGCGTCGATGAAAAGCACCTGATCGGCGATGAGCTGGGCATCGTCCTGGGAACGACAGGGAGAGACCATCAGCTTGTCAGCCCTTCACTGTGGCGCCAGAGCGCGGCCCAGGTAGCGCAGCAGCCCGGGGTGATCGCTGCTGTGCAGAATATCCGGCTTGCCCTGCAAGGCGATGCGTCCCGCGTCGATGAAGAGCACCTGATCGGCGATGAGCTGGGCATCCTCGGGGTTGTGAGAGACCATCAGCACGGTGATGCCCTGCTCGCAGGCGAGGCGGGCGACCTCCGCCAGCATCTCCCGGCGCAGGGCCGGATCGAGGGCCGAGAAGGGCTCGTCCAGCAGCAGCAGCGGCCTGCCCCGCACCAGGGCGCGGGCCAGCCCCACCCGCTGCTGCTGGCCGCCGGAGAGCTGCTCCGGCAGGCGCGTCAGCATCTCCCCCAGGCCCACCTTGTCAGCGGCCTCCTGCACCTGCCTTTTCTGGGCCGGATTCAAGCGCAGGCCGGGATGCAGGCCGATGGCGATGTTGTCGAACACCGACAGGTGCAGGAAGAGGTTGTGATCCTGGAACAGGGTGGTGACCGGGCGCTCGGCGGGGCCCAGTGACAGCAGATCCTGGCCGTCGAAGGTGAGGGTGCCCGACTCCACCGGCACGAAGCCCGCGATCATGCCGAGCAGGGTGGACTTGCCGGCGCCGCTCGGACCGATGAGGGCGGTGATCTCCCCCTTGGGCAAGGTCGCACTGAAGGTCACCTGCCAGTCGGGATAACTGGTGACCAGTTCCTCAATTACCAGCATGTTTGGCTCCTGAATGTCGTTTTATAGAACAACAAGTAAGAAAAATTGATGAAAGGCAGCGTGAGTGACTGCCCCAAGGGGCGCCTCAGGGGCGTGCCCGGCCGGATCCGGGGGGCAGGGAGGCGGCAATGCCGCCGGGGATCAGTGATCCACATGCCTGCCTCCCAGTCCCCGTTCCACCAGCCAGAACAGGGAGAAGCAGAGGGTGAGCAGCAGCAGGGCGGTGGCGGCCGCCTCGGTCAGCCGGTAGCTGCCGAGCTGCTGATAGAGCAGCCAGGGTAGGGTAGTGAGGGTCTGGCTGCCGAACATGGCGATGGCCCCGAGATCCCCGAGGGACAATATCATCGAGAGCGCCATGGCCAGGGCCAGCGGACGGCGCAGCAGGGGCCACTCCACCAGGCGCAGGCGATGCAGGCCGCGCACCCCCAGGCTGTCCGCCAGCCGATCGTACTGGCGCACCACCAGTTGCATGGGGGCCGAGAGAGTGCGCAGCACATAGGGCAGCGCCATCAGGGCGTTGACCAGCACCACCAGCCAGGGGCCCAGGGCAAAGACGTCGGTGAAGGGCATGAACAGGATGAAGAGGCCGGTGGAGAGCACCACCGCCGGGATCATCAGGATCATGGAGCCGCTGGCCTCCCACAGGGCGGCGGCCCGCCGTTTGCGATCCCGTACCCTCAGATGCCGGCTGGTGAGCAGCAGCCCGGCGCCGAGCAAAGTGGCCAGGGAGCCTGCCGCCAGGGCTATGCCCAGGGACTGCCCCCCTGCCTGCCACAGCCGGGGTGAGCCGAGCGCCGCCAGCAGACCGGGGTTGAACCCGGCGACCACGATGGCCAGCAGGGGCGGCAGGAAGATGGCGAGCCCCATGGTCAGGGCCAGGCCATCCACCAGAGCGCTGCCCTTCTGGTGTCTGTCGGGACGCAGGCAGGGGCGACGGCTGGTGAGGCGACTGGCCGGGGTGGTCTGCAGCTTGTGTTGCAGCAGGAGCAGGGCCAGGGTCAGCAGCAGTTGCACCAGGGCGAGCCCGCCAGCGGTGGCGAGATCGAAGTCAAAGCGCAGCGCCTGGTAGACGGCTACCTCCAGTGTGGTGGACTTGGGGCCGCCCCCGAGCGCCAGCACTGTGGTGAAGCTGGTGAAGCAGAGCATGAAGATGAGGCTGGCGAGCCCCGGCAAGATGCCGCGGATGAGCGGCCACTCCAGCAGCCGGAAGATGTGGGAGGAGCGCATGCCGAGCTGGCTGGCGAGGCGCCAGGAGGACTCGGGGATGCTCTCTATGCTCTGCAGAATGAGGCGGGCGGCCAGCGGCATGTTGAAGAAGACATGGGCCAGCAGGATGCCGAACAGGCCATAGAGGTAGTTGCCGGGATCCATCCCCAGGCCGTGCAGCAGTTGCGGCAGCCAGCCCTGGCGACCGTGCACCGCCACCATGCCGAAGATGGCGATGATGACCGGCAACACCAGGGAGAGGCCGAAGAGCTTGAGCAGCAGGCGGCGTCCGGTGAAACGGCGTCGCGCCAGGGCCCTGGCCACCGGGATGGCAAGCCCCAGGCTCAGCAGGGTGGAGAGCAGTGCCTGCCAGAGGCTGAAACCCAGCACGTGGCGCAGGTAGGGATCGCCTAGCAGGGCGCGGGGGGAGAGGGTCCCCGCCTGCCACAACAGGGCGACCAGCGGCCCAATGGAGAGCAGCAGGATGACCAGGGTGGCTGCACTGCCGGGCAGCCACCAGAGGGTGCGACGACCTGAACTCACTGGGTGACGGCTTGCAGCCATTCGCGGATCCACCCCTTGCGGTTGGCGGCCACCTCGTCAGAGCTGAAGGTGAGGGGCTTAGCTACAGTGATCATCTGTTCGAACCCCTTGGGCAGCGCCACGTCTGTCACCGGATACATCCAGTTGCCGCCGGGGATCTCGTTCTGGAAGGCGGGGCTCACCATGAATTGCAGGAACTGGTCAGCCAGTTTGCCCTGTGTGGCGCCCTTGAGCTTGGCCGCCACTTCCACCTGGCGGTAGTGACCCTCCTCGAACGCGGCCGCCCGGTACTGGGGCTTGCTCTCGGCAACCAGGTGATAGGCGGGGGAGGTGGTGTAGGAGAGCACCATGTCCGCCTCGCCGTCGAGGAACATGCCGTAGGCCTCTGACCACCCCTTGGTGACGGTGACCGTCTTTTTGGCCAGTTGCGCCCAGGCGGTCGGTGCCTCATCCCCGTAGACCGACTTCATCCAGAGCATCAGGCCCTGACCCGGGGTGGAGGTGCGGGGATCCTGATAGATCACCTTGATATCGGGACGTGCCACCAGCTCCTTCAGGCTCTTGGGGGGCTGCTTGAGCTTGTTGCTGTCATAGACGAAGGCGAAGTAGCCGTAGTCATAGGGGACAAAGGTGTCGTCCTGCCAGCCACCCGGTACTTTGAGGCCATCGAGCCTGGTGGCATGGGGGGCGAACAGGCCGCTCTGCTTGGCCTCGCTGATGAGGGCATCGTCCAGCCCCAGCACCATGTCGGCCTTGCTGTGCTGGCCTTCCAGCCGCAGCCGGTTGAGGATGGCGACGCCATCCTCGAGGGGTACCAGATTGAGGGTGCAGCCGCACTCCTTCTCGAAGGCCTGCTTGATCTTGGGGCCCGGCCCCCATTCGGCGGCGAAGGAGCCGTAGGTGTAGACGGTGAGGGTGTCGGCGGCAAACGCCTGGGCAGAGAGCAGGCTGGTGGCGATCAGCAGCAGGGTCTTCATCAATGGCACTCCTGTGGATGTCGGGGTGCTCATCAATGGCACCTCGCGTGTGGTGAGCGCCGGCGGATGAGGGCACAAAAAACGCGCGCCATGCCTCAAATTCCTCCGCCAGCATTATCTGGATCAGGTTCACGGGTATAATCTCAGCGGTAAACCGCACCCCGTTTGAGCAACGCATCGCATTGTATTGGCGTTCCTGGGGGGAGGCCAGCACTATGTTTCACGGGCCGCATCGTGCGAGCCACCACCAAGGAGGAAGTCCCCAGTGATCACCAGCACCAAGGAAAGACGTGCCTTCCAGCGCATGGTCATCAATGCCCCCGTCACCCTGTTCCAGCATCAGCAGGTGCTGGAGGGGGTCTGCCGGGATCTCAGCGCCAACGGCATGGGCGTCGAGGTGAACAAGCACGAGTTCGATCTGGCCCAGCCCATCCGGGTGAGCCTGGCGACCAGCAGCAATCTTCTGCCTCCCTTCGAGGCCCAGGCCCGCATCGTGCGGGTGCTGGAGGAAGAAGACGGTCTCCTGCTGGCGCTGGAGTTTCTCTCCCTCACCTGAGACCCGGGCGCCCGTCCTCCTCGAGACAGGCCAGCCATGGGCTGGCCTGTCTCATTTCCCCTCATCCTGCACCGGTTGCACGCTCAACTGGCCGCTGTCGACCAGCGTCTTGCTGGTGGGCGCGAGCTGGCCCATGGGCAGCTGGGCCGGGCCGGTCGGCTCCATCAGGAGGTAGATCTCCCCCGCCCGGCTCAAGGTGGCGTCCCCCGGTTTGGCTGGCAGGGCCACCCCCAGCAGGGCATGTCCCGGCACGAACACCATGGCCTGCTTGAGATCGGGATACCCCTGGGCCAGCAGGGCGGCCATCAGGGTCACCTTGCTATCGCAATCCCCCCGGTTCTGCTCCAGCACCTGGCGCGGGCTCAGAAACCCCTTGCCAGAGCGGCCCGACTGGCTGTCGAGCAGTTGATAGGGGATGGCCTGGATGAAGTCGAGCATGTGGGCCACCGTCTTCTGGCGCGCCTCGGTCTCGGTGGCCCCTTCCTGCTTGAGCTGCTCCATCAACGGGGCCAGTTCGTCCCGGCTCTCCAGGGCGATGCGCACATGATCCTGCTTGATGGCGGGAGCGCCGTCGGGGGCAGTGAAGGGCTGGAAGTAGTGTTGCGTGAGCCAGGCAGCCTCCAGTTTGGCCTGCTCGGGCTTGACCCATTGGGAGGCTTCCCGCGCCTTGTCGGCGTTGCGGCTCTTGATGCTGAGGCTCATGGCGGGGCGCACGAGGGAGAACTGCACCTCGGGGAACGCCAGGGGGGCCTGTTGCAGCAGGCTTTGCAGTACGTCTTCCTGCATCCTGGCCGGACGGTAAGCGATGAGAGGGGGCAACTTGCCCGCCTCCAGCCGGTAGCTGAGCTGCTGCGCCTTGCCCTCTCTGTCCTGCCAGCCAACGTTGAGCTGACCGCCACTGTTGGTGAAAGAGGTCTGCCCGCCCAGGGCCGGGAGGCTGAGCAGCAGGCAGAGCAATGAAAGGGCGCCCCTTGCGGACATAGGTGTCTCCTGTCGGACATGCAGAGGTGGCGGGCTTTGTACAGCGACCCGACAATAAAACAGGGAGCCTCGGCTCCCTGTTGATTCTACTCGCTTTCTTGTCGCAGGCTCGTCAAATCCAGCTTGGCTGCTTCGCCTCGAAGGCGCTGATGGCGGCCTCATGCTGCAGGGTCAGACCGATGGCATCCAGCCCGTTGAGCAGACAGTAGCGACGGAACTCGTCGATTTCGAAGCCGAACGTGAGGCTGCCTGCACGCACCTGGTTGGCCTCCAGATCCACTTCGATCTCGATGCCCGGCTGGGCGGCGACCAGCTGGAACAGGGCGTCGACCTCCTCCTCCTTCAGACGAACCGGCACCATGCCGTTGTTGATGGCGTTGCCGTAGAAGATGTCGGCAAAGCTCGGGGCGATCATGGTCTTGAAGCCGTAGTCCGCCAGCGCCCAGGGGGCGTGCTCGCGACTCGAGCCGCAGCCGAAGTTCTCGCGGGCCAACAGGATGCTGGCACCGGCGAATTGCGGCTTGTTCAGTACGAACTCCGGGTTGGGCTGCTCCCCTGCATCGTCCAGGAAGCGCCAGTCGTGGAACAGGTGCTTGCCAAAGCCGATGCGGTTCACTTTCTGCAGGAACTGCTTGGGAATGATGGCGTCGGTGTCGACGTTGGCGCTGTCGAGGGGAACGACGATCCCTTTATGCTGTTTGAAACCTGTCATGTACGTTCCCTCTTACAGTGCACGAATGTCGGCGAAGATGATGTCGGTGACGGCGAAGGGCCGTCCGTGTTGTTTGAATGCTTTCATCCTCAACCCCTCTTACAGCGCGCGAATGTCGGCGAAGCGGCCGGTGACGGCGGCGGCGGCGGCCATGGCCGGGCTCACCAGGTGGGTGCGACCGGCACGACCCTGACGCCCCTCGAAGTTGCGGTTGCTGGTGGAGGCGCAGCGCTCCCCCGGTTGCAGCCGGTCGTTGTTCATGGCCAGACACATGGAGCAGCCGGGCAAGCGCCACTCAAAGCCTGCCTCGATGAAGATCTTGTCCAGCCCCTCGGCCTCGGCCTGGGCCTTCACCTGCTCGGAGCCCGGCACCACCAGGGCCTGTACCCCTGCGGCGACCTTGCGACCGCGGGCGATTGCTGCGGCAGCGCGCAGATCCTCGATGCGGCTGTTGGTGCACGAACCGATGAACACCTTGTCGATGGCGACGTCGGAGAGCTTCTGGCCCGGTTGCAGGTCCATGTAGGCGAGGGCCTTGCGGGCGGACTGCTGCTCCACCGGATCGGTGAAGGATTCCGGTGCAGGGATGGGCTCATTGACGGCGATCACCTGGCCCGGGTTGGTGCCCCAGGTCACTTGCGGGGCGATGTCGGCGGCGTCGAGCACCACTTCGGCGTCGAAGTGGGCACCTTCGTCGCTCTTGAGGGTCAGCCAGTAGGCGATGGCCTGTTCCAGCGCCTCCCCCTTGGGAGCGAACTCCTTGCCACGGATGTAGTCGATGGTGGCCTGGTCGGGGGCAATCATGCCCGCTTTGGCGCCGAGCTCGATGGCCATGTTGCACACCGTCATGCGCCCTTCCATGGTGAGCCCCTCGATGGCTTCACCGGCGAACTCCACCACGTAGCCGGTCCCGCCTGCATGACCCACCTTGCCAATGATGGCGAGCACCACGTCTTTGGCGCTGATGCCTGCGGCCAGCTTGCCGTTGACAGAGATACGCATGGTCCTTGCGCGGCCCTGTTTCAGGGTCTGGGTGGCCATCACGTGTTCCACTTCGGAGGTGCCGATACCGAATGCGAGCGAGCCGAAGGCGCCGTGGGTGGCGGTGTGGGAGTCACCGCAGACGATGGTGGTGCCGGGCAATGTGATGCCGAGCTCGGGGCCCATCACGTGGACGATGCCCTGGTACTTGTGGTTCAAGTCATAGAGACGAACCCCGAACGCCTTGCAGTTGGCGGCGAGTGTCTCCATCTGGATGCGGGCCATCTCGCCGGAGGCGGCGATGTCCTTGGTGGTGGTGGAGACGTTGTGATCCATGGTGGCCCAGGTCAGATCCGGGCGACGCAGCTGGCGGTTCATGGCGCGCAGGCCGTCGAATGCCTGGGGGCTGGTCACTTCATGCACCAGATGACGGTCGATGTAGATGAGAGGGGTTTCCCCTTCCACTTCCCGCACCACGTGGGCGTCGAACACTTTCTGATAGAGGGTCTTGGACATTGCTCGGTTTCCTTGTTATCGATGCCGTGGGATCAGATGCGCGCGGCGATCTGGCTGCCCATGTCGGCCGTGCTCTGCACCGGGTGCGTGGCGCTGGCCTGATGCAGGTCGGCGGTGAAATAGCCTTCTGCCAGGGTCTGGGCCACGGCCTGCTCGATGGCCTGGGCGGCGGCTTCCTGGCCGAGACTGTAACGCAGCATCAGGGCGGCGGAGAGGATCTGGGCGATGGGATTCGCAATCCCCTTGCCGGCGATATCCGGGGCCGAGCCACCGGCCGGCTCGAACAGGCCGAAGCCGGATTCGTTGAGGCTGGCTGAGGGGAGCAGGCCCATGGAGCCGGTGATCATGGCGCACTCGTCGGAGAGGATGTCACCGAACAGGTTGGAGCAGAGCAGCACGTCGAACTGGGACGGATCCTTGATGAGCTGCATGGTGGCGTTGTCGATGTACATGTGGTTCAGGGCCACATCCGGGTAGGACTTGGCGACCTCGGTCACCACCTCGCGCCACAGGATGGAGGAGGCGAGAACGTTGGCCTTGTCGATGGAGGTGACCCTGGCCTTGCGCACTCGGGCCGATTCAAACGCTATCTTGGCGATGCGCTCGATCTCGAAGCGGTGGTACACCTCGGTGTCGAAGGCCTTCTCGGTGGCGCCTTCCCCTTCACGCCCCTTGGGCTGGCCGAAATAGATGCCGCCGGTCAGCTCGCGCACGCAGGCGATGTCGAAGCCGCGATCGGAGATGTCGGCACGCAGCGGGGAGAACTGCTCCAGACCGGTGTAGATGCGGGCCGGGCGCAGGTTGCAGAACAGTTTGAAGTGGGCACGCAGGGGCAGCAGGGCACCGCGCTCCGGCTGATCGTTGGGCGGCAGGTGCTCCCACTTGGGGCCACCTACCGATCCGAACAGCACCGCATCGGCCGCTTCGCAGCCTTTGATCGTGCTCTGGGGCAGCGGTGTGCCGTGGTTGTCGATGGCGATGCCGCCGACGTCGTGACGGTCATAGTCGAGGGAGAAGCCGAATTTGGTCTGCACCTTTTCCAGTACCTTGATGGCCTCAGCCATCACTTCCGGGCCAATGCCGTCACCCGGCAATACTGCGATCCGATAACTGCTCATACTCTCTCCGTCTTGATAGTGTGATTCCGTTTCATCCGGGAGGCCGGTCCGGGCCACTGCCCTGGCCCCGGTCCTCCCCATGTCATGCTGTCATCTTGTCCGGCGGCGGGCTCAGACGGTTTCCGATTTGATGGTGTGGTTGCGCTCCATCTGCTCGGCCACCTGGTCCGCGCGCCAGATGCTGTTGATCACGTGGACCAGGGCCTGGGCCGAGGATTCGATGATGTCGGTGGCCAGCCCCATGCCGTGGAACTTGCGCCCCTTGTACTCGGCGACGATGTCCACCTGGCCGAGGGCGTTCTTGCCCTCGCCCTTGCCCTTGAGTTCGTATTTATCGATGCGGATCTCGTAACCGGTGATGCGGTTGATGCACTGGTAGACCGCATCCACCGGGCCGTTGCCGGTGGCGGCCTCGCACACCAGATCCTGGCCTACCTTGAGCTTGACCGAGGCGGTGGCGAGCACCGAGCTGCCGCTCTGCACGCCAAGGTACTCCAGCTTGAAGTGCTCGGGCTCCTCGTGGATCTGGCTGAAGAAGGCGAGGGCTTCCAGGTCGTAGTCGAATACCTGGCCCTTCTTGTCGGCCAGGGTGAGGAACTTGGCGTAGAGATCGTCGAGGTCGTAGCTGCTCTCGGCGTAGCCCATGGACTCCATCCGGTGCTTGATGACGTGGCGGCCGGAGCGGGAGGTCATGTTGAGGTTGTTCTGGGTGAGACCGATGCTCTCGGGGGTGATGATTTCATAGGTGTTCTTCGCCTTGAGCACGCCATCCTGATGGATGCCTGAGCTGTGGGAGAAGGCGTTGGCGCCGACGATGGCCTTGTTGGGCTGCACCGGCATGTTGCAGATTTGACTGACGAGGGTGCTGGTGCGATGGATCTCGCTGTGGCGGATGTTGGTGTGTACCCCGAGCAGGTCGGCGCGGGTTTTCAGGATCATCGCGACCTCTTCCAGAGAGCAGTTGCCAGCACGCTCGCCGATGCCGTTGATGGTGCACTCGATCTGGCGGGCCCCCATCTGCACGGCACTGATGGAGTTGGCCACCGAGAGGCCCAGATCGTCGTGGCAGTGCACCGAGATGATGGCCTTGTCGATGTTGGGTACCCGGTTGAACAGGGTGTGGATGATGCCGGAGAATTCGGTCGGCACCGTGTAGCCCACGGTGTCAGGAATGTTGATGGTGCGGGCGCCGGCCTTGATGGCGGCTTCCACCATGCGGCACAGGTTGTCTATCGGGGTGCGGCCGGCATCCTCGCAGGAGAACTCCACGTCATCGGTGTAGCGCAAGGCGTGCTTGATGGCGCCGACCCCCATCTCCAGCACGTCTTCGAAGCTCTTTTTCAGCTTGCTCTCCACGTGGATGGAGGAGGTGGAGATGAAGGTATGGATGCGAAACGCCTCTGCCACTTTCAAGGCTTCGCCGGCGGCATCGATGTCTTTTTGCAGGGCGCGAGCCAGGGCGCAGACCCGGCTGTTCTTGATGTGGCGGGCGATGGTCTGAACCGATTGAAAATCGCCGGGGGAGGAGACGGGGAAACCCACTTCCATGATATCGACACCGAGCCGCTCCAGCGCCTGGGCGATCTGCAGCTTCTCCTTGACCGTCAAGCTGGCCGACAGCGCCTGCTCACCATCACGCAAGGTGGTGTCGAATATGATGACCCGATCTGACATGTGACTTCCCTCTTCCTAAGTTCGCTGCGTGCATCCTGCATGGCATAAAAAAACCCGTGCGGGGTGCACGGGTTTCTGTAAATTCCGGCTATGCCTTAGCCCGGCTACAAGGATCCCGCGCGAGGAGTCGCGATTAGGGAGAGCAGTAGTAGCGGAGCGGCAATACGCATGATGTCTCAATCCTTCCAGTCGATAACGCTACTACCAATAACGAGATTTTTATGCTGTGTCAACCGGAATGGACAGGTTCAATCCACTGGTTTATTTAATCGGATTGTAAAGGAGTGCAAATTCTCTTGTCCCATATTCGGTTCATGCCTGATTATCTGGTCATTCCTGCTGTACTCGATCACCCGCACAATCAGATCGACTTATCAGCCCTTGCTGAATTATCTGAGGTATTCCATGGAAAAACGCAGACCTGGCCGTCCAGTCGGACGTTCCGACATTCGTGACAAGCTGCTTGCCGCCGCACGCGAACGTTTTCTCAACACCCCCTACAGCAAGGTGACGACCCGCGAGATTGCCGAGCTGGCAGGCTCCAATCTGGCGATGATCCACTACTACTTCGGCAGCAAGGAAGGCCTCTACAAGGCGGTGCTGGGGGATGTGGCCGAGCCCCTCGAGCAAGCCTGGCACGACGAGAGCAGCAACCGCAGCCTGACCGATCTGCTCAACACCTACTATCAGGTGATGGCGCCCAACAGCGAGCTGACCTCTGCCATCTCCAGCGCATTGTCCACTGAAAAGAGCCCGGGGCGTGATTTTGTGCTGAGCCGCCTGCTGGATCGCCAACTTCCCCAGTTCGATGCCCTGCTCGAATCCATGCGGTCCAACGGCCAGCTGGCGGACAACCTGGACCCCGAGATGCTGAAGATCTCCTTCCTCAGCATGATGTGGCAGCCTTTCGTGATGAAGGATCTCTACGAGCAGGTGTTTGGTCTGACGGTGGACGAGCACTTCATGAGCCGCCTCGCCGCCCACAACTGCCGCCTGATGGAAAACGGCCTGCGCGGTGCCCTGAACTGACTTTTTCGGGATGACGGATGAAAAAGGGCCCCTGGGCCCTTTTTTTCATCAATCTGTTATCTGGGCGTCAACGAAGTGTCATGCCGCCCTCCTAGTCTGCACTCAGGATGCAAGGGAGGGCCGTGATGAACAAGATCCAGCAATGGGACCTGCGGGTGTGCCGTGTCTGCCTGCTCCACCCCTACAATCAGCCGCAGGCCAGGATAAGCCGGCTTGTCTCCCGTACCGGTGACGGCCCCCTCTATGCCGTGGCGGCCTGCCTGCTCTGGTGGCAGGGGAGCGCCGGGCAGGAGGCGGTCAGGGTGGCGCTCTGGGCGTTTGCCCTCGAGTTGCCGCTCTACCTGCTGCTCAAGAATGCCCTCAAACGCCAGCGCCCGGCAGGGCTACCTGTCTTCATCACCCCGTCGGATCGTTACAGCCTGCCCTCGGGCCACACCGCGGCCGCCTTTCTGATGGCGACCGTACTGGCCGCCAGTTTCCCGCTCTGGGCACCGCTGCTGTTTGTCTGGGCCGCGCTGGTGGGGGCGTCCCGCCTGCTGCTCGGGGTGCATTATCTGAGTGATCTGGTGGCCGGGGTGCTGCTTGGCGGTGGTTGCGCCCTCTGGGCGCTGGGTTGGAGCCAGGGATGAGGATACTGTTCGGCGTTCAGGGGACCGGCAACGGTCATATCAGTCGTAGCCGGACCCTGGCGCGCGCATTGAAGAGCAGGGGCGTGGCGGTGGACTATCTGTTCAGCGGGCGCGCCGCCGACGGCTACTTCGAGATGGGGGAGTTCGGGGATTATCGCACCTTCCCCGGTATCACTTTCGCCAGCCATCAGGGGCGAATCTCGGGCTGGCGCACCCTCAAGGGACTCTCTCCCCTGCGTTTCTGGCAAGATCTGCGTGCCCTCGATTGTCGCGAGTACGATCTGGTCATCAGCGACTTCGAGCCGCTCACTGCCCATGCTGCTCGCCGCTGGGGCAAACCCAGCCTCACCATCAGCCATCAGGCGAGCTTCGACTGGCCGATCCCGCGCTGGGGAGAGAGCGGCTTCAACCGCCAGCTGATGCGCCATTTTGCGCCGGTACGCCAGTCCCTGGGGCTGCACTGGTTCCATTTCGGCCAGCCCCTGCTGCCTCCCATCGTCGATCCCCTCGAGCTTGTGCCGGACAACCAGCAGATCCTGGTCTATCTGCCATTCGAGCAGACAGAGACGATCGCGGCCCTGTTGTCGCGTTTCAGCCCGCAGTCGTTCATCTGCTTCCATCCCGAGGTGCGCAAGCGCAGCGAGTGGCGCAACATCCGCTTTGAACCTCAGGCCAGAGAGGGGTTCAAGCTGGCGCTGGCCGGTTGTCGCGGGGTCATCAGCAATGCGGGATTCGAGCTTGCCTCCGAGGCGCTCTCCCTTGGCAAGAAGCTGCTGGTCAAACCCCTGGGTGGCCAGTTCGAGCAGTTGACCAACGGCAGGACCCTGGAGCTGATGGGGCTGGCCCAGTTGATGGACAGCCTGGATGCCAATGCGGTGCGAAGCTGGCTGGAGGCCCCTTCTCCTGGCAGGGTACGCTATCCCGATGTGGCAGGAGAGCTGGCCGACTGGTTGCTGGCCGGGGCAGGGGAGGAGGTGGGGGCGCTCTCCCGCCGCCTCTGGGGCAGGACCCTCTTTCCGGAGGAGGTGTGTGACAGCCTGGGGGAGCTTGCCAGCCGCACCGGCCAGGAGCGTCCCTGGTTATCCCAACTCAGCGCCTTTGACTAAACTGAGTCGATCCCACCACGGAGAGGACGGAGACCATGCGCTTTACCAATGAAAACGGCGACACCATGACTCTGGCAGACAATCTCACCCTGCATGAGCTGCTCGACATGGGTGTCAGCATTTCGGTCTGCGAAGAGACGGATCCGGATCAGCAGATCTGGCTGGCAGAACCCGAAGACGAGCAGTGAAACCAGCCAGTTTTTGACGGCTCACCCCCTCGGGGTGGGCCGTTTATTTTGTTCCTGACCGACGCGGGCAGCATGATCCGCTGGTTGTTCCCCCCAGGGCCCCTCTTTGTTGCCCGTCTGGTGGCCAAGTCACTGAATGTTAATAGCTGTTTGAAATTTATGACTGTTATGACCAGACAAAGCCGTGGACAAGCGTTCACGGGCGGGTTAAGTTGGTTTTTCACCCGCTTTTCGGGTGAATGATGGAAAACCCCTATTTTTCTACTATCGACGGCTCCGAACTCGCCTGATCTGCCTGCAGACAACAACAAGACTCGGATCGGCGCTGCCGGGAAGCAGCGGACTGTCGATAGCTTTCGCTTAACGGAGCAAAGCCTGGAGGGCTTTATCATGGAGATGTTATCAGGCGCCCAGATGGTGGTTAGAGCGCTGGAAGATCAGGGAGTGGAACACGTTTTCGGCTACCCTGGTGGCTCAGTGCTCGACATCTATGACGCTCTCTTCGAAAACGGCAAGATGGAGCATGTCCTGGTGCGGCACGAGCAGGCCGCAGTGCACATGGCGGACGGTTACGCCCGCTCCACCGGCAAGGTGGGCACTGTGCTGGTGACCTCGGGTCCCGGCGCCACCAACTGCATCACGGGGATCGCCACCGCCTACATGGATTCCATTCCCCTGGTGATCCTGTCCGGCCAGGTGCCGACCAGCATGATCGGGGAGGATGCGTTCCAGGAGACCGACATGATCGGCATCTCCCGCCCGGTGGTGAAGCACAGCTTCCTGTGCAAGAAAGCCAGCGACATTCCCGAGGCCATCAAGAAGGCCTATTATATTGCCGCCAGTGGCCGCCCGGGGCCCGTGGTGGTGGATCTGCCCAAAGACGTGCAGAATCCGAAAGAGAAGTTCCCCTATCAGTATCCCGAGTCCGTTTCCCTGCGCTCCTACAATCCGACTAAGGCGGGACACAAGGGCCAGATCAAGCGGGCTGCCAAGCTGCTGACCGAGGCGAGCCGCCCGGTCATGTACGTGGGTGGCGGCGCCATCAACGCCAATGCGGATCACCTGGTGACCAAGTTGGCGGAGCTGCTGAACCTGCCGGTGACCACCACGCTCATGGGGCTGGGCGCCTTCTCCGGCACCCATCCGCAGTTCATCGGCATGCTCGGCATGCACGGCACCTTCGAAGCGAACAAGAGCATGCACAACGCGGATCTCATCTTCGCTGTGGGTGCCCGCTTCGATGATCGCGTGACCAACAACGTAGCCAAGTTCTGCCCCAACGCTACCATAGTCCACATCGACATCGACCCCACCTCCATCTCCAAGACGGTACAGGCCCATGTGCCCATCGTCGGCTCGGTGGAAACCGTGCTGGAACAGATGCTGGAAGTGATCCGCGAATGCGGCTTTGACAACGACAAGCAGGCGTTGGCGGACTGGTGGGAGCAGATCAACCAGTGGCGCTCACGCAACTGCCTGGCTTACGAGACCCATCCCACCCTGATCAAGCCGCAGCAGGTCATCGAGACTCTCTACAAGGTGACCAAGGGGGAGGCCTTCGTCGCCTCCGACGTCGGCCAGCACCAGATGTTTGCCGCCCTCTACTACCCGTTTGCCAAACCGCGCCAGTGGATCAACTCCGGTGGCCTCGGCACCATGGGCTTTGGCATTCCCGCCGCCATGGGGGCCCAGTTCGCCAACCCGGAAGCCGTGGTCTGCTGCGTCACCGGCGACGGCTCGGTGCAGATGAACATCCAGGAGCTCTCCACCTGCATGCAGTACGGGGTGCCCATCAAGATCATCTCCATCAACAACCGTGCGCTGGGCATGGTCAAGCAGTGGCAGAAGATGTTCTACGGCGGCCGTCACAGCCACTCCTACATGGAATCCCTGCCTGACTTCGTCAAGCTGGCAGAAGCCTATGGCCACGTCGGCATTGCGGTGAGCGATCCGGCGGAGCTGGAGAGCGCCATGGAGAAGGCCTTTGCCATGAAGGACAGACTGGTGTTCATGGACATCTCGGTCGATCCGGACGAGCACGTCTATCCGATGCAGATCAAATTTGGCGCCATGGACGAGATGTGGCTGAGCAAGACGGAGAGAACCTGATGAGACATATAATTTCCGTTCTGCTGGAGAACGAATCCGGTGCCCTGAGCCGTGTGGTAGGTCTCTTCTCCCAGCGCGGCTACAACATCGAGACCCTGACGGTGGCCCCCACCGAGGATCCCACCCTGTCCCGCATGACCATCGTCACCATGGGGGATGAGCGGGTGCTGGAGCAGATCCAGAAGCAGCTGCACAAGCTGGTGGACGTGCTCAAGGTGTGTGACCTGAGCGAGGGTGAGCACATCGAGCGGGAGATCGCGCTGGTCAAGGCGCGCGCCGCCGGTGGTGCCCGTGACGAACTGAAGCGGCTGGCGGACATCTTCCGTGGCCAGATCGTCGACGTCACCCCCGAGCTCTACACGGTGCAGCTCGTCGGGACCAGCGAAAAGCTGGACGCCTTCATCAAGACGGCTGCCCAGACCAACGAAATCATCGAAGTGGTGCGCTCCGGTGTCTGTGGCATCTCCCGGGCGGACAAATCCCTGCGTCCCTGATGTGGCCGGATGTGAAAATAGCTGTTCAAGGGCTCTTCGGAGCCCTTTTTCGTGTCTGGCAGCGTTGCGGGCAAGTGGGGGGGCCGGTAGGGATGCAGGCCACAGCATCAGGAGGTTATCGAGGGGGTGAAAGAGAAGGGGGAAGGGAGGGTCTTCACCTGTCATTTTCTTTCAAATGATCGGTAAACTATCCACAAAAGCTGTGGAAAACTCTGTAGATTAGCGGTGTGTCTGGCGTTAGTCGCATGATCTTAAAGGGATATTTCAATTTGATCCTGGCTGGATCGCATTTGTGCAATCCCCTGGCGAGGGTGTGAGCGTTTGCTTATCCCTCGTGCCTTGCCAAGGGCGGAACGCGGATCTGTCTGTAGATCCGGACGGGATCCCGACCTGATCTTGCGGATCAACATTTCTGGGCGCGAGCCATAAAAAAAACCCGCCTCTCGGCGGGTTTTTCATTGTATCGGACTGCGGGTCGATTACTCGGCCTGTGCTGCCTGGATGCCGGTCAGGGCGATGGTGTAGACGATGTCGTCCACCAGGGCGCCACGGGAGAGGTCGTTGACCGGCTTGCGCATGCCTTGCAGCATGGGGCCGATGGAGACCAGCTCGGCGGAGCGCTGTACCGCCTTGTAGGTGGTGTTGCCGGTGTTGAGATCCGGGAAGACGAACACGGTGGCCTTGCCGGCAACCGGGGAGTTCGGTGCCTTGGACTTGGCGACGTTCTCCATGATGGCCGCATCGTACTGCAGCGGGCCGTCGATGATGAGGTCGGGACGCTTGGCCTTGGCCAGCTCGGTCGCTTCACGCACCTTCTCCACGTCCGCGCCGGCGCCAGAGGTGCCGGTGGAGTAGGAGATCATGGCCACGCGCGGCTCGATGCCGAAGGCGGCAGCGGAGTCGGCGGACTGGATGGCGATCTCGGCCAGCTGCTCGGCGGTGGGATCCGGGTTGATGGCGCAGTCACCGTAGACCAGCACCTGATCCGGCAGCAGCATGAAGAAGATGGAGGAGATCAGGGAAGAGCCCGGGGCGGTCTTGATGATCTGCATCGGCGGACGGATGGTGTTGGCAGTGGTGTGCACGGCGCCGGATACCAGACCGTCGACCTCGTTGCGCTCCAGCATCATGGTACCCAGTACCACGTTGTCTTCCAGCTGTTCGCGGGCAACCACTTCGGTCATGCCCTTGTTCTTGCGCAGCTCGACCAGACGAGCCACATAGCGCTCGCGTACGGCAACCGGATCGATGATCTCGACGCGGTCGGTCAGTACCACGCCCTGCTGTTCGGCAACACGACGGATCTCTTCCGGGTTGCCCAGCAGGACCGGACGGGCGATGCCACGCTCGGCACAGATGGCGGCAGCCTTGATGGTGCGCGGCTCTTCCCCTTCCGGCAGCACGACGCGCTTGTTGGCCTGACGGGCCAGTTCGGTCAGCTGGTAGCGGAAAGCCGGCGGGCTCAGGCGACGGGAACGGGTGGACTTGGCGGAGAGAGACTCGATCCAGTGCTTGTCGATGTGACCAGCAACGTAGTCCTGCACCAGCTCGATACGCTCGCGGTCATCTTCCGGGATGTCGACGTTGAAGTTCTGCAGGCTGACGGCGGTCTGCCAGGTGTTGGTGCCGGTGATCATGATCGGCAGACCGGTGGCCATGGCCTGTTGGCACAGTGCCATCACCTGCGGTTCCGGGTGGTAGTTGCCGGTCAGCAGCAGGGCACCCAGCTTGACGCCGTTCATGGCGGACAGGCAGGCGGAGACGATGACGTCGGAGCGGTCGCCGGAGGTCACCAGCAGGCTGCCCGGACGGAAGTGCTCGATCATGTTGTGGATGGAGCGGGCGCAGAAGGTCACGGTCTGCAGGCGGCGGCTTTCCAGCTCACCCTTGTTGATGATCTTGGCGGCCAGGTGCTTGGCGAGATCCTTGGCGCGTGGGGCGATCAGCTGGGTGTTCCAGGGAATGCAGCCGAGGATGCGCAGCGGACTCTTGCCGAAGACCTGCAGCACTTCCAGGTTGTGGCCGGTGTCGGCGCCGTGGTGGTGCGCTTCGAACATCTCGGTCAGGTCGGGACGGGTCACGCCGTGCTCGTCAACCGGGGCACCTACCTTGTTGATGACGCAGCCCACGATGCGCGGGTTGTTGACGCCACCGAAGTTGGAGCAGGCCAGCTCGATGCGCTCTTTGAGCTTCTGGCTGGAGTCGTTGCCCGGATGGGTCACGAACACCATGTCGGCGTCCAGCGCCTTGGCGACGTCGTAGTTCAGCTTGTTGGCAAAGGGTTGCTTGTCGGTCGGAACCAGGCCCTCGATCACCACCACTTCGGCACCGCTGGTCTTCACGTGCTCTTCGAAGCGGGCCACGATCTCTTCCAGCAGGATGTCGGTGTTGCTGGAGGTGATCATGTTCTCGGCGTAGGAGAGGGCGAACGGCTCGGGCGGGTTGATGTTGGCAGCGGCGCGGATCACGGCGGTGGAGCGCTCGGTACCGGTTTCACCCGGACGCGGCTGGGCGACCGGTTTGAAGAAGCTGACATTGACACCGTGACGTTCCATGGCGCGAACGACGCCAAGACTCACGGAGGTTACGCCGACACCAGTGCCGACCGGGATGAGCATAATAGTGCGTGCCACTTATTACCCCTTGTTCATTTTTTGGGATCAGGAAAAGGCCGCCCTGGGGCGGCCTTGCTCTACAGCTAATTTATGCGCCGACCAGTTCCAGCGCGTCGTGGGCGATGACCCACTCTTCGTTGGTCGGGATAACCAGGGCCTTGGTGGAACCAGCCTTGGTGATCTCGCCGCCCTTGCCGAAGCGAGCCTTCAGGTTGGCGTCGTGGTCGACGTCAAAGCCCAGCAGGCCCAGCTTGTTCAGGGTGATCTCACGGATCGGGGCGGAGTTCTCGCCGATGCCGCCGGTGAAGACCACGGCATCCAGACGACCGTCCATGGCGGCGGCGTAGGCACCGATGTACTTGGCCAGACGGTAGCAGTACACGTCCATGGCGCGCTTGGCTTCTTCCTTGCTGTCGTAGTTGTCTTCAACGAAACGGCAGTCGGAGGTGACTTCGGTCAGACCCTGCAGGCCGGATTCCTTGGTCAGCATGGTGTTGATCTCGGCAACGCTCATGCCCAGCTTGTCGTGCAGGAAGAAGATGATAGCCGGATCGATGTCACCGGAACGGGTACCCATCACCAGGCCTTCCAGCGGGGTCAGGCCCATGGAGGTGTCGACGGACTGGCCGTTCTTGATGGCGCAGACGGAGCCGCCGTTGCCCAGGTGGCAGTTGATGATGTTGAGCTCTTCCACCGGCTTGTTCAGCTGCTTGGCCGCTTCCAGGCTGATGTAGTAGTGGCTGGTGCCGTGGGCGCCGTAGCGACGGATGCCGTTCTCTTTGTAGAGCTTGTACGGCAGGGCGTACAGGAAGGCTTCTTCCGGCATGGTCTGGTGGAAGGCGGTGTCGAACACGGCGACGTTCTTCTCGGCCAGTTCCGGGAAGACCTTCAGGGCGGCACGGATACCGATCAGGTGAGCCGGGTTGTGCAGCGGTGCGTAAGGAATGGCGGCTTCGATGCCGGCAATGACGTCATCACAGATGCGAACGGAGGAGGTGAAACGCTCGCCGCCGTGTACCACGCGGTGGCCGATGGCGATCAGGTTCTTGGACAGTTCCGGGTTGAGCGGCAGGATCTTGTGAACGATGAAGTCCAGCGCTTCCTGGTGAGCGGCACCGGCACCCAGATCAGCGTTGCCTTTCTCGCCGTTCAGCTTCCACTTGATGCGGGCGTCGTCGAGGTTGAAGCATTCGGCCAGGCCGGACAGCAGGTCATCACCGGTGGTTGCGTCAATGACAGCAAACTTCAGGGACGAGCTGCCACAGTTAAGAACAAGAACCAGCTTACTCATGAATAAATCCTATCGCAGATTGGGTTGGGTTGGAGGATGCGCCGGACGCGGTGCGTCCAAAAACTATCAACTTATCCTTATGAGGGTTGGCAATCTGTTGCTTGCCCCTTGTATAGTGATACAAGACCCGAAATTCAGACGTCCCTGACTGGTCAGTGGCCGTGCCCCAGCGTAAAAATGGGCGTACAAAGGATAACCTGATTGTTGAAAAATAACAAAGTCATCCTCAACCTTTGTTATTGCCTCTCAAATATTGTCGAGGTTTTGCCGTTAATGCGTTCGAAAAGAGCTCGGAGGTAGCATGAGCATGAACATTTTTGGAACTAAATTACAGCAAGGCCGTCATTATATGACTCTTTGGCCGCGCCGTCCCGAGCTTAATTCCATGTTCCCGGAGAATCGGGTGATCAAGGCCACCGAATTCGCCCTCAAGGTGATCCCGGCACTGGCGGTGCTCAGCGTCATGGTGCAGTTCCAGTTTGGCGAGCTTCATTACTGGCCCTCCGTGATGGCGTCCGTGCTCTTCCTGCTCAGCCTGCCGCTGCAAGGGTACTACTGGCTCGGCCAGCGCGCCGATACCCGGCTGCCCCCCTCCCTCGCCACCTGGTATCGGGAGATAAACGGCAAGATGAACGAGCAGGGCGGTCAACGTCAGCTGGTGGCCCGTCCCCGCTACGAAGAGCTGGCCGATACCCTCAACGCCGCCTTCAAGCAGCTGGACAAATCCTTCCTCTACGAATGACTTTCCGGAGTCAGACTGACGACAAAGGCGCCCTCAGGCGCCTTTTTCACATTCTCAGGCGGCCAGCACCTTGCTGATCTCCTGGATGGAGAGCTTGTACTGACGGGGGCACTGACGCCAGACCGCCAGCATGCGCTGGTACTTGTCCCGCATGGCGATGTCGCTGGAGAGCTCGTCACAGGGGCAGGGCAGTTCGGGGAAGCGCTTGTCCACTTCCAGCAGGAAGCAGACGTAATCCGCCAGTTCCCGCTCCTGGCTGCGGCTGTAGCCGTTGAAGGCAAGGCGGCTCTCGTTGACATCGGCCCGGGCGCTGGCATCCAGGTTGCCCCAGGAGATGGCCAGTGCATGGTGCAGCTCCAGGGTGTCCAGCACCTCCTGGCAGGTGGCGAGGTCCAGATGGCCGAAGCTCTTCTCCAGCTCGAGGATCTGCAGGCAGTAGCCGCGCTCGACGATGGTGCTGGCACGCTGGTAAAACGCCGTCTTTTCCGGATTGAGTTTGGCCAGGATCTCGTACTGGTTGCTCAGGATCAGGCGTTCGGTGTGGCTCATGTTCATGGGCTGTCTCGCTGGAAAATGAATCTGGGGTCACGTTAACCCATATCCAGGATGAATTTTTTGATCTGAGAGGGGAGGTTGGCGAGAAAAAGGGGTAAGAGGCGCCCTGGTGAGCCGCCAGAGAGTGGGGGCTGATGCCGTGGTGAAACGAGCAGGGCCCGCCATGGCGAGCCCTGCAACAATGCCGCTGGTGGCTTAGCCCTTGACGAGGTCGAGCACCACCTGATGGTGATCGCTGGTCTTGAACTTGTCGAAGCGATGGGCAACCTTGCCCTCTTCATCGATGAGGAAACTCAGGCGATGGATGCCGTCATACTCCTTGCCCATGAACTTCTTCGGGCCCCAGACGCCAAAGGCATCGGCCACCGCGTGATCCTCATCGGCCAGCAGGCGGAAGTTGAGGTTGTCGCGCTCCTCGAACTTTTTCAGGCGCTTGGCGCTGTCCGGGCTGATGCCGAGCACCACCACATTGAGGGCAGCCAGCTCGCTATTGACGTCGCGCAGACCGCAGGCCTGGGTGGTGCAACCCGGGGTCATCGCCTTGGGGTAGAAATAGATCAGCACCTTCTTGCCGCGCAGGTCGGCGAGGCGAACCTGATTGCCGTCCTGATCGGAGAGGGAGAAATCGGGGGCCTGGGTACCAGCTTCTAGTGGTGACATGGGGTCTCCTCGGATAAACGCCGTCAGGCGTACTTGTGATTGACGATGAATTCGAACGACTCGGCGCCCAGTCCACGACAGAAATCGGCGAAGGCTGTCTTCGAGCCAGGCTCTTCTCCCTGCTTGGAGAGATTCAACTGAAAGTTCGCCTTGAGCAGGTTGAAGGGTTGCTGTTCCAGGGTGATGGTCTGCATGGCCTGGATGTCCCAGCCGTGATCGCTGAAGAACTGGGTGCACTGACTTACGATGCCCGGCTGATCCCGGATCAGCACCTCTGCGCTGGCGCTGATGTCATATTGCAGGGAGTGGTGGCGCTCGGTGCGTTTCATCATGGTGATGAGATCCCACTCCTGGCTGCGCAGTGGGAGGCTGATTTCCAGTTGCATCAGGCTGTTCCAGTCACCGGACAGCAGCATGATGAAGGTGAATTCGTTGCCGAAGATGCCAAGACGGCTGTCGACAATGTTGCAACCGCAGCCACTGACGTGACGGGTCACCTCATTGACGATGCCAGGCCTGTCCGTGCCGATGGCCGTTACGACCAGGTAGTGAGTCATAAATCGTCTCTCGTCCATTATTGAGAATGCGTTGACCGCGGGTGCCGGCACCCTGCCGGGAGGCCTCTTGTGCGCTCGTGCATTCATACGTTTTGTGCCGGATGGTAACACGGCTTGTCCCGTGCCTCCCTTGTTTTTCAAAAGGGGCAGCTTTACCATTACGCCCCTGAAAATCGGGAGAATTATCCATGTTACGCGGTAGTATTGTTGCGCTCGTTACCCCCATGCTGCCTTCGGGCGACATCGATTGGGTCAGTCTGGCAGCGCTGGTGGAATATCATGTGGATGCCGGGACCAGCGCCATTGTCGCCGTGGGAACCACGGGAGAGTCGGTCACCCTGAGCGAGCAGGAACATATCGCCGTGGTTGAGAAGACGGTGGAATACGCCGCCGGACGCATTCCCGTCATCGCGGGCTGCGGATCCAACAATACTGCTCACGCCATCGCCCTCTCCCGGCGTTTCGCCACCATGGGCGTGGTGGCGGGTCTCTCGGTTACCCCCTATTACAACAAACCCACCCAGGAAGGCCTCTATCGTCACTATTGTGCGATCGCCGAGGCTAGTGGTCTGCCTCAAATTCTCTATAATGTGCCCGGTCGCACCTGCTGTGACCTCAAACCCGAGACGGTGGCCCGTCTGGCCAAGGTGCCCGGCATCATAGGTTTGAAAGAAGCGACTGGCGATCTTGGCCGTACCCCGCTGCTGCGCGAACTGTGCGGGCCGGATTTTGCGCTTTATAGTGGCGATGACGCCAGCGGATGTGATTTTATGCTGCAAGGGGGCGATGGTGTCATTTCGGTCACCACCAATATTGCGGCGCCCCAGATGGCCGACATGTGTCGTGCTGCCCTGGCCGGTGATGCCGGGCAGGCTCATGACATCAACAATCGATTGATGCCGTTGCATCAGACTCTGTTCTGTGAACCGAGTCCCATCCCGGTGAAATGGGCCTGTGCCCGGCTGGGATTGATGGCGACGGCGACCTTGCGTCTGCCCCTGACCGATCTCACCCCCGAGGGGGAAGCGGCGATGGCGCGAGCACTGACGACTGCGGAGTTGATGGCGAGTGTTTAAAGCAAATGGAAAGGGAAATGCAGTGCGCCTGGTACTGAGTGTCGCGACGGTGGCCGTGCTGGCTGCCTGCAGCTCACCCCAGGAACGCAAAATGGCCAACCGTGGCTTCGAGTATGAAGAGAGCCGCCTCGAAGGCCGCGCCTTCCTTGTGCCCGCCGGGTTGAGTACCCCCGCCTTTAACAGCAATTTCGACATTCCGGCTCTGCCCGAGAGCAGCCGTGAGGGCGCCCTCGGGGCCAAGGTGGACGTGCGTCCGCCCGCCCAGTTGCTCACCGTGGTGCCCGGCAGCCAGGTGGTGGCCAATGCCAGCGAGCCAACCGTCGCCTTCTATGCCCTCAGCACCTCCCAGAGTGTGGAGCGCGATACCTGGGCCTTCCTGATGAACTTCCTGGCCGAACACAAGGTCACCACCGAGAAGCTGGACCAGCAGGACGGCGTCTTGCAGACCGGCTGGTTTGACAACTCAGCGGTGCTCGATGGCTGGGCGGAAGATGACGATGACTTCAAGATCCGTCAGCGTTACCAGTTCACCCTGCGCAACGATGTGCAGCGTCACGCCATCAAGATGTCGGTACGGGTGCTGGATCACGAAGAGACCATCGACGGCGAGACCAGCACTGTGCTGACGCCGGCGGACGCCCAGCGTTATGCTACCCGCGCCCTGAACCAGTTCTCCCTCTATTACGACAAGCAGCTCAAGGCCCGTGAACAGCACAAGTCCAGCGATGGCATGGGGCTGGAGCTGGGTCTGGACAACAACGAGCTGAGCGCCTGGATTGCCGAAGGGTCGTTTGACCAGGTGTGGCGCCGCCTCAATCAGGTGCTGCCTGCCTATGGTTTCACCATCAAGGATACCCAGCAGTCCCTGGGCTGGATCGACGTGGAGTACGACGAGCCGGACAGCGAGTTCTGGAAGGCTAAGGGAGCGGAACCCTTCAAGCTCGAGGAAGACAAGTATCGCTTCCAGCTCGGCGAGATGACGGGCGGCAAGACCTCCATCACCCTGTTCGACAAGGACAAGAAGCCTGTCGCATCCGGTGTCATCTCCCAGATGTACATCAGCCTGTCCGAGGCCTTTGCCAAGGGCTTGGCCGATCAGGGGGCGAAGTAAGCATGAAAACAGGGGCCTCGCGCCCCTGTTTTGTTATGTCCGGGTTGCCGCAGGGCCAGCGTGCCGAGCCGGTTGCCCCGGGCCTGAGTACCTGATGATGTGAATCCCCCACAGACAGGGGTCTGGTGCCCCTGCCTAACTAGTCCCACAACAGGAAGTGTTATTAGCCATGAGTCTTGCAGATCAAGTATTGGCGGTGAACGACGATTTGCCGATCCGTACCGATAAACCTGTCCATTCCGGCAAAGTGCGCAGCGTCTACTGGTTGACCCCGGCAGACAGTGCCCGGCTCATTCGGGAGAAAGGCTATGATGTGCCGGCCGATACGCCCCTGGCCCTCATGGTGATCAGTGATCGCATCTCGGCTTTCGACTGCATCTGGCAAGGGGTGGACGGTCTGAACGGCGTGCCGGGCAAGGGCGCGGCGCTCAATGCCATCTCCAGCCACTGGTTCAAGCTGTTCAAGGAGCAGGGGCTGGCGGACAGCCACATCCTGGACATCCCGCACCCCTTCGTCTGGATCGTGCAAAAAGCCCGTCCCGTGATGATCGAGGCCATTGCCCGCCAGTACATCACCGGCTCCATGTGGCGTGCCTACAAGGATGGTGAGCGGGAATTCTGCGGCATCACCCTGCCGGAAGGGCTCAAGAAGGATCAGAAGCTGCCCGAGATCCTCATCACCCCGTCCACCAAGGGGATCCTCAAGGGGCTGTATGGCGTGCCGGAAGCGGACGACGTCAACGTCTCCCGCGGCGACATCGAGCGCCACCATCAGGCCTTCGGCTTCCGCTCCCCGGCGGACATCGACCGCTACGAGGCGCTGCTCAAAGAGGGCTTCAACGTCATCAGCGAGGCGCTGGCTGCCCTGGATCAGGTCTTCGTCGACACCAAGTTCGAGTTCGGTTACGTGACCGATGCCGCCGGTCGCGAGAAGCTCATCTACATGGATGAAGTGGGCACCCCCGACAGCTCACGCATCTGGGACGGCGCAGCCCTTCGCGGCGGCGAGATCATCGAGAAGTCCAAAGAGGGCTTCCGCCAGTGGCTGCTGAACCACTTCCCGGATCCGGACATCCTGCTCAACAAGAACCGCATGCCCGAGCGCTTCGCCCTGGCCCGTGACAACAAGCTGCCCACCGAGGTGATGATGGATATCTCCCGCACCTATGTGGGGATCGCCGAGATGATCATCGGTCAGCCGCTGGTACGCAGTACCAATCCGAAGCAGGAGATCATCGAGGTACTGCGGGAGCAGTACGGCCTGATCGACTGAGGCCGACCGCTTTTTTTGCCGCAGGCGAACAAACGTTTGCCGGTGGCAGGCGAGGCACTTGCAACGCAGATGACAAAACGGGCCCCATGACGGGGCCCGTTTTCATTGGGTTGTCCGGAGCGCTCAGCCATTGACCCGGAAGATCTGGCCGGTCTGTACCCCCAGTACCGATTTCTTGTAGGCCTGGGCCACCCGGGCGGCGGGTACCGGCACGAAGCCCGGGAAGAAGTCGGCATACTTGCCCATGGACTCTTCCAGCACGGTGGGGCTGACCACGTTGATGCGAATGCCCCTTGGCAGCTCGCAGGCGGCCCCTTTCACGAAGTGCTCGATGGCACCGTTGATGGTGGTGGCGCTCACCCCCCAGTGGATGGGCTCCTCGCTCAGAATGCCGCTGATGAGGGTGATGGAGCCACGGTCGCTCAGGTGGGCAATGGCGGCCCGGGTCAGGTTGATTTGGCCCATCAGCTTGCTCTGAAGCCCCACCTGCCACTGCTCGTCCGTCATCTCGGTCAGGGCATTGAAGGCGACGCTGCCGCTGGCGACCACCAGGGCATCGAAGGATCCGATCTGCTCGAAGAGCGCCCGGATGGAGGCGGGGTCGCGCATGTCCACTCTGGCATCCCCCTGGCTGTGACCGACCCGGATCACCTGGTGATCCTGGGCAAGCAGTTCGCTGACGGCGGCGCCAATGGTGCCGGAGGCACCCACAATCACAATCTTCATATCTATCGCTCCTGGTTGAGATGAGTTGATGATAGCGGGATAAAAAGGGAGAAAAAGCGCTTATGATGAACCCATTGTTTCCATATTGGTGCTAATGATGGATATCACCCACCTGGCCAGTTTCTATGAAGTGGTGCAGCGGGGCAGTTTCTCCGCCGCTGCCGATGCCCTGGGGGTGAGCAAGGGGATGCTGAGTCGCCATGTCAGCGCCCTGGAGTCCGCCCTCAATGCCCAGCTGCTCCAGCGCACGACCCGCAGACTCAGCCTGACCGAGGCGGGGAGGGTGCTTCACCAGCAGGCCGGCGAGATCTTCGCCCTGGCCCGGGAGGCGGAGGAGGGGATCCGCGCCCTGACCGAGGAGGACAGCGGCCGCCTGCGCTTCACCTGCCCGGTCAGCACGGGGGACCGCATGGTGAGCGAGCTGCTCGCCCGTTTTGCCGAGCTCTGCCCCCGCGTCCAGGTCGAGCTCAACTTCACCAATGCCATGATCGACATGAGCCAGGGGGAGAATGACATCGCCTTGCGGGCCATGGAGCTGATCCCCGACAACCTGGTGGCCCTGCCGCTCGGCAGGCTCAAGGATGTGGTGGTGGCAAGCCCCGCCCTGCTGGCCCGGGAGGGGATCCCCGCCACTCCCTATGAGCTGGGGAGGCGCTCCTGCCTGCTGCAGGGCCACAACCCGGACTGGGAGCAGTGGCACTTTCGCCAGGGGGAGGAGGAGGCGCACATCCTGGTGCAGGGGCGAGTGCGGGCCAACCACTACAGCACCCTGCTGCAACTGGCCCGGGCGGGCATGGGCTTTGCCAAGTGCCCACTGATGCTGGTGGAGGCCAGCCTGGCCCGAGGGGAGCTGGTGGCCGTGCTGACGGAGTGGCAGACCGGCCTGCACCCGATCCATGTGCTGCACGCCCAGCAGCGCCGGGTGCCGCGCAAGATCCGGCTGTTCAAGCAGGTGCTGGCCCAGTGGTTTGCCGAGCGGCCCCATTATCTGCTGGGGTGAGCCTGCATCCCGTTATTTTTCTGTCATCTGGGGCTGCTACCCTGCGCCCTTCATCGCGAAAGGAGAGTCAGGGAATGAAGCGTCATCAGGGTTGGGCAGGGGTTGCGCTGCTGTGCTGCGGCGGTGTGCAGGCCGAGGTCAGGGTCGAGGTGCCCCGGGATTTCCAGATCCTGGCGGTGAGCGCCGGCAAGGTGCAGGACGAGCAGCATGCCGTGCTGGCCGACGGGGAGCAGCAACTGCTGGTGCGCTACGAGGGGGTGATCCCGAGTCGCAACAGCAGCGACAACGATCGCCAGGTTCGCTCCGAGCCCCAGGTGCTTCGCTATGAGGCCCGCGGGCAGTCGGTGCGCCTGCAGGCTCCCGTGCCTGCGGACGAGGCCGGGATGGAACGCTACGCCAGGGCCCCTGTCCTGGGCCTGGTGGCGGGGGGGCAGCCCCTCGAGGTGCGCCAGGATACGCTGATGGTGCAGGGGATGCAGATCGGCATGGACTGGCATGCGAGGCTGATGGAGTACAACCGTGGCGAGGGGCCTGCCGTGCTCGCCGGTGCGGCGGATGTGGCTGCGGCCGCCGTGGCGACGCCCCGGGCCTCCTCCGTGCCTGCCAGCGCCCTGGAAGGGCAGTTGCAACAGCTTTTCCTGCAGGCGGACCCCGCGCTTCGCAAGCGCTTCATCGGTTGGGCCGTGCCGCGCCTTTAAGTTTGCTCCCCGTTGCAGTAACGTGGGCACATCTTTGATTCCCGATGTGCCCATGTTGATCAGCGAGGCCCCCATGTTTGAATTGCACCCCCGCCTTCAGGCGGATACCCGGATACTCGGGGATCTGCCCCTGTGCCGCGTCCTGCTGGCCAAAGACAGCCAGTATCCCTGGCTGATTCTGGTGCCCCGGGTCGCCAACCTGCGGGAGATCCATCATCTGGCCCCCGAGCAGCAACAGCAGTTGATGCAGGAGTCCTGCGCCGTCGCCACCCTGATGGAGCGGGCACTCGGCCCGGACAAGATCAACGTGGCGGCCCTCGGCAATCTGGTGCCTCAGCTGCACCTGCACCACGTGGCCCGCTTCAGCTCGGATGCGGCCTGGCCCGGCCCCATCTGGGGTGCCTGTCCCGCCATTCCCTATGAGGAGCAGGCCTTGCAAGGGGCGGCTGCCAGTTGGCAAACCCGTCTGGCTACCCTGGATGGATTTCAGCCATTTCTGACTGATAATCCAGTCAAGTGAGAGGTGGCTCGCGCTTTGGGCACCGGGATCACGCAATCTGTTAGCGTATCGCGTCGGTGCATGGTGACATGGGCGACACGAGTGACAGCCCCATTATTTCGATCAGCAGGAAGGTTCCATGATAGTGACAAGATCCGAGGATGATGCCGTATTGACCACAGAGGACGTACTGCTGAGCCTGTGCAATTCGGTGACGAGCGTATTGAGTGCGGCGACCCAGACCCAGGTGCGCTTCTCCGGCATGGTGCAGCGGATCAGCAAGACCTGCCTCAAGCCTGACATCGGCTGTTTCGTGCTGTTTGACGGCGGCTTCTCCGGCCTGGTGGTGATCAACTTCTCCGCCGCCGCGGCCATGGAGCTCTACCAGAGCTACATGCTGAGCATGGGGCTCTCCAAGGAGGATCTCGCCATCTCCCACACCTCGGACGAGGTGAGCAACGTCATGGGCGAGCTGATGAACCAGATCGTCGGCAGCTTCACCACCAAGGTGGGGCGCGAGCTGCAGACCCACATCACCCAGAACCAGCCCAAGATGCTGGCGCTCAACAAGCAGGTGATGCTGAGCGTCGACACCAACCTCGACAATCCCGAGACCCGCCGGGTGACCTTCTTCACCGCCAGCAACAACATCTTCTATCTGGAGCTGGCCATGGACAAGACGGAGTTTATCCGGATCCATGATGGCGGCGTGCAGGAGGAGGTGGATCCCGACGAGCTGATCGCCCAGGCCAAGCAGTCAGCCAAACCGGCACCGGCGGCCGCGCCGGCGAGCAACGAGCACGACGATCTGCTGGATTCCCTCGGCATCTGATGGTCGAGGGTTGTGCAAATGAAGAGGCCACCCCGGGGGTGGCCTCCTTGCTTGGGGCGGGTCAGAAGTTGTAAAGCAGCCCGGTACTGAAGCGAAGCGCCTCGGCATCGTAGAAGTCGATGTCGGAGTCGGCGCTGGAGTAGGCCGCGGTGAAGGTGGCGGCAAGGGGTTTGATGCCGAACAGGTTGTGCCAGAAGAAGGTGCCATTGAGGGCGAACTCGCTGGCATCGGCGCGCTGGCCGAACAGGGGATTCGCCTCGTCATACTTGCGCTTGCCGGCGTAGAGGTTGCTCACGATGGACCACTGGGAGGCGCGCTTGGCATAGGTCAGCTGCAGACCGGTGTTCTTGAAGCTCTCCGCACTCCCGTCCAGGCGGGCCTCCTTGTAGAGGAAGGCGGGCTCCAGCAACTGGTCGCCGCCGAAGTGGTACTGGTAGGAAACAGCCAGGTCGTGGACCTTGCCGTTGCGGCTCAGCATGGAGGCGTAGTGGGTGCCGTGGGTCAGGTCATATTGCTGGCCGCTGCGCTCCTCGTCGAGCTCCACTTCCCGGCTGGTCAGGGTGGCGTAGACGTTGCTGCCCCAGATCCTGTCCCAGGCAAAGCGCACCCCTTTCGAGGTGAGATCGGTGGCGCTGCGGTCCACGCCGGTGGCGAAGGGATCGCTCCACACTTCCACCGGCATGAGGTTGAACACCAGGGAGGTGGCGACGATACCCTTGTCGCCCATCTCCTGGCGCAGACCGAGTTGCTGGGTAAAGTCGAAGCGCACCGCGTCCTGGATGAGGTTGCCGAGAAAGACCTGGGTGCGGGTATCGGCGAAGGTGTAGCGGATATCGGCATTGAGCAGCGGGCTCAGACCGCTTTCGCGGCCGGGGGAGCCCAGATCATCGATACGGCTGTTGCTGTCGTCACCGGCATAGAAGTTGGACTTGTGGCTGCCGGCATTGACTCCGCCCAGCAGAAAACCGGACCAGCCGGTCTGGCGGGGGATCTCCCCCAAATCGGCGTGGGCGGTGGTGGCGACCAGCAGGCCAAGGCTCAACAGAACATGATTTCGCATCGGGTATGCTCCTGACATAACGAATGAGAAGGGTGACAGTGTGCCTCGGTATTCCGGTGGAACCGGTGCTGACTGAGGCATGGCAGGCATGCTACCCCAGCCGGAGTGTGACGTTAATCAATAATTGAATACGCGACGGACAAGAGTTCATGGCGCCGTACTGGTATCCTGTTTGCGCAGAAAAGGGGAGAAAACAACGAGATGAAGCAGATCAAATCCTGGGCGCAATATTACGTCGACCTGATGACCAAGCTGGGACTGGTGCGCTTCAGCATGTTCCTGGCCACCGCCATCATAGTGCTGGCCGTGTCGATCCAGATGGGGGTGACCCTGTTTTTGCGCGGCACCGTGGACATCGTCGACCTGGTGCGCTCTGTCTTCTTCGGTCTGCTGGTGACCCCCTGGGCCGTCTATTTTCTCTCCATCGTGGTGGATCAGCTGGAGGACTCCCGCCAGCGGCTGACCCGCATGGTGCGAAAGCTGCAAGACATGCGCGAGCGGGATCTCGAGCTCAACAGCCAGTTGCAGGAGAACATCAGCCGCCTCAATGCCCAGATAGCCGAGACCAACCGGGCCGAGACCCTGCGCCAGCAAGCCATCGAGGATCTCGAAAACGAAGTGTTCCAGCGGGAGAAGGCCCAGCTGCATCTGGGGGAGCGTACCGCCCTCTTGCGCTCCTTCATCGACTGCTCCCCCGATCTGGTCTATTACCGCAACGAGGACGAGCAGTTCTCCGGTTGCAACCGCGCCATGGAGGAGCTCACCGGCAAGGTGGAAGCGGAACTCATCGGCCTGACCCCGTTCGATGTCTACAAGCACGACATCGCCAGCAAGGTGGTGGAGACCGACAAGCAGGTCTTCGCCCAGAACGAGCCGCTCACCTATGAGCAGTGGCTGGAGTATCCCGATGGCCGCAAGGCCTACTTCGAGCTGCGCAAGGTGCCCTTCTTCGACCGCTTCGGCAAGCGGCTCGGCCTGCTCGGCTTTGGTCGCGACATCACCGAGCGCAAGCAGTACCAGGACAAGCTGGAGAAGGCGAGTCGGGACAAGACCACCTTCATCTCCACCATCAGCCACGAGCTGCGCACCCCGCTCAATGGCATCGTCGGCCTGAGCCGGATGCTGATGGATACGCCCCTCGATGCCAGACAGCAGCAGCAGCTCAAGACCATCCACCTGAGCGCGGTGACGCTCGGCAACATCTTCAACGACATCATCGATCTGGACAAGCTCGACCGTCGCCGGCTGGAGATTGCGCCGGCTCCGCTGGATTTGCCCGCCTTCCTCGACGAGCTGGAGACGCTGTCGCGCATCCAGGCGGAGCAGAAGGGGCTCTACCTGCACTTCGACCGGGACGGCGACATGCCCCAGTTCGTGATGGCGGACGGCACCCGGCTGCGTCAGGTGCTGTGGAACCTGGTGGGCAATGCGGTCAAGTTCACCGATGAAGGGGGCGTCACCATACGCTGTCTCGCCCACGCCGCTGATGAACCGGGCAAGCTGGCGCTGCACTTCGAGGTGGAAGACACCGGGGTGGGTATTCCCCGCGCCCAGCAGGAGAAGATCTTCGCCATGTACTATCAGGTGCAGGGCAAGAAGCACGCCACCGGCACCGGCATCGGCCTTGCGGTCTCCCGCCAGCTGGTGCAGGCCATGGGCGGTCAACTCTATGTGGACAGCGACCCGGGCGAAGGCGCCTGCTTCACCGCCGAGCTGGAGGTGGACTGCGTCGAGCCCAGGGCTGCGGCCCCGGAGCCCGAGATGCCCTCCCTCGACATCCTGCTGGTGGAGGATGTGGAGCTGAACGTCACCGTGGCCTGCGCCCTGCTGAACAAGCTCGGCCATCAGGTCAAGGTGGCGCGGGATGGTGCAGAGGCGCTGGCCATGGCCAACCCGGATGATTTCGACTTGATCCTGCTCGACATCCAGCTGCCGGACATGACGGGGTTCGATGTGGCAGAGCAACTGCTCGCGCGCTACGGCGACAGCCTGCCCCCCATGGTGGCGCTCACCGCCAACGCCACCGGCGATCGCCAGTACTACCGGGATCACGGCATGCAGGATGTGATCAACAAGCCGTTGGGCTCCAAGGCGGTGCGGGAGGTGATAGGCCACCTGTTTGCGGATCTTGCCGGGGACGAGGCGGACGAGCAGGACGATGTCCACCATCAGGATGCCCTGCTGGATCTGCCCTTCCTAACCGATTACGCCAGCACGGTCGGCAAGCCGGTGCTGCTCTCCAGCGTCGAGCTGTTCGAGAAGATGATGCCGGACTACATGGCGGTGCTCGACTCCAACATGATTGCCAGGGATCAGGCCGGTGTGGTGGAGGAGGCCCACAAGATCAAGGGGGCGGCGGGCTCCATCGGCCTGCGCCGGTTGCAGCAGACGGCCCAGCTTATCCAGAGCCCGGATCACCCCGCCTGGTGGGAGAACGTGGAAGACTGGATTGAAACCCTGCGCCGGGAATACCCGGGTGACATCGCCCGCCTGCGGCGCTGGCTGCTCTCGTAGACACGACGCCTCAGGCAAGGAGCCACGACATGTATGACCGTTTGATCCCCCCCGAGCGCATTCACCCCTGGGGAGACGAAGACCTGCTGGAGGCGACGGAGCAGGACCGCACCCGCATCGTGCAGGCGGCGCCGGTGCGTCGGTTGCAGCAGAAGACCCAGGTCTTCCCGCTCGATGTGAAAGCCTCGGTGCGCAGCCGTCTCACCCATTCGCTGGAGGTGCAGGAGACCGGTCGCCAGATCAGTCGCCGCATCCTGGCGGCGCTGCCGGCCGGAGTGGTGTGCGAGGGGGCCTTCATCAATCTGGTGGAGATGTCCTGCCTGTTGCACGATGTCGGTAACCCGCCGTTTGGCCATTTCGGCGAGCAGGTGATGAGTCAGTGGCTTGCCCAGGAGCTGGACGGCCTCTTCTCCCGTGCCCACGACCAGTTGCCGAGCGCCCAGTGGGCAACCCTTCGCCAGGATCTGCTGGTGTTTGACGGCAATGCCCAGAGCCTGCGACTGGTGCACAGCCTGCATGAGCTGAACCTCACCTTGGGGCAGCTGGCGGCGCTGTGCAAATACCCGCAGCAGCCCCTGCCGGGATTGCACCATCCCCAGGGCTATGGTCAGCACCACGGCTGGACCAGCAAGCGCGGCATCTTCTTCAGCGAACAACCCCTCTATCGTGCCCTCGGCCAGAGCCTGGGGCTGGCCGAGGGGTGCCGTCATCCGCTGGTCTACATCATGGAGGCGGCGGACGACATCTCTTACTGCATCGCCGATCTCGAGGATGCGGTGGACAGGCGCATCCTCACCCAGAGTGAGCTGCTGGCAGCCCTGCGCGAGGCGGACGAGGGCGGTTACATGGCCGACCTGCTCGATGAGGCGCTTGCCTCCGGTCGGGGGTTCTTCCCCCATTTTCGCCAGCATCTGACCCGGGATCTGGTGGCGCTGGCCGCCCATACCTATGTGGCCGAGCACGATCAGATCCTGAGCGGGGCCTATCCCCAGGCGCTGCTGCACGGTCAGGCTCCGGCAGCCCGGGTACTCGATACCCTCAAGCGGGTGGCTCGCGAGCTGGTGTTCATGCGCCCGGAGGTGGAGGCGCTGGAGCTGGAAGGCTATGCCGCCCTGCGCGGGGTGCTCTCCACCTACGCCTGCCTGCTGGCCCTGCCCGCCAGCCAGTTCGAGCGGCTGCTCGCAGGCAAGGGCGGGAGCGAGCTCTTCTTTGCCCGGCGGCTGTTCCACCGCCTCTCTGCCCGCCACCTCAAGGCGTACCGGCTGGCGGTGGCGAGCCGGGATCCCCGTTTCGAAAAGGAGAGCGAGCAGGAGTGGTACTACCGGGTGCGGCTGCTGCTCGATTATGTGAGCGGCATGACGGATACCTATGCACTGGAGGAGTTCCGGCTGTTGTCAGGGATTTGACTGAACCTCTTTTTGGCCGCATTCCACCCATATGGGTGGGAGAGATATTGCGTAAAATTCGGTGTTTTTTTACACTGCGGCAACTTGTTCAACTTTCACACGGTAAGGAGACGACCATGCAACATTCCATGTTCAACGTTGCGTTCGATCGCTGCTCTGGCAGCGCGAAGACTCGTGCTCTTTATTTGCCGCGTGGAGGGGACAGGTAACACCTGCTTTTTTCATCACCCGCGGTTGTCCCGCAGGGTGATCACCTCTCTCCGGGGGAACCGCACGTTCAACTGGAGAATATTATGTCTATCGAACTCGCCCTGCTGCGCCACGTAGAGACCCTGGTTCAAAAAAGGATCACCCGGCTGGAGCGTCGCGTCAGCTACCTGCATCTTTCACCTGCCCTGCTCAAAGACATCGGGCTGGAAGGCAAGGAAGTGCAGATCGCCCACATCCGTGAGCGGGAGTTTCAAACCGGTTTCCGGCTCGGGAACCGAATAACCTGAGGGGAGGGGGCCCGGCCCCCAACCTTGTAGATGGCAGGCCTGGGCCTGCCATTTTTCTTTCCTGATGAGCATTGTCTCAATTTAGTTGTCGCACATTGCGCCAAACACTCTATGATCCCCCTCCGTTTCGTATGGGAGTTGATAATGTTCCGCCGCTGCTGTCGTCTCATCCTGCTATGTGGTCTGGCTTTCTGGAGCCTGATGGTTGCGGCTGCGCCGGCGCAACTGGACCAGAGCAACTTCACCCTGGACGAACTGCACTGGCTTGCCACCCATGATGAACTGGTTGTCGGCATGCCTTCGGCGGCCTGGCCACCCTATGTCTATACCGATGGGCGCGGCAATTTCACCGGCCCCCTGGATGAGTTCGCCTCCCAGATTGCAGCCAGGCTGGGAGTGAGCCTTCGCTACCGTGCCTATGCCAACAATGCGGCGGTCCAGCAGGCCTTGCTGGATGGCAAGGTCGACATGTTGATCGGGGTGGCTCCGAGCCCGACCCGCACCCTGCAGATGCAATTTACCTCCGAGCTGATGGCACTGCCCCGGGCCGTGCTGTTGACGGGGGGGCGGGAGAGCCTCTCTCTGGAAGAGGCCTATGGGGTGCGCTGGGTCTGCGTCTTCGGTGTCAGCGCCTGCGATGAGCTGCTGCGCCTGGGGATCTCGAACCTGATCACGGCCGACAGCCGGGACGAGGCGATCTTCATGCTCAAGGAGGGCAAGGCGGATGCCTATCTGGCCGAGCTGCCCATGCTGAACCGGCTGCAAGCCATGGCGGGCATGGCGCTGGCCAGGATCGACTGGATGAGGGATACCTCCCTCGCCATGGCCGTGGCGCCCGGGAATGATGTCTTGCAGGGATTGCTGGAGCGGGCCCTCGAGGATATCTCTCCCCTCGAGCGTCGCGCCATTCTGGAGGCGGGGGATATCCTCGACTATGCCCTGGTGAAAAGGAGCAGGGAGATCGTCTTCAATCCGCAGGAGCAGGCGTGGTTGCAAGCACATCCGGTCATCCGCTACGGGGTTGCCCCGGATTGGCCAGGGATGAGCGAGGTGGACGACAGGGGGCGGCTCAAGGGGCTCATTGCCGATCTGCTGACATTGATGAGCCAGCGTGCCGGGCTCCAGTTCACCCTGGTGCCGACCCGGAGCTGGGCCCAGAGCATGGCGCTCTTCCAGGATCGCAAGCTGGATCTCATCCCGGCCATGACTCCCACCGCGGAGCGTCAGCAGTTTGCCCGGTTTACCCCCAACTACGCGTCGATCAACCGGGTGGTCGTGGCGAGGCAGGGGATGGCCGAGCTCACCGCCGCCAGGGCCCTGAAAGGGCACAGGGTGGGCATGGTGGGGGGCTCGGTGGAGCAGGTCTTGCTGAACGAGGTGGGGGCCATCGCCGTGCCGGTGGCCAGCGATGCCGAATTGCTGCCCCTGCTGGACCAGCAGAAGGTCGACTATGTGCTGATGAGCACCACCACCCTGGAGCAGTCGCTGCAAAAGGGATTCAGCGACCGCTACCAGGTGGTCTTCTCCGGCAGCGACCTGCGGGTACCCATCGCCATGGCGACCCAGTTGCAGGACCCCATGCTGCAGCAGATCCTCACCAAGGTGTTGATCGCCATTCCCCCCGACGAGCTCTCCGCCCTGGAGAAAAAGTGGCTCTCCCTGACCATACAGACGGGACTGGATCCGAAGACGGTGCTGCTCTGGTCCTCCCTCGGCGGCGGCATCTTCCTGCTCTGCCTCCTGCTGTTCATGGGCTGGAACCGGACGTTGCGCCGCCAGATCAGCCAGCGGCGGGAGGCCGAGCGGCGGCTCGAGGAGCAGTTGATGTTTGTCCAGATGATGCTGGATGCCCTGCCCAACCAGGTGGTGCTGACCAACGAGCGCTATGAAGTGGCAATGACGAACCGGGCGTATCGGCAGATGTTCCTCGGCGGGGAGAACCTGACGGGCTCCTATGAGCGGTTGCTCCAGGATCGATTGCCCGAGTCGATCCGCGCCAGGGTGATGGAGGAGGATGCCAGCGTCTGGGAGAGTGGAGAGGAGCTTCATGGCCGGGGCGAGATCCGGTTTGATGACGATCGCCTGCACCAGATGATCTACACCAAGCGGCTCTTTGCGGGGCCCGATGACAAGCGGCTCGGGATCCTGACCGTGCTGACCGACGTGACCGAGCTGGAGCAGGCGCGGTTTGCGGCCCAGGAGGCGCAGACCCGGCTGACCCAGATCACCGACAGCATGCCGGGTCTGGTCTATCAGTATCACTGGCTTGGGCCGGGCAAGGGGCACTTCCTCTACACCTCGCAAGGGGTCAGGGAGATGGTGGGGGTCGAAGAGGAGCAGGCCGGCATGGCGGTCACCGGTGCCTCCATCCTGGGGCTGACAGGCAAGGCGCACCAGGACTTCGTGGCCACGGTGGATCGTCATGCCCTGAGCATGCAGCCGCTGGATCTCGAGGTGGAGATCCGGCGCCAGGGGGAGGCGGGCTATTTGCAGATCCGTGGTCACTTCGTTCACCAGGAGGGGCTTGAAGGGGTCATATTGAACGGCGTGGTGCAGGACATCACCAAGCTCAAGCGCCAAGAGCTGGAGCTGCGCCAGGCCAGGCGGGTGGCGGAGGAGGCGACCCAGGCGCGCAGCCGCTTCCTCGCCACCATGAGTCATGAGCTTCGCACTCCCATCTCCGGCATGCACGGCATGCTGGAGCTGCTGCAAATGAGCGCGCTGGACGACGATCAGCGCTACATGTTGCGCAATATCTCGACCTCCACCAACCACCTGCTCTATCTGGTGAACGACATCCTGGACTTCTCCAAGATGGAAGCCGGGCAGTTGCAACTGCACCCCCATCACTGCCGCCTGACCTCGGTGATTTGCGATGTCATCCGGGGACATGCGGCCCTGGCCTATGGCAAGGGGCTCAACGTGACGCTGCGGTGGGGGAAGACGGTGCCGGATCTGGCCTGCATTGACGGGATAAGGGTGGGGCAGGTGATCTCCAATCTGTTGAACAACGCGGTGAAGTTCACCGAGGCAGGGGCGATCGCCATCCAGGTGGATTATGAAGACGACCGGCTGGCCTTCCGGGTCCGGGATACCGGGATCGGCATCGCCCTGGAGCAGCAGCGCACCCTCTTCATCCCGTTCAAGCAGGTGGAGTCCGACACCAATCGCCGGTTTGGCGGCACCGGGCTCGGGCTTGCCATCTGTCATCAACTCACCCAGAAAATGGGGGGGAGCCTGACCCTGGAGAGTACCCCCGGAATGGGCACCTGCGTGACCTTCACGCTGCCCCTGGCCGAGTGCCAGTGGGAAGCGCCGCCCCTGACCGGTCAGGTATGGTGGTGGTTTGGGGAGGATGAGGGGCTGGAATCGGTGATGGCCAGGCTGGGCGCCAGACTGGTTCGCATGGAGGCACACCATTGGCAGCAGCCCCTCGAGGGGCATCTGCTGGCGCAGGAGAATCACCTGGAGCAGGCCCTTGGCAGTGACTGGCTGGCCTGTTTGCAGCGTTCGAACCTCAAGGGCATAGTACTCTCTCCCCATGAGGCCCTGCGGGGGCGCATGGGGGGCGACGCCTGGTGGCGACTGGGACAATCGCCTCTCTACCCCGATCTGTTGCTGGAAACCTGCCAGTCACTGTTCAACCAGCAGGCGAGCCAGTCGATGGGGATGGAGGGAGAGAAGCTCAGGGGGCGGGTGCTGGTGGCGGATGATCACCCCGTCAACCGGGCATTGCTGACGAGGCAGCTCGCTATCCTGGGGCTCGAATCCGAGGTAGTGGAAGATGGCGAGGAGGCGCTGCGCGCCTGGCAGGGACAGGACTTCGCCCTGCTGCTGACCGACTGCCACATGCCGGTGATGGATGGCTATGCCCTCACGCGAGCCTTGCGGGATGCCGGGGACAGTGCTCCCATTATCGGGGTGACGGCCGATACCTCTGAGGAGGCGAGCCAGCAGATGCGTGATGCCGGCATGAACGACATGCTGTTCAAGCCCTACAGCCTGGATGCCCTGAGCCAGACCCTGGGGCGCTGGTTGCCGACTCAGGAAGAACAGCTCGCCTCGGAGGCGCCCCGGCAAGCCAGGGTTCAGCTGCCAGGCATAAGCTGGTTGACTCTGTTCGGGGATGAGGCGGTGGCTCGCAGCATGGCCAGCGAATACCTGGAAGCCAACGAGCAGGATGGCGAGGACATGAGGCTGGCGCTGGCCAGCCAGGATACCCAGGCGCTGGTGGAGACGGCACATCGCATCAAGGGGGCCGCGCGCATGGTAGGACAGCAGGCATTGGCAGAGGAGGCGGCCCGGCTGGAGGCGGCGGCCAGATTGAAACAACTGGACAAGCTCGATGACCTGGCCAGGGCGGTACAGGCATTGATGGACTCTATCAGAGGTGAAACGGGGTTATGGCTCGATGAATAGCGCACGGCATGAGTTGGCGATCATGGTGGTGGAGGATCACAACTTCCAGCGCAAGGCCCTGATGCACCAGATCCGCGGACTGGGCTACGGCAACCTGCTGGAGGCGCAGGACGGGGAGGAGGCGCTGGCACAGTGCCAGCACCACAGGGTCGACATCCTGTTCTGCGATCTGCGCATGCCGGGCATGGATGGCATGGCGCTGCTGCGCCGCCTCTCCCTTGGCGGGTTCCGCGGCGGCATTGTGCTGTGCAGCGCCCTGGAGGATGACGTGGTCGATGCCGTGCTGCGCATGAGCCGGGCCTATGGCCTGCAGGTGCTGGGGCGCATCGAGAAACCCGCGTCTCCCCAGCAGATCGCGCAGCTCATCGGTGCCTGGCGGCCCCAGCAGGTGCGCAGCCAGGAAGAGGATGGTTATCACCTGACCCTGGATGAGCTGCGCCGGGCGCTGGATCAGGACCAGTTGCTGCCCTGGTATCAACCCAAGGTGGGTTTTCACAACGGGGAGTGGCTCGGCATGGAGGCACTTGCCCGCTGGCAGCACCCCGAATATGGCCTCATCTCGCCGGCCCGTTTCATTCCGCTGGCGGAGCACAACGGGCTCATCGACCCGCTCACCGAGGTGATCATCGGCAAGGCGCTGCGGGACGGCCACCTGTGGGAGAAGACAGGGCTTTCCCTGAACCTGTCGATGAACCTCTCTACCACTTCCCTCATCGAGGGGGATCTGTGCAACACCCTGCTCAGCCACTGCCAGCGCTGGAGCATCAACCCCGAGCTCATCACCCTCGAAGTGACCGAGAGCGCCTTCGTCAAGGATCTCGGCAAGTCGCTGGAGGTGCTGACCCGCTTGCGGATGCACGGTTTTGGTCTCTCCATCGATGATTTCGGGACCGGCTACTCCTCCATGCAGCAGCTCGCCCTGCTCCCCTTTACCGAGTTGAAACTGGACAGATCCTTCGTGGATCGCTGCTATGAAGATCCCTCTCGCCTAGCCATCATCGAGTCCAGCATCGAGCTGGCTCGCAAGTTGGGCTTGAAATCGGTGGCCGAGGGGGTCGAAGATGAGGCGACCTGGCAATTGCTGGCGAAACTGGGGTGCGATCAATGCCAGGGCTTCTTCTCCGCCCGTCCCATGCCCCGCGAGGAGCTGATGGGATGGCATCAGGGTTGGCAGGCTCGTTTGCCCGCGCTCATCAGACGCTAATCCCGGGCAGGATGCCCGACGAATTCCAAGGATGGCCATGAAAATATCAAGCAAGTTGTTGTTGAGCTTCTGTTTTATCAACCTGCTCATCATTCTCTCCTCCGCCCTTGTCTATCATCAGCTCGGCCGGATCGAAGGCTCGCAAGATGCCTTGCTGGCCCAGGCCCTGCCCGCCCTGCAGCGGGACGAGGCGAGCCAGAAAGCCCTGATTGCCACCGTTTCATCCCTGCGGGCCTATCTCATCCTCGGCAAGGATCCGGCACAGGGTGATCGCATCAAGCAGGAGTGGGAAGAAGCCTGGCACGCCATCGATCGCCAGCGTTTCACCCCCGACCTGACCCGGGCACTCAAGGATTTCAAGGGGGCACAGTCACAGGTGTGGGCCCTGGCTCACACCGAAGAGAACCTGCCCGCCCACACCCTGATGCTGCTGGAGGCCGGCCCCCTGGCGGAGTCGGCCCTCGATCAGTTGCAGTCTTTTGCCAATGAAGAGGTGGCGACGCCCCAGGCGACGTTGCCCGGTGACAGGCGCCTGCTGCTCAAGCAGGTGGGGGATGCCTACAACAGCCTGGGCAATGCGCTCTCCGCCCTGCGGGATTTCCTCATCTCGGGGGAGAAGGAGTACCTGGACAAGTACCGGGACTACTACCAGTTCCACCAGCAGCGGGTGGCCGAGCTGAAACAGCAGGAGGCCAACTTCACCGAGGCACAAAAGGGGCTCTGGACGCTCTTTGAAGAGATGTCAGCCCCCTTTGCCGAGCTGGTCGGCCAGGTGATCGAGAAGCGCCAGGCCCCGGACTGGGACAGGGCCAACCACCTGATGGCCACCGAGATAGAGCCCGCCCTGACCCGGCTGGCGGATCAGCTGGCGACCCAGGTGACCCATACCCGTGCCGAGGTGGACAAGATGGCGGGGGAGATGGCGGCCGCCAGTCAGACCATTCACCGCACCCTGCTGCTGGCCACCACCAGTGTCATCCTGCTGGGCACCCTGGTGGCCCTGCTGTTCAGCCGGCGCCTGACCCGGGACATCGCCAGCCTGGTTAAACGGGCGGGCCTGGTGGCCGATGGCCGCCTCCCCGTCACCCCCTTGCCCGTGCTTCGTCAGGATGAGCTGGGAGGGCTCACGGGCTCCATCAACCGGATGTCGGCACAGTTGCGCGAGCTGGTGGGGGAGATCCAGGGGGCGGTCGGTCAGGTGGAAGGGGCTGGCCGCGAGGTGGGCCAGACCACCAATGCCATCGTGGATGATCTGGCGAGCCAGAATCAGCGGCTCGATGCGGTGGCAGCCGCCATCGAGCAGATGTCGGTCAGTACCCGGGATGTGGCGGGCAACATTGCGGACGCGGCGGGAGCGGCTCGCCAGACCGAGCAACAGGCAAGGGAGGGGGAGCAGGCCCTCGTCCGCATGGGGACCACCATGGCGCAGATTGGTGCCATGATTGCCCAGGCAAACCAGGCGATGACGCAGCTCAGCAGCCAGAGCGAGCAGGTGGGGAGGGTCACCGAAGTGATCGCCACCATCGCCGAGCAGACCAACCTGCTGGCACTCAATGCGGCCATCGAGGCGGCGCGGGCCGGTGAGCAGGGACGGGGATTTGCCGTGGTGGCCGATGAAGTGAGGCAGTTGGCCAGCCGCACCAGCGCATCGACCATGGAGATCAACCAGACCATTGCCAGCATCCAGCAGCAGACCCGGGAGACCGCGGATACCGTGGGCAGCGGTACCCTGCTGGTGGAGCAGGGGCGCGGCGCCGTGGCCTCGGTGACCGAGACCCTGGAGTCGATGGCGACGCTGGTGCAGGATCTCAGCGGCCAGCTTGCCGCCATCGCCACCGCCACCGAGCAGCAGTCAAGGGCGGCGCAGGAGGTGGCGGGCACGGTGGAGGAGATTGCCGGGCTCAGCCATCAGTCCAGCGAGCATGGCCAGCAGGGGGAGCAGATCGCCGCCCGCCTGACCCGGGAGACGGGGAGACTGACATCGGCCATCAGCCGCTTCGAACTGGATGCCTGACGCAAGGGAGAGAAAAACGGGGCAGACCTCTGGGTCTGTCCCGTTTTTTTTCGGCCCGAAAACCTGGTGGTGGAAGGATGCACGACGCAGGTGCGGTCCTGACCGTTCGGAAGCAGGGGGATGGCGCCTTGTGTACTGCCCTGTGGCTCTTTCTGCCGGTAGGACGGGTCACTCCAGGCGGCGGAAGGCCTGGTTTTCGAAGCTGCTGCAGGTCTCCTGGTTGAGCAGGTTGACCAGCAGGATGGCCCGCTTTTCGCCATCCGGCTCCAGATAGATGGCTTCAAACCCGGCGAGGGGACCGGATTCGATAAGTACCTTGTCTCCCTGGGTCGGCAGACGGGCATAGCTGGCGCGCGCCTCGTCGCTGTCGTCCCGGCTCATGAGCCGGTAGATCAGCTGGCTGCTGACGGGGGTCCACTCCTTGCCGAAGTGGATGATGCGACTGATTCCCCGGGTCGATTTCAGGGTGACCGGGGTGACCTCTTCCAGATCCACGTAGATGAAGAGATAGTTGGGGAACATGGGCTCGCGCTGGGGTACGCGCTTGCCTCGCCGCAGTTTTTCAATCTCGACCATGGGGTAATAGGATTCAACGCCCTGGGCTGCCAGATGGGCGCGGGCGCGGGCCTCTTCCTTGGGTTTGCAGTAGGCCAGATACCATTTCTTCATTGTTGTTCTGTTTTTCGTGTTGCCGTGCTTGCGGCTATCATAACGGGGGTAAAAAAAAAGGCCACGCTTGACGTGGCCTTTTTTCCAGAGTGAGTGATTACCAACCTTTCACCAGACCGCCCTTGAACAGCTCGGTCCCCTTCTTGAAGACCTCGTCGGTCTGGAAGGACTGGACGAACTCCTTGACCTTCTCGTCGTCCTTGTTGTTCTCGCGAGCAACGATCAGGTTGACGTAGGGGGACTCCTTGTCTTCGACAAACAGGCCGTTCTCGGTCGGGGTCAGACCAATCTGACCGGCGAAGGTGTTGTTGATGATGGCCAGATCCACGTCTTCCAGGGAGCGCGGCAGTTGTGCGGCTTCCAGCTCGACGATCTTGAAGTTGCGCGGGTTGCTGGCGATGTCCAGTACGGTCGCTTCCAGACCGGCACCCTCTTTCAGCTTCAGCAGGCCCTGCTTCTCCAGCAGGATCAGGGAACGACCCAGGTTGGTCGGATCGTTCGGCACCGCGATCTGGGCACCGTCTTTCAGCTCGGACAGGGCCTTGACCTTCTTGGAGTAACCGGCGATCGGGTAGACGAAGGTGTTGCCGACCGGCACCAGCTTGAAGCCGCGATCACGGATCTGGGCATCCAGGTAGGGTTTGTGCTGGAAGGCGTTGACGTCGACGCTGCCGTCGTTCAGGGCCACGTTCGGGGTGACGTAGTCGGAGAAGGTGACCACTTCGACGGTCAGGCCGTATTTTTCCTTGGCAACCTTGGCCGCGGTCTCAACCAGCTCGGTCTCGGGACCGGCGATGGCGCCCACCTTCAGGGTCTTGTTCTCTTCCTTCTGGCCGCAACCGACCAGTACCAGGGTTGCCAGCAGCGCAGCGGCTGCGGATTTGATGCCCAATTTCATAAAAACCTCCTGTCAGAAATCGACGATTAACGATGATCACATTGTTTGACCAGGCGCTCACCCGCGCTCTGGATGAGTTGAACCAGCACCACCAGAATGACCACGGTGACCAGCATGACGGTGGGATCGAAACGCTGGTAGCCGTAGCGAATACCCACATCACCGAGACCACCACCTCCGATGGCACCTGCCATGGCGGAGTAGTTCACCAGGGTGACGAGGGTGATGATGACGCTGTTGAGGATCCCCGGCAGGGCCTCGGGCAGCAGCACCTTGGCGATGATTTGCAGGGGCTTGGCCCCCATGGCCTTGGCCGCTTCCAGCAGGCCGTCAGGTACTTCCATCAGGGCCCCTTCCACCAGGCGGGCGATGAAGGGGATGCAGCCCACGGTCAGCGGCACGATGGCGGCGATGGTACCGATGCTGGTGCCGACGATGAAGCGGGTCAACGGAATGATGGCGACCAGCAGAATGATGAAGGGCACCGAGCGACCGACGTTGACGATGACGCCCAGGACCTTGTTGAGCAGCGGATTGGCCAGGATCTGGCCCGCCTTGGTCACGTGCAGCGCCACGCCGAGCGGCAGGCCGAGCAGGCAGCCGAACAGGGCGGAGGCAAACACCATGATGAGGGTGTCGCCCAGAGCCGAAATCAGCAGATTAATCATTGCTTCGGACATAACCCATTACCTCCAGCTGAATGTGGTTGTCGATGAGGAACTGTTGGGTGGCCTCGCACTGGGCCTCGTCCCCGAACAGTTCCGCCAGCAGGAAGCCGAACTTGACGCCACCGGCGTATTCGATGTCTGCGCTCAGGATGCTGATGTCGATGTTGAAACGGCGGCTCGCCTCGGAAATCAGCGGTGAATCCACCGTGGTCCCGGTAAAGCCGAGCTTCACCAGGGGATAGCTGCCGGGCACCCGGTCGCTACTCATCCGATCCTGATACTCCTGGGGCACTTCCAGGTGGATGGTGGAGTGGATGAAATCCCGGGCCAGCTGGGTCTTGGCATTGCTGAAGAACCAGGCCACTTCCCCCTGCTCGATGAGACGGCCGTCGCTGATGATGGCCACCTCGTCACAGATCCCCTTCACCACGTCCATTTCGTGGGTGATGAGCAGTATGGTGAGCCCCAGCTTGACGTTGATCTCCTTGAGCAGGGTCAGGATCGAGCGGGTGGTCTGGGGGTCGAGGGCCGAGGTGGCCTCGTCACACAGCAGGACCTTGGGAGCCGGTGCCAGGGCACGGGCGATGGCGACGCGCTGCTTCTGCCCGCCGGAGAGCTCGGACGGATAGGCGTGGGCACGGGCTTCCAGCCCGACCAGGGCCAGCAGTTCGCTGACCCGGCTCTGGATCTTGTCCTTGCTCCAGCCCGCCAGCTCCAGCGGGAAGGCGATGTTGGCGGAGACGGTGCGAGAGGCCAGCAGGTTGAAGTGCTGGAAGATCATGCCAATCTGGCGGCGAGCCTGAGTCAGATCCCGCTCGCTCAGGGCGACCAGGTCCTGGCCATCGACGATGACCTGCCCCTCGGTGGGGCGCTCCAGCAGGTTGACGCAGCGGATGAGGGTACTCTTGCCGGCACCGGAGGCACCGATCACCCCGAAGATCTTGCCTTGGGGCACATGCAGGCTCACGTCACGCAGGGCGTGCACGGCATCACTGCCTTTACCGTAGACTTTGTTGAGACCGATCAACTTAATCATGGATTCTTCCGTGCTAACAGCCTTAAAGCACAGGGCGCTACAGGCGGGTAAATTGGGCAGAGGTTTCACTGGGTAGCTCTGTCATCATGGAGGATGATGCTAAGATGTCCGGATGGCTGTGTCAACGCATGTTTTTACGTCTAGACGTCTAAAAAATGGATAAGGATTCCCGCCATTTGACTATGGTGTGGAGGTATCACCACCAGCATCAATATTAGATTCCGATTTTGTGACATTGGTCCGAAGATAAGCTGGTAAATATCTTTTATGTCGTCGATTTGATGTCTCCCCTTCGGGCAAGGTGCCCGGTTGTCCGGGCAGCATCGCTGCCGGTTTCCCCTTCCTCCTGCTGTCTCTTTTTCTGCTTTCTTTTCCATCTCCTTGATGCAGAACAATAAATGACCAGTTCGTGGCCGTGTCGACATGCCAGCTCCCTATACTGGCTGCAGGTGGATGCCAGGAGGGAGGCGAGATGCGATTCCAACAGATCAAGGACCTGATGCTCTATCTCGAGGAGCTTCATCATCGGCAAGGGCACATTTACGGGCGCCAGATCCCCCGGGTGGATGCTGAGCGCAGCAGGATGTTGCTGGCCTATTTGCAAGGGCGGGAGGATGCCGCGGCGGCTCATCTGCACGATTATCGCGAGCAGATGGGAAGCGCGGTGAAGGAGACCTGGCTGGATCAGGGGTTTGGCGAGGATCTGCTGGCCGAGGGGGATCGTCTGGCGCTGCCCGCCACAACCCAGCCCGCGGAGATAGTGGCCCTGGTGTCACGCCAGGAGGAGAGGCTCATCGGCGAGCTGGAACGTCTGGCCCGGGAGTGCCCCACGCCCGACACGGCGGCGCTGCTGAAAGCCCTGGCCTCCATGGCCCAATCCCGCCTGACCCGTCTGGTACACGGTGCCCATCGCCTCGACGATCTCTGAGCCCGGATGAGAGAGACCCGGCACGGGCCGGGTCTTCTGATGTTGCTGGCGGTCAGTCCCCTTGCCGGGCCGCGCCATAGAGGGCGGCGCCTATGATGCCGGCCTGGTTGAGGTTCGCGGCCGCCACCAGGGGAGCCCGGGTCTCAATCTTGTCGATGAACTTGTCGAGCTTGGCGGCGCTGCCGCCCCCCAGGATGAAGAGGTCGGGGGAGAACAGAAACTCCAGGCGAGCCAGGTATTTGTTGAAACGTTTGCCCCAGCGGCCCCAGGAAAGATCCTCGCGCTTGCGCACCGCATCGGAGCAATAGTGTTCGGCCACCATGCCTTCCAGCATCAGGTGACCCAGCTCGGTATTGGGCAGCAACTGGCCATTGACGAAGACGGCGGTACCGATGCCGGTGCCGACGGTGATGAGAATGATGACCCCCTGGCGATCCTGCCCGGTGCCAAAGCGCATCTCCGCCAGACCGGCCGCATCGGCGTCGTTCAGGACATGGCAGGGCAGGCCGGTCACATCGGCAAACAGGTGGGCTGCATCGGTCTCAATCCAGCTCTTGTCGATGTTGGAGGCATTCTTGGCGATGCCGTTGTGGATGGTGGCGGGAAACCCGCACCCCACGGGACCCTTCCATTGGAAGTGCTCGACCAGCGCCTTGAGGGTGTGTGCCACGGCGGCCGGGGTTGCCGGTTGCGGTGTGGCGATGCGGTGGCGTTCGCCAATCAGCTCCCCGGTTTCGGTGTCGACCAGGCAGCCCTTGATCCCGGACCCCCCAATATCTACTCCCAGCATCTGCATCAGAATCTTCCTTTTATTGTGCCGATGTTCAATGGTCGGCAGAGCATGAAAAAATGGCTGCGATCCGGCAAGTGCCAGATCACTTATGCGTGATCCGGCAGACCTTTTTCGATGCAGCGGATCAGCAATCGCGTCTTTTTATTCTCTTCCTGCTGACGCCTGGCCAGGGTCGCCAGCGCCCACTCGATATGCTCGGCCACCATGGGCGCCGCCTCAGGCAGCGCCTGTTGCAGGGCGGCCAGGACCTCGCTGCTGGCCGGTCCGTTGCCAAGGGCCACCGCCAGGTTGCGGCGCCAGCGCTGATAGCCGATGCGGCGGATGGGGCTGCCTTCCGTGTGTTTGAGAAATTCGGCCTCGCTCCAGCCCCACAAGGTCAAGAGGGGCGGGCGGTGCAGATTGGGGCGCGGGCTGAAGTCGGGCTCCGGGCTGGCATCGGCATAGCGGTTCCATGGGCAGATGAGCTGGCAGTCGTCACAGCCATAGATGCGATTGCCCATGAGCGGCCTGAACTCCTCGGGAATGGGGCCGTCATTCTCGATGGTGAGATAGGAGATGCAGCGCCGTCCGTCCACCACATAGGGGGCGATGATGGCACCGGTGGGGCAGATGTTGATGCAGGCCACGCACTTGCCACACAGCTCCTTCTCCACCGGGGCATCCACGGGCAGCGGCAGGGCGATGAGCAATTCTCCCAGAAAGAAGAAGGAGCCGGCGGACTCGTTGATCAGCAGCGAGTGCTTTCCCACCCAGCCAAGGCCGGCCTTGGCCGCCAGCGGCCTTTCCAGAATAGGGGCCGAGTCGACAAAGGGGCGCCACTCGCCCAGGGTTTGTCCCGCTGCCTGCAACAGGGTGTCGCACCGCAGCTCGATGCGCTCCCCCAACTGTTTGAGCCGGTTGCGCAGCACCTTGTGGTAGTCGCGGCCGAGGGCATAGCGGCTGATGTAGCCGAGGGTGGGATCGCGCAGGGTGGCGGCAAAGCCCGCCTCGAACGGGAGGTAGTTCATCCGCACCGAGATGACCCGCAAGGTGCCCGGCAACAGCTCGTGGGGGCGGGCCCTCATCATGCCGTGGCGCGCCATGTAGTCCATGGTGCCGTGATAACCGGCATCCAGCCAGGCCTGCAACTTCGGCTCTTCCAGGGTGAGGTCGGTGTCGGCGATGCCGACCTGGTCAAATCCTAGCTCCCTTGCCCAGAGCTTGATATCGTGGGCCAGTTGCGCAAGTTCGGCAGCCGTCATGCAGCATCCCCCCTCTGCCTGCAGGAGTGTGGCAGGCGCAGGGCGGCAATATGGTGTGCCAGTTGCCGGGTCATGGGATGATGAAACGTGGGGGCCGTCATGGTAGAGGTGTTCGGGGACGCTATCCGCAAAAATGAGTGGGAGAGTCTAGCACAACCCCTGTGGCGGGCCGAGCAGATCCGCAGCATGGAACGGCGCTGGGCCGAGCAGGAGGGGTTGCCCCTCTATGTGCTGATGGAGCGGGCAGGGAGTGCGCTGTGCAACTATGCCTGTCACCACTGGCCCGACAGCCGTCAGTGGTGGATCTTCGTCGGCCCTGGCAACAACGGTGGGGATGGCTACGTGTTGGCCCGCCTTGCCCGGCGCATCGGCCTCGAGCCTCTGGTGATTGCCGCCCGGGCTCCCGGCCTGCTGAGGGGAGATGCCAGGCGGGCTGCCGAAGAGTGGCTCGCATCGGGGGGGAGCGTGACCATGGCCGAGGATCTGCTGCCCGCCACGCTGCCGCCGCCGGATCTGGTCATAGACGCACTGCTCGGTACCGGCGTCCAGCTTCCCCTCTCCTCGTCAATGACAAAGATCGTCGCAACAATCAATGGCTTGAACGCGCCCGTGCTGGCGGTGGATCTCCCCTCCGGTCTCAATGCCGACACCGGCCGCGCCATGGGCGCACTGGTGCGTGCCACCCGCACCCTCACTTTCATCGGCATCAAGCAGGGCATGCTCACCGCCGACGGGGTGGACGGAGTCGGCCACCTCGACCGGGATCCCCTGGGAGTGACGCCGGGGGAGGAACGGGTTCCCGCTGCCGAGCGGATCGATTATCCCAGCCTCAAGGGGTTGCTGACCCCGCGCAGGCGCTCGGCTCACAAGGGACACAGCGGCAAGGTACTGCTGACGGGGGGGAACCTCGGCATGCAGGGGGCCATCCTGCTGGCGGGTCAGGCCTGTCTGCGGGCGGGGGCGGGATTGGTACGCCTGCGCCAGCACCCGGATTGCCCTGCGGCCAGCCTGATTCAACCCGAGCTGATGGGATGCCCGGCGGACATGGATGAAGGGTGGGCATCGGTGCAGGTACTGGGCCCCGGGCTCGGTCAGGATGGGTGGGGCCGGGCCCGGTTCGAACAGGGCATCGGAGCCGCCGTGCCACTGGTATTGGACGCCGATGGATTGAATTGGCTGGCGCAGGCCCCCCGTCATCAGGATAATTGGGTGCTCACGCCCCACCCCGGGGAGGCGGCTCGCCTGCTGGGTTGCTCCATCGCCGAGGTCGAAGAGGACAGGTTTGCGGCCGTCTCGCGGCTGCAACAGCGCTACGGTGGTGTGGTGCTGCTCAAGGGGGCGGGGTCGCTCATCTGCGACGGCAGGCGCATTTCCCTGTGCGACGAGGGCAACCCCGGCATGGCCAGTGGCGGCATGGGTGACCTCTTGTCTGGTATAATCGCCGCCCTCCTGGCTCAGGGCTGGTCTGCGGGCATGGCCACCCGACTCGGTGCCGTGATCCACGCAGAGGCCGCCGATCTGGCCGCCGCCGAGGGTGAGAGGGGCATGCTGGCATCGGATCTGCTGCCCTGGATCCGTCGTCTGGTCAATCCGACACAGTAACAAGTAACAAGAAGAACATGGCAAAAACCTTGATGATGACACTGCCGGACGAGGCAGCAACAGTGGCGCTGGGTGGCCGTCTGGCAAAGGCGTGCCAACAGGCCACCACGGTATTTCTGCACGGTGCCCTCGGGGCCGGCAAAACCACCCTGACCCGAGGCTGGGTGCAGGGACTGGGTCATGAGGGCAAGGTCAAGAGTCCGACCTATACCCTGGTGGAGCCCTATGAGCTTGCCCAGTGGCAGGTCTATCACTTCGATCTCTATCGACTGGCCGACCCGGAAGAGCTGGAGTTCATGGGCATTCGCGACTATTTCGCCGCCGATACCCTCTGCCTGGTGGAGTGGCCAGAGAAGGGCGACGGCTGGCTGCCAGCCCCGGATCTCGAGATCACCCTGAGTTATGCAAACGAGCAGCGCGAGGTGCAGATTGATGCCCGCACTGCTATCGGCGAAGCCATTCTGGAACGGTTGTCATCTCAGTGCGCGTGATCCTTGTCTTTGTTCTCTCCCTGATGGCATTGCCCACCTGGGCCAATCAGCTCAAGAGTGTGCGGGTGTGGCCATCACCGGACAACACCCGGGTGGTGCTCGACATGAGCAGCGCCCCCAATTTCAACTACTTCACCCTGACCGGTCCGAACCGTCTGGTCATCGACCTGAAAGGGGCGAGCAACGCCACCAACCTGGCGCGCATCGAGAACAAGAGCGAGCTGGTGCGCAAGATCCGCGAGAGCACGCCGCTGGAGAAGGGCGGCCTGCGACTGGTGCTGGATCTCGGCTCTGCCATCAAGCCGGTGGTCTTCCCGCTGGCGCCGGCAGGCCCCTATGGCCACCGTCTTGTGATCGATCTTCCCTATGAAGAGAAGGGGAGCGCTGCGGCGCAGCCCGCTCCCGTCGGGGGACACGGCAAGGCCATCGTCATCGCCATCGATCCTGGTCACGGTGGGGAAGACCCGGGCTCCATCGGCCCGCGCCGCACCTACGAGAAACGGGTGACCCTGGCGGTCTCCCAGAAGCTGGCGGCCCTCATCGACCGGGAGCCCGGCATGCGAGCCGTGCTGACCCGCCGTGGCGACTACTTCGTCGATCTCAACAAACGCTCCGAGATTGCCCGAAAGGCCAAGGCAGACCTGCTGGTGTCGGTGCATGCCGACAGCTTCCACAACTCGACTCCTCGCGGCGCCTCCGTCTGGGTGCTGTCGACCAACCGCGCCAACCGCGAGATGGGTAGCTGGCTCGAGAAGCAGGAGAAACAGGGGGAGCTGCTGGGGGGCGTTGGCAAGGTATTGGCCGAATCCGATCCCAACCCCTATCTGGCGCAGACCTTCCTGGATCTCTCCATGGACAAGTCCAGGGCCGAAGGCTATGACGTCAGCCGCCAGATCCTGCGCTCGCTCGGCCGGGTGGCCAGATTGCACAAGAAGGCGCCGGAACATGCGAGTCTGGCGGTGCTGAAGGCGCCGGACATCCCCTCGGTACTGGTGGAGACGGGCTTTATCTCGAACCACGCCGAGGAGAAGCTGCTGGCCACCGCCAGCTATCAGGATCAGCTGGCCCGGGCCATCTTCGAGGGGATCCGCAACTATTACCGCAGCCATCCGACCAAGGGGCCCATGCTCACCGGCAAGGGCCAGGTTGCTGCCCCGCCGCGTCAGGCGCCCGCCAGCAAGCCGGTCGCCGTCAGCAAGCCGGTTGCCCAGCCAACGCAGCAGGTCGTGACCAACCGGATGCCGGCGAGCGAGCCCTATCGCGTCGGTGAGGGCGGCGCCCCGGTCAGCAGCGTCGGCAGCGCCTCCGGTGCCGGCGTGATCAAACCTTACAAGGTCGCAGCCCAGGAGCCGAGTGCGCCGGTAGCCAGCGTGCAGAGCAACGACAAGCCCAACATGATCCGCCACGTGGTCACCCGCGGCCAGAGTCTCTCCCGTCTCGCCGAGAAACATGGGGTGAGTCAGGCGCGACTGGTGGAGATCAACAAGCTCAAGTCACGGGACATCCAGATAGGGCAGGTGCTCTATATTCCGCGAAAATAGCGCGGACTGAAGGACGCCGCCCTTCTCTGCCGATGGCAGGGAGGGGCGGTGAGCATTGATGGCGCCAGGTCCACCTCTTCCCCTTTTTCATCTGCAGGAGCAAGCGATGCCAATCCGTATATTGCCGCCGATTCTGGCCAACCAGATTGCTGCCGGTGAGGTCGTGGAGCGGCCCTCCTCCGTGGTGAAGGAACTGGTGGAAAACAGCCTGGATGCGGGGGCTGACCGGGTCGAGATCGAGATCGACAAGGGAGGCGCCAAGCTTATCCGCATTCGTGACAACGGCTGCGGTGTCGCCAGGGATGAGCTGGTGCTGGCGCTGTCGCGCCACGCCACCTCCAAGGTGGCGACCCTGGACGATCTGGAAGGGATCAACAGCCTGGGCTTTCGCGGGGAGGCGCTCGCCTCCATCAGCTCCGTCTCCCGCCTCACCTTCACCTCCCGCACGGCAGAGCAGAGCGAGGCCTGGCAGGCCCAGGCGGAAGGGCGTGAGATGAGCGTCACCGTCAAGCCGGCAGCCCACCCGGTGGGCACCACGGTGGAGGTGGTGGATCTCTTCTTCAACACCCCGGCGCGGCGCAAGTTCATGCGCAGCGAAAAGACCGAATTTGCCCACATCGACGAACTGGTGCGCCGCATCGCGCTCTCCCGCTTCGACGCTACCCTGATCCTGCGCCACAACGGCAAGGTGGTGCGCCAGTACAAGGCGGCCAACACGGTGGCGGAGCAGGAGCGCCGCCTCGCCGCCGTCTGCGGTTCCCCCTTCATGCACCATGCCCTGGCGGTATCGAGCGAACACAGCGACGTGCGGTTGTGGGGCTGGCTGGCCACCCCGGCAGGAGCCAGGCCGCAGAACGACCTGCAATACACCTATGTCAATGGCCGCATGATGCGGGACAAGCTCATCAATCACGCCATTCGCCAGGCCTATGACGAGCTGCTGCCCGCCGATCGCTTCGCGGCCTATGTGCTCTATATCGAGCTTGATCCCCGCCAGGTGGATGTCAACGTCCATCCGGCCAAGCACGAAGTGCGTTTCCATCAGGCGCGTCTCATCCACGATTTCATCTTCCAGGCGCTGTTTACCGCACTGCGCCAGGACGGGGCAGGGAGCGCCACCGATGCCCCCCTGGCCGAGACCCAGGTCGAGCTGCCGGGCAGCCCGGAGGTCACCTATCCGGGTCAGGCGCCGCGCACCGAGTGGTACGGTGCCGAACACGGCTATCGGGCTCCTGCCCCTGCGCGAGATGGCGACGGCGTGCGGGAAGGCAGTGGTGGCAGGGGAGGACACTACCAGCCTCCCGAACCCCCGAGCCGGGCCGCCATGCGAGGCATGGGCGCCTTGCTCACCACCCTGCCCGAGGTGGCGACGCCGGCATCCCGGCCCGTAGCCGAGAACGACGCCGTCGAGACGCCTGCCCGAACGGGGGAGTGGCGTGCCCTGAGCCTGGTCGAGCAGGCCTATCTGCTGATGGAACGTCAGGGGCAGCTGGCGCTGCTCTCCCTGGTGCGCGCCGAGCGTCTGTTGTTGCGCCACTGGCTGCTGGATGCCTGGGGCCAGGGGTTGGCGGCCCAGCCTCTGTTGCTGCCGGTTTCCTTCAAGCTGCCGAAAAACCTGGTCGCCCTGGTGGAGGAGCGGGAACGTCTGCTCAAACGCATGGGGCTGGAGTTGAAAAGCGGGGGACGCGACACCATGATCCTGACTCGGGTGCCCGCCCTGCTGCGCCAGACCGATCTGGCCCGTCTCTTACCCGAATTGTTGCAGCTGGTCGAGAGCGGATCTGACAGTGATGCCGATGCGCAGGCTGGGGTACTATGCCAGTGGTTGGTGGAACAAGGCATAAGTGGCGAAAAAATATACGATTTTGCCACTGCCACCCGGTTGCTGACGGAACTTGTTGCCGATTTCAGTGACCAACTGGCAGACGTTCGCATGGTGCGTCCGTTGCCGCTGGCGAACGTGCTGGCCGAGTTTGCCGATGGCAACTGACGGCGTCTCGTCGTCTGTTGCATCCATATGACCAGTTTTATGCCGGCTCGCCCGTGAAGGGGCGGCCGAAGGGAGTGTTTAACGTGGCTGACTTGCCGACTGCAATTTTTCTGATGGGGCCGACGGCCTCCGGCAAGACGGATCTCGCCATTGAACTGTGCCAGGCCCTGCCCTGCGACATTATCAGCGTGGACTCCGCGCTCATCTATCGCGGCATGGACATAGGCACCGCCAAGCCGACGCCAGCCGAGCTGGCGCAGGCCCCGCACCGGCTCATCGACATCCTGGATCCCGCCATGAGCTATTCGGCGGCGGATTTTTGCAAGGATGCCCTGCGGGAGATGAAAGAGATCGCCGACCGTGGCCGCATTCCGCTGCTGGTGGGCGGCACCATGCTCTATTTCAAGGCGCTGCTGGAGGGGCTTTCTCCGCTGCCTTCCGCCGATCCCGCCATTCGGGCCGGCATCGAGGAAGAGGCTGCCCGCCTCGGCTGGCAGGCGCTGCACGACGAGCTGGTGCGCATCGACCCGGTGGCCGGTGCCCGCATCCACCCCAACGATCCCCAGCGCCTGTGCCGGGCGCTCGAGGTTTACCGCATCAGCGGCAAGACCCTCACCGAGCTGACCCAGGTGCAGGGAGAGGGGCTGCCCTACCGGGCGCTGCAGTTTGCCATCGCGCCGAGGGATCGGGCCGTGCTGCACCAGCGCATCGAACAGCGGTTTGACAAGATGCTGGGCAGCGGCTTCGAGCAGGAGGTCAGGGCGCTTTACGAGCGGGGGGATCTCACCCCGGATCTTCCCTCCATTCGCTGCGTGGGATACCGCCAAATGTGGGACTACCTGGCGGGGGAAGTGGAGTATGATGAGATGCGTTATCGCGGCATTGTTGCCACCCGCCAGTTGGCCAAGCGTCAGATGACCTGGTTGCGCGGTTGGCCTGATGTGACCTGGTTGGAATCTGGTGAGTCTGGCAATCTGGCCAGGGTCGTCGCCCAAGCTGGTCCGGCTTGACACTCCTGTATAATCAGGTTGTTATATTGAATATCCGGTGTTTAAAAACAACAAACTATAAGGAAAAGAAAGATGGCTAAGGGGCAATCTCTCCAAGACCCGTTTTTGAATGCGCTGCGCCGTGAGCGTATTCCTGTTTCTATCTATTTGGTGAACGGCATCAAACTGCAGGGTCAGATCGAATCGTTTGACCAGTTTGTCATTCTGCTGAAGAACACCGTGAGCCAGATGGTCTACAAGCACGCCATTTCCACCGTGGTGCCTGCCCGTGCCGTCAACCATCACCAGCACGCCCCGGGCGCCGCCGGTGAAGAGCAGGGTGACGCCGAGGCGTGATATCCTGCGGCGAGTTCACTCGCCAACTCAGATCCATCATGATACCTGTCAAGGAGCAAGCGCTTGTTTGACCGTTACGAAGCTGGTGAACAGGCCGTTCTGGTACATGTCAACTTCAGCGATGAGGGCGAGCGGGAGGATCTGGACGAGCTCAAGATGCTGGTGAGCTCGGCCGGAGTCAATGCACTGGGGGTGATCACCACCAGTCGCAGCGCACCCAGCGCCAAATTTTTTGTCGGCAGCGGCAAGGCGGAAGAGATCGCGTCCCAGGTCCAGATGCTGGATGCCGATGTGGTCATCTTCAACCATGCCCTGACCCCCGCCCAGGAGCGCAACCTGGAGCGTCTGTTCCAGTGCAGGGTCGTGGACAGGACAGGCCTTATCCTCGATATCTTCGCCCAGCGCGCCCGCACTCACGAAGGCAAGTTGCAGGTCGAACTGGCCCAGTTGCGCCATCTTTCCACTCGTCTGGTGCGAGGCTGGACCCACCTTGAGCGACAAAAGGGGGGGATCGGTCTGCGCGGCCCGGGTGAAACCCAGCTTGAAACCGACCGACGCCTGCTGCGTGAGCGCATCAAGGCCATTTTGCGCCGCCTCGACAAGGTGGCCAAGCAGCGGGAGCAGGGGCGCCGTGCCCGCAACCGCAACGAAGTGCCGACCGTTTCTCTGGTGGGGTATACCAACGCCGGAAAATCCACTTTGTTCAACCAACTTACAGATGCCAGCGTGTATGCTGCCGACCAATTGTTCGCAACCCTGGACCCCACCCTGCGCAAATTGGTGATCCAGGATGTGGGTGATGTGATCCTGGCGGATACAGTTGGATTTATTCGGCACTTGCCCCATGATCTGGTCGCGGCCTTCAAGGCGACCCTGCAGGAGACTCGCGAAGCGGACCTGCTGCTGCACGTGGTGGACTGCGCCGATGAACAGATGCAGGAGAATATCGAGTCGGTCCAGCGTGTGCTGGCCGAGATCGAGGCGGATGACCGTCCCCAGCTGATGATCTGCAACAAGATCGACAAGCTGGGAGATCGTCCGGCTGGTCTTGAACGGGATGAGGCTGGACGACCGGTGCGAGTCTGGTTGTCGGCCCAGACTGGCGAGGGTAGTGAATACCTGTTCCAGGCACTGACCGAACTGCTGGCCGGCTCCATGGTGCATCACACCCTGCAACTGCCCCCTTCCGCCGCCAGACTGCGCAGTGCGCTCTATCGGCTGAAAGGTATCGAGCAGGAAGGTTTCAGCGAGGAGGGGGACTTTGTGCTGGAAGTTCGCCTGCAACTGGCTGACTGGAACCGCCTCATGAAACAAGAAGGTGAGAGTTTACAACGCTTTATCAGGCATTGATGGGTCGATGAACATAAATGGTTTGCTGATTTCATCACCCCTCTGTGGCCCGATAGAGATGATATCCATCCGCATGTATTAATGGAGACGCTGATGGCTTGGAATGAGCCTGGTAACAATGGCAAAGACCGTGACCCCTGGGGGAACAACGGCAAGAATCAGGGCCCCCCTGATCTGGACGAGATGCTTCGCAAGGTGAGCCGTCGTTTTGGCGGTCTGCTCGGTGGTGGCAAATCCGGTGGTGGTGACGTCGGCAAGTTCGGCCTCTCCATCGCCTTGGTGGTGGCCGTGGTGGTGTGGGTCGTCAGCGGCTTCTATACCATTCGCGAAGCCGAGCGGGGCGTGGTGCTGCGCTTTGGCGAATACTCCCACAACGTGGATCCCGGTCTGCGCTGGAAACCGACCTTCATCGACCGGGTGATCCCGGTGGACGTGGAGTCTGTCCGTTCCCTGCCGGCGTCCGGTTTCATGCTGACCCAGGATGAGAACGTGGTGCGGGTCGAGATGGACGTACAGTATCGCGTGGTCGATCCCGAGCAGTACCTGTTCAGCGTGACCAACGCCGACGAGAGCCTGAGCCAGGCCACCGACAGCGCCCTGCGCTACGTGGTGGGTCACACCCGGATGGACGATGTGCTGACCACGGGTCGTGAGAAGGTGCGTCAGGAAACCTGGCAGGTGATCGACAGCATCATCGAGCCCTATCAGATGGGTCTGCAGATCGTGGACGTCAACTTCCTGCCGGCGCGTCCGCCGGAAGAGGTGAAGGATGCGTTTGATGACGCCATCTCCGCCCAGGAAGATGAGCAGCGTTTCATCCGTGAAGCGGAAGCCTATGCCCGTGAAGTGGAGCCCAAGGCTCGTGGCCAGGTCAAACGTCTGGAGCAGGAGGCCGAAGCCTACAAGTCCCAGATCGTGTTGAAGGCCAAGGGTGAAGTCGCTCGCTTCAACGAGCTGCTGCCCCAGTATCAGGCCGCGCCCGAGCTGACCCGTGATCGTATCTACCTCGAAACCATGGAAGAGCTCTATCAGCAGGCCAACAAGGTGGTGGTCGACATGCCGGCTGGCAACAACAGCATGATCTACCTGCCGCTCGACAAGCTCTCTGGCAAGGCGAATGCCGTGCAACCGGCACGTCCTGCGGGCACCCCGGCAGTCGAGGCGGCCCAGCCGTCCAACGAAGGGGCCAACTCCACTCCGACCCCGCTGCGTGGCGGTGATCGTTTCAGCACAGGGAGAAACTGATAGATGAAAAAGCTAGCTATTGGTGTCATCGCTGTGGCCGCCATGGTGTGCTTCTCTTCCATCTTCATCGTCGATGAAGGACAGAAGGGGATCGTGGTGCAGTTTGGCAAGGTGAAACGGGTCGACTCCGGTGAGCCGCGCCTGTACGAGCCGGGCCTGCACTTCAAGGTGCCGCTCATCGACCAGGTACGCAAGATGGATGCCCGCATCCAGACTCTGGAAGGCCAGGCGGATCGCTTCGTTACGTCCGAGAAGAAGGACCTCATCATCGACTCCTACGTGAAGTGGAAGATCGAGGACTTCTCCAAGTACTACCTGGCGACCGGTGGTGGCAACAAGATCCAGGCTGAAGACCTGCTCAAGCGCAAGATCAACAACGGCCTGCGTTCCGAGATCGGTAACCGCACCATCAAGGATATCGTCTCCGGCGAGCGCAGTACCGTGATGGAAGATGCCCTGATGAAGATGGCGCGTTCCTCCGAGCTCGGCATCAAGGTGGTGGATGTGCGAATCAAGCAGATCAACCTGCCGGTGGAAGTCTCCAGCTCCATCTATCAGCGGATGCGTGCCGAGCGGACCGCGGTTGCCCGTGAACACCGTTCACAGGGCCGCGAGCAGGCCGAGATCCTGCGTGCCGACATCGACCGCAAGGTGACCGTGATGATCGCCGACGCCGAGAGTAATGCCCGTCAACTGCGTGGTGAAGGGGATGCCGAAGCAGCCAGGATCTATGCCGACAGCTACAAGAAGGACCCGGAGTTCTTCAGTTTCGTGCGCAGCATGGAGGCCTATCGCAAGAGCTTCGCCGGCGGCAACGACCTCATGGTCCTGAAACCGGACAGCGAGTTCTTCCGCTACCTCAAGTCGCCGCACGGCAACAAGCAGTAAACATGTGTTGATATGACCCAAGGGCCTGATGATTCAGGCCCTTTTGTTTGCCGGCCACAGACCGGCAGGGGATCAGGGACAAGGAGAGGTGATGCTGACATCCATGTTGATGGGGCTGGGGTTGCTGCTGCTCTTCGAAGGATTGGGGCCCTTGCTTGCTCCCAGGGCATGGCAGCAGATGCTGCGCCTGCTCGGGGAGTTGCCGCCGGAACAGCTGCGCCGCATCGGCGGCTGTCTGGTGGTGGCCGGTGGTGTCATCTTGTGGGCGTTGGCCCGTTAGAACCTGTGTTGATACGACAGTGCACGGGGAATTCAGACAATAAAAAAGAGGCCAGAGGGCCTCTTTTTTATTGTCCGCCGGCTGGCATCAGGCGCTGCGCTGCACCGCCATGTGGGCCAGGGTCTCCAGCGCCTGCTTGTGCCGGGAGTCCGGCAGGATGGCGAGGGCGGCGATGGCCTTGTCAGCCTCTTCCCGAGCTCGCTGGCGGGAGTATTCGAGAGCTCCGGTGCGATCCAGGATGCCCAGAATACGCTCCAGGTGATCCATCCCGTTGCGGTGCTCGATGGCATCGCGCACCAGTTGACGATCTTCCGGGGTACCCACTTCCATGGCGCGCAACAGCGGCAGGGTCGGCTTGCCTTCGGCCAGATCGTCACCCACGTTCTTGCCCATCTCCTCGCTCTGGGAGCAGTAGTCCATCACGTCGTCGATGATCTGGAACGCGGTACCCAGGTACTTGCCGTAGTCGGTCATGGCCTGCTCGACGGGCTCGGGCTGATGGGTCAGCACGGCGGCGAGTCGGGTCGCGGCTTCAAACAGCTTGGCGGTCTTGCAGTAGATGACCGTCATGTAGCTCTCTTCCGTGGTATCCGGATCGTTGCAGTTCATCAGCTGCAGCACTTCTCCTTCGGCGATGGTGTTGGTGGCATCGGAGAGGATCTCCATCACCTTCAGGTTGGAGAGTTCGCTCATCATCTGGAAGGAGCGGCTGTAGAGGTAGTCACCCACCAGAACGCTGGCGGCGTTGCCAAACAGGGCGTTGGCGGTTTCCCGGCCGCGGCGCAGGTCGGATTCGTCGACCACGTCGTCGTGCAGCAGGGTGGAGGTGTGAATGAACTCGATGATGGCGGCCAGTTTCAGGTGATCTTCACCCTCATAGCCCAGTGCGCGTGCGGCCATCACGGTCAGCATGGGGCGCATCCGTTTTCCGCCCGCACTGACAATATAGAAACCCAGCTGGTTGATCAGGCTGACATCGGACTGGAGTCTCGCCAGGATCAGTTCATTGACCGCCGTCATGTCGGCGGCACAGAGCGCACGGATAGTCTGTTGGTCCATAAGTCTCGTAACGTGACGGCAGCATTTACTGCGTTTTTAGCAATGGCGGGGATTCTACACGATTTCACAATGGGTTACAGTTAGGCGTTTATTCACGGGGGCAGATATGCGCACAAAATAAACTTTTTGCTAAATTGGCCTTGCCTCGGCAAATCGTTCTGCGTAGAATGCCCGCCCATTGTTATAGGTTTTTGTGCGTGTCTGGCCTTGAGCAAAAGACACGCCTTTACGGAGTTAATCAAATGTACGCGGTATTCCAAAGCGGCGGAAAACAACACCGTGTGGCCGAAGGTCAAATCGTTCGTCTGGAAAAGCTGAACGTTGAGACTGGCGCTACCATCGACTTCAACGAAGTGCTGATGGTTGCTGCAGGCGACACTTTCAAAGTAGGTGCTCCTTTCGTTGAAGGTGGCAAGGTTGTGGCTGAAGTTGTGGCTCACGGCCGTGGCGAGAAAGTGACTATCGTCAAGTTCCGTCGTCGTAAGCACCACCGTAAGCAAGCGGGCCACCGTCAGTGGTTCACTGAAGTCAAAATCACTGGCATCAGCGCTTAATTAGAGGAGTCCGATAGATGGCACACAAAAAAGCTGGCGGTTCATCCCGCAACGGTCGCGATTCTGAAGCTAAACGCCTGGGCGTGAAGCGTTTCGGCGGCGAAACAGTTCTGGCTGGCAGCATCATCGTTCGTCAGCGCGGCACCAAGTTCCACGCTGGTGAGAACGTTGGTCTGGGCAAGGACCACACTCTGTTCGCTACCGCGAACGGTAAAGTGCAGTTCGAAGTTAAAGGTCCGCAGAATCGTAAGTACGTCAGCATCGTTGCTGAGTAATTACGGACCGCAAGGATCCGAAGCCCCGCCAACCTGGCGGGGCTTTTGTTTTTCTGATGAGTTTGACGAAAAAACGGCACGCGGATGAGCCGGCGCAGACAGCCCTCATCGGCCAGATGCGCCTCGCCCGAAGGGGCCCGTATCACTATAATTGCGTATCGGTTTTTCGAATTAAGGTGACGGTTACCTATGAAGTTTGTTGATGAAGTCCAGATTCGAGTCGATGCCGGTGACGGTGGTAACGGTTGTGTGAGCTTCCGCCGCGAGAAGTACATCCCGAACGGCGGCCCGGACGGCGGTGACGGCGGTGATGGTGGCGACGTGTATCTGGTGGCCGATGAAAACCTGAACACCCTGATCGACTACCGTTTCGAGCGCTTCCACGCCGCCGAGCGTGGCGAGAACGGTCAGAGTGCCAACTGTACCGGTCGTCGCGGCAAGGACAAGATCCTGCGCGTGCCGGTGGGAACCCGTGCCACCGATGAAGACACCGGCGAACTGCTGGGGGATTTGACCAGTCACGATCAGAAGCTGCTGGTTGCCAAGGGCGGCTTCCACGGCCTTGGCAACACCCGCTTCAAGAGCTCGGTCAACCGGGCGCCGCGCCAGAAGAGCAACGGCACCCCGGGTGAAGTGCGTACCCTGAGGCTGGAGCTGCTGCTGCTGGCGGATGTCGGCATGCTCGGTCTGCCCAACGCAGGCAAGTCCACCTTCATTCGCGCCGTTTCTGCGGCCCGCCCGAAAGTGGCAGACTACCCCTTCACCACCCTGGTACCGAATCTGGGTGTGGTACGCGGTGAAAACTCCCGTTCCTTCGTCATTGCCGACATTCCCGGCCTCATCGAAGGGGCTGCCGAGGGGGCAGGCCTGGGTATCCGCTTCCTCAAGCACCTGGAGCGTTGCCGCGTCCTGATCCACCTGGTGGACATCTGCCCGGTGGATGGCTCCGATCCTGCCGAGAACGCCGTGACCATCGTCCGGGAGCTGGAAAAATACAGCCCCGAGCTGGCGGGCAAGCCGCGCTGGCTGGTGTTCAACAAGATGGACCTGATCCTGGAAGAAGAGGCTCAGGAAGTGATGGACAGAGTCAAGGCAGCCCTCAACCACGAAGGTCCGGTCTACGCCATCACCGCCATCAGCAAGGAAGGCACCAAGAAGGTGTGCTACGACATCCTGGATCTGCTGGATACCATGCCTCGTCAGCTGGCGGAAGATGCCAGAGACGCCATCGAGAAGGTGGAGTTCAAGTGGGACGACTATCACAAGAACCAGCTGGCCAAGGCGGAAGCCGATGCCCTGGCGGCGTCCAAGGCCTTCGATGATGGTCTGGACGATGACGACTGGGACGATGAGGACGACGACGGCGTCGAAGTCATTTACGTTCGCGATTGAGCATCATGTTCGTGACAAGACCGGAGCCAGACAGGCTCCGGTTTTTTTATGGGAGGATCGACGGGATCACCCTATAGATATATTTTTCATGTCTCTTATTGCCTGACAGTGGCTGCGGATTATACTGCGCACCTGAATGTAACCTGTATGAAACATTATGCTAACCATTCAAATTGAATCGATATGCATGACTGTTTTGGTTTGTTCTTATGGATGGTTCGCCTGATAAAATATTTATGCTTGAAATGATCAATTAACGGCTTGTTTGTGCAGTTTTTTGGGTTATTCTTGCACCCGTTTTCCGGGCGAGGGCATGAGTATGCAGGCGGCCCGGCTGAAGGAAAAGTCACATTTAAGGCTGTTTATATGTTGGAAAAGACCCTGGAAGCACCGGCAATCCGTACTCGCCGCAACGTGCTGATGTTTTTGATCCCGTCACTGATCGGGATCCTGCTGTTCATGACCCCGGTCATCTATGACGGCAATGTCACCATTCCCGTCGCCGTGTTGGCGAAGCTGGTTCAAACGGTGTTTGCCGATCATCTGGTGGCCATGGTCAGCGCCATCATCACCACCACCATGCTGATGACCCTGATCGCCTGGCTGTTCAAACCGGCGATCCTGGTAAAACGGCCCTTCCTCAACAGCCTGTTCAACGTCTCCCCCTTCTGGGCCTGCGTGCGGGTGCTGGGCGGGGTCTTCGTGCTGTTGACCTTCTTTGAAGCCGGTCCCGAGGTACTGCGCTCAGGGGCGACCGGCGGCCTGGTGCTGCATGATCTGCTGCCGGTACTGTTCTCCGTCTTCATCTTTGCGGGCCTGCTGCTGCCCTTGCTGCTGGATTTTGGTCTGCTGGAGTTTGTCGGTACCATGATGACCCGCATCATGCGTCCGGTGTTCCGTCTGCCGGGTCGTTCTGCGGTGGACTGCTTCGCCTCCTGGCTCGGTGATGGCAGCGTCGGGATCCTGCTGACCAGCAAGCAGTATGAAGGCAAGTTCTACACCCAGCGGGAAGCGGCCGTCATCGGTACCACCTTCTCCGCCGTCTCCATCACCTTCTGTCTGGTGGTGATCTCCCAGGTGAAGCTGGAGCACATGTTCGTCCCCTTCTACCTGACCGTCTGCCTGGCCGGTGTGGTGGCCGCCATCGTGGTACCGCGCCTGCCGCCGCTCTCCTGGAAGAAGGATGTCTACAGCGACGGTACTCCCCTGTGCCGCAAGCAGGAGGCCATCCCCCATCAGCACAGCGTGCTGAGCTACGGCTACCATCGTGCCCTGACCAAGGCCGACAGCATGACGGATCTCGGCGCCGTGGCGCGTGAAGGGGTGAAAAACGCCCTGGATATGGTGTTTGGCGTGCTGCCGGTGGTGATGGCCGTCGGGACCTGTGCCCTGATGCTGGCGGAGCACACCCCGGTGTTCAACTGGCTGGGGGCGCCCTTCGTGCCTTTGCTCGAGCTGCTGCAACTGCCGGAGGCGGAAGCCGCTTCCAAGACCATCATGGTGGGCTTCGCCGACATGTTCATCCCGGCGGTGCTGGCCTCCACTATCGAGAGCGACATCACCCGCTTCGTGATCGCCGCCATGTCGGTCACCCAGCTCATCTACATGTCGGAAGTGGGCGCTCTGTTGCTGGGCAGCAAGATCCCGGTCAAGTTGTGGGAGCTGTTCGTCATCTTCCTGCTGCGCACCCTGGTCACCCTGCCGGTGATTGCCGGTGTGGCGCACCTGCTGTTCTAAGGGGCGAAGTGGAACGAAAAACGGTCAACCCGGGTTGACCGTTTTTTTATGGGCGAGTGTCAGCGGAAGGTCAGTGTGATCCTGCCAGCAGGGCCTGGCATTCGACCTCGTCCAGCTGCTCGGGGGCGAGGAAGCGTCTGGCGTAGTCCCGCCAGATGCCGCTCTCGATGAAGAGGGCAAACAGGGCCGGGTCTATGTGCTGTTCCTGCACCATCTTCACCATGATGGCCAGGGACTGGGAGACCGTTTTGCCTGACTTGTAGGGGCGATCGCTCGCCGTCAGCGCCTCGAAGATGTCTGCAATGGCCATGATGCGGGCTGGAATGCTCATCTGCCCCCCTTGCAACTGGCGCGGATAGCCCGTGCCGTCCATCCGCTCGTGATGGCCCCCCGCAATCTCCGGCACCTTGCGCAAATGGCGGGGGAAGGGAAGCTTCTCCAGCATGCGTATGGTCTGGATGATGTGATCGTTGATCTTGTAGCGCTCCTCTTCGGTGAGGGTGCCGCGGCCGATGGCGAGGTTGTAGCGCTCCCCCCGGTTGTAGAGGTGGGTGGGCACCCGCACCTTGAAGCCCCATGGGTTGTGTCGGGCGAGATTGTCGTGCTCGGGGCGAGGGATGAGATGGACCGCCTTGTCGGCGAGCAGCGACTCGCGGCAGGGGAGGGGAGAGGGGGCCTCCTGGTGGCGCTTGCGCTCCTCCTGACTGATGCCGAGCCGATCGTCCAGAGTGCGCAACCAGGTGCGGCTGGCGATGGTATCCAGCCTAGCGAGCTTCTCCGGCGCCATCCACTCGCCCCCCAGATTGCACTCGGCCACGAAGGCGAACTCCTGATCCAGGGTGTGCCAGAGGGGGGTTACAGCCTCGAGGGCGGCCTGCTGCCCGGATGGAGGCAGCAGGGCGCAGAGCGCCTCGATGTGGGCATCCCGCTTGAGCACCTCGAAGCGGGTGCGGATCTCATGGATCCTGTCGTAGATGGTCTCGAGTTTGGTCGCCTTGTCCACCACGAACTCCGGGGTGGTGACCTTGCCGCAGTCGTGCAGCCAGCTCGCGATATGAATGGCCTCCCACTCCTCTTCGTTGAGCCGGAAATCGGCAAAGGGCCCTGTCTGCTGTGCGCAGGCGGCCTGTGTCAGCATCCTGGCCAGTTCCGGCACCCGCTGGCAGTGGCCGCCGGTGTAGGGGCTCTTGGCATCGATGGCACCGGCGATGAGCTCGATGAAGGCTTCCAGCAGTTGCTTCTGCTCCTCCAGCAGGCGCTGGTTTTCGATGGCGGAGGAGGAGGTGCCCGCCAGTGCCTCGATGAGGCTGATGCGCGAGGCCAGTTCGCGGGCCGAGCAGTCTGGCAGGATCAGCAACAGGCAGCCGATCAGCTCCTGACGGTGGTTGTGAAGGGGCTCGACCAGCAGTTGGCAGGCACCGGGGAAGGGGCCCCAGTCGGTGAGGAAGCGGGCCCATTGTGCCTCGTCGAGGGGCAGGCAGAGGCGCTCCGTGTGGTAGAGGCCACCGAGCAGCGCCGCCTGCCACCGTACCTGTTCGCACGCCAGCGGCTGCCCCTGCCAGATGGCGTGAACGGCCTGCATCTCGCTCTCCTGGGCCAGGAAGAGGCAGCCGCCCTCGGCCTGGGCAGCCGCCACCGTCTCGTGCAGGATGCGGCTGAGCAATGAATCGAAGCGATGCTCTGCCGCCAGCGCCCGGCCCATGTTCATGAAATTGCCGAGGGTCAGGCGCATGCTGGACATGGCGCGGGCGAGGTCGTCAATTTCGCGGATCGCCGAATCCGGCCCCGGGCTTTCGCCAAAGTCGAAGTGCTGGATCCGCTCAGCCTCCCCGGTCAATACCAGCAAGGGGGCGGCAGTGCGCCGGGCTGCCAGCCAGATGACGGGCAGCAGGAGCAGCAGACCGGCAAGGGCCCAGGCGAGATTGTGCAGCGCATCCTGGCGCGCCGGGGCGGTGAGCACTTCGGTGGGCACCAGGAGGGCGAGATAAAACGGGGACTCTTCCCCGAGGGAGGAGAGGTTGACCAGCCACTCCTGACCCTGAACCGTTGCCAGGGTCAGCTCGGCGGGGTGATGCAGCAGGGCAGGCCGCGCGGCCATCTCCTGTTGCAGCCTGGTGAGAATGGGGTGATTGAGGGCCGACAGCATGGGCAGGCGGCTCAGTTGCTCGAAGCTTGGGAGGCGCTCGGGATCCGTGGCCAGCAGGGTCCCGACCTCGTCAAACAGCACCAGCTGGCTGTGACCGGGCAGGGGCAACTCGCCGATGAGGGAAGAGAGTCCCTCCACGCCCGCATCGAGCCCGATCACCGCCCGGCGATCGTCGCTCTCCACCGCCAGTGTCATGCCTGGCTCCCGGGTAGTGAAGAAGAGGTAGGGGTGGGTCACTATGATGCCCGTGCTCCAGCGCGCCTCCTTGTACCAGCCCCGATCTCGCGGATCGAAACGGTAGTACGGCATGGGGCGCCGCTCCAGCAGCCGCAGCCGCTGGTCGAAATAGAGGAACTCTCCCTGTCCCTGATGCAGGCTCTGGACCAGCAGGCGGCTCTCGGGCGGAGGCGCCTCCAGCGCCCCTCTCGCCCGTTCGGTCAGCTTGCGTACCAGAAAGAAATCGCCGTCCTCGTAACCGGCATAGATGGCACCGTAACTGGTGCTGTTGGCCAGCACTTCCGCCAGCTGGGGCAGGAAGGCTAGCCGCGTCTCCAGCCCTGTCATGGCGGACAGCTGGCCGCTGCGCAGCAGATTCAGGGACATGCGGGCCGGTCGCTGGTTCAGCTTGATGGCGAGGGCAAGCTGCTCCCGGTATTGCTGGAAGCTCTGACGTTCGTGCTCCAGCCCCTGCTGCATGCCCTGCTGGAACTGCAGCACGATGAGGGCGCCCCCCAGCAAGGAGAAGAGCAGGATGAAAAGGGTGGCAATGTGTACGTAAAAGGGTCTGCGACTGAGACTTGCGTTTGTCATGGACGGATCCTTGTCCCCTGGCGATCGCCGTATTGGTCACCTAACAGTGTGCTTGCTGGATGACAAAAAGCCTAGGACTCGATCTTGCGCTCTTCAGCCCCAAATCAACAGCCAGCCTTCGCGCTGCGCCCTTGCCCTGTGGTGAGATGATTCGTTCAGATATCTCGTGCTACATTGCTCCCCTGATAAACGCCCTGTGAACCAATGGAGTGTCCCATGTCTGTCGTCCCCTATTCCGTGCTGGATCTGGTGCCCGTTCCCGAAGGTGGCCTGCCGGCCGAGTCGTTTCGCCACTCGCTGGATCTGGCTCGCCATGCGGAGCGCTGGGGTTACCACCGCTACTGGCTGGCGGAGCACCACAACATGCCGGGCATTGCCAGCGCCGCCACAGCGGTGCTGATTGGCCACCTGGCCGGGGGCACCACGACGTTGCGGCTCGGAGCTGGCGGCATCATGTTGCCGAACCACTCCCCCCTGGTCATTGCGGAGCAGTTCGGCACGCTGAGTTCCCTCTATCCGGATCGCATCGATCTCGGCCTGGGCCGCGCCCCTGGCAGCGATCAGCGCACCATGCAGGCGCTGCGCCGCCAGCGCAGCGGCGAGGTGGATGACTTCCCGGCGGATGTGCGCGAACTGATGAGTTATTTCGGCGACGAGGTCGGTGCCGTGCAGGCGGTGCCGGGTCAGGGACTCCATGTGCCCATCTGGTTGCTGGGCTCCAGCCTCTACAGTGCCCAACTGGCAGCGGCCATGGGGCTGCCGTTCGGCTTTGCCTCCCACTTCGCTCCCGCCATGTTGCTGCAGGCGCTGGAGATCTACCGTACCCAATACCGTCCCTCTGCCCGCTGGCCCAAACCCCATGCGGTGGTGTGCGTCAATCTGATCGCCGCCGACACCGATCGTGAGGCCCGCTTCCTGTTCACCACCCTGCAGCAGCAGTTCCTGCGTCTCTACCGGGGGGATGCCGGCAAGCTGCCACTGCCGGTGCAGACGCTGGGGGATGAGTGGTCTCCCCGCGAATTGATGGCGATGGAGCAGACCCTGGCTCGCTCCCTGGTGGGGGAGCCGGATCGGGTACGCCACGGCCTCAAGGCTCTGCTGGCAGAGACCGGAGCGGACGAGCTGATGTTCAACGGCCCCATCGTCGATCATCAGGCGCGCCTGCGCTCCTTCGAGATTGGTGCCGAGCTGATGCAGGGGTTGTAACCCCCGCGACGCCTGGCCGCCAGCGGCACGCCAAGCCTGGCTGCTCGGGGCGCAAAAGCCACGATTGCGTGGTAGTAAGCTTATGATTTTTAAAGGAAGTCAGGTGAGTGTCGGCCATCTGTCGTGTCGCCTCTCATCCCCTTTCCCTATGCTGGCCCTGTCAATCACCACAAGGAGCGCAAGATGATCGTCAGGAAGTTGAGATTGCAACGGGGATGGTCCCAGGAACAGCTGGCGACCCTCACTGGCCTGAGCGTTCGCACCATTCAGCGAATAGAGCAGGGCCAGCAACCCGGACTGGAATCCCTCAAGGCCCTGGCCGCCGTCTTCGAGCTCGATGTGACCCAACTGCAGGAGAGCGAGATGAAAGGGAATGAGGGCGAAGATCGGGGACGCGTGCAGGTGGCACGGGATGAGCGGGAGGCGATGAAGTTCGTGGAGGGGCTCAGGGGCTTCTACGGCCACCTCATGAGCTATGTGCTGGTGATAGGGGGGCTGTTTGTCATCAACTACCTGAGCAACCCGGATTATATCTGGGCCTGGTGGCCCATGCTGGGCTGGGGGTTGGGGCTGGCTTCTCACGCCATCAACCTGTTCCAGCCCTTCAAGCTGTTCGGCCCGGAATGGGAGCGGCGCCAGGTCGAGAAACGGCTGGGGCGCAGGCTCTGATCCGCTCATCATGAAAAAACGGGCCCGGCATTGCCGGGCCCGTTCTGTTTTCAGCTCCATTTCGCAGGAGAGGGCATTGCTCTCCTCTCAACGGCGGATCATTCCCTTGTTCCGCAGAGAGCCGCTCTACTTGGCATAGGCCGGGCAGGGGGTGGCGATCAGGGCGTCGTCCTCGTAGCGCCACAGGGTGAGGCTGTTGCCCCAGACACACCCGGTGTCGAGTCCCTTGATATCGGATTTGCCGGTGTTGCCCATCAGGGCCGCCCAGTGGCCGAACACCAGGATGGGGTCATCCACATGGTGCTCGCGCTGCTCGAACCAGGGGCGCAGGCCCGGGGTCGATTCGGTGGGGCCCTTCTTGCATTTGAAGTCGAGGCGCCCGTCGAAGTAGCAAAAGCGCATCCGGGTGAAGCTGTTGATGATGTAGCGGTAACGCTCTATGCCCAGCAGGTTGTCGTTCCAGCTGTCGGGCTGATCGCCATACATGTTGTGCAGCAGCCAGCTGTACTGATCCCCGCGCAGCAGGCTCTCCACCTCCCGGGCACAACTGCGGGCGGTGTGGGCGTCCCAGGCGGGGGAGAGGCCCGCATGCACCATCATGATGGGCAGGTCGGGGTGTTCTGCCAGCAGGGGACGGTGACGCAGCCACTCCAGCAGCTCGTCCCGATCCGGCGCCTCCATCAGCGCCTGCAGCTTGTCTTTCTTCTTGAGCGGGGCGACCCCGTGGGCCACCGCCAGCAGGTGCAGGTCGTGGTTGCCGAGCACGGTGACGGCCTGCTGCCCCAGTGATTTGACGAAACGCAGGGTGTTGAGGGAGTCCGGCCCCCGGGCGACGAGATCGCCACACAGCCAGAGCGTGTCGTTATCGAAGTCGAACTCGGCAAGATCCAGCAGACGGCGCAAATCGTCGTAGCAGCCCTGGATATCACCGACGAAACAGTTCGCCATGAAACCTCAGTTGATTATGTTGGGGACGGCCAGCGTGAAGGGGGCGATGGGGGCTTCGAATTGTTGCCCCGATTCATCCTGCAGGATGTAGCTGCCTTCCATCACGCCAAGCGGTGTGGCGAGGGGAACGCCACTCTGGTAGGAAAAGGTCTCGCCGGGGGCGATCAGGGGTTGTTCACCGACCACGCCGGGACCTTCCACTTCCAGCATCTTGCCATTGGCATCCGTAATGAGCCAGCGTCGATGCAGCAGTTGCACCGTGCCCGGACCCAGGTTCTCAATCTCGATGCGATAGAGAAAATGGTAGGGATCTGCGGTTCCCGCCACATAGCTGGGGTGGGGGCGGACCACTATCCGGGCTTGGGTCATGGGATCAGGCCTGTTGCTGGTCGGCCAGCCAGTTGGCGATCGTGACGAACTGCTCGAGGGAGAGATTCTCCGGGCGCAGGTTGCCATCGATGCCAAGCTCGGTCAGCTGGGCGTCGGTGATGAAGTTGGAGAAGCTGTTGCGAATGGTCTTGCGACGCTGGCCGAAGCCTTCGGTGCAGACCCGGTTCAGGCAACGAATGTCTTTCGCGACGATAGTCGGGTTCTTGTGCGGGATCAGACGTACCACGGCGGAATCCACCTTCGGCGCCGGCTTGAAGGCGCCCGGGCCCACTTCCAGCACCGGCACTACCTGACAGTAGTACTGGGTCATCACGCTCAGACGGCCATAGGCCTTGCTGCCCGGGCCGGCGGCCAGACGCAGCACCACTTCCTTTTGCAGCATGAAGTGCATGTCCTCCACCCGGTCGGCAAATTCGCACAGGTGGAAGATGAGCGGGGTGGAGATGTTGTAGGGCAGGTTGCCGAAGATGCGCAGCGGCCCCTTGCCTTCCCCCATCAGGGTGCTGAAGTCAAAGCGCATGGCATCGGCTTCGATGACGGTCAGCTTCTCTTTCAGGGTGGGGTGTTCGCGCAGACGTGCGGCAAGATCCCGGTCCAGCTCGACCACGGTCATCTTGTCCATCTGGGCGGCGACCGGCTCGGTGAGCGCGGCCAGACCCGGGCCTATCTCCACCAGATTCTGACCCGGTTGCGGGTTGATGGCGGCCACTATCTGGTCGATCACATACCGGTCGTGCAAGAAGTTCTGACCGAAACGCTTACGGGCCGTGTGGCCCATGTGCACCTTACTGCTCATATCTTTTTTTCTCTACCATCTGGATGGCGTGGTTGATCGCGGTGGTGAGGCTGCCGGGGTCTGCCAGGTTCTTGCCTGCCAGATCCAGCGCGGTGCCGTGGTCCACCGAGGTACGGATGAAGGGAAGTCCGAGGGTGATGTTGACCGAGTTGCCAAAGCCCTTGTACTTGAGCACGGGCAGCCCCTGATCGTGGTACATGGCGAGTACCGCATCCGCATCCTTGAGGTATTTGTCCTGGAACAGGGTATCGGCCGGCAGCGGGCCGACCAGATCGATCCCTTCCTGGCGCAGGGCGGCCAGGGCGGGTTCGATGACATCGATCTCTTCACGGCCCAGATGACCCCCTTCCCCGGCATGGGGATTGAGGCCGCAGACATAGATCCGGGGCTGTTCGATGCCGAATTTGCGCTTGAGATCCGCATCCAGGATGCGGATCACCTTGCCAAGGCGATCCTCGGTGATGGCCTTGGCCACATAGGCAAGGGGAATATGGGTGGTCGCGAGGGCCACTCTCAGTCCTTCGGTGGCCAGCAGCATCACCACATCGGCGGTGTCGGACTGCTGGGCGAAGAACTCGGTGTGACCGCTGAACGAGACGCCCGCCTGGTTGATGATCCCCTTGTGCACCGGCCCGGTCACCACGGCGGCAAATTCGCCGCTCAGGTTGCCGTCGCAGGCGCGCTGCAAGGTAGCCAGCACATAGGCGCCGTTGCCCTCATCCAGCTTGCCTGGCACCACGGGGGCGCCGAGCGGCACGGGGCAGACGGTCAGAGTCCCCGCCCGCTGCGGACGGGTGGGGGCGCTTTCGTCATAGGGTTCAAGCTCGACGGACAGCCCCAGCAGGGCGGCCCGTTCGCGCAGCAGGGCGGGATCGGCGATCACCACCAACTGATGGGGCCAGGCCCGCTGGGCAATCTGCAGCACCAGATCCGGGCCTATGCCAGCCGGTTCACCCGGGGTGATGGCAAACCGGTGGCAGCTCAGCTGTGCCTCGGCGTGCCCTGGATGCGCCTTGTTCATCTGCTTGTCGCCCATCAATTGGGTTCGATCTGGATGTAGGCTTCGTCGCGCAGCTCATCCAGCCAGGCCTGGGACTCTTCGGCGAAGCGGCGGTTGAAGATGAGCTGGTAGGCGCGTTGCTCCTGGGCCTTGCCGGTGGCGTCCTGGCTGCGGCGATCCTCGAGCTGCACGATGTGCCAGCCGTGGCTGGTGCGGAAGGGTTCGCTGATCTGGCCCGGTTGCAGGCGACCCAGCATGTCGCGGAATTCCGGCACATAGACGTTGGGATCAGACCAGCCCAGCTCGCCACCCTGCACCGCAGAGCCCGGATCCTCGGAGTATTTCTCTGCCATGCTGGCAAAGCTGGCCTTGCCGCTCTTGATGTCGTGCAGGATGCCGTCCAGGGTGCCCTTGGCCTTCTCCTCGCTCAGGATGATGGAGGGCTTGATCAGGATGTGGCGCGCCTTCACCTCGGTCTGCATGACCTGTTGCTGACCCTTGGTGTCGAAGATCTTGATGATGTGCAGACCGGCGCCGGAGCGCAGCGGGCCGACGATGTCACCCTTGCCGGCCCCTTGCACGGCTTCCGCCATCAGGGTGGGCATCTCCTGCGGGCTCAACCAGCCCCAGTCACCCCCTTCCAGCGCCTTGGGACCGTTACTCTCGGCAATGGCCAGCTTGCGGAAGTCTGCCCCCTCTTTCAGGGACGCCAGAATGCGCTCGATCTTGGCCTTGGCAGCGTTGAGCTGCTCGGCATTCGGGTTGTCCGGCAGCGCGACCTGGATATGGCCGATATGATATGACGTCTGCTGCTGGCCCTGTTTGCTCAGGGCCTCGACCACCTGTTTGACCTCCTGATCGGAGATGTTGATGCGACGGCGGACCTGGCTGCGGCGCACCTCGTTCATCAGGATCTCGCGGCGCACCTCCTCACGGTACTGGGCGTAGGTCAGGCCTTCCCGCTCCAGTTGGGCGCGCAGTTGCTCCAGGTTCATCTTGTTGTCGGCGGCGATGCTCTGAATGGCCTGTTCCAGCTGGGTGTCACTGATCTTGAGCCCCTGGCGCTCCGCCAGTTGCAGTTGCAGGCTCTCCTGGATCAGGCGATCCAGCGCCTGCTTGCGCAGGGTGACGTCATCGGGCAGGGACTGGCCGCTCTCCTGGGCGGAGGCCTTGACCTTTTGCACCAGGGCCTCCTGCTGACTGGCCAGCACCACATCCTTGTTGACCACGGCAAGCACCTTGTCCATCAGCTCGGGGGCGGCGAGGGCACCCTGGCTCATGACTCCGAACAGGCCTGCGGTCAGCAGGGAAATCAACGTCTTCTTCATATCCATCTCTCAAGGCGTTTGCCAGACCGATTACTGGTCTCGCAGGTTAAACGGACGAATGTAAGGCAGTGCTTCGGTGTCCAGGGAAGTGCCCTTGGAGCCGGTACCCACGCTACCCAATCCTTTCATTTCAAATTGAATGCCGAGGCTGCGCTCGGACGTCGGGGTCAGGTTCACGTTGTCTGGCGTGTTGACCCATTCCAGGTTGAAGTTGATGCTCCAGCAGCAGGAGTCGTATTTCAGACCCACCTTGCGGTCCACTTTGACGTTCTGATTGAGCTCCTGATAGTAGCCGCCATAAAGGTGCCAGCGATCGTCCAGCGGGGTGGTCAGCAGCAGGCCGATCTGGTTGAGATCCGTCACCTGGCCCTTGTGGTCGAGGTCGTAGTTGGCATCCCGCACGAAGCGGTGGTTCAACTGGCTGATCAACTTCTCGTGACGGTATTCCAAGGCGCTGTTGGCAGAGCTTATCTGGCGCTGTTCCATATCATATTGTGCCCCCGCATGGGCATACCACTGCTCGTTGATCTTGGCGTCACCCTCGAACGACAGCGGGGAGCGGGTATTGGTGCTCAGCTCATCGCTGCTGTAAAGCTTGACCCTGGGCGCAACGAAGTCGAAGGCTTGGGCAACGGCCAACCGGATTCGTTCATCCCCGGCCGGATCATAAATGCGGGTGGTGACCCCCAAGGAGAGCCGGTTGGAGTCGCTGATGCGGTCCAGACCGGCGAAGCGGCGATCGCTGAAGAGGCTGTAGTAGTCCTGGCGCATGGTGGTGGAGTCATAGACACCGATGTTGTCCTGATCCTTGTAGGGCACATAGAGGTACTGGAATTCAGGCTCCAGGGTCTGGTTGGCTCCCTCGCCAAACCACTGCTGATCCCGCTCGAAGGTCATGCCGCCCTTGAGACGGAACGAGGGCAGCACCCGGGTAATTGCCCCCTCTTCCAGGGTAACGTCGCCGCCCTCTCTCGGGGTGAAACGATTGGTGAAGGTGCTGCTCATCTGGTCAGGCACCGTCTGGTCGTAACGGGTGTACATCAGCTTGTACTGGCTGTCGAGGAAGTAACCCGCCTCGTCAACGAGGGGGATGGTCAGGGTGGGGGCCGTGTAGACCCGGGTGCCGGTGTAGGCTTCACCCTTGTTCTGCTCGATGGCCTGATCGTTGTTGTAGCCGAAGTTGGTCAGCTCGGTATTCCAGGCCAGATCGTACCAGCTGCCCTGCTGGTAGTAGTTGTGGTTGATGCGCGGCATCAGCTCGTGGGGCTGCTGGGCGCTGGCCAGCAGGATCTGGTAGGTCCGTACCTCGGCATCGAGGTTCCAGTTCTGCTGGTAGTAACCTGCCTTCAGGGATTGCTGCAACTGGTTGTCGACCTGGGTCCCCACCTTGGGGGTGAAGTCGTTGAAGTAGTTGTAGTCCTGGTCCCGCACCTTGGTGTAGTCCACCGACACCCGCATGGCGTTGTCCATGAACATGGAGGTGTGGCGGGCACTCAGCAGGTAGCGGTGACCGTCAGAGAGATGCTGATTGAGGCTGGCCGTCTCGTCGTACTGCTTGTCGTCCGCCAGGTTCTCGAAGTAGAGGCTCCCCACGTGGGCCGGGTCCGGCATGTAGCGGAACTCGACCTGTTCCATCAGGCCCCGCCTGTCCATGAAGCGGGAGGTGATGGTGGCATCGTAGTTGGGGGCGATGTTCCAGTAGAACGGCTGGGTGATGTCCATGCCGTTCTTGGAGCTTTGGGTATAGCCCGGGTAGAGCAGACCGGTCTTGCGCTCATCCTTGATGGGGAAGTTGATATAGGGGAAGTAGAAGACCGGATAGTCATAGAGCCAGAGGCTGGCGTTCCAGGCCTCCCCGAATACCTCGGACTGATCGATGTCGATGCTGCCGGCCTTCAGGGTCCAGGCCTCCTGGCCCGGTGGGCAGGTGGTGTACTGGGCCCCTTCCAGAGTGATGTTCTGGTTGTTGTTGGTCATGGTCACCTTTTCGGCGAAGCCGCGCACCGGTGAGCCATGCACCTGATACTTGCCCTCTTCCAGCTCGGAGTTCTTGGTGTCCAGGTTGGATTTCAGGGTCTTGTCGCTGGTGACCGTGATCTGGCCATCGTTGTAATAGATGTTGCCGATGGCGATGACATCCCGGCTCTTCTGGTCGAGCTGGGCATAGTCGGAGTCGAACTTGCGCACGCCCTGACGCACCTTGACGTCACCCTCGTAGACGGCGGTACCGCCCTGCTTGGCCTCCAGGCGATCGGCATCCACCTCGACGGGCTGGGCATTGGCGTCCTGGCCCGCACTGGGCTTCTCTATCTTGGGGACATAGTCATAGCAGAGGCTGTCGAGGATCCCGGTAGCGGGTGGCGCATTGAGTGGCGCTGCCTGGGCCATGAGCGGGCTCAGGGCAGGAACAAGGCTGATGGTCAGGGCGATGGGACAGGAGTATCCCAGTGTCCATTTTGTCATGTGAAAGGCTCGCGCAATCCGTAGTAAAAACGGTGGATTCAGGGCATGCATTTTATGTCAGGATCCATCGAGTTGACATTGCATGTCATTGCTTTATGTTAGCCGGCAATGATAAAGCATTATTGCGGCCAGGGCTAACAGCCAAGTGCTGCTTTCCAATTTGGTTCCCGACTCATGCACGATCGCGCTTCCCTGCTTTTGCAATGGGCTCGCCGGATTTCCGGTGACGCCAACCTCTCGTTGACGCTTATTTCCGGTGACGCCAGTTTCCGCCGCTACTTCCGGGGGGGCGGTCTGGTGTGGGTGGATGCTAATCCGAAAACCGAAAAAAATCATGAATTCGTTCGCAATGCGGCCGCCCTGCACGATGCGGGGCTGCTGGCCCCCGAGGTAAAGGGGGTCGACTACGAGCAGGGATTGCTGGCAGTGACGGATCTGGGGGATACCCAGCTTATCGGCTGCTTGAACGAAGAGAGCGTACTGGCCTGGTATGGCAAGGCCATCGCCCTGCTGCCAGGGCTCGGCGCCGTGGTGCTAGAGCTCGAGCCCTTCGATGAGGCCTTCATGGCCCGCGAAAATGCCATCTTCCCCGAGTGGTTGCTGGGACATCACTTGCAACTGGCTCTGAGTGATGAAGAGCAGCAGTTGCTGGCGGAGACCTTCGCCTGCCTCACGGCGAGCAACCTGGCCCAGCCACAAGGAGTGATGCACCGGGACTTCCACAGCCGCAACCTGATGGTGTGCGGCGGGACGAACCCGAAGGAGAGCGACCTCGCCCTTATCGACTTCCAGGACATGGTCATCGGGCCGCTGAGCTATGACCTGGTCTCCCTGCTCAAAGATTGCTACGTGCGCTGGCCGGACGCGGTGATCGAGCAGGGCATGCGACTTGGCTTCGACACCCTGCAAGGGGCCGGTCTGCTCGGCAATCTGGACTATGCCGCGTTTCGTCGCGCAGCCGATCTCACCGGCATGCAGCGCCACCTCAAGGCGGCGGGGATCTTCACCCGCCTCTATCACCGCGATGGCAAGGCCGGCTACCTCAAGGACATTCCCCGTACCCTGGGCTACGTGGTCGATGTCTGTCGCAGCCATGGCGCCGCCTATCCGGTGCTGGCCCGCTTCGGCCAGTGGCTGGAGCAGGTGGTGCTGCCCGGATTGGCGCGCACCGGGGTGACACCATGAAGGCGATGATCCTGGCCGCCGGGCGCGGCGAGCGGATGCGTCCGCTCACCGATCTGCTCCCCAAGCCGCTGCTGGCGGCGGGGGGCAAGCCCCTCATCGTGCACCATATCGAAAAACTCAAGGCAGCCGGCGTGACCACACTTGTCATCAACCACGCCTGGCTCGGACACAAGCTGGTGGCGGCCCTCGGCGATGGCAGTGCACTCGGGGTCTCCATCCACTGGTCGGCCGAAGAGAGCGCGCTTGAGACCGCCGGCGGCATCGTGCAGGCGCTGCCCCTGCTGGGCTGCGAACCCTTTCTGGTGATCAACGGCGATACCTGGCTCGACCTGGATTATCGCGCTCTGGTGAACCAGCCGCTTGGGGACGATCTCGCCCACCTCTGGCTGGTGCCCAACCCTCCCCAGCATCCGCAAGGGGACTTCTCCCTGCAAGCGGGTCGGGTGCTGGACACCCCGGCCCTCACCTTCAGCGGCGTCGGCCTCTATCAGCCCGCCGCCTTTGCCGGCTTGCCCTGCGGGGCGCGCAAGCTGGCCCCCCTGCTGCGCGACTGGATGGCGCAGGGACGGGTGGGTGGCAGCCTGCTGGCAGGCGAGTGGCGCGACATCGGCACAGTGGATCGGCTGCGCGAGCTGGACGAGCAACTGCTCGCCGGCACCCATTAACATCACGAGGTCTTGAACCATGCGTATTTGGGGCAAGGTGCTTGGCACCTTCTTCGGTTTTTTGCTCGGCAACATCTTCGGTGCCCTGCTGGGCCTGTGGATCGGCCATCGCTTCGATCGGGGCATGGGGATCCGCGGGGCCTTCCAGCGGGCGCCCAGCCAGCAACAGCAGGCCGTTTTCTTCCATGCCACCTTCGCCGTCATGGGCCACATCGCCAAGGCGAGCGGCCAGGTCACCGAGCATGAAATACGGGTCGCATCCAACCTGATGGACAGGATGCGGCTGGCCGGAGAGCAGCGGGTACGGGCCCAGGAGTCATTCCGCCAGGGCAAGGAGGCGGACTTCCCCCTGCGCGAGACCCTGGCGGAGTTTCGCCAGGCGAGCCTGGGGCAGCGTGACATCCTGCGCTTCTTCCTCGAGGTCCAGCTGCAGGCCGCCTTCGCCGACGGTCAGGTGGAGGCGAACGAGCGGGCCATCCTGCAAACCATCGCCGACGAGCTGGGGTTCAGTCGCATCGAGCTTGCCCGCATTCTGGCCATGGCCGAGGCCCAGATGAACTTCTTCCACCGCCAGCAACAGCAGGGCAGTGGCCAGGGGCAGCAATACCGCCAGGAGCCCCCCTCCCGGGATCGCCTCAAGGATGCCTATCAGTTGCTCGGGGTGAGCGAGAGCGACAGCGATCAGGAGATCAAGCGTGCCTATCGCAAGGAGATGAGCAAGCATCACCCTGACAAGCTGGCCGCCAAGGGATTGCCCCCCGAGATGATGGAGATGGCCAAGGAAAAGACCCAGGAGATCCAGCAGGCCTGGGAGTGGATCCGCGAGGCCCGCGGCATTCGCTGAGCCCTGAGCCCGCCATAAAAAATGCCCGTCGATGACGGGCATTTTTGTTTTCAGAGTCTGGTTTTTCTTTTCATGGAAGAAAAATCAGTGGGCATCGACCCAGACAAACTTGAGGACGAAGAGCAGGGCCACCACCAGCACGCAGGGGTTGATCTCGCGCCAGCGGCCGGTGCCCGCCTTCATTACGCAGTAGGAGATGAAGCCCACGGCGATCCCCTCGGTGATGGAGAAGCTGAACGGCATCATCACCGCGGTCATGAAGGCCGGCACCGCTTCGGTCAGGTCTTCCCACTTTACCCGGGTCAGCTCGGAGCACATCAGCACGCCCACGTAGATGAGAGCTCCCGCTGCGGCATACGCCGGTACCATGGCGGCGACCGGAGAGAAGAAGATGGCCAGCAGGAAGAGGATGCCCACCACGATGGCGGTCAGGCCGGTGCGACCGCCGACGGCGACGCCGGAGCTGCTCTCGATGTATGCCGTCACGGACGAGGTCCCCATGAAGGCGCCGCCGACGGAGCTGACGCTGTCCACCACCAGGGCCTGCTTCATGCGCGGGAAGTGCCCCTTGTCATCGGCCAGCTTGGCGCGGTTGGTCACGCCGATCAGGGTGCCGGAAGAGTCGAACAGGTTGACCAGCATGAAGGAGAAGATGATCCCGGCAAGGCTGATGTCCAGCGATCCCATCAGATCCAGCTGGCCGAAGACGGGGGTGATGCTCGGCGGCACGGAGACGAAGCCCTTGAAGGTGACATCGCCGAACAGCCAGCCCAGGGTGGTGGTGACGACGATGGCGATGAGCACGGCGGAGTGGACGCCACGGGCGGAGAAGATGCAGATGAGGAAGAATCCCAACAATCCCAGCAGGCAGGGCAGGGAGGTGAGGTTGCCCACGGTCACCATGGTGGCGGGGCTCGCGACCACGATGCCGGCATTGTGCAGGCCGAGCAGGGCGATGAGCAGACCGATGCCGGCGGTGATGCCGACCCGAAGTGTCAGGGGAATATTGGCGATGAGCCAGTAGCGTACCCGCAGCAGGGTCAGGATCAGCAGGCCCAGCGCACCCCAGAAGATGGTGCCCATGCCGACCTGCCAGGAGTAGCCCATGCCAGCCACCACCACGAAGGCGAAGAAGGCGTTGAGGCCCATGGCGGGAGCCAGGGCGATGGGCAAGTTCGCCAGCAGACCCATCAGGATGCTGCCGACACCGGCGATGAGGCAGGTGGTAACGAACACGGCCTGGGTGTCCATGCCTGCCGCAGAGAGGATCTGCGGGTTGACGAAGACGATGTAGACCATGGTCAGGAAGGTGGTGATGCCGGCGATCACCTCGGTGCGGGCCGTGGTGCCATGACCGCGCAGGGCAAACAGGCGCTCGAGCAATCCCTGCCCGGCAGCCGGGCTGGCGGTCTGCCCGGTAGCGTGATGTGGTTGATTCATGTTGGATTCCAATGGGTGACGTGAAATAGGCAGCAGGGGGCCGGCCCATCCATGCGGGGCGACGGACCCTGATTCTGGCGGTGAAGTGACCAGACTCGTCCTGATACCGTGACAGCGCGCACATTTTCACACAGGCGGCCAGGTTTACAAACCCCGGATGTGCGAGGCGGATCAATGAATAGAGTAAAAATTCAAACGTTTTCCCCCGGAGGCTGAAAAAAGGGGACCAATAGAGCCCCGTTTCCACATCGGGATCAACGGTTTTTCTGGTAGCGTTCGATAAGCTGGCTCAGCACGGCATCACTCTGCTCCAGCAAGGGATCGAGGGCCAACCCCATGCGTTGCAGCAGCAGGGTTGCCTGGGTTTCGCTCAAGGGGCGGCCATCGAGGAAATAGGCCTGCTCGGCCAGTTGCTTGTCATGGCGGGGCAGCAGCACCCAGTGCACCCGTCGGGGTTCGATGGCGGCGAGGATCCGGTTGGCGGCCGCGCAGAAGGTATCGATGTGCTGCTTGCCATCCGGCCCCAGACAGCCGGGTTCGAGCCGGATCTGGATGGTGACTCTGGTGGTGGAGGCTTGGGTCATGGGTCGCTATCGCTGGGGAAGAGGTGGAGATTGTAAGTCAGAAGAGGCAAAAAAGGGGAGCCCCGGCTCCCCTTGTGACGTCATGCCTGGCGGCGCGGCTGTTGCCTCGCCTTACTTGGCGATGCGCTTGTACTTGGCGCGGCGCGGCTGGATAGCCTCGGCACCGTAGGTCTTCTTCTTCCACTCTTCGTATTCGGTGAAGTTGCCTTCAAAGAACTCGATCTTGCCCTCGTCCTGGTAGTCGAGGATGTGGGTGGCGATGCGGTCGAGGAACCAGCGGTCGTGGGAGATGACCATGGCGCAACCCGGGAACTCCAGCAGGGCGTTCTCGAGGGCGCGCAGGGTTTCGATGTCCAGATCGTTGGTCGGTTCATCCAGCAGCAGCACGTTGCCGCCGGTCTGCAGCAGCTTGGCCAGGTGCAGACGGCCACGTTCACCACCGGAGAGCTCGCCGACCCGCTTCTGCTGGTCGGAACCCTTGAAGTTGAAGCGGCCGATGTAGGCGCGGCTCGGGAACTCGTAGTTGCCGATGCGCAGGATGTCCTGGCCGTCGGCGACTTCCTCGAACACCGTCTTCTTGTCGTTCATGCTGTCGCGGAACTGATCCACGGAGGCCAGCACCACGGTGTCACCGAGGGTGATGGAACCGGAATCCGGTTGCTCCTGACCCGACATCATGCGGAACAGGGTCGATTTACCGGCACCGTTCGGACCGATGATGCCGACGATGGCACCCTTAGGAATGGAGAAGGAGAGATCGTCGATCAGCTGGCGGTCGCCATAGGACTTGCAGAGGTTGGCCACCTCCACCACCTTGTCGCCCAGGCGCGGTCCGGGCGGAATGAACAGCTCGTTGGTCTCGTTGCGCTTCTGGTAGTCGTTGGTGTTGAGCTCTTCGAAGCGAGCCATACGGGCCTTGGATTTGGCCTGACGGCCTTTCGGGTTCTGACGAACCCACTCCAGTTCCTTCTCGATGGACTTGCGACGGGCAGCTTCGGAACTCGCCTCCTGGGCCAGACGGGCATCTTTTTGCTCCAGCCAGGAGGAGTAGTTGCCCTCCCAGGGGATGCCTTCGCCACGGTCCAGCTCCAGGATCCAGCCCGCCACGTTGTCGAGGAAGTAGCGGTCGTGGGTGATGGCCACGACGGTGCCTTCGTAGTCGTGCAGGAAGCGCTCCAGCCAGGCCACGGATTCCGCATCCAGGTGGTTGGTCGGTTCGTCCAGCAGCAGCATGTCCGGCTTTTCCAGCAGCAGACGGCACAGGGCCACGCGGCGGCGCTCACCACCGGAGAGGTGCTTGATCTGGGCATCCCAGGCCGGCAGGCGCAGGGCGTCGGCTGCGCGCTCCAGCTGGTTTTCCATGTTGTGGCCGCCCTGGGCGGCGATGATGGCTTCCAGCTCGCCCTGTTCGCGGGCCAGCTTGTCAAAATCCGCATCCGGGTCGGCGTAGGCTGCATAGACCTCGTCGAGGCGCGCCATGGCGCGTTTGACGTCGCCGACCGCCTCTTCGACCGCTTCGCGTACGGTCTGCTCCGGATCCAGCTTCGGCTCCTGGGGCAGGTAGCCGATCTTGATGCCGGGCTGCGGACGGGCTTCCCCTTCGATCTCGGTGTCGATACCCGCCATGATGCGCAGCAGGGTCGATTTCCCGGCGCCGTTCAGGCCCAGCACGCCTATTTTGGCCCCCGGGAAGAAGGAGAGGGAGATGTTCTTGAGAATATGACGCTTGGGCGGCACGACCTTGCCGACCCTGTTCATGGTGTAAATAAATTGAGCCATTGGCTAATTCTCTTCCTTTCAGCAGTTTAATGTCTTGGCATTAACAAACTGATGTCGTGGTGGGGCCGGGTCGACGGGCCGTCAACCCGGTTCCAAAAAACCCGTCGATTGTAAACCAATGGGAGAGGGGCGGCAAAGCCGGGCGCCGCAGGCCGGGACGGCCGACAGGCGCGAGGGAAGAGGGGCAACCGGGCAAGCTCAGCGCGGTGAGCTGCGGCGGGCCGGTTTGTCAGGATCCTGCCCCGAGTAGTAGAGCACCCGCTGCACATACTCCTGGGTTTCCTGATAGGGCGGCACACCGCCGTGGCGCAGCACGGCCTGCTCCCCGGCGTTGTAGGCGGCGCTGATCCTCACCCAGTCCGGACCGAACTGCTTCTCCAGCCACTTCAGGTAGATCATGGCGCCACGGATGTTCTGCTGGGCATCGAACGGCCGGGTCACGCCGAAGCGGGCCTGGGTTTCGGGAATGAGCTGCATGACGCCCTGCGCCTGCTTGGGGGAGACGGCGGTACTGTTCAGATTGGATTCGGCGATGGCGATGGCCAGGGCGAGCTGGGGGTCCACTTTGTGACGCTGGGCGGCCTGGCGGATCATGACGGCCAGCTTTTGCTTGGCCTGTGACTGTCTGGCCAGGTAGCGCTCCTGATCGAAGGGAGTACTGGGGCGTACCCAGGGAGCACCACCGCCACCGCCTCCGATGCCGCAAGTACCCAGGGGGGCATTGCCGACCCGCTCGTTGTAGTAACGGGCGGCCTGCTGGTTGCCAAGGCGCATGGCCATGGCCAGGTAGGCGTTGGCGCTGCGGGCATTGCGGATCCCCTGGGGGCCGCGGGCCAGCAGGCGGCCGATGCGGTAATAGGCTTCCGGGTTGCCAAGGTTGGCGGCGGTGCAGTAGTGGGCGATGGCCTGCCGCGGGTTTCCCTGTTCCATGGCGGCACCCTGGCGCAGTGCGCTCATGGCCTTGGGGGCCTGACGAAAGGGATCTGCGTGGGAAGTGGTGGCCAGCAGTATCAGGAGTCCCCAGCCCCAGAGTCGTTTTTTCATGGAAACCTCGTCGTTGGTATCCGCAACATATAGGCCCGATCCGGGGAGGGACGCCAGCCAGCAGATGGAACATCTGGTTATGTGGGTGAGCAACAGAGATGAAAACGGTATGGAACTTTTGGTGCAGGGGAGAGGCGGTATGACCCCCGGGTCAGTGACTGCTTTGACAGATTTGTTAATTGAGGTTCAATATGCTGACACAGTTGTTTTCTAACGCCTTGTATTTGCATGATGTCAGCCAGGCCACGATGCAATGTCGTCGGGTCTGCCGGGTGAATCGATAGCGCCTCTGATGAGGGCAGGATATGCATATGGTCGAATCGGTCGATATCTCTGTCGTGGTACCCGCCAAGGATGAGCGGGACAATCTGGCCCCGCTTGTCGGCGAAATAGATGCCGCCCTTGGGGGCAGGTTCGAGTACGAACTGATCTATGTGGACGATGGCAGTGTGGACGACAGCCATGTGGTACTGCGCGATTTGCAGACGCGTTTCCCCAGGCTGAAGGTGCTACGCCATGTCCATGCCGTGGGCCAGAGCATGGCGGTGCTGAGCGGAGTGCGCCACGGGCGTGGCGACTGGCTGGTGGTACTCGACGGCGATGGTCAGAACGATCCCGCCGACATTCCCGCCATGCTGGAGGAGGCGATGCGCCGCTACCAGAGCGATCCATACCAGGTGGGCCTCATCGGCCACCGGGTCAACCGCCGTGACGACTGGGTCAAGCGCCTCTCTTCAAAGCTGGCCAACGGCTTTCGCGATCTGCTGCTGCGCGACGGCATTCCGGATACCGGCTGCGGGCTCAAGGTGGTGCGTCGCGACTGGTATCTGAAACTGCCCGCCTTCAATCACATGCACCGCTACATCCCCGCGCTGATCCAGGCACAAGGGGGGCGCATGGCGCCCTGGCCGGTCAACCACAGGCCACGCCAGGCGGGCATCTCCAAATACGGGGTCTGGAACCGGCTCTGGGTCGGGCTGGTGGACGTGGTCGGGGTCTGGTGGTTGCAGCGCCGATCCAAGGTGGTTGAAATCCGGGAGATGCTGGAGTGATGGACGCCTGGCTGTCTGTCCCCATCGACTGGCTGGACTGGACCGGGGTGCATGTCACCGGCTGGAAGCTGATCGGCTACACGGGGGCGCTGATGTTCGGCGGACGCTGGCTGGTGCAGTTTCTGGCGTCCAAGCGGGCTGGACGACCCGTCATCCCGCGCCTGTTCTGGTACATGAGCGTGATCGGCAGCCTGATGACGCTCAGCTACTTCACCTTCTCTCCCAAGCAGGACTCCGTCGGCGTGCTGCAAAACCTCTTCCCCACTTTCACCGCGCTCTACAGCCTCTATCTCGATATCCAGCATCGGGGCTGGCGGCGGGACAAGGCAGTGACCGGGGAGGCTCGTCATGGTGAGTGATCGCACCCTGCTCAATCAGACGTCCCTTGGCTGGTTGCTGCTAATCGCGCTGGTGGTGCTGGGGGCCGGGCTGGGTCTGCGGGACCCCTGGCCGGCGGACGAGCCGCGTTTCGCCCTGATCGCCCGGGAGATGGTGGAGAGCGGCCAGTGGCTCTTCCCCATGCGCGGCGGGGAGCTCTATCCGGACAAGCCGCCGCTGTTTATGTGGGGGATCGCGATCGGTTATGTGTTGACTGGCTCCATCAAGGTGGCCTTTCTGCTGCCCTCCCTGCTGGCGGGGTTGCTGACCCTGGTACTGGTGTGGGATCTGGGGCGCCGCCTGTGGGATCCGGCGACAGGATTTCTGGCGGGCTTGCTGCTGCTGTTCACCGTCCAGTTCACCCTGCAGGCCAAGACTGCCCAGATCGATGCCCTGGCGACGGCCTTCATCACCCTCGGTCTCTATGGTTTTCTGCGCTTCCTCCTCTGCGGTGGCGGGTGGCGCTGGTACTGGCTCGGCTGGTTTGCCGCAGGGCTTGGCGTCATCACCAAGGGGGTGGGAGTACTGGCCCTGCTGGTGCTGCTTCCCGCGCTCTGGACCCACAGGGCACAAATCCGCGCCGCGCCTTTGTCAGCCTGGCTGAAGGCCCTGCTCGGGCCGCTGGTCATGGCCCTGGCGATGGGCCTCTGGCTGGTCCCCATGCTGGAGGCCGTGACCCGAAGCGGGGATCCCCTCCTGCTGGCCTACAGAGACAACATACTGCTGCGCCAGACGGTGACTCGCTATACCAGCGCCTGGCACCACGTCAAACCCTTCTGGTACTACCTTACCTCGGTGATCCCGCCGTTCTGGCTGCCGCTCTCCCTGCTGCTGCCCTGGCTGGTGGTGGCCTGGCGGCGCGCCATTCGGGCGCAGGACAGGCGTATCCTGCTGCTGCTGGGTTATCTGGTGCTGGTGGTGCTGTTTTTCTCCTGCTCGCCGGGCAAGCGGGGCGTCTACATGACGCCCGGTACGCCCGCCCTGGCGCTCCTGACCGCACCCTTCATCGGCACCCTGCTGGTCCGGGTCTGGCCGGGGCGACTGCTGGCCGGGCTTGGCTGGCTGCTGGGAGGGGCAGGGCTGGTGGGGGCTCTGGTGCTGGCATTTAGCGACAGAGTGGCCAGCCGTCTGGGGGAACTGGGGCCGGATCCCTGGCTTCCCCTGCTGGTGCTGGGGGGATCCTTGCTGCTGATCAATGCCTGGCTTCGCCGGGCGCCACTGACCGCTATTCTCAGCTCCCTGGCGGTGGGGTGGCTGATCTACTCCTGCTGGATAAGCGTGCGCCTCAACGAGGTGCGCACCCCTCAGGCAGTCATGGCATTGGCGGCGCAGAAGGTGCCTGCGGGGGATGAACTGCTGCTGGCGGGCTTCAAGGAGCAACATCTGCTGTTTAGCCTGCAACCAGTGAAACATTACCCTTATCTGATGGGAGACGGGGAGCAGGCCCGGGAAGCTGCCGCCTGGATAGGGGCTGCCCCCGGGCGCTGGGTACTGGGGAGCGCCGACCTGATGGTGAGGTGTTTTGACCCCGCGAAGATGGAAAACCTCGGCAACCGTCACCGCACCGACTGGCTGCTGGCAGGCCCGAAGGCCCTCAAACCTGCCTGTCGTGGGCTCTCCCCCACCATGGTGCCCTTCAGCTATACCCCTTCATCCTGAGCGCAGGGTCTGAGCCAGGGGACCCTGCCACCTCGTTTGGCTCAGACCCGGTAGTAGTCCCGATACCAGCGGACAAAGCTGTCTACCCCTTCCTTGAGCCCGATACGGGGGCGATAGCCCGTGGCGTCGAACAGCGAGCCGGTGTCGGCCCAGGTGGCGAGCACGTCGCCGGGCTGCATGGGTAGCATGTTGCGGATGGCCCGTTTGCCGAGGGCCGCCTCGATGGCATCCACGAAGTCCAGCAGCCTGACCGGGCTGCCGTTGCCGATGTTGAAGAGGCGATAGGGGGCCGGGCTGGCGTCCGGGGCCCCCTGCCAGTGGGCATCGCCCGCGGGGGGGCTGTCTGAGATGCGCACTATCCCCTCGACGATGTCGTCGACATGGGTGAAATCCCGGCTGAGCTGGCCCTGGTTGTAGAGGTCGATGGGGTCGCCGTTCAGGATGGCGTGCACGAACTTGAACAGGGCCATGTCGGGCCGGCCCCAGGGGCCGTAGACGGTGAAAAAGCGCAGCCCGGTGGTGGGCAGGCCGTAGAGATGGGAGTAGGAGTGGGCCATCAGCTCCCCCGCCTTCTTGCTCGCCGCATAGAGGGAGACGGGATGATCCGCCCCATCGGACGGCTTGAACGGCATCTGTTCGTTCAGCCCGTAGACCGAGCTGGAGGAGGCATAGACCAGATGCTGCACCCGGGTCTGGCGACACCCCTCCAGCACGGTAAGGTGGCCGGTGAGGTTGCTGTCGGCGTAGGCGAAGGGGTTGTCCAGGGAGTAGCGCACCCCGGCCTGGGCCCCCAGATGGATCACCCGGTCAAACTGCTCGCGGGCAAAGAGCGAGGCCATGGCCGCGCGGTCCGCGAGATCGAGGTGTTCGAAGCGAAAGCCGGGTAGAGGCGTGAGCAGGGCGAGGCGCGCCTTCTTGAGACTCACCGCGTAGTAGTCGTTGAGGTTGTCTATCCCCACCACCTGATGGCCGTCGCCACAGAGCCTGCGCGCCACATGAAATCCGATAAACCCGGCGGCGCCGGTGACGAGGTACTTCATCGATCCTCCTGATGAGCCAGGCTGTCGCCACGGCCGATGGCATAGTAGGTGAAACCGCGCTGGCGCAGACGGGCCGGATCATAGAGGTTGCGGCCGTCGAAGATGATGGCCTGCTTCAGGGTCTGGCGAAGCAGGTCGAAATCCGGTGCGCGGAACTGTTGCCACTCGGTGCAGACGAGCAGGGCGTCAGCCCCCTGGAGGGCGGCTTCCTGGGTGTCGCACAGGATCAAATCTGCCCGCTGGCCATAGAGGCGGGCGGCCTCGGTCATGGCCTCGGGGTCGAACGCCTGCACCTTGCCTCCTGCCGCCCAGATCGCCTCCATCAGCACCCTGCTCGGGGCTTCGCGCATGTCGTCGGTATTGGGTTTGAAGGCGAGTCCCCATAACGCGAAGGTGCGCCCCGACAGACTGGCACCAAAATGGTGGTGCAGCCGGGTCATGAGCCTGTGCTTCTGCGCCTCGTTGACCCGCTCCACCGAGCGCAGCAGGGGGGTCTCGCACCCCGCCTCCTTCGCGGTGTGGATCAGCGCCCTGACATCCTTGGGGAAGCAGGAGCCGCCATAACCGCAGCCCGGGTAGATGAAGTGGTGGCCGATGCGCGGATCGGCACCGATACCCTTGCGTACCTCCTCGATATCGGCGCCCAGGGCTTCGGCCAGGGTGGCCATCTCGTTCATGAAGGAGATGCGGGTCGCCAGCATGGCGTTGGCGGCGTACTTGGTCAGTTCGGCGCTGCGTGCATCCATCCGCAGGATGCGGTCTCGCTTGCGGTTGAAGGGGGCGTAGAGCTCCTCCAGCAGGGAGAAGGCGTGATCGGAGTCGGTGCCGATGATGATGCGATCCGGCCGCAGGCAGTCGGCGACGGCGGCGCCCTCCTTGAGGAATTCGGGGTTGGAGACCACGTCGAGCGGAAGATCGAGACCACGGTCGGCGAGGCGCTCCGCAATGTGTTGCCGTACCCGGCTGGCGGTACCGACAGGGACAGTGCTCTTGTTGACCACCACCTTGCCCCCTTGCATCAGGCGGCCTATGGTGTCCGCCACCGCCATTACCTGATGGAGGTCGGCGGATCCGTCCTCGTCCGGCGGCGTTCCGACCGCGATGAAGATAAGCTCGGCAAACTCCACCGCCCGTGCCGGGTCTGTGGTGAAGATCAGGCGACCGGCCTGATGATTGCGCAGCACCAGAGGGGCGAGGCCGGGCTCGAAGAGGGGAATGCGCCCCTCTTTCAGGCCCGCGACCTTGTCGGCATCCACATCCACGCAGGCCACCTTGTGACCCATCTCCGCCAGTACGGCGGCCTGAACCAACCCGACATAACCTATTCCGAATACGGTGACTCTCATCCGCTGTTATTCCGCTGGCAGTGACAAGCGACTCATTCTAGAACGATTCGGGCGCGGGGGCAGCGGCCCGTTTCAGGTTTTTCAGCATCATGCCGGCGGTGAGTGTGGGACATTTTGGTGCAAGGATTGTAACGCCTGGATGACGCGCACCATTTTGGCGCGTGAAGAGTGGGACTTGTGATCCATCTCACTCAAATTGGAGACTGTCTGCATAACGAAGCCCCGGTTCACGGGGCTCGCTCCGCCCGACGGGCGGCCAACACTCTCTTGCTTCGCGACTGGATACCTGGTTATGGACAACACTTCACACTCTGCGCATCCACTGTATGAGGATGTGCTCGCCTTGCTGACCGCAGCAGGCTTCGTTTCCCTCGGCATCTTCCTGTTCCATCAGGTCGGCCTGCTCACCGGTGGCACCGCCGGCCTGGCGCTGCTGCTGCAACAGGTGACCGGCATCAGCTTCGGCCTGCTGTTCTTCGCCATGAACCTGCCTTTCTATGCCCTGGCCTGGCTCAGAATGGGGCCGCGTTTCACCCTCAATACCTTTGCCGCCGTGGCCACCGTCTCCTTCATGACAGATCACCTCAACGCCGTGCTGCAAATCGGCAAGATCGAACCCGTCTATGCGGCGCTGATCGGCGGCACCCTGATCGGCATGGGGCTGCTCATCATGTTCCGCCACAAGGCGAGCCTGGGGGGCTTCAACATCCTGGCGCTCTTCATTCAGGACAGATGGGGTGTGCGGGCAGGCAAGCTGCAAATGGGGCTGGATTGCGCCATCGTGGTTGCCTCTTTCTTCGTGGTCTCCCCCTGGCTGCTGGCGCTTTCCGTGGTGGCAGCCATCATCTGTAACCTGGTGTTGACACTCAATCACAAGCCGGGGCGCTACCAGATAGCCTGATGTGCCCAGGGGATTGCCCTGCTGGTCAGCCCAGGGCTGGATACCGCAAAAAGACAGAGCGCCTGATGGCGCTCTGTTGCTATCTGCCCCCCGGGTGTCACACCACCATGGGGACGCCGCTCTCGGGGTGGTGGATCACCTGGGCGGGGTAGTCGTAGAGGCGCGCGATGAGCGCCGGGGTCAGCACCTCGCCTGCGCTGCCGTCAGCCATCAGCCTGCCCTGCTCCAGCATCACCAGCCTATCGGCGTAGCGGGCTGCCAGATTGAGATCGTGCAACACCACCAGCACGGCGGTGTTGCGGCCGGCCAGCGCCCGGGCCATGGCGAGCAACTGGTGCTGGTATTTGAGATCCAGCGCCGAGGTGGGCTCGTCCAGCAGCAGAAGCCGCGCTTGCTGCGGTTCCTCCGGTGCCTGCCAGATCTGGGCCAGCACCCGGGCGAACTGCACTCGTTGACGTTCCCCGCCTGAAAGGCCGGGATAGAGGCGGTTCGCCAGATGGTCGACCCCGGCGTGGGTCATGGCGGCGCGGACTATCTCGTCGCGCCGGCTGGCAGGCTCGCTGTGGGGCAGCCGGCCCATGGCTACCACCTCTTCGCACAGGAAGGGGAAGCTCAAGGAGGAGCTTTGCGGCAGCACACCGACCCGGTGGGCCAGAGCGTTGTCGGCCCACCCCCTGCGGGTCTGGCCGAACAGGTGGATCTCCCCTTCATGTTCCAGCTCGCCGGTCAGGCACTTGAGCAGCGAGCTTTTGCCCGCCCCGTTGGGGCCGAGCAGGGCGGTCAGGCTGCCGGCATGCAGGTCGAGATCTAGGTTGTCCAGGATAAGTCGGTTGCCGCGACTGAGGCGAAGGCCCCGGCAACTGAGCAGGGGGGAGGGGGATCTGGGCAAAGTGGCGATCTCCTGTTACAGGGTTCGGCGGCTCTTGACCAAGAGCCAGATGAAGAAGGGGGCACCCAGCAGGGCGGTGATGATGCCGACGGGCAGCTCGGCCGGAGCGAGCAGGGTGCGTGCCAGCATGTCGGCCCCCAGCAGCAGGCCAGCCCCCAACAGGGCAGACAGCGGCAACAGGCGGACATGGTTGGGACCGGCCAGCAGCCGTACCAGATGGGGAACCACCAGACCGACAAAGCCGATCATGCCAGCCACCGCCACCGCCACGCCGACACCGGCAGCAGTGAGCAGGATGAGGCGACGCTTCAGCATCTGCACGTTCACCCCCAGATGCCGTGCCTCTCCCTCTCCCAGCAGCAGGGCGTTGAGGGGATTGGCATCGCGCATGAACAGCAGCAGCAAAGTGACCAGGGTCAGCAGCGCCAGCGTCACATCGACCGGCTTGCCTGCCGCCAGGGAGCCCATCTGCCACAGACTCAAGTTGCGCAGCATCTGATCGTCGGCGAGATAGGTGAGCAGTCCGATGACGGCGCCGGAGAGCGCCGTGATGGCCACCCCGGCCAGCAGCATCACGGTGACCGAGGTGCCCCCTTCCCGGGTACCCAGCAGATAGACGAGGGTGGTGGTGAGGGCTCCGCCGAGAAAGGCGAGCAGGGGCAGCAACCCCAGGCCGAGCAGGCTCTGCAGGTGCGAGCCCAGCGGGGCGAGCAACACGATAGCCAGGGCTGCGCCGAGTGCCGCCCCACCCGACACCCCTATGATGCCGGGGTCTGCCAGGGGGTTGCGAAACAGTCCCTGCATGACGGCGCCGCAGAGGCCGAGAATGCCCCCCACGGCGATGCAGAGCAGGGTTCGTGGTAGACGGATCTCCTGCACGATCAATAATTTGTGAGCCTCAATCCCGCTCTGTGGTCCGGCAAACAGGGCGCGCAGGCTCTCGCCAAGGGAGAGGGACATGGGGCCGGTCGCGAGGGACCCGACCAGCAGCAACGCCAGCGCGCAGCCGGTCAGGGCGAGCAGCCAGGGCAGAGGCAGGCGCATCAGGAACCCTGCTTGATCCACTGGGCGATCTGGTTCGCCTGTTGCAGGGAACGAAGGCTGAGGCCCCCTTGCAGGGCATGTCCGTCGATGGCGTGGATGGCCTTGTTCTTGCCTGCCGGGGTGGCTGACAGGGCGGGCACCTGACTCAGGACGGCGTCGGGATCCTGATACTGCTGCCAGTCGCGGCCGCTCACCAGCACCAGATCAGGTTGCAGCTCGATGAGGGATTCGGTGGAGACGGGCTTGTAGTCGTGGAGCCCAGCCACCGGATTGACGCCGCCCGCCAGGGTGACGAGGGCGCTGGCGGTGGTGTTGCCGCCGGCGATGCTGGTGGGCTGACCCTTGTGCAGCAGCAGGAAGGCGACCTTGAGGGGCTTGTTCTGCTTCGCCTGCGCCGCCAGGGTGTCGCTTTGGGCGGCAATTTCCTCCTTGAGCTTGCTCCCTGCCGCCTGGTCACCCAGGAGATGGGCCAGGGTGTCGATACGCTCGTTGAGGTTGGCCAGCGTAGGGGCTGTGGCCATGACCTCGACCTTGACGTTGGCACGGCGCAACTGATCAAGCGTGCTGTTCGGGCCCATCTCGTCGCTGCCGACCACTAGGGTCGGAGAGAGGCTCAGGATCCCTTCGGCGGCGAGGGCGCGGTGATAGCCGACCTTGGGCACGCCTCTGGGCTCCGGACTGCTGACATCGGTGGCGACCAGGCTCTGCTCGCCTCCCAGTGCCAGGATGAGTTCCGTGGTGGCCGGGCCTATGCTGACGATACGCTCCACCGCCATGACGGATGGGGAAGAGAGGGAAAGGGCACAGCCGAGCAGGCTGAATGCGAGGGCAAAACGACGGCCCATGCGAACCTCCGAAGGGTGAATGAAATAGGGTTGCCGCCGAGAATATCAAGTCGTCCATCAAAATGCACTGAGAATGAAAGCGATTATCAATTGCGTTACTTGGGGCGCTTTATTACAGTATCCGCCGCGACACCGAGCACCATCGCCAGATCATCCAGGGAGAACCGATGAGCATTGCACAACGCATTCACGCGCTGCTGGAGCAAGACCCCAGCGCCCACCCATCCACCCTCGCCACCGAGCTGGCCGTCAGCGAGTGGGAGGTGGTACGCAATCTGCCTGCCGCCCTGATGACGCAAGTGCCGGCCGGGGAGGCCGAAGCCCTGCTGGTGGACCTGTCCAGCTGGGGTCAGGTGACCACCATCGTCGAATCCGATGGCTCCATCTTCGAGGTGAAGGCTCCCTTCCCCAAGGGCAAGAACGCGCGCGGCTACTACAACCTGATGGGGCGGGACGGCGAACTGCACGGCCACCTCAAGCTCGACAACGTGGCGGGCATCGCCCTGGTCAGCAAGCTCTTCATGGGCAAGGAAGGGCACTCCTTCCAGTTCTTCGGCCACAGTGGCCGCTGCATTTTCAAGATCTACCTGGGCCGGGACGAGCAGCGTCAACTGCTGCCTGAGCAGGTGGAGCGTTTCATGGCCCTGCGCCGTCAGTATCAAGAGGAAGTGAAAGCATGAGTGAACGTCAGGAGCGCCTGCAAAACCGCCTGCAACCTGAGATCCGCGAGTTCCGCGACGGTTGCCGTACCCTGCAGCTCGCCACTGTGGATGGCGAAGGCAACCCCAATGCCAGCTATGCCCCCTTCGTGCTGCAGGAAGATGGATACTATGTGCTCATCTCCGAGATAGCTCGCCACGCCCGCAACCTGCAACAGGTGCCCAAGGTATCGCTGATGCTGATCGAGGACGAAACCGGGGCCCGCGAGCTGTTTGCCCGCAAGCGTCTGACCTTCGATGCGGTCGCCGAGGTGGTGGCGCGCGACGACGCACGCTGGGAGAAGGCCGTTGCGGCGCTGGAAGGGCGCTTCGGCGAGATAGTCAAAGGGCTCTCCAACCTCAAGGACTTCGTGCTGTTTAGGCTCAAGCCCGAGCAGGGACTGTTCGTCAAGGGATTCGGTCAGGCGTTCCGTGTCTCCGGCGACGAACTGGTGGACTTCGTTCACCTGGTGGAAGGGCACAAACGCATCGACAATGGCGCCGAGCTGACCAGCCCGGCGGATGAACCCGTTTGAGGGAACAATCAGCGAAATGAGAAACGGGCAGCCTGGGCTGCCCGTTTTGTTGTTATGTCCCGGGTTACTCCTGCCAGCCTGCCTGGTTGGGGAAGGCATCGCGATCGGCCTGGCTGGCGCTCTCGTTGCATTCTCCGCGGATCTTCCAGGAGGTCTGGCTGAGGACGATATAGCCGCTTCGGCAATACTTGCGCGTGGCCAGCATCTGGGTGAGCTGCTCGTCCTGCAGGGCTTCCCGGCGTTCCAGCAGGCTCTTGTCGCGGCGGCTCAGCCGGTTGTCATCTCCCTCCTGCAACCGGGTGGGCAGGACGTCGAGAGGGGCGGCCTCGAAGGTGAAGCGCTTGCTCCCGTCGTCGCTGATATGGGTGTGGAACAGGGGGGCCGGGCCATCGGGTGCTGCCCCCGGCAAGCCGGAGCAGGCGGTGAGCGCCGGTAACAGCAGCGTGAGGGCAACGGCAGAGAGTAGACGCACACAAGACTCCAATCGGGTGTTCACATCAGGACGGGCAGCTTAACACGCCCGCTCGGGTTGAATGGTGGCCAGCAGCTCATCCGTCGTGAGCAGGGTCACGCTTCTGCCTTGAGGCAGGCTCAGATGCCGCCACATGAAGTGGTGGTGCTGGATGATCTGCTCCGCACTCAGGTGCGGCCTGTCCGCCGTGGTATGGGCGTCGGTCACCGCAAAGGCGTCAAAGCCCCTGGCGGCGGCGCTGCGCAACGTGGTATCGACGCAAAAGTCGGTGGCACAGCCGCAGATGAGCAGTCTGTCTACCGACTGCTCTGCCAGCAAGAAGCCGAGCTCGGTGTCGAGGAAGCTGTCACAGGCGGTCTTGCGCACCCGGCTGTCGTTGGGAGACGGGGCCAGATCGGCGTGCAGTTGCCAGCCCGCACTGCCAGGTTCCAGCTCGGAACCCGGTTCGTCGTGTTGCACATAGATGACCCGTCCGTGTTGGCCCCGCACGCGATCGGCCAGACGATTGATGTTGGCGATGACCTGGGCATCCTGATGGCGGGGGTTATCGAACAACCCCTGTTGCATGTCGATGACGAGTAACACATCCATATGAAATCCTTGGGCTATTTTGAGGGTTGCAACCATTGGCTGCAGTCACGGCTTCGGGATTGATGCAGTGCGCCCATATCTTGCTTCATTTCCTTTGCATTTAGCCAGCGTTCCGGCAGGGGAGCGATGTGGACCCTGACATCGGCGTCTCTCCCGGGGGCTGTCTCGTCACCGGTTTGCGGCACGATGAGTGCCACCTTGAGTGCCGGATTGCGGCTGGCGATGCGACTGGCGATCCCGAGTCCCCCCTCCACGTGGAAGTTGCCTGCGATATGCATGATGCGCCTGCCGGGATGCTTGCCCAGATAATCCACCATGCTTTCGGCCATGGTGTCGTCCCAGCTGGTCTGGGCGGCGAAGCGACGGGCGTTGCCGTCCGCATCCCCATGGTGCATGGAGGCCATGAACTTCTGGCGGTAGCCGTCATCCCCCAGAGTCAGCTCGCGGGCAATCTGGCTGCGGCGATTGGCCGGCAGTTTGTCGAGCCAGGCTGGTCCCTCCTGACCGACGCAGCTCACCAGGGGTTTGGGGGCATTGGCGGCGATCACTGGCAGGTGCTGCGCCTTGGCGAATTCCACCAGAGGGCGGTAATCACTCTGGTAGTTGGGCCAGGCATGGCCATCTCGAATGAGGGCTGATTCGCCGATGCGTCCGGCCAGGTAGGCATCCAGCACCGGCTGATCGGCGCGGCTGAACTGCTCCATGGAGAGTACCAGGGCCCGGCCATCGGCTTGCGACATCTCGTCAAGCCCCGCCAGCAGACGTGCCTGCAACAGATGGATGGCCGGGTGAGTGTGAAGCTCCCCCACCAGCACGATGTCGGCATCCGCCACCCGCGCCACCGCCTGCTCGAAGGTCAGCGCCTGCCCCTGGGCCGTATCGAGCCGTGCGTGATAGAGGGTCTCGGGTGGGGTGTTCTGCGGCGTGGTGGTGCAGGCGGCCAGCAGCAGGGGCAGGGCGAGCAGGGGGAGTCGTCGGATCATGGTTACTCACTCACGAAACAGGGGATGGGAAAAGGCTGCACCATGGGATGGCGGCATGGCGAGCAAAAAGTGGCGCCAGTGTAAGGGGGAATGACGATAAAGTGAAATGAGAATGATTCACTTTATTATTGATCTTTGTCTCTGGCGGGGTAATATGCCTTCCGCTTGATAATAATTCTCAATAAGGACTTTGCAGTGGCGCACAACAACACCCCCTCCCTGATAGCCCTCGCCGTGGTGGCCGGGCTGATTTCCCCCGCTTTCGCCGCAGACAAGAAAGCCGATGAAGTCATGGTCGTCAGCGGCTCCCGGATGGAACAGAAGCTGGAAGATGTTTCCGGTCCCATCGCCGTCATTACCTCGGAGCAGATTGAAGAGCAGGTCGTCAGCAACGTCGCCGATCTGTTCCGCTATGAGCCCGGGGTGAGCGTGCAGGGAGGCGCAGGAGATGCCCAAACCTTCACCATTCGCGGCATGAGCGAAAACCGGGTCAAGGTGGTGCAGGACGGTGTGCGCCAGAACGATGCCTACAAGAATGGCGGCGTGGGTCAGACCTACTTCGACACCGACATGATCAAGCAGGTGGAAGTGGCCAAAGGGCCGGCCTCGGCCGCTTACGGTTCCGATGCTCTGGGAGGCGTCATTGCCATCACCACCAAGGATGCTGGCGACTTCCTCAAGGGTCGCGACAGCTATCTGGATGCGACCACGGGTTATGCCTCCAGCAGCCACCAGAGAATGGCCGGCATCACGGGGGCGCTGCGCACCGGGGAAGTCGAGAACCTGCTGCGCTACACCTGGCGCGATGGCGGTGTCACCCAGAATTATGACGGCGACAAGAACGAGTTCGACATCGTCAGCCAGGCCGTGCTGTTCAAGAGCAAGTGGAATCTCTCCGATGATCAGTTCCTGAAACTGACGGTGGATTACTTCACCGAGGGGCAGGATCCGGATGCCATCGATCTGACCAAGGCGGGCTCCGTCTTCAACCAGCCCATTACCGACAAGGAGACCGACAACCTCTCCCTGGTACTGGATCATGGCCTCGCCCTGAACGCCCCCTGGGCGGATCGCGTGGACAGCAAGATCTACTACAGCCGCGCCAAGCAGACCCTGGATCAGTACGCTTCGTCCAAGTATCCGGTCATGCCGGGCAACCCCTATGTGACCAAGAACTCCTTGGATCACAACGGTTTCGAGCAGGAGAGCCTGGGCGCCCAGGTGAAGTTCAACAAGGCGCTCGCCAGCCAGCGTCTGGCCTGGGGCCTGGAATACGAGCACACCGACAACGAGCGCACCCGCTTCAAGGGGCCGACCGTTCCGGGTGACTTCGTCGGCTACAACGAGCTGAGCTTCCCCTCCACCACCAGCGAGCGCAGTGCGCTCTGGGCCTTTGACGAGATCAAGTTCGGCGAGCGCTGGGTGCTGACCCCGGGCGTGCGTTACGACTACTACAAGATGACCCCGGACGAGGATCCCGCCTACACGGGCGAGAACATGAAGAAGATCTCCGAAGGGGAGTTCTCTCCCAAGCTGGGGCTGGTGTTCAAGGCGCACGAGGCGGCGAACCTGTTCGCCCAGTACAGCCACGGCTTCAAGGCGCCCATGTATGACAACGCCTTCTCCACCCTGAACCACCAGGCGTATGGCTATCGCATCGAGCCCAACCCGAACCTCAAGCCAGAGAGCAGCGACGGCATCGATCTGGGGGTGCGCGGCAGCCGTGGCGGGTTCAGCTATGAAGTGGCCACCTTCTACAACAAGTTCGACGACTTCATCGAGCTGACGGCCGTGGGCACCGAAGGCCGTACCGCCCTCTATCAGTACCAGAACCTGGACAAGGCGACCACCAAGGGGGCCGAGGCCAAGGCGGACTACTGGTTGAACGAGCTGGTCAACGTCTGGGGCAACCTGGCCTACATCGAGGGCAAGGATGGCGAGGGCAACTACATCAACAGCCTGAGCCCCCTGAACGGCAGCGTCGGGGTGCGTCTGGAGCAGCCGAACTGGAACATCAACACCGCATTGCGCTTTGCCGACGACATGGACAAGGTGGGCAAGGATGCGCGAGGCAACGACAACATCAAGAGCGCAGGCTGGGGCGTGGTGGATCTCTATGCCCAGTTCAAGCCGGTGCAGGACCTGCAGCTCAACGTGGGGGTATTCAACCTGTTTGACAAGGAGTACGTGAGCTACGAGAGCATCACCGGCCTTGCCGCCACCGCGGATACCAGCAAGCAGACCGAGCCTGGCCGCAACCTCAGTGCACGGGTCAAGTACGTGTTCTGATGGTCGTGGACCAGCATGCAGGAAAAGGGGCCCTCGGGCCCCTTTTGTCATGAAGGTCGGCGTCTGCAAAAAAGAAACCCGCCAGGGGCGGGTGGAAGGATTGCAACACTCATCAGGAAGCGGTGTTACCCAATAGACAGGGGGATGTGACAAAGGTTCAACTTTATTGATATTTATGGTTTTTATCTGTCATGCCGCCTGGGGATCCCCGCCCCGAAATCGGTTATCATTTGTGCCCCTTGTCATGCAGCCCGAGCCTCTATGCCCGCGTTCTCCTGGTTAGCCCTGTTTTTTGGTGCCTTCTACTTCGTTTATGGCGCCTACCTGCCGTTCTGGTCGCTCTGGCTGGAAGGCATCGGGGTGAGTACTGAACAGATAGGGCTGTTGCTGGGGGTGGGCATGGCCATCCGCTTTGCCGGCAACCTGATGGTGATGGGGCGAGTCAAGGGGGCCGGCCAGTTGCTGCCCGTCACCCGGCTGCTCTGTCTGCTGAGTCTGCTGGCCTTCCTCGGTTTCTATCTGGGCCACAGCCTCTGGTGGCTGGTGGTGCTGACCCTGGCGGCCAACTTCATCTACCCGACCCTGATGCCCATGGGAGAGGCGCTTGCCACCCGCATGGTGGTTCAGACCCACCTCGACTACGGCAAGGTGCGGCTGTGCGGCTCCTTTGCCTTTATCGTCGCCTCCACCCTGGTGGGGGCCCTGGTGGGCAACTTTGGCAGCGACTGGGTGCTGCACACCATGGTGGCCGGGCTGCTGATCATGCTGGGGCTCAGTCTGCTGCCGCTGCGACCCGCCCCCCGGGAGCTGCAAGGGGAGCGGGCCAAGGCCTCGCTGCTCGTCACGCTCAGGTCGGCCCCGGTGCGCCGCTTCCTGCTCATCACCGCCCTGCTGCAGGGGAGTCATGCGGCCTACTACGGTTTCAGCGCCATCTACTGGAAGAGCGCCGGCTACAGCGGCACCCTGATCGGGTATCTATGGGCTCTGGGAGTGGTGGCGGAGATCGCCATGTTCGCCGCGGACAAGCGCTTCCTCCAGCGCTTCGGCGCCCAGACCCTGTTTCTGGTGGGGGCCCTTGGCTGCGTGGTGCGCTGGGTGCTGCTCGGCAGTTCTACTGACCTGGCGGTGCTGGTGCTCGGCCAGCTGCTGCACGGGGTCACCTTCTGCGTCAGTCACCTCGGCGCCATCCGCTTCATGACCCGCCAGTTGCCCGCGGAGCAGCAGATCCCCACCCAGGCGCTCTATGCGGCGCTCGGCCTCGGCATGACGGTGGCGGCCCTGATGGCGATCTGCGGCGTGCTGTTCGAGCCGCTGGGAGGCGGCATCTTCTTTATCATGGTGCTGGTAGTGCTGCCGGTCTTCGTGTTGCGGCTGCGTGAGGAGAGCCCTGAACAGGGCCGATGACACAGGTCTGCCGGTCTCTGGCGCGGCAGGCCTCCGACTTATCTGGAAAAGGGAAGTAGAGAGATGCACCATGGATGGCTGCTGATCGGGTTGTCGCTCGCCTATCTGGGCTTGCTGTTCCTCATCGCCTATGTGGCGGACAAGAACAAGCGCCGTCGCCCCAAGGGGCAGCCTCTGCTCTACAGCCTGTCGCTGGCGGTCTATTGCACCTCCTGGACCTTCTTCGGCACCGTGGGCCAGGCCAGCGAATCCCCCTGGTCGCCGGTGCCCATCTACCTGGGCCCCATGCTGGTGTTCCTGTTTGGCTGGCGCCTACTGGCCCGCCTCATCCTGGTGGCCAAGCGTGAGCACATCACCTCCATCGCCGATTTCATTGCCGCCCGTTATGGCAAGTCTCAGCGCCTGGCCATGGTGATCAGCCTCATCGCCGTCATGGGGATACTTCCCTATCTGGTGCTGCAGCTCAAGGCGATCGTCACCGGGCTCGATCTGCTGATGGCCAACAGCACGGGGGTCAGCCCCACCAGCAACATGGCGGAGCTGGCGCTGGGGGTCACCCTGCTGCTGGCCCTGTTCAGCATTCTGTTCGGCACCCGCAACCTGGATGCCACCGAGCACCACAGGGGCATGGTGGTGGCCATCGCCTTCGAGTCCGTGGTCAAGCTGCTCGCCTTCATGGCAGTGGGGGGCTTTGCGCTCTGGCTCATCATCGCCAGACCGAGCGAGGCGCGTACCCTGGTGGCGGGCGACTTCCTCGATGCGGTGGTGGCGGTGACGCCGGGCAGTCTGCTGGAGCTCGCGATCTACACCCTGATCGCCATGTGTGCCGTCATCTGCCTGCCGCGCCAGTTTCACGTGACCGTGGTGGAGAACAACCAGGGGCAGGATCTGCATTGGGCCCGCTGGATCTTCCCCCTCTATCTCTTCCTGATGGGGCTCTTCATCTGGCCGCTGGCGCTGGCAGGCAAGCAGTGGGTCGGGGCAGACATGGCCTCGGACACCTATGTGATAAGCCTCCCCATGTCCCTCGGATTCGACGGCATGGCGATGCTGGCATTTCTCGGCGGTACCTCGGCGGCCACCGGCATGGTGATCGTCTGCACCATCGCCCTGGCCATCATGGTGAGCAACGATCTGGTGTTGCCGGTCCTGCTGCGCCGGGTCTGGCAACAGGGGCGGGACGAGCGCCTGATGCGGTTGCTGCTGCAGGTGCGTCGGGGCGCCATCTTGCTGATTTTGCTGGCGGCCTGGGCGCTCTATCTCTGGCTCGGGGATCTCACCAGTCTGTCGCGCATCGGTTATCTTTCGTTCGGGGCCGTGGCCCAGTTCGCACCGGCCCTGCTGCTCGGCCTGTACTGGCGTCATGGCAATCGCAAGGGCGTCTATCTCGGGCTCGCCCTCGGGGTCAGCCTCTGGTTCGTGACCCTGCTGGCGGAGAGCGGACTGCTGGCTGGCTCCCCCCTCGAAGCCCTGCTGGCGCCCCCAGACTGGCCGGCGGTGCGGGATCTGAGTCTGGGGGCCTGGTGCCTCTTCCTAAGTCTTCTGCTCAACCTCGTCGGCTATGTGGCGGGCTCCCTGCTGTCACGGGCGGCGGTGAGCGAGCGGCTGCAGGCAGCCAACTTCGTCGGCAAGACGAGCCGGGATACCTCGGCGCTCTATCATGCGCGGGTCTCGGTGAAGGAGCTGGAGATGCTGGCGGCCCGTTTCGTCGGTTCCAGCCGCGTCAAGCGGGCCTTCGGCCGCTTCGCCGGCGAGCGGGGAGGCACCCTGGCGCCCCAGATGCAGGCCTCGGCGGAGCTCATCGCCCACACGGAGCGACTGCTGGCGGGGGTGTTCGGTACCTCGTCCGCCCGACTGGTGCTGGCCTCCGCCCTGCAGGGACGCAACATGCAGCTCGAGGAGATCGCCACCATAGTGGACGAGGCCTCCGACATGTTCCGCTTCAACCGCGGCCTGTTGCAGGGGGCAATCGAACACATGGGGCAGGGGATCTCCGTGGTGGACAGGGAGCTCAGGCTGGTGGCCTGGAACCGACGCTACATCGAGCTGTTCTCCTATCCCCCCGGTCTCATTCAGGTGGGCCGTTCCATCGAGGAGATCATCCGCTACAACGCTGGACAGGGGTTGTGCGGCCAGGGAGACATCGAGGCCCAGGTGGCGCGGCGGGTTGCCTTCATGAAGCGTGGTAGCCCCCATGTCTCGGCGCGGGAGCGTCCCGATGGCCGAGTCATCGAGATGCAGGGCAACCCCATGCCTGCGGGGGGCTTTGTCATGACCTTCACCGATATCACCCCGTTCAGGGCGGCGGAGCGGGTGCTGCGGGAAGCGAACGAGCACCTGGAGGCGCGGGTGGCCGAGCGCACCCACGAGCTCTCCGAACTCAACCGCCAACTGCTGCTGGTAAACCAGCAGGTGGAGCGGGCAAATCAGTCCAAGAGCCGGTTCCTTGCGGCGGTGAGCCACGACCTGACCCAGCCGCTGAACGCGGCCAAGCTCTTTACCTCCTCCTTGCTGGAGATGCTGCCCCCGGAGGACGAACCGGCTCGCATCGCTCGCCACATCGACGACGCCCTGGGGGCGACCGAGGATCTCATCACGGATCTGCTGGACATCTCGCGCCTCGAGGCGGGCAAGTTCAAGGCGAAGAAGCTCGATTTCGCCCTGAGCGATGTGCTGGACAATCTCAAGGCGGAATTCGGCGTGCTGGCCCAGGCCGGTGGGATCCAGTTCTCCGTGGTGGAGAGCCGCCTTGCGGTCTACAGCGATGTGCGCTTGCTGCGGCGGGTGTTGCAGAACTTCCTCACCAACGCATTTCGCTACAACCCCGGCGGTCGGGTGCTGCTCGGCTGTCGCCGCATGGGGGATAAGGTGCGCATCGAGGTGTGGGACAACGGCCCCGGCATCCCGGAGGGCAAGCAGGAGGCGATCTTCGACGAGTTTTCCCGCCTCGATCACTCCCGCACCGCCAGGGAGCAGGGGCTTGGCCTCGGGCTCGCCATCGCCCGCGGCATCTCGCTGGTGCTGGGTCATCAGCTCTCCCTGCGCAGCTGGCCCGGAGCGGGGTCCGTCTTTGCCATCACCCTGAACCTCGCGACCCGGCCCGTCATCCCCAGCCAGGTGACGACCCCGGCCCTGCGAGACAGTCAGCTGGAAGGGGTCAGGATCCTCTGCATCGACAACGAGGAGGATATCCTCATCGCCATGGCCTCGCTGCTGGGACGCTGGGGCTGCGAGGTGCGCTGTGCCCAGAGCCTGGAGCAGGCGGAAGAGATCATCGGCGGCGGCTTCCTGCCTGCGCTGGTGCTGTCGGATTATCACCTGGATGACGGCAAGACCGGGTTGCAGGCGCTGCACATGATCAGGCTGGCCCATGGCAACGGTATCGGCGGCATCATCATCAGTGCGGATCGCAAGAGCGAGTTGCAGGCACAGATCCGTGAGCACGGCTTCGGCTACGTGAGCAAACCGGTCAAACCTCTCAAGCTGCGCGCCCTGATGAACAGCCTGCTGATGCCGGTTCAGTGACTGGCCTCACAGAATCGAGCATTGACTGAACATTTTCTGGATGCCATCCAGACGCCATGATCGCCGATGATGGCGTCTCTTTCGTTGTTATTTTCAGGTTTTGGTGAAAGTTGAGTCCCTTTGGGTGTCACTTTTGGCAGGTGGCACCCGAGCGACTCTCCTCTATAGTCATTCGGCGATTATTTTTGTCGCAAATCAAGTTGTGCAAAAAGGCAAACCGGATGAAAGTCCGGGACGCAAAGCTTCCGGTCTAAGGGTCTGCGTACCTAGGATAGCGGGGCCACCACAGGTTGTATCGTCCATGGGCCAAGCCATGGTTGCGATGTTGTCTGCGTTACCTGGCAGGTTGCGTTGCCTTTTTCGTTGTTAATTCCAATAACGAAATAAGGAAGTTCAAATATGTTAAGTCCAAAACTTTCCCTGCTGGCGCTTCTGGTCGGGGGGCTTTGCACTACCTCCGCCTTCGCCGCTGCCCCGGGCAAACCCACCATTGGATCCGGCCCCACCAAGTTTGCCATCGTTGAAGTCAATCAGGCCGCTTCGGCCTACAACCAGCTGGTGACCGTCCACAAGGATGGCGCTCCCGTGAGCGTGACCTGGAACCTCTGGTCCGGTGACGTCGGACAGACCGCCAAGGTACTGCTCGACGGCAAGGAGGTGTGGTCAGGCCCGGCCTCCGCCGCGGGTACCGCCAACTTCAAGGTCACCAAGGGGGGGCGTTACCAGATGCAGGTGGCCCTGTGCAACGCCGACGGCTGCACCCTCTCCGACAAGAAGGAGCTGATGGTCGCCGATACCGACGGCAGCCACCTGGCGCCGCTCAATGCGCCCCTCAAGGAGAACAACAAGCCCTACGCCAACAAGTCCGGCAAGGTGGTGGGGGCCTACTACGTGGAGTGGGGTGTCTATGGTCGCAAGTTCACCGTGGACAAGATCCCGGCCCAGAACCTGACCCATATTCTCTACGGCTTCACCCCCATCTGCGGTGGCAACGGCATCAACGACAGCCTCAAAGAGATCTCCGGCAGCTTCGAGGCGTTGCAGCGCTCCTGTGCGGGCCGCGAAGACTTCAAGGTCTCCATCCATGATCCCTGGGCGGCGATCCAGATGTCCCAAGGCAACCTCAGCGCCTGGGATGAGCCCTACAAGGGCAACTTCGGCAACCTGATGGCCCTCAAACAGGCCCATCCGGACCTCAAGATTCTGCCGTCTGTCGGCGGATGGACCCTCTCCGATCCCTTTTACTTCCTGGGTGACAAGACCAAGCGCGATACCTTCGTCGCCTCGGTCAAAGAGTTCCTGCAGACCTGGAAATTCTTCGACGGCGTGGACATCGACTGGGAGTTCCCGGGCGGACAGGGGGCCAACCCCAGCCTGGGCGGCCCGAATGACGGAGCCACCTATGTGGTGCTGATGAAGGAGTTGCGAGCCATGCTCGATGAACTGGAAGCCGAGACCGGCCGCCAGTATGAGCTGACCTCGGCCATCAGCGCCGGCGGTGACAAGATTGCCAAGGTGGATTATCAGGCGGCCCAGCAGTACATGGACCACATCTTCCTGATGAGCTACGACTTCAGCGGCGCCTTCGACCTGACGAATCTGGCCCACCAGACCAACCTCTTTGCCTCCAGCTGGGATCCGGCCACCAAGTACACCACCGACAAGGGCGTCAAGGCGCTGCTGGGTCAGGGGGTGACACCGGGCAAGATAGTGGTGGGGGCGGCCATGTATGGCCGTGGCTGGACCGGAGTGAAGAACTACCAGGCCGGCAACCCCTTCACCGGCACCGCCACCGGACCGGTGAGCGGTACCTGGGAAAATGGCGTGGTGGATTACCGCGACATCGTCAACAACCGCATGGGCGCAGGCTGGGAGCAGGGCTATGACGAGTCGGCCGAGGCCCCCTATGTCTTCAAGGCCAGCAGTGGTGACCTCATTACCTTCGACAACGACCGCTCGGTCAAGGCCAAGGGGCAGTACGTGCTGGCGAACCAGCTCGGCGGTCTGTTCGCCTGGGAAATTGATGCGGACAACGGCGACATCCTCAACGCCATGCACGAGGGGCTGGGCCACGGCGAGGGTACGCTGCCGCCGGTCAACAAGCCGCCGGTTGCCAATGCCGGCAGCGATCTGAGTGCCACCGGCCCGGCCGAGGTGACCCTCAACGGCAGTGCCTCCCACGATCCGGAAAACGGGGCGCTGACCTACAGCTGGAAACAGGTCTCCGGACCCCAGGCCAGCCTGCTGGATGCCACCCAGGCCAAGGCCCGTGTGGTACTGGATGCCGTCAGCAGCGACATCAATCTGGTGTTCGAGCTGACCGTGACCGACGATCAGGGGCTCTCGGCCAAGGATCAGGTGGTGGTCACCAACAAGGCGCCGCAGCCGAACCTGCCCCCCGTGGTCAGCGTACCGGCCAGTGCGACCGTCGAGGCTGGCAAGCAGGTGAGCATCAAGGCCACCGCTTCCGACCCCAATGGTGATGCCCTGAGTTATCAGTGGACAGTGCCGGCCGGGCTCAGCGCCACCGGTCTGGACAGTGCGACCCTGGTGGTCACGGGCTCGAACGTGACCAGTGACACGGCCTACGATCTGACCCTGGTGGTCACCGACGGGGCGCTGGATGCCACAGCCGTTACCCGCCTGACCGTCAAGCCGGCCAGTACAGGTGGTGGCTGCGAGGCCAGCGATCCGGATGCGGCCAACCACCCGGCCTGGAGTGCAGGTACCGTCTACAACACCAATGACAAGGTGAGCCACAAGCAACTGGTGTGGCAGGCCAAGTATTGGACCCAGGGCAACGAGCCGAGCCGCACCGCCGATCAGTGGAAACTGGTGAGCCAGGTGCAACTGGGTTGGGATGCCGGAGTGGTCTACAACGGCGGTGATGTCACCAGCCACAACGGCCGCAAGTGGAAGGCCCAGTACTGGACCAAGGGCGATGAGCCCGGCAAGGCCGCTGTCTGGGTCGATCAGGGCGCGGCGAGCTGCAACTGATCTGCCGTGATGAAAAATGGGGCCGAGGGCCCCATTTTTGTCTTGCTGCGTGGTCGGGTGTCTCTTCCCTGTCAGAGGAAAGGCGCACTCGCTTTGTCAAAAAGGCCCGTCAGGGCCTTTTTTCATGGTATGTCACCGGTTCACAGCGGTTTTTGCCACAGGCTGAGCAGCAGATCCTGCTCGAGGGCGTCGGGCCCCTGGTGGGTGAAGGCGTGGCGCTGTTCGCCGCTGGCACGCCAGCCGAGGCGACTGGTCTCCAGAATGTGCTCGCGCAGGCCCTGATCCAGCGCCGTACTGAACTGGGCGCGTTGCTGGGCAACATTGACAAGCCCGGTGAGGGCGGGCCAGCTCAGGGGATGTTCCATGCTCACCGGATTGAGGCTGACGCGCAATTGCCACTGATGGCGAGGGCCTGGCTGCACGTGGAGCAGATAGCCGCCCGGTGCCAGCCAGCTGACCAGGAGTTCCGTCTTGACCTTGAGGTCGTTGACCAGCAGCACCTGGGCCGTGCCAGGCAGCAGCGGGGCGCGCGCCGGGTCGGCGATGACGAACTGGCCTTCCGGTTGCGCCTTGTTGGCGGCGAAGATGGCATTCTTGGCCAGATCGAAACCGCCGACCTGCCAGCCGGGCAGCCGCTCAGCCAGGGCGCGGCAGTAGTACCCCTCGCCACAGCCGAGGTGGACAAGCTCGCGCTCGCCAAGAGGAGCGAGCAGGTTCACCATGGCGTCCACCAGAGGCAGCTGGTGGCCTTGTTCCAGGAAGCGGCGCTTGGCGCGCAGCAGGGCCCGGCTGTCGCTGTCCTTGGGGTTCTTCTTGCCGGGGATGAGGTCCAGATAGCCTTCCGGTGCGGGATCGAAGTGGTGCTTGTTGTCGCAATAGACCCCGCGGGAGGCGGCATGAAGGTGCAGGGGGCTGCGGCAAAGGGGGCATTGAAGGTGCATAGGAGTTCTCTTGGCGAAGGCCATGACGGCGGGCCGTTCGGGATTATAGGGGAGAGGATCGGAAAAGGCTGCCATGGGCAGCCTTTTTATCCAACGGTGCTGTGCGGGCGCCGTCGGCGGAACCCGGTCAGCGGGTACCAAACACCACTATGGTCTTGCCGTGGGCGGAGATGAGCTCCTGCTCTTCCAGCATCTTGAGGATGCGGCCGACGGTTTCACGGGAGCAGCCGACGATCTGGCCGATCTCCTGGCGGGTGATCTTGATCTGCATGCCATCCGGGTGGGTCATGGCATCCGGCTGTTTGGCCAGGTTGAGCAGGGTCTGGGCAATGCGGCCGGTCACGTCCAGGAAGGCGAGGTTGCCGACCTTCTGGCTGGTGTGCTGCAGGCGCTTGGCCATTTGACCGGAGAGGCGCATCAGGATGTCCGGGTTGACCTGGATCAGCTGGCGGAACTTCTTGTAGGAGATCTCGGCGACTTCACAGGCGCCTTTGGCACGTACCCAGGCGGAACGCTCCGGATTCTCGTTCTCTTCGAACATCCCCATCTCGCCCAGGAAATCCCCCTGATTCAGGTAGGAGAGGATCATCTCCTTGCCTTCGTCATCCTTGATCAGGACGGCGACGGTGCCCTTGACGATGTAGTAGAGGGTTTCCGCTTTTTCACCGGCGTGGATCAGGGTGCTCTTGGCGGGATACTTATGAATGTGGCAATGCGACAAGAACCACTCAAGGGTGGGATCGCTTTGCGGTTTGCCAATGATCATGAGACTTCCTCTGTAGTGTCATTTTTATGGACTGTGCGTCCAGGCAAGTTGCCAAGCTTGCCATTCCTTACTCTTTGGTCGCAGTAGAATAAGAGCCTTTGCCTGTGCTGACAAGGCTTTGGGGTTTTGCCGTCCACCGGTGAGCCGCCATCTGCTGCGTCGTCCGGGGCATTCTAGGCAAGAAGAGGAGGTCGGATGTTGATTTCGATCTATTTCCCTTTGGGTCGTCGTCCGTTTCGCAGGAGAGGCTTGTCGCCGCAAAACGGGGCTTTATCGTCGGGAACGGGCAAGATCCTGGCGCATGTGCCACTCGACCCCGGCTTGAGGTATGCTATGGGCGTTAGAACCGTCGTCATTGAGAGGAAAGTGAGAGATGAAAGCCAAGGTCAGCTGGGTGGAAGGCATGAAGTTTGTGGGAGAGAGCGAGTCCGGTCATCAGGTGACCCTGGATGGCGCCAACCCGGGTGAAGGTGCCAGCCCGATGGAGATGATCCTGCTGGCTGTCGGTGGTTGCAGCTCCATCGATGTGGTCTCCATTCTGGAGAAGGCCCGTCAGTCCGTGACCGCCTGCCATGTCGAACTGGAAGGGACCCGCGCCGATACCGTTCCCCGGGTATTTGAGCAGATCCACCTCAAGTTCGTGGTGACCGGCAAGGGGCTGGCGGAGAAGCAGGTCGCCCGTGCGGTGGATCTGTCCATGGAAAAATATTGTTCAGTTTCCCTGATGTTGGAAAAAGCGGTAGAAATTACCCATAGTTATCAAATTCTTGAGGGTTGACCGCTAAAGTTTGTCCCGTCGATAACGCCATGACATAAGGAAAGTGCGATGAAAAAAATGATGATGTTGCTTCCCCTGTTCGGTCTGGCCGCCTGCAGCATGCCGCAGCCGACCCAGTATCAATACAGCCAGTATCAGTGCGGGGAAGAGTTGCTGGCCATCACCTATGATGCCCAGGCCGACATGGTGCAGTTCCCTTATGCCGGTGTCTATCACAAGCTGGGGCGCATCGAGTCGCCCAAAGAGACTGCCAGCTATTCCGACGGGGTGACTACCTTCTCCCGTCAGGACAAGCAGGCCACCCTGGTCAAGAGCGGTGTGACCCAGCTGACCTGCGAGTTGAAGTGACCCTGATGCCGTCACGGCGTGCATGGAAAACGGCCTGCGTGAAGCAGGCCGTTTTTGTTGAAAGAGACATCAGTCTGACGGTAGCGAGCCCAGCAACTGGGCGGCCAGTTGCTGGCTAAGCTGGCCACGGGCTTCCTCTGCGACAGGCACGTCGCTGGCGAGCTGGATGGCGCTGCTCCACACCGCTTTCTGGCTATGCCCGTCGAGCAGCACGACGGCCAGGGTCCCCTTGCGGGCATTGGCGGCGGCGTTCAGGCCAGGTGTCATGCCGAGGCGGGAGAAGATCTCGCCATCGCTCATGTCCTGGCTGCCAGCTACCCCGATGGCGACCCAGACGTCGGCCTCATCCAGGGGAACGCTGCGCCAGCCTTTGCCGTCCAGTTGCCGGATGACGGCCTGCTGTACCGGCTCGAGCCAGGGCGCGGCGCTGTTGCCCGCATACTGGAACTGTTCGGCCAGCGCATAGCGTGGTGTCGCCCCGTAGGTCCAATGCTCCGCCGGGCGAACCACCATGGTGCCCGTTTCGACCGTGGGTGCGGCGGGGCCGGAGCTGCAACCGCCCAGCAGGGTTGCCAGCGTGAATGAGAGAAGTGCAGCGCGCATCGTTAAGCTCCTTGGCTCAGGTGATCTTGCCCGTTTCGATCAGTTGCTGGATCAGGGGGCGCAGGATCAGTTCCATTGCGAAGCCCATCTTGCCACCCGGCACGACGATGGTGTTCATCCTGGACATGAAGGCGCCGTCTATCATCGACAGCAGGTAGGGGAAGTCCACCTGCTTGATGCCCCGAAACCTGATCACCAGCATACTCTCGTCCAGGCTGGGTATCACCTTGGCGCTGAAAGGGTTGGAAGTATCGACGGTCGGCACCCGCTGGAAGTTGATGTGGGTGCGGGAGAACTGCGGCGTGATGAAGTTGATGTAGTCGTCCATGGAACGCACGATGGAGTCGGTTACCGCCTCGCGGGAGTGGCCGCGTTCCGAGGTGTCGCGAATGAGCTTCTGGATCCACTCCAGGTTGACGATGGGCACCACGCCGATGAGAAAGTCCACGTGCCGCGCCACGTTGTGCTCCCCCGTGACCACGCCGCCATGCAGTCCTTCGTAGAACAGCAGATCCGTCTCGCCGGGCAGATCCTGCCAGGGGGTGAAGGTGCCAGGCATCTGGTTGAAAGGCACCGCCTCGTCGAAGCTGTGCAGATAGCGCCGATACTGGCCGGTGCCGCTCTGGCCATACTCCTGGAAAAAGGACTCCAGCAGACCGAAGTCGTTGGCCTCAGGGCCGAAGTAGCTGATATGCCGCCCCTGCTCCCGGGCCTTGCGGATCGCCACGTCCATCTCGGGCCTGGTGTAGCGGTGAAAACTGTCCCCCTCGACCACGGCCGCCTTGTATCCAAGCTGGTGGAACATGGAGCGGAAGGCGTTGGTGGAGGTGGAAGTACCGGCACCGGACGAACCGGTGACCGCGATGATGGGATGCTTGGCGGACATAGAATTCTCTCTTCCTTGGGAGTTCCGTTATAAGGGGTGGCCCAAAGTGCGGTCAAGTGCGCCGTCATCCTCCCGCTGCCCCCACGCTTCCCGGCAATAGCGGTGAACAAGGGCTGCCCTGTGCTCTGGGGACGCCGGAATAGACGCTGCTGGGTGGCGAGCTGGCCATGCGGCCTGATGGTGCGAGTTGGATAGGGGGAGGGCGGGGTGAGCCGCCCGATAAGCCGTGACCGCGTTACGCTTGGGGGAAGTCGTCAGTGGGTGACTTGCTTAAATGAGTCTTTGGGACGACATTGACACTTTCGTGCAGCTCGCTGTAGACAAGCACGGCGCTACCTTGTAGCAATTGTTGCCTGACTGCTTCGACCTTGTCGGTCAGGCTGACATCCTGTTCACCGTATTCGGTGCCTTCTTGCAGCACAAAGTGTTCGAGCAGGTTGGTGAGGGTGTCCGGCTCCAGTTCTTGCCAGGGGATAATCATGATTTCATCTTCACGCAGTGGGTTGCGGATATTGTCGATGTCTGGTCGGCAAGCGCAAGGGATTTGTCTCGTTTTGGACGAGGGGTGCCATGCAATCCATTGACGCACGCCGACCCTCCAGTCAATTCGAACAGCACCTGTTCGATGCCCGCCGCCGCGCCCTGAGCGCCGGTTTGCGCTGGTACTGGGTCATCAATCTCATCGCCCTCGTATTTCTGCTGACCCGCTTCTACATCTATCGGGATGCACACCTGGTACTGGTTGGCAACCTGCCCTGGTCCTACAAATGGCAGCTCTTTGCCATGATAGGTGTTGGCCTGCTGCTGCCGCTCGGGTGGGGCTGGCTCTCCCGTCAACCCCATGTCATCTGGCAGGGGTCCCTGTACGTCTGTGCCCTGGCCTGGGGGCTGGCCTGGGCCATGGTGGGTTACACCATCTCGATCGTCGACTTGAAGGGGGGCTTCAGTTTCATTTTCAACATGGTCAGTCTGTTGCTGCTGACCGGTCTCGTCGCCGCGTATTGCGATGTGCGGCTGTTTTACGCACTGGTTTCTGTCCCCCTGCTGTTCTTGTTGGTGAGAGCCTCATGGAGTCCTGAGCCCTTTGTTCTGGTCAACACCATAGTGGTCGGGGTCTTGCTGGTGGTGCTGGAGACGGGGCGGCGCATGCTCAACGGCTGGTTCGAGCTTGCGGTGTCAAGGGAACACGACAACCTGATGCTGGCAAACAAGATGAATGCCATGGCCAACCGGGATCCCCTGACCGGGATAGCCAACCGTCGCCACTTCGATCAGGCGTGCAAGCGTGCCATTGCGCAAGGCACCACCCTGGATGTGCCGCTCACCGTGATCCTGCTCGATGTGGATTTCTTCAAGCGCTACAACGATCGCTATGGTCATCAGGCGGGGGATGAGTGCCTGATCCTGGTGGCCGAGTGCCTGGAGGAGAGTGTGCGGGAGCCCGGCGATCTGGTGGCGCGCTACGGGGGAGAGGAGTTCGTGGTGTTGCTGCAGGAGACGACGCTGGCCGGTGGCCAGGAGGTGGCGGAGCGCATTCGCGCCACTCTGGCGGCCAGGGCTCTGCCCCATGAGGATTCCGACGTAGCCCCCCACCTCACCCTGAGCCAGGGGATAGCCCAGTGGCGAGCCGGGGAGAGCCTCGTCATGCTGCTCGAGCGGGTCGATGGCGCCCTCTATCAGGCCAAGGAAGAGGGGCGCAACGGTTACCGGCTCGCGCCCTGAGTCTGTTCCCGCAACCACTGGCTGATGCGCTCATCCAGCCAGAAGCGGGGGCGCCAGGGAGAGCCGTGCAGGAAGCCCACGTGGCCGCCCTGGCGGCTCAGCTCGTAGCGCACCAGAGGGGAGAGCTGCTCTGCCGCCGGAATGACGGCATCGGTCATGAAGGGATCGTCGGCGGCGTGAATGACGAGGGTCGGGATGGGAATGCGGGCCAGCAGGCTCAGGCCGGAGCAGGTCTGGTAGTAGTGATCGGCGCTTTCGAAACCATGGAGCGGTGCCGTCACCAGCTCGTCGAACTCCCTCAGTGTGGCGATGCGGGTGATCTGGGCCGGCTGCCAGCGCGCCCGTGCCGCGCTCTGGCGCCGGATCTTGCTTTGCAAGTTGGTTCGCATGGTGCGCAGCAGGTAGTTCTGATAGACCCGTGAGAAGCCCTGATTGACCCGATCGGCACAGCTTGCCAGTTGCAGCGGGGCCGACACTACCACCGCCGCTTTCAATTGTGCCGGGCAGGCCCGCGCCAGCAGATTGACCAGCATGTTGCCCCCCAGGGAATAGCCGATGGCGACCAGGGGGCGGCCTGGAAAACGCCGCTCCAGCTCGGCAATCACCGCCTGAGCGTCCTCGATAGCACCTGAGTGATAGGCCTGCAGCAGCCGGTTCGGCTCGCCACTGCACCCCCGAAAGTGCATCAGCACCGCCTCGTTCCCTTGCCGCTGCAGGTGGGCAAAGAGCCCCTTGGCATAGTGGGAGTGAATGCTCCCCTCCAGTCCGTGGAACACCACCACCAGGGGTTGTTCATCCTGGCCGGGTTCGCCGCTCCAGGCCAGATCGACGAAATCGCCGTCCGGGAGTTCGAAGCGCTCCTGGATGAAGCGGGCAGGCGAGCGGCGCAGCCACTTGGGCAAAATGGTTTGCAGATGGGGGTTGCGCGCCCACCAGGGGGCGTGGAAGTGGCTTTCTGTCAACATGCAGCGACTCGGAAGAGCAAGGAGGAAAAGGGGGCGGCGAGCCCTTGGC
>NZ_JBFOCZ010000034.1:0-67457 GCF_040908015.1 Aeromonas sp. R7-5 | reverse complement strand
CCGCGACATCAGGCCAGCAGGCGATCGTGGTGCTCGGCGCCGCGCAGCATGGCCTGGATCAGTTCGTTGGCTTCAAACTTGGTGAGCGCCTCGTGGGCACCGACCTGATGGGCCCGCTCCACGCTGATCTCGCTGGAGAGGGAGGTGTGCAGGATGATGTAGGCTCCCGCCAGCTTGGCATCGCTCTGCACCTCGAAGGCCAGCTCGTAACCATCCAGCCCCGGCATCTCGATATCGCTCACCAGGATGTCGATCCGCGTGCCCTGGGAGACCCGGGTCTGCATCAGGGTGAGGGCGTCGCGTCCGTTGGTGCAGACCTCGTAGGGGATGTTGATGTAATCGAGCGCCGCCATGAGCTGGCGACGGGCGACGGAGGAGTCGTCTACCAGCAGGATCCGCATCGGCTTGAGCCGCTCGCGCTGCACGTCGGTCAGCACGGGGTAAAGATGGCTGGGATCGTCCGGATAGACCCGCGACAGGATGAGCTCCACATCCAGCAACTGTATCAACTGATCTCCCACCCGGGTCACGCCGGTGACAAAGACGTTCTGTCCCAAAGAGGGAGGGGGCGGCTCGATGTCACGCCAGTTGCACTCGGTGATCTTGTCGATGCCCCGCACCAGAAAGCCCACCAGGGTGCGGCGGCAATCGGTGATGATGATGAAGCAGTGGGGCATCTCCTCCCGGCTGATGGGGCGGTAGCCCACGGCCATTGCCATGTCGATCACCGGGATGGTGGTACCGCGCATGCTGGCGGCCCCGAGCACGGTGGGATGGGATTGTGGCAGGGCGGTGAGCTGGGTGTAGGGCACGATCTCCTTCACCTTGAGGGTACCGATGGCGAAAGATTGTCTGGCAGAGAGGTGGAACAGCAACATGCCCTGGGATTGGTTGGCCTTGCTCGTCATGGCGGATGTCCTGTTGATCTAGTCGGTGACGGTCAATCGGGTGTTCAGCATAAAAGATGGTGACATGAATGACTCCTTTGTTGTTAGCGGCGGTGAGCCGCAAAACTGGATTTCTTTTGCCATCCTTTTATGCCTCTCTTATCGGGTCGCGGACGGCTGAGGGGAGAGGGGCGCCCCGAGCCATTGCAGATGAGCCTCGGCCAGCGCGCTTTCATCCCGATAACCCAGCCTGCTCACCACCTGTGACGGTGTGCTGCCGCTTCGCAGCAGGCGAATCCCCTGCAACAGTTGCCACTGATCCTGCAGTACCCGGGCGTCCGGGCCCTCGAGACCGCGAGTGCCCAGCAGGGTCTGCCAGGCAGCCACGCTATCCGGCTGCGCTCTGGCCAGGGCTTGCCAGGCATCTTGCAGTGCCTGATCCCCCAGTGACGAGATGGTGCAGCCGTGCAACTCATCTCCCACCACTTGCAGCCGCTGCCCATAGGGGCCTTGCCAGTCGCGTGGGCGTGACCAGGCCGCCAGGCTGTCCAGCAGTGCGTCCATCAACGGGCTTGCCTGCAACCAGCCAGCCTGGGCGGGCTGGGGCACCCGCACGGAGCAGGCCAGCAGATCATGCTGGCAGCCAGCCAGAGGGGTGAAGGCGGCGAGGGCATCGGCACAGAGCCAGAAGTGGCTGCCAGGTGTCAGCAGCAGCTCATGGGCACCCAATTTCAGCAGCGCCACCCCCTGGGTGACGCGCAGCAATTGGCCCATGGGGGAGCGCTTGCGGGGGCCGACCTGAAGGGTGGAAGTGGAAAAATGCTGATATTCGATGGCGTGATGCATGTAAAAACCCTGATATGATGCTGCCTGGAGGTAACAAAAATGGAAACCAGACGTAAAAAACGCTTCATTGCCGGGGCAGTTTGCCCGGCGTGCGGCAAGATGGACACCATGATGCTGTATATGGAGCATGGAGTCGAGAAGGTGACCTGTGTCGAGTGCGGGGATACCCAGGTGCAGACCCAGGTGCAGGTGGACAAGGCGACGCGTGAGGCGGAGCAGGTGATAGGGGTGTTTCGTCCCGAGTGAGTGCCATGCCTCAAGGTGATGGTACGCCGGTCAGGCTGGTCGCTGTTGATGACTTTTTCATCACACCGAAGCCGGGTCGACCATATGCTTGTCTGCCTTTTTGAGGTATTCTGAGCCCGTTTTTTTCTATCCGCAGGATCCCTGACATGAAAGTAGCTCCCCTGAGCGTGGTTACGCTGGAATACACGGTCACCGACGAACACGGTGAAGTCATCGACACCACTGTCGGTAAAGAGCCGCTGGTGTATCTGCACGGTACCCGTTACCTGGTCTCCGGCCTCGAAGCCGAGCTGGAAGGTCGCAGCGTGGGCGAGGCGTTCGACGTCACCCTGACGCCGAACCAGGCCTATGGCGAGTACGACGAGAATCTGGTGCAGGAAGTGCCCGGCGAGCTGTTCGACGGTATGGAAGTGTCTGAAGGGGATACTTTTGTGGCCGAGACCGACGACGGCCACCGCCCGGTGACCGTCATCGAGGTGTCCGAGGAGTTCATCAAGGTGGACGGCAATCATCCCCTGGCTGGCGTGACCCTGGGCTTCAAGGTCGAGATCAAGGACGTACGTGCCGCGACCGCCGAAGAGCTGGCCCATGGCCATGTGCACGGCGCTGGTGGCTGCGGTCACGATCATGGTCATGACCATGATCACGGCCATGATCACGATCATGACCACGGTGGCTGCTGTGGCGGCCATGGTCACAGCCATGCACACGATCACGGCGACGATCACGGTCACGGTGGTTGCTGCGGTGGTGGTGGTTGTGGTGGCAAGGGCCATCAGCACTGATCACGGCCTGGCCGATGATAAAAAAACCCGCGCATGGCGCGGGTTTTTTTATGGCTGGCACTCATCAGTAGTGCGGTGGCGGCGTCTCTTCGGCCATGCTGGCGATCTGGCTCGGCTGTACGCTCTGCAATTTATCCACCAGTAGATGGATCTGGTGTTTGAGCCGGTCCAGCTCGCGACCCTGGGTGGTGACCTCGTCGTTGAGCTGCTCCACCGTATATTCGGCAAAGGCGAGGCGGCTTTCCAGGGTTTCGAGGCGTTCGTTTAGTTGCTGACTCATGGGCCTTTTGGTCCTTACTTGATAGTCCAGATTTCAGCCAGGCCACTGGAGCTGGCACTGACGAGGTGGTCATTGTCGCGCAAAGCCACGCCATAGACCACAGCGCTCGGCGGTTTCACCTTGGGATGGGGCGAGACGCGCCAGCTCTGCAACGGCTGGCCGTCACTCACCTGCCACAGAGTGAGCTGGCGGGAGGGGGCGCCGGTGATGAGCCAGTTGCCGCCGTTGGCAAAGCGGGCGCTGGTGTAGACCTCGAAGCGGTGATCATATTGCAACCTGCTGTGCTCCTTGCCGCTTTTGAGATCCCAGATGCTGGCCTGGCGACTGTCTGCGGTGAAGGCGAAGCGTCCGGACGGATCCAGTCTCGCCATCACGACTCGCCCGGCGTGGTTGAAGCGCCACACCACCTGGCCCGTGCGGGTATCCCACAGATAGGCGCTGTAATCGTTGCCGCCGGTGAGGGCATAGCGACCGTTGGGGGAGAGATCCACCGTATTGACCTGTTCGGTGTGGCCGAGAAATTGCAGCCGGCGTCCGGTCTGGGTGTCGACCACTTCCGCCTTGCCGTCTTCACGGCCGATGAGCACCTGGCGGCCATCCGCCGAGATCGCCGCATCGCGCAGGCGGGATTCTGGCAGGGAGTAGTAGCCCTGGGAGCGGCCATCCTGCAAGCGCCAGATGGCGAAGGTGTGCTGGGTGGCGGTGATGGCATGGCTGTCATCGGGGGAGAAGCGGGTCAGGGTGACGAACTCCTCCTGGTCGTCGCTCTGGCGCCAGCGCCAGCGCTCCTTGCCCTGTTCCAGATCCCACACCACAGTGCCCTGACCCAGGCTGGAGACCAGCGCGAGCTTGCCGGAACTGGCGAGATCCGCACTCAGCAGACCCTGGTTGGCGAGGCGGATCTGCTGGCTGGGAAGTGAGCGTTGTTCGCACCCCGTCAGCATCAGGCAAATACCGATGAGATAAATGGCACTTTTGATCATTTTTCCTGTCTCATGCTTTCGTTACCTGCGATCACGGCGTTAGTATAAGGCGCTTATCACGATAAACCTCTCATTTCACGAAGGAACCGAGAGCGGTATTTAGAGTTTTGGAGAAACTGATGAACAATTTTCTGAAGGTGTCCCTGTTGGCTGCGGCGGTTGCCGTCGGTCTGACTGCTTGCCAAAAAGATGAGAAACCTGCTGCGACCAACACCGCAGAGGTCAAGGCAGAAGCCAGCAAGCCGGCAGAGGCCCCCAAGGCTGAGGCCAAGAGCTTTGAAGAGCAATCCGGCTATGCGATCGGCCTCTCCATGGGTCGTTATATCGCCAATACCCTGGAGCGCCAGCAGGAGCTCGGCATCAAGCTGGACAACACCGTGATCCTGAAGGGTGTCACCGACGGTCTGGGCAAAGAAGCCAAGATGACCGACGAGGAGATCCAGAAGGTTCTGCAGGAATACGACGCCAAGATCAACGAGCTGACCAAGGCGAAGGCCGACAAGGATGCCGTGGAAAACCTGAAGAAGGGTGAAGAGTTCCTGGCTGCCAACGCCAAGAAAGAGGGCGTGAAGAGCACTGAGTCCGGCCTGCAATATCAGGTCGAGAAGATGGGTGACGGCGCCAAGCCGAAGGCCACCGACATCGTCAAGGTGCACTACACCGGTACCCTGACCGATGGCACCAAGTTTGACAGCTCCGTCGATCGCGGCGAGCCGGCTACCTTCCCGCTCAACCAGGTGATCCCGGGCTGGACCGAAGGGGTGCAACTGATGCCGGTCGGCTCCAAGTTCAAGTTCTTCCTGCCGTCCAAGCTGGCCTATGGCGAGCACGGTGCAGGTTCCATCCCGGCCAACGCCGTGCTGGTATTTGACGTAGAGCTGCTGGCCATCGAAAAACCGGCTGCCGATGGCGACAACGCCAAGAAATAAGCTCAAAGCACCATAAAAACGGCTCCCCAGGGAGCCGTTTTTGCTTGTGTATTGTCGCAATCCCCCGGATAAAGCGATGAGGCCGTCTTGAGTGTGTGGCGGCTAGCCCCCAGAATAGACAACAAAATCAAGCGCAAGGATGGATCTCGTGGCTGAAAGCAAACCCCGTGTCCTGTTGGTGGAAGATACCCGCAGTCTGGCGGTCGTCTATGAGCAGTATCTGGCCCAGGATGGCTACGAGGTGCAGCTGGCAGATTGTGGCCAGCAGGCTTTGGCACAATTGCTGGCAAGCCCGCCCCCCGTGGTGCTGCTCGACCTGGAGTTGCCCGACATGTCCGGCATGGACATCTTGCAGCAGATCACGGAGCGGCAACTGCCCTGCTCCGTGGTGGTGATCACCGCTCACGGCTCGGTGGATGTGGCGGTGGAGGCGATGCGGTTCGGGGCCTTCGATTTTCTCACCAAGCCGTTCGATGGCAAGCGCCTGTGCGCCACGGCGCGCAATGCCCTGAAGCACCAGCAGCTCAGCTCGCTGGTGGCCCAGTATCGGGAAAACTTCGAGCGCAGCTCCTTTGCCGGTTTCATCGGCGCCTCCATGGCGATGCAGGCGGTCTATCGCATCATCGAGAGCGCGGCGCCGAGCAAGGCCACCGTCTTCATCACTGGCGAGAGCGGCACCGGCAAGGAGGTGTGCGCCGAGGCCATCCACCAGTGCAGCCCGCGTCGGGATCAGCCCTTCATCGCCCTCAACTGCGCCGCCATTCCCCATGACCTGATGGAGAGCGAGATCTTCGGCCACGTGAAAGGGTCGTTTACCGGTGCCCAGGGGGATCGCAAGGGGGCGGCCAGTCTGGCGGACGGCGGTACCCTCTTCCTCGACGAGATCTGCGAGATGGATCTCGACCTGCAGAGCAAGCTGCTGCGTTTCATCCAGACCGGCACGCTGCAGCGGGTCGGCAGCGGCAAGCTGGAGACGGTGGATGTGCGCTTTGTCTGCGCCACCAACCGGGATCCCCTGGTGGAGGTCAAGGCCGGACGGTTTCGTGAAGACCTTTACTACCGCCTGCACGTGATCCCGCTGGCGCTGCCCCCCTTGAGGGAACGGGGAGAGGACATCCTGCTGCTGGCCCGGGAGTTGCTGCTGCGTTATGCCGGTGAGGAGAACAAGCGATTCAGGGACTTTGATGCGGACGCAGTGCAGGTGCTGCTCGACTACCCCTGGCCCGGCAACGTGCGCGAGCTGCAAAACGTGGTGCGCAACATAGTGGTGCTCAACGATGGCGAGCTGGTGAGCCCGGATATCCTGCCACCTCCCCTCAACGGGGGGCGTACCCTGGCCCCGGAGCCTGCGGTCGGGATGGCGGATCCCCAGTCAGATCCCGTGGTCGTTCGCAGGCAGGTCCGTCCGCTCTGGCAGGTTGAAAAGGAGGCCATCGAGCAGGCCATTGCCAGTTGTGACGGCAACATCCCCAAGGCGGCGGCCCTGCTGGAAATAAGCCCTTCCACGATTTATCGCAAGAAGCAGAGCTGGGAAGAGGCGAGTCCGGCCTGAGCCGTCACCTCTGCTCCCGGGCAGACATGCTGATGTGCGGGGCGGCCAATTGGTCGCCCCGCACGCTTATCAGAGTTTGGCGAGCAGCTTGAGCCTGGCCAGCCGTTCTGCCTCGTTGGCGGTGAACCAGCCATCCTGTGACAGCAGAAACCAGGCGCGGGCAAAGTACTCGGTCGCCGCGGGATCATTGAGCACGAGTGCATTCTCCCCCAGCTCCTCGAACACATAGCCATCCTCGGGGACGCCTGCGGCGGTCATGTCGTCGCGCAACTGCGCCAGTTCGGCCATGGCCTGTTCATGGCGATCCTGGGCCCGGCTCAGGCGCGCCAGACTCCAGCGGGCGATAAAGGCTTTGCCCTGGTTGTTGTGCTGCTCGTGCCAGGCCAGGCACTTTTGCTGACAGGCGATGGCCTCGTCGAGGCGACCCAGCTCGAACAGGGTCCAGCCCTGATTGTTATAGAGGGTGGCGAGCCAGCCTCGCGCCCGCTTGTCGTGACTGCGCTCGGCCAGGGTCATCGCCAGCTGGTGCCAGTGGCTCTGCTCCTCCAGGGGGGCGGCGATGGCCACCATGTGGGCCGCATCGATGGCCAGATAGTGCTCTTCGTGCTGTTCTCCCAGTTGCCAGGCCTGTTCAAACAGGGCTCTGGCGCTGGCCTTGTCACCGGCGGAGTTGAAGGTGCGGCCACGCTCCAGCAAGGCGCGCAGGCGGGCCCGTGGAGTCGCCTCGGTGAGGCGGGGTTCTATCTCGTCGAGCAGCTGGTGCGCCTGTGCAAACTGGCGTTGCAGTGAATGGGTGCGGGCTATCTGGGTGAGGAGCTCCAGCTCCCATTGCAGGTTGGTGGCACGCGCCTCGGGCAGCAGTGCTTGAAAACGCTGGGCGCTGGCAACGGGATCCTGATAATCCCACAGCGCCATGAAATCGGGCGGATTGTTCATCTGGCCTCCATGCCGGTTATCCGCCCACCAAGATGCCTGAAGGCCATTCTTTGTACAAGAAGGGGGGCTGGCGCCATCGTGACGCCAGCGCTTGCCGATCAGTAGACCATGGCAAGGCTCATCAGCATCAGACCCAGGGCAGCAAAGGCTCCCTCCTTGATAGCCAGTCGCGGTACCAGTGCCTTGGGCAGGGCAGGGAACAGGTTCAGGGCAAAGCCGAACCCCGGCATCAGCCAGTGGAAAGCAGGGCTTCGCAGGGCGGGATCCGCAGCGCCATTGATGACGATGAGCAGGATAAAGAGAGTGAAGGCGGGCAGGATAAACCAGCGGGCATGGCCGGCGGCAACCGCCCGCAGTGGCGAGATGCGATAGAGCACCAGGGTCACGAGGAAGAGGGCGAGGGGAGCCAGCAGATAGAGCGGGGCCGGGTTCATGATGAGTGTCTCCTGACTAGGGGGGCAGAGTGTAGGCAGTCCGGGTGGGGAATGACCAGTCCCCCGCGCCCGGGCTGTGAAGCGGATCGCAGGGCAAAGGTTTGCCTGGGCAGGATCAGCGGAACCAGAACCAGAGCACGGCAAATACCAGCCAGCTCAGTACCAGCAGGATCCAGGGCAGCGGGTGCTGGCGGGTGAGCTCGATGACCTCGGCTTCGCTCTCCTCTTCCGGTGTCTCTTGGGAAGGGTGCCTGGCTTTGGCTTGCAGTTTCTTCTGGCGGCTGGCCTCGCGGGCCTTAGCCTTCATCTGTTTCTTGTATTCGTCTATGCCCTTCTGGATCCCCTGGGCGATGAGCTGGGTTTGCTCCTTGGTCTGCCCCGGCTTCTGGTTGGCACGGGCGATCTTCATCGCCTCCTGCTGGGTTTCGGGGGAAATTTTGTCGTACTTGGCCATTCCAGGCACTCCTTGGCATTGATTGGCGGGCAGTATGCCATAACCGTTACCGACGGGCTGCCATCATGGGGGAAATTGCTCTGCGAGTGGGGTGCCTCTGTTCCAAATAGGGGAAACAGGTTGCGTGGATGATCACATTTGGCGGAATTTGTGAGTCGCCGATGAAAAACCGTCACATGTTGTTTGTTATATTACCGCCCGATCCTGGATAGGGTCGTCCAATAACAAAATAACAAGGTGATATGGAAATGAATTATAAATTTGTCAAAGGAAGTATCGCACTGGCAGTGCTTGCCGCATTGAGCGGCTGCAATACCTCAAGCAACGACAGCGTCGCCCCCTGCACCGAAAATGTCTGCAAGCTGACCATTTTGCATACCAATGATACCCACGGTCGTTTCTGGCACAACGACAAGGGCGAATATGGCATGGCGGCCCAGAAGACCCTGGTCGAGCGGCTGCGTGCCGAGGCGAAAGCGGCGGGCAGCGAAGTGCTGGTGCTCTCCGGCGGTGACGTCAACACCGGGGTGCCAGAGTCGGATCTGCAGGATGCAGAGCCGGACTTCATGGCCATGAACAGCATCCGTTACGATGCCATGGCGGTGGGCAACCACGAGTTCGACAACCCCCTGACCATCCTCGAGAAACAGCGCCAGTGGGCCCAGTTCCCGATGATCTCCGCCAACATCTATGACAAGACGAGCGGCAAGCGCTACTTCGATCCCTACAAGGTGTTCAAGCTGGAGAGCGGCCTCAAGGTCGCCGTGCTGGGTCTGACCACAGAGGACACCGCCCAGCTGGTGGATCCCAACAACGTCCAGACCCTCGAGTTCCGCGATCCGACCACGGAAGCCGCCAATCTCGGCAAGCAAATCCGCGACAACAAAGAGGCGAACCTGGTTCTTGCCATCACCCACATGGGCCATTACGAGAATGGTCAGCACGGCAGCAACGCACCGGGTGACGTGGAGATGGCCCGTGCGCTGCCGGCAGGTACTCTGGACGCCATCATCGGTGGTCACTCCCAGAACCCGGTCTGCATGGAGCCGGGCACCCCGGACAAGTACGCCGACTTCAAGCCGGGCGACGACTGCCAGCCGGATCAGCAGAACGGCACCTGGATCATGCAGGCTCATGAGTGGGGCAAGTATGTGGGTCGTGCCCAGTTTGACTATCAGAATGGCAAGCTGACCCTGACCCAGTACGATCTGATCCCGGTCAACCTGAAGAATGCGGACGGTGATTTCATCCAGGAAGAGATCGTCAAGGATCCCGAGCTCTACAACACCCTGCTCACCTATCAGGAGAAGGGACAGCAGGAGCTGGGTGTGGTCATCGGTGCCACCGATGGCGTACTGGACGGTGAGCGCGCCAACGTGCGCAACAAGCAGACCAACCTGGGTCGTCTCATCACCACCGCGACTGCCGAGAAGCTGAGCACCGACTTTGGCATCGTCAACTCCGGCGGGGTGCGTGCCTCCATCGCGGCAGGGGACATCAGCTACCGTGACGTGCTGACCGTGCATCCGTTCGGCAACACCGTCAACAAGGCGACCATGAGCGGCAACGAACTGCTGACCTACCTGGGTCAGGTCGCGACCAAGACCGCCAATACCGGTGGCTATGCCCAGTTCGGCGGCATCAAGATGACGGTGGATTGCCAGGCCAAGAGCGTGGACATCGCCACCATCGGCGGGAAGGCCTTCGATCCGGCAGCAACCTACAGCTTCTCCATCCCGAGCTTCAGCGCGGCCGGTGGTGACGGTTATCCGAAGATCGACACCATCAATGCCGGTCTGGTGGATGCCGGTGTGCTGAAGGATTATATCGCGGCGAAGAAGACCATTCAGGTCGCCGATTATCAGCCAGCAGGCGAGGTCAGCTATATCAACTCCACCTCGGTAGAGGGTTGCAAATAATCCCTGCACCCCGAGCCAATAAAAAAGAGAGGCAGCCATGGCTGCCTCTCTTTTTATTTTCAATATCATCAGCAGTGTCTCTCGGGAAATATATCCGGCCACGGGAAGCTGCCCCGAAATAGGGCATGACACGATCTGATGGCAATAAAAAGGCGACCCTGAGGTCGCCTTGATGAAATGGGTCGGTTGAGCCTTAGAGCTGCTCGATGCCGACGATATGCCAGGGGGCATTGTCCTTGGCGAGATCACGCTCGAGGTGCCACACCTCCTTGATGTCCTCCTCGACCTGCTCCTGACGGTCCATGTAGCGGCCGCTGAAGCGCACGCTCACCTGGGCCCAGTCGCTGCCGTAGTCGGCACGGACCAGCTGGGTGTCCACGTACATCACCTCGGTGTGCTGCTCACCGGAGAGCTCGGCGCGTTCGGCCTTGAGGTGCTCGAACAGCTCGGGGCTCACGTACTCGCGGATCTTCTCCAGGTCGTTCTTGTTCCAGGCCTCTTGCAGGGTGCGGTAGTGATCGCGGGCACCGGCCAGGAAGCCGTTCATGTCAAAGCCCGGGGGCAGACGGAAGGGCACGTCGCTGTCGGCAAAACCGGTGGCCTGCGGGGCGCTGTGGCTTTGCTCGAACTGCTGGGGGGCCGCGCTCTGGGGCGGTTGATAGCCCGCATAGGCCGTCTGTGGCTGGGCCGCTGCCGCCTTGTTCCTGCGCAGGGCTCGGAACAGGAAGACACCGCCCAGTGCCAGCAGGGCGATCAGCAGGAAGTCCATCCCTTGCAGACCTTCGAAGGCGCCGCTGCCCAGCAGGTAGGCGAACAGGCCGCCGGCCAGCAGACCACCCAGCAGGCCGCCCATCATGCCGCCTTTCTTGGGTGCCTGGGCGCCCACGGTCGGGTTCTTGGTGTCGACCGGCTTGGCTGCAGGTTGGGCCGGAGCCGTCTTGTAGCTCTTGCCAAAGGATTTGCCGCCACCAAGTTTCTTGGCCTCGGCGATGGGTGCCCCAAGGCCAATGGCCAGGATCAGGGCAAACAGGGTCAGCATCTTTTTCATTTTGACTCTTTCACTCTCATGTAGGTGGGGGCATGCTCTGCTTGTGCAAGCTCAGCGAGGCGCATGGCAGGCTGCCAGTCCCTTTTTGTGTTGCAGCTTGCGGGTATGATTATCACGGATGGCATGAATTATTCATGAACAGATTGAGTCGTCCGACAGGGGAGGCGCCCATGAAACACAGACGGCCGAGTCGCTCGGTGCGCAGGCTGCGCAACAAACAAAGAGCAAGAACGAAAGATCAGACCCTGGTCTGGCCCTTTCTCGTACTGTGAGGCATGTCTGCGGCGCACAAGTGGATGACGCTGACGAGGCCTGGGTCCCGTCTTGTCGCCGGATGCGATGACGGGACGTATTAGCACTCGCGATGGCGGGGTTTCTTTTGTAAAATTCCCGTCCCCTTCCCGCTGCGGTTTTTATGTGTATGGCAGAGCAAGTGACGGCGAAAAAAGACGCCAAGACACAACAGCTGAAAGTACCTCCCCACTCTTTTGAGGCTGAACAGTCCGTACTGGGCGGCCTGATGCTGGACAACGAGGCCTGGGATCGGGTCGCCGAACGGGTGATCGACAAGGATTTCTACAGCCGTCCGCACCGCCTGATCTTCCAGGCCATGACCCGCCTCTCCAATGCGGGCAACCCCATCGACCTTATCACTCTGCAGGAGGAGCTCGAGCGCTCCGAGCAACTGGAAGAGGCCGGTGGCTTCGCCTATCTGGTGGAGATCGCCAAGAACACCCCGAGTGCCGCCAACATCAGTGCCTACGCCGAGATCGTGCGTGAGCGGGCGGTGGTGCGGGAGATGATCTCGGTCGCCAACGAGATAGTCGAAGCGGGCTACGAGCCCCAGGGGCGTACCTCCAACGATCTGCTGGACTTGGCCGAGAGCAAGGTGTTCCAGATCGCCGAGCAGCGCACCAGCGCCAACGAGGGCCCCCAGCCGCTCAAGCTCATCCTCGAGCAGACCGTCGACAAGATTGAAGAGCTGTTCAAGACCCCCCACAACGGGGTGACCGGCGTATCGTCCGGCTACAACGATCTGGACAAGATGACCGCCGGCCTGCAGCGTTCGGATCTGGTCATCGTCGCCGCCCGTCCTTCCATGGGCAAGACCACCTTTGCCATGAACCTGTGCGAGCACGCGGCCCTCACCGCCGACAAGCCGGTGTTGATCTTCTCCCTCGAGATGCCCTCCGAGCAGATCATCATGCGTATGCTCGCCTCCGTGGGGCGCATCGACCAGACCAAGGTGCGGACCGGCCAGCTCGACGACGAGGATTGGGCGCGGCTCTCCTCCACCATGGGGCTGCTGCTGGAGAAGGGGAAGATGTACATCGACGACTCCTCCGGCCTCACCCCGACCGAAGTGCGCTCCCGTGCCCGCCGGGTGGCGCGGGACAACGGCGGCATCAGCATGATCATGGTGGACTACCTGCAACTGATGCGGGTGCCGGCGCTGTCTGACAACCGAACTCTGGAAATCGGTGAAATCTCCCGCTCCCTCAAGGCGCTGGCGAAAGAGCTGCAGTGCCCCGTGGTGGCGCTCTCCCAGCTGAACCGAAGCCTGGAACAGCGGGCCGACAAGCGCCCGGTCAACTCGGATCTGCGGGAATCCGGCTCCATCGAGCAGGATGCGGACTTGATCATGTTCATCTACCGCGACGAGGTCTATCACGACGACAGTCCCGACAAGGGGATCGCCGAGATCATCATCGGCAAGCAGCGTAACGGCCCCATAGGACGAGTGCGGCTCACCTTCCAGGGTCAGTTCTCGCGCTTTGACAACTACGCCGGCCCGGCGTTTGATGATGACTACTAAGTAAGCCGGGAGCCTGCTCCCGGCATCCATAAACAGTTTTCCCGGTTCGACAATTCTGCCGGTCCGGCCTTAGACGATGAGATTTGAGGGCTGACACCACCCGGTGCCTGATTATCATGCCCTCGTAAGGGAAAACAGATGAAAGCGGCTATCGCCCAGATCAATACAGCGGCCCTGCGCCACAACCTCGCCGTGGTCAAACGCCACGCCCCCCAATGCAAGATCATTGCCGTGGTCAAGGCCAACGCCTACGGCCACGGCCTGCTGCCGGTCGCCCGCACCCTGGTGGATGCGGACGCCTACGCGGTGGCCCGCATCGAAGAGGCGCTGATGCTGCGCTCCTGCGCCGTGGTCAAGCCCATCGTGCTGCTGGAGGGCTTCTTCAGCGCCGCCGACCTGCCGGTGCTGGCGGCCAACAACCTGCAGACCGCGGTGCACACCTGGGAGCAGCTCGAAGCGCTGGAGCAGGCGGAGCTGCCTGCCCCCGTGGTGGCCTGGCTCAAGCTCGACACCGGCATGCACCGCCTCGGGGTACGGGCCGAGGAGATGCCCGTCTTTATCGAGCGCCTCGGCAAGTGCAAGAACGTGGTGCAGCCGTTCAACGTCATGACCCACTTCAGCCGCTCCGATGAGCTGGAGCAACCCACCACCCGCGAACAGATCGACCTGTTCAGCCAGCTGACTGCGCCGCTGTCGGGCGAGCGCGCCATGGCCAACTCGGCAGGCATCCTGGCGTGGCCGGATGCCCACTGCGACTGGATCCGCCCCGGCGTCATCCTCTACGGCGTGTCGCCGTTCCCCAATACGGTGGCGGCGGATTACGACCTGCAGCCGGTGATGACCCTCAAGACACAACTGATCGCGGTGCGCGATCACAAGGCGGGCGAGCCGGTAGGCTATGGCGCCAACTGGGTGTCGGATCGCGATACCCGGCTCGGGGTGATTGCCATCGGCTATGGCGACGGTTATCCGCGCATGGCCCCCAATGGTACGCCAGTGCTGGTCAATGGCCGCATCGTGCCTCTGGTGGGGCGCGTCTCCATGGACATGACGACGGTGGATCTCGGTCCCGGCGCCACCGACAAGGCCGGTGACGAGGCGGTGCTCTGGGGGGAAGGGCTGCCGGTGGAGCGGGTGGCCGACCAGATCGGCACCATTCCCTATGAGCTCATCACCAAACTCACCTCCCGCGTCTTTATGGAGTACGTGTAGGCGAGCCGCCCCTCATCCCCAACCCTTCTCCCGCGAGGGGAGAGGGGAGAACAAAAAGGCCGCCCCGACAAGGGCGGCCTTTTTCATGGGCGTGTCCCAGAGACGAAAGAACAAGCCCCGCATCGGCGGGGCTTGAGTCACCGTCACTATGTGGCGCTTAGCCTATGGTCATCAGGCTGGCGTTGCCACCGGCGGCGGCGGTGTTGACCGAGAGGGCGTGCTCGATGAGCAGGCGCTCCAGCGGGATGTCGGTCTCGCCGCGATGCAGGCCGTGCACACCGATGATGGCGCCGTTACGGGCTGCCTGGCGCGCGGCGGCGAGCTTGCTCACCTCCCGCAACTGATCCGAGTCGCCGTGGTGCAGCAGGGCATCGAAGTCCGTCTCCCCCGTGGCCCAGTCCGCCACCAGCGCGATGGGATCCCGCGCCTCGGTCGGCAGGGAAGAGAGCAGGGAGCGTGTCTGGGCATCGTCCGGCAGCAGCACCTGGCTGCCGACCGCCAGACAGGCGGCCAGCTGGGCCAGCAGGTCGGCCTTCTCCTGGGCAAGACAGAGCACCCGTTCCCGGGGCAGCAGGCTGTAGCTGTTGCGCTCGCCGGTGGGGCCGGTCAGCAGCTGGGTACGGCCGCTCTGGGAGAGCGCGGCGTAGTGATCGCACAGGGAGGCGAGGGCCGGATCCTGCTTTCTTGCCCAGTCGCGCAGGGCCACGAGGGGGGCTTTCGCCTCGGCATGCAGGGCACCGGACTCCTGGTGCAGCTGGTTGGCCACCGCCTCCTGGGGACGGGCGCCGAGCAGGCGATACATGTAGAGCGGGCCACCGGCCTTGGGACCGGTGCCGGAAAGCCCTTCTCCACCGAAGGGTTGCACCCCGACCACGGCGCCCACGATGTTGCGGTTGACGTAGAGGTTGCCCACCTTGGCCACGTTCACCACCTGGGCGATGGTCTCGTCGATGCGGGTATGAACACCCAGGGTCAGGCCGTAGCCGCTGCCGTTGATCTGCTCGAGCAACTCCCCGAGCCGGGTGCGCGGGTAGCGGACCAGGTGCAGCACAGGGCCGAACACTTCGCGTCCCAGTTCGTCCAGGCTGTCGAGCTCGATCAGGGTCGGCAGCACGAAGGTGCCGCGGCTGCAGGCATCCCCCTGGGTGCGAGCGATCTGGTGCACCTTGCGCCCCTTGTCGCCCATGGCCTTGATGTGGCGCTCGATGTTGGCCTTGGCCTCGGCGTCGATGACGGGGCCGATGTCGGTGGAGAGGTGCTCGGGGCTGCCGACCTTGTACTCGGCCATGGCGCCCTTGAGCATCCGGATCACCCGATCCGCCACGTCATCCTGCACGCACAGCACTCGCAGGGCGGAGCAGCGCTGACCGGCGCTGTCGAACGCCGAGGAGATGACATCCATCACCACCTGTTCGGTCAAGGCGGAAGAGTCGACGATCATGGCGTTTTGGCCGCCGGTCTCGGCGATGAGGGGAATGGTGCGACCCTGGGCGTCGAGGCGACCGGCCAGGTTGCGGGAGATGATGCCCGCCACCTCGGTGGAGCCGGTGAACATGACGCCGCGCACCCGTTCGTCCGCGATGAGCGCCGCACCCACGGTCTCACCACGGCCCGGCAGCAGTTGCACCGCACCGGCGGGTACCCCCGCTTCCAGCAGGATGCGCACCGCTTGTGCCGCGATGAGGGGGGTCTGCTCGGCAGGCTTGGCCAGCACCGTATTGCCGGCGGCCAGGGCCGCGCACACCTGGCCGCTGAAGATGGCCAGCGGGAAGTTCCAGGGGCTGATGCAGACCACGGGGCCGAGCGGCCTGTGGGTGTCGTTGGCGAAGTGGTTGCGCGCCTGGGCGGCGTAGTAGCGCAGGAAGTCCACCGCTTCGCGCACCTCGGCGATGGCGTTGGCGAAGGTCTTGCCGGATTCGCGAACCAGCAGGCCCATCAGGGGTTGCAGTTCGGATTCCATCAGATCGGCTGCCCTGTCCAGCACGGCGGCCCGCTCGGCTGGCGGGGTGGACTGCCAGATCTGGCCGCTCGTGAGGGAGCAGGCGAGCGCCTTGTCCACCAGCGCTACCGTGGCTTCGCTCACCTGACCGACGACATCGCGGTGATCCGCCGGGTTGAGCACGGGCTGGAACTGGGTCGGCGCCTCGGTGTCGCAACCCAGCATGGGCACGGCCTGATAGGCGGTGTTGGTGCTGGCGAGCAGGGCGGCGGAGAGTGACCCCAGGCGGTGCTCGTTCGCGAGATCCAGACCTGCGGAGTTCGGGCGCGCCTCGCCGTAGAGATCCCGGGGCAGGGGGATGCGCGGATGGGGCAGACCCAGAGTCCCTTCACGGGCGGCCATCTGCTCGATCTGCTGCACCGGATCCTGCACCAGGTCCGAGAGGGAGATGTTGTTGTCCGCGATGCGGTTGACGAAGGAGGTGTTGGCCCCGTTCTCCAGCAGGCGGCGCACCAGGTAGGCGAGCAGGGTCTCGTGGCTGCCCACCGGAGCATAGATGCGGCAGGGGCGACCCAGCTTGCCGTCGGCCACCTTGCCGACCACCTGTTCGTAGAGCGGTTCACCCATGCCGTGCAGGCACTGGAACTCGTACTGGCCCGGGTAGTAGTTCTGACCCGCCAGCTGATAGATGGCAGACAGGGAGTGGGCGTTGTGGGTGGCGAACTGGGGATAGATGGCCTCGGGCACCGCCAGCAGCTTGCGCGCGCAGGCGAGGTAGGAGACGTCCGTGTAGGGCTTGCGGGTATAGACCGGGTAGCCTTCCAGCCCTTCCTGCTGGGCGCGCTTGATCTCGCTGTCCCAGTAGGCGCCCTTCACCAGACGGATCATCAGGCGGTGACGGCTGCGCTTGGCGAGATCGATGACGTAGTCGATCACATAGGGGCAGCGCTTCTGGTAGGCCTGGATGACGAAGCCGATGCCGTTCCAGTCGGCGAGGGACGGATCGAAGCAGAGCTTCTCCAGCAGATCGAGGGAGATCTCCAGGCGATCGGCCTCCTCGGCGTCGATGTTGATGCCGATGTCATACTGCCTGGCGAGCTGGGTCAGGCCCAGCAAGGTGGGGTAGAGCTCCTCCATGACGCGATCGTACTGGGCGCGGCTGTAGCGCGGATGCAGGGCGGAGAGCTTGATGGAGATACCCGGCCCCTCGTAGATGCCGCGACCGTGGGAGGCCTTGCCGATGGCGTGGATGGCCTGCTCGTAGGAGGCCAGATAGCGTTTGGCGTCCTCCTCGGTCAGGGCCGCTTCCCCCAGCATGTCGTAGGAGTAGCGGAACCCCTTGCTCTCCATGCCGCCTGCGTTCGCCAGCGCCTCGGCGATGGTCTCGCCGGTGACGAACTGCTCACCCATCAGGCGCATCGCCATGTCGACGCCCTTGCGGATGAGCGGCTCACCCCCCTTGCCGATGAGTCCCTTGAGGGAGTTGTTCATGCCCGCTTCGTTGTGGGTGGCCACCAGCTTGCCGGTGATGAGCAGACCCCAGGAGGCCGCGTTGACGAACAATGAGGTGCTCTGGCCCAGGTGCTGGCTCCAGTTGCCGCCGCTTATCTTGTCGCGGATGAGGGCATCCCGGGTCGCCTTGTCGGGGATGCGCAGCAGCGCCTCCGCCAGGCACATCAGGGCCACCCCTTCCTGGGAGGAGAGGGAGAACTCCTGAAGCAGCCCCTGCACCAGGCCCTGACGGCCGCTGGCGCTCTTCTGGTTGCGCAGCTTCTCGGCGATGCCCATGGCCAGCTTCTGGGTCGCGTCAGCCTTCTCCTTGGGCAGACGGGCCTGCTCCAGCAGCATGGGGACGGCTTCGGTCTCGGGGCGGCGATAAGCCCCCGTGATGGCGGCCCGCAGCACGGACTGGGGCAGAATGCTCTCGGCAAACTCGAGGAAGACCTGGATGCCCTGCTCGGTCAGGGTCTCGACGGCCTCTTCCCCGGCGGCGGCAGCCAGCCCGGAGTGCTCGGGCGGGGTCAGACCGCGATCCAGTTGCTCCAGATAGGTGAAGATGGCTTGCTTGATCAGCCAGTGGGGAGTGCGATCCAGGGTCTGCGCAGCCTGTTTGAGGCGGTCGCGGGTCGCTTCATCGAGTTTGACGCCGAGGGTGGTAGTGGCCATGGGACTTCCTGTGTCTAGAAGGTAACAATATTACCGGACGGTTAAATTTCGCCGATGATGGTGCAACCAGGTGCAACCTTCAAGCAAGAAATTTTAATGTATTGGTTACATTGTTGAATTTTTCCATGAATCCGGTCTCCATCAGGCTCCTTTCAAGCCCGCCGCTTGTCCGCTTTTCACAGCATTATTAATGGGTTGGCAATGCATCTTATGAATGCCTATATGAGGTGCAACCCACTGCAAATCGGGTTGCACTTTTGCGTGTTCGACCGAACCTGGGTTGTGAGTGCGGCTCCCCCGTGCGCAGAAGGGAGCGGAGCGCCACCTGACAGAGCCCCGTGCTCTTCTATGCTGTTAGCTGGCCACAGGGGCCAGCTATCGGTGACAAGGAGAAACCCATGGCGCGTGTCAGTACCTATCTCAATTTTGCCCGGGAGACGGAGGCTGCCTTCCTCTTCTATCGCGAAGTGTTCGGCGGTGACTTCAGCGGCCCCATCCACAGGTTCAAGGAGTCCCCGGGTTGCCCGGGCCAGCCCCCTCTGTCGGAGGAAGACGGGGAGCTGGTTATGCATGTGGCCCTGCCCATCCTTGGGGGTCACGTGCTGATGGGCACGGATGCTCCGGCCAGCATGGGGTTCACCCTGGTGCAGGGCAACAACAGCTACCTCAACCTGGAGCCGGACAGCCGGGGCGAGACCGATCGCCTGTTCGCAGCCCTGGCCGAGGGAGGCAAGGTGGAGATGCCGCTGGCGGAGATGTTCTGGGGTGACTATTTCGGATCCCTGGTGGACAAGTTCGGCACCCACTGGATGTTCAACTGCCAGAGCAAGACCTGACGGCAGATCTGCAATGAAAAGGGCGCCATGGCGCCCTTTTCATCTTTATTGCCCATCACTGTCCCTATTTGCTGCGCCTGCCACCTGCGCTGGTATGCCCCGAGCATGGGATTGCAGTGCGCTGCCTTATGGCGTGCGACCCACCATGTCAGCGGGGATCACCCAGGCATCAAACTGCTCCGCGCTGAGGTGGCCCGAGGCAATGGCCGCCTCCCGCAGGCTGAGCCCCTGATGGTGCGCCCGCTTGGCGATCTCGGCCGCCTTGTCATAGCCGATATGGGGGTTGAGGGCTGTCACCAGCATCAGGGAGCGGGAGAGCAGATCGTCGATCCTGGCCTGGTTCGGGGTGATGCCGACGGCGCAGTGGTCGTGGAAGCTCTGCATGCCGTCCGCCAGCAGCCGCACGCTCTGCAGGACGTTGTAGGCGATCATGGGCCTGAACACGTTGAGCTCGAAGTTGCCGCTGGCGCCGCCGATGTTGATGGCCACATCGTTGCCCATCACCTGGGCGCAGAGCATGGTGAGGGCCTCGCTCTGGGTCGGGTTGACCTTGCCGGGCATGATGGAGGATCCGGGCTCGTTCTCGGGGATGAGCAGCTCCCCCAGCCCGCTGCGGGGGCCGCTCGCCAGCCAGCGCACGTCGTTGGCGATCTTCATGAGGGAGGCTGCCAGCGTCTTGAGGGCGCCGTGGGCGTGAACCTGGGCGTCACTCGCCGCCAGGGCCTCGAACTTGTTGGGGGCGCTCACCAGCGGCAGGCCGGTCTGCTCGGCCAGGGTCCTGGCCACCGCCTCGGCAAAGCCGGGAGGGCAGTTGAGGCCGGTGCCCACGGCTGTGCCGCCGAGCGCCAGCTCGCACAGATGGGGCAGGGCGGCCCGTAGATGGCGCTCCCCCTGTTCGAGCTGGGCGACCCAGCCGGAGATCTCCTGGCCCAGGGTGAGGGGAGTGGCATCCTGCAAATGGGTGCGGCCAATCTTGACGATGTGGTCGAAGGCGGCGGCCTTGCCTGCCAGGGTCTGCTTCAGGGCAGCGAGGGCCGGCAGCAACCGCTGCGTGATGGCGGTGACTGCCGCCAGGTTCATGGCGCTCGGGAAGACATCGTTGCTGGACTGGCTCTTGTTTACCTCGTCGTTGGGATGCACCAGCCGCGCTTCCCCCCGGGGGCCGCCGAGCAGTTCGCTGGCCCGGTTTGCCAGCACCTCGTTGAGGTTCATGTTGGTCTGGGTGCCGGAGCCGGTCTGCCACACCATCAGGGGAAACTCGGCGTCGTGCAGGCTGCGCAGGATTTCGTCGGCGGCGGCCATGATGGCCTGGGCCTTGCGGGCGGGGAGCAGCCCCAGGGCGTGGTTGACCCGGGCGCAGGCGGACTTGATGCGGGCCAGGGCATGGATGATCTCCATGGGCTGGCGCTCTCCCGAGATGTTGAAGTGATGCAGGGAGCGCTGGGTCTGGGCCCCCCAGAGCCTGTCCGCCGGGACGGCTATCTCCCCCAGGCTGTCCCGCTCCATCCTGATATCCATGACGTGTCTCCTGCCGTTGAGGTGGTGGCACCCAGCATGAACCCAAACGGCGGCCGGGGCCAGCTTGCACATGGATACGCTTTGCATATAATAAGTAAAGCTTACTATATGGGTTGCATATCATGAACAAACAACCGGACACCCTTGGCTTTCTCATCGGCGACGTCCAGCGTCTGATGCGCCGCCAGTTCCAGCAGCAGCTGGAGGGAAGCTGCCTCACCCTGGCCCAGGCCAGAGCTCTGGTGCACATTGCACGCAGCGAAGGGATCCGCCAGGTGGATCTGGCGGAGCGGCTCGACATCCAGCCCATCACCCTGGCCCGTCAGCTCGATCAGCTGGCGGAGAGCGGCCTGGTGGAGCGGCGCAGCGACCCCCATGACAGGCGTGCCTATCAGCTCCATCTGACCGAAGGGGCCACCCCCTATCTGGCGATGATCAAACAGGCGTCCGATCTGGTGCATCAGAGGGCCATCGGCGAGCTGGGGGAGGAGGCGACAGAGGCGCTGTGCCGCTCCCTCAAGATCCTGCGTGCCAACCTCGGCCACCTCTGATGCTTTCCTGTGATGCCAACCAACGTGGAGCCATATCATGACCACTGATTCCCCCTCTTCCTCCCGTCCCGCCGCCAACCGGCGCCGCACCCGCCTGCTGTTGCTGGTGATGGTGCCGGCACTGGCCCTGATCGGGGCGGGCGTTATCTACCTGCAGGGCGGGCGCTATGTGGAGACGGACAACGCCTATGTGAAGGCGGACAAGGTCCCCATCAGCACCGAGGTGCTGGGCCGGGTGGCCAAGGTGTTCGTCGAGGAAAACCAGCAGGTCCGGGCAGGCCAGCCGCTGTTCGAGCTGGATCAGGAGTCCTTCCGGGTCGCTGTGGCCAAGGCCGAGGCGGAACTTGCCAAGGTGCGCACCGATCTGGTGGCGTTGCAGACCAGTTATCGCGGCCAGCAGGCGGAGATCGCCGTGGCCCGCACCCGCCATGCCTATGCCCTGAAGGAGGAGCATCGCCAGGCGGATCTGGTGACCAGGCACTTCACCTCCACCGCCAATTACGACGATGCCCGCCAGCTCACCATACAGACCGCCCAGCAGCAGGTAGCGCTGGAGGAGGGGCTCAAGAAGATTGAAGCCTCCCTCAGCGGGGACGTGAACCTGCCGGTGGAGCAGCAGCCCGCCTATCAGGAGGCCGCGGCCGAGTTGGCCAAGGCCAGGCTGGATCTGGCTCGCACCACCATCTATGCCCCCGCCAGCGGCATCGCTAGCCAGTTGCCCAAGCCCGGCCAGTACAATCTGGTGGGCATGACCGCCATGATGCTGGTGGAGACCGATACCCCCTGGGTGGAGGCGAACTTCACCGAGACGGAGCTGACCCATGTGCAACCTGGCCAGAAGGTGGACATCAGTGTGGATACCTACCCAGATGCGCACTGGACCGGTGTGGTGGAGAGCCTGAGCCCGGCCACAGGCTCCGAGTTTTCGGTGATCCCGGCCCAGAACGCCACCGGCAACTGGGTCAAGATCGCCCAGCGGGTGGCAGTGCGGATCAAGCTGGATTCGGGAGCGGATCTGCCCACCCTGAGGGCGGGTCTGAGTGCTACTGCCGAGATAGACACCGGCCATCAGCGCACCCTGCCTGGCCTGTCAGGTCGAGGTTGATATGACGAGCGCAGCCACAGGGCAGGCAGACCAGGCTTCCCGTCGCACCTTCATCACCTTGTCGGTGATGGTGGCGACCATCATGCAGGCGCTGGACACCACCATCGCCAACGTGGCCCTCCCCCACATGCAGGGGGCGATGGGGGCGACCCAGGATCAGATCTCCTGGGTGCTCACCTCCTACATAGTGGCGGCCGCCATCTTCATGCCGCTGACCGGTTTCATCTCGGCAAGAATTGGCCGCAAAAGGCTGTTCATGTGGTCGGTGGCGGGCTTTACCGTCGCCTCCATGCTGTGTGGCGCGGCTCAGAGCCTGGATCAGATAGTGCTGTTCCGCCTGCTTCAGGGGATCTTCGGGGCCAGCCTGGTGCCCCTCTCACAGGCGGTGCTGCTGGACACCTATCCGCCTGAGAAGCACGGCTCTGCCATGGCGCTCTGGGGGATAGGGGTCATGGTGGGCCCCATTCTGGGGCCGTCGCTGGGGGGCTGGCTCACCGAGTACTACAACTGGCGCTGGGTCTTCTACATCAATCTGCCGTTCGGCCTGCTGGCCTGGTTCGGGCTTGCCGCCTTCATCGAGGAGACGAATATCGATGCCAGCCGCCGCTTCGATCTGCTGGGGTTCGCCCTGCTGAGTCTCGGCATCGGGGCGTTGCAGATGGCGCTGGACAGGGGAGAGTCCCAGAACTGGTTCGCCAGCCGGGAGATCGTCATCGAGACCGCCCTGATGGTGATGGCGTTCTACCTCTTCGTGGTGCATATCTTCACCCACCCGCACCCCTACATAGAACCGGCCCTGTTCCGGGATCGCAACTTCAGCGTCGGTCTGCTCTTCATCTTCATCGTCGGCATCATCTTGCTGGCGACCATGACGCTGCTGCCTCCCTTCATGCAGGGGCTGATGGGTTACCCGGTGATCGACGTGGGTTACCTGCTCGCCCCGCGCGGGGTGGGCACCATGGTTGCCATGATGCTGGTGGGCAGGCTGTCGGGCCGGGTGGATGCCCGTTACCTCATCCTGTCAGGGCTGCTGCTCACCAGCTTCTCCATGTGGGAGATGACCCTGTTCAACACGGACATCGGCAGCTGGGACATAGTGCGCACCGGCATCATCCAGGGGCTGGGACTCGGCTTCATCTTCGTGCCACTCTCCACCATCACCTTTGCGACCCTGGCGCCGCGCTATCGCAACGAGGGGACGGCGCTGTTCAGCCTGGTGCGCAACATCGGCAGCAGCATCGGCATCTCGGTGGTGATCACCTATCTGGCCCAGCGATCCCAGATGAACCACGAGGCGTTCGCCGCCTACATCACCCCGTTCAATGTCAACCTGCATCAGGGCGGGGGCATGGCGGAGCTGATGACGCCGAAGGGGCTGGCCATGATCAACGGCGAGGTGACCCGGCAGGCCAGCCTGCTCGCCTACCTGCAGGATTTTCGCCTGATGATGTGGGTCAGCCTGTGCGCCGTGCCGCTGGTGGTGTTGCTGAGGGCTCCCGGTCGCAGCGGCTCTCGGGAGGAGATGGCCATTCTGGAATGAATCACGAAGGGGCGAGCAACAAAGCAAGAGGGATGGCGCAGGCCATCCCTCTGTCGTTTGGCAGGATCAGCGTGCCGGAGTGAAGGGGGTGAGCGCTGCCAGAGGCGCAGCGTCCCCGTATTCCCGGACGGGCTCGCCGTGCTTGAAGATCTTGAAGGTCTCGCCCCGGGCACTCCAGTACTCGATGTGATTGCCGCCGATCTGCAACAGGCTCGCCTCACGCAGGGCCACCACGGATTCGCTCGGGTTGATGGCGCAGAATTCGGCCAGACGCTCGTCCCGGGTCTCCCCCATGTGGCCGCTGATGCTGGCGTCCAGATAGTGGGGGTTGATCTGCACGGGGAAGAGCCCCAGCGCAGGCAGCACGACGGCGCTGCACACCGGCATGTCGTTGGTGGTGCGGATGCTGGGGGTGGCCACGTTGCAGCCGGCGCTCCAGCCCACATAGGGCACGCCCCGCTCGCGCACCGCACGCTGGATGGGGACCACCAGACCATACTCGTGCAGCCGCTGGTTCAGGAGCCAGGTATTGCCGCCGCTGATGAAGATGGCGTCGGCCCGGTTGATGGCATCCACCGGATCGTCGAAGTGATGGATGCTGATGGCGTCCACCCCCAGACTCTCGGTGAGCTCCCGGGCGCGGGCATCCCAGTCGCTGCGGATCACCGCGTAGGGGATGAGCAGGATGCGCTTGACCTGGTTGCGAGCGAGCAGGGTTTGCACCCGGTCGCGGGCCCAGCCGAGCAGGCCGGGGTGTTCTGTGGTTTTACCGTTGCTGAGCAGAAGCAGTTCCATGATGTGTCCTCGAAACAAGGCGCAGGACCCGGGCGATCCTGGTGAAGAGAAGAGGGCACTCTACCGCCATCGAAGCGCCAAATGTGTGATCCCTGCCCGTTTTGTACGGTTGCAGGCCACTCAGGGTTGTTCGCTCACCTGCGCGTAGCGCAGCAGCATCTCGGCGAGGGAGTTCACCGCCAGGCGTTTCATCAGGCTGGCGCGGCACACCTCGACGGTGCGCACCGAAATGCAGAGATTCTGCGCTATCTGCTGGTTCTTGTGGCCCCGGGCGATGAGCTGCAACAACTGGCGTTCGCGCGGGGTGAGGCGCTCAAAGGCGGCCAGCTGGGCGAGGCGGGTCGCCGCCGCCTGCGTCGCCTGCTCGGCCCGCTCGATGGCGGCGAGCAGGGGGGCCAGCTGCACCGGCTTTTGCAAGAAATCCACCGCCCCCAGCTTGAGGGACTCCACCGCCAGTGGCACCTCGCCGTGGCCGGTGAGAAACAGGATGGCGATGGGGCTCTGGGCCGCCTTCAGCCGCTGCTGGACCTCGGGGCCAGAGAGCCCCGGCATGCGGCAGTCGAGAATGAGGCAGGCGGGCTGGTGCAGGTCGACCTCGGCCAGGAAGCGCTCGCCATCGGAAAAGCTGAACAGCTGCCGCTCGTCGCAGCTCTCCAGCATGAATCGCAGGGAGTCGAGCACGGCCTCGTCGTCATCGACCAGATAGAGGGGGGGGCGGGAGGGAAACGTCATCTCAATTCCTCGGCATGTCGGTGGATGAAGGGAGGGTTTCGGGGGGCGGCACGGGCAGGGTGACCCGGGCCAGACAGCCGTGGGGGCTCAGGTTCTCCAGGCTGAATTGGCCGCGATGGCTCTCGACCACCTCCCGGCAGATGGCCAGCCCCAGCCCCATGCCGTCCGGCTTGTCGCTGTAAAACGCCTGCTGCAGTTCGGTGGCGGGGACCTTCAGGCCGGCGCCGTTGTCGCGGATCTCCAGCAGCAGGGTTTGCGCCTCGAAGGTGATCAGCAGCTCGACCCGGGCAGGCTCCTGTGCCGCTGTTGGCGTAGGAAGGCGCGCCCTCTTCGCCGCACTCTCGGCGCCATTCTTGATGAGGTTGACCAGCAGCTGCTCCATCCCGGTGCCATCCAGAGGCAGCTGGCGCGGCTGGCCCCGCCAGTGAAGGGTGAAGGCGACGTCGAGCGGCGCCAGCATCTGCTCCAGCAGGGGGCACAGCTCCGCCACCAGGGTGGGCAGGTCGCAAGGCGCGAAGCGGGGAGGGCGCTTTTGCAGCCGGGCCCTGAGCCGGTTGACGGTCTGGGTGATGCGCTGGACCTGGAGCCCTATCTGCTCCAGAGCCTGACGCAGGGAGGCCTGGGCGGCAGCCTGGGCCGGATCCTGTGCCAATCTGTCCAGTCGCAACAAGGCCCCCTGACTGTAGTTGGCGATGGCGCTGAGGGGCTGATTGATCTCGTGGGCCACGTTGGCGCCCAGCTCGCCCAGTTCGGCGAGCCGTCTGGCCTGTGCCAGCTGGCGTCCCTTCTGCTCGAGCTGGTGGCGGGCTTTGAGCAGCCGGCGCTGGCTGCGGTTGAACAGGTATTGCAGCAGCAGGTGGTGGCCCCCCAGCAGCAGTACCAGCGCCAGGGCGCCCCAGCCCCACTGCTGATGCTGGCGCAGCCAGTGCCAGGCCGCTTGCCACCAGGGGCCCTGCAGCGGGTGGCGATCCAGCGCCTTGAGCAGGCGGTCGATGGCGAGCTCGCTGGTGGGCACGGTCCAGCCCGCCGAATCGGCAGCGATGGCCGCCTCGCTATCAGCGGGCAGGTCGTACAGCGCACGGGTCACCGCCAGCGCCAGCGCAGGGGAGGCCCGCTCTGTTTTGGCGAAGGACCAGTTGGGGTAGAGCCGGGTCGAGCTCTGGCAACCAAAGCCGGCCGGCGCCTGATCGTCCAGCACCCGAAATGCTCCCCTGGCGACCTTGCCCTCCCGTTCCATGCGCTCCAGCTGACACACCGGCACGATGGCGGCGGCCACCTCCCCTGCCGCCAGCCGCTCGATGAGCCGGTCCAGCGGAAAGCCGGTGAACTGCACGGTGGAGAAGAAGTGCTCCAGCCTGACCCCCTGTTCGCCTGCCTCGAAGCGATAGGCGAGGTAGCCGCCGAAGGCGTTCTCCGAGACGGCTGCGACCGCTTGCCCCTCGAGGTCACGCCAGTGTTGGTAGGGGGCCTGGGCAGGCACCACCAGGGCGGCGCCGATGGCGAGGTTGTCCCCCCCGGCCGGACTCTTGAGGGTGGCGAGCCAGGCCAGCGGATACTGGCGCGCCAGACTCACCGACTGGCCCGGGTTGGTGATGACGAAATCGAGGTGCTCGCGGGCGACGGCCTCGGCCAGTTCATCGAGCCCCAGCGGATGCAGCACGAAGCGATGGGCGGGCACGCGCTGCGCCAGCCAGCGCAACAGCGGTTGCCACTGGGCTCTGGCCAGGGCCGGGCCGCGGGTGGCCAGCACGCCGATGCGTATCGGCTCGGCCATGGTCTGCACCGGCGTGGCCTGGGATGGGGCGGATTCCTGTCGCACTGGCGCTGGCGAAGAGGGGGTCGGGGCGGCCTGCACCCGCAGCGGCAGGGCTGACAGGGCGAGCCAGAGCAGCAGGCTGAGCAGGGGCAAGGGAACTGGGGCGTGCAGGGGGCTCTCCTCTCGGTGCAAAGGGGGCAGTCTATCACCGGGACGTGCGCTTGCACGCGAACGGGGCCGGGAGGAGCGGCAAACGCCGCCCCGGTCACAGTTCAGCAGGGCTGGGGCATTTTTTATTGCGCTGGATCAACCCGGCTCCCGGTATGTGGAAAACCACAATAGAGGCGACTTCCTGCGTTGAGGACAATCGGCCCAACCCCTTTCAAGCCAGCTCAGCAGAAGGAAAGACGCCATGGAGCCCAGCAAGCGCCGATTGTTATCCGGGATCGCCGCCCTCACCGCAGGGGCGGCCCTGATCCCCGTTACCCAGGTTCAGGCGCAGTCCGTTCCCGCTCCCCGCAATGGGCGGGCGGCCATCAGCCGGGGGGACGGGCGCAAGCGTTACGGCATGCTGATCGACCTGCGCCGCTGCGTCGGCTGTCAGGCCTGCACCGTGGCCTGCACCATCGAAAATCAGCCTCCCCTCGGCCAGTTTCGCACCACGGTGAGCCAGTACGAGGTGAGCGACGTGGCCGCCCTCGAGGCTCCCGCCTCCCTCTTGATGCTGCCAAGGCTCTGCAACCACTGCGCCGAGCCCGCCTGCCTCGATGTCTGCCCCACCGGCGCCACCTTCCAGCGCGATGACGGTATCGTCGTGGTCAACAACGACTGGTGCGTCGGCTGCGGCTACTGCGTGCAGGCCTGCCCCTATGACGCCCGCTTCATCAACCACGAGACCAACACCGCCGACAAGTGTACCTTCTGCGCCCATCGGCTGGAGGCGGGACTCTTGCCCGCCTGCGTCGAGAGCTGTGTCGGCGAGGCGCGCATCATAGGCGATTTGAACGACCCCAAGAGCCGGATCAGCCGCTTGCTGCGCGAACACGAGCCGGCCCTCAAGGTGCTCAAGCCGGAGGCCCATACCCAGCCGCGGGTCTTTTATCTCGGCATGGACGAGGCCTTCGTCAGCAAGGTCGACGGCAACCCGGCCCTGCGCACCCTGCTCACCGACGATGGCAAGGAGATAGCCCATGGTCATTAACGAACTGTTGGCCCCGGCTCAGCCCATCACCTGGCTGCCCTGGGCGGTGCAATATTTCTTCCTCATCGGCCTTGCTTACGGGGCCCTCTGGCTCGGCGCGTTTGAGCTGTGGCGCAAGGCGCCGGATCCGCGGCTGCAGACCCTGGCGGCGGTCCTGATGGTGGCGGCCGGTCTGGTGGCCCCCATCGCCCTGACCGCGGATCTGCACCAGCCGGCCCGGGCCTGGCACTTCTACGCCCAGACGCGCGTTGGCTCCGTCATGTGGTACGGCGCCTATCTGCTGCCGCTGTTCAGCCTGCTCTCCATGCTGCTCGGCTGGCTGCTGCTAAGACCAGCCCTGGCCCGGCGTGGCGCAGAAGGGGACAAGATAGCCCGCTTTGCCAGGCTGCTCTGCCTGGGACGCTGGTCAGGGCACGTCTGGCAGCGGCCCCTCTCTTTGCTGGCCGCCCTGAGTGGGCTCAGCATCGCCCTCTACACCGGGCTCGAAACCATGGCGGTGGCGGCGCGCCCGCTCTGGCATACCCCCTGGTTGCCCTGGCTGCTGACCCTGAGCGCCGTGCTGGGGGCTCAGAGTGCCCTGCTGCTGCTCAATCGCTTGCTGGCGGGCTGGCGTGCCCAGACCGAGTCGACCCTGCTGCGTCAGAGCGGCTGGACGTTAGGCCTGCTGGCCCTCTCCCTGCTGGGCTGGGCCCTGTTTGGCGGCGCCTCGGCGGCAGAGGCCGCGGCCCTTTATCGGCTCGACCCGAGCTGGCGGCTGGCTGCCCACTGGCTGTTGCTGACCCTGGGGCTGGCCGGCCTGCTGATGCTGCTGCGGCCAAGGATCTCTGCCCGCCTGGCACTCTGGGGGTTGGCGCTGCTGGGGCTGCACCTGGTGTGGGGCCTGCGCTGGCTGCTGCTGATCCAGGGGCAGCTCGCCCCCAAGTACGGGGCCGGCGTCTATCTCTATGAAATCGCCTGGGGGCCGGCCGGTGTGCTCGGCATTCTCGGCACTTTCGGTCTGCTGCTGGCCCTGCTGGTGGCCCTCTCGGAGCTGGTGCGCCCCTCTGCTTCCTCCGCCATCAAGGCATCCACAACTTTTGCACGCGAGGCACTCTGATGGATCACAGCAAACGCAAGTTTCTCAAGGGCGCCGCCATCGCCGGTGGCACCGGATTGTTCGTTGCCGGTTACAGCGACACCCTCAAGCAGGTGGCGACTGGCCTCGCCACCGGCAGCTCGGGCAAGCCGACCCGGGATCCCATCCATGGCAACTCGCTGGCCGTGGAGTACCGGGTTGATGAGCAGGGGGAACTGCACCCCAACCCGGCCCAGCGGGTTGCCAACACCATGTGTCTTGGCTGCTGGACCCTGTGCGGAGTGCGGGCCCGCATCGACAACGAGCGCGACCAGATAGTGCGGATCCTGGGCAACCCCTATCACCCCCTCTCCGCCCACCACCACATCGACTTCAAGACCCCGGTCAAACAGGCGCTGCTCGCAACCAGCGGCTACCAGGAAGGGGGGCTGGACGGGCGCTCCACCGCCTGCGCCCGGGGCAACGCCATGCTCGAGCAGCTTGACAGCCCGCAGCGAGTCACCCGCTGTCTCAAGCGGGTGGGGCCCCGTGGCAGCGGTCGCTGGCAGAGCATCCCCTTCGAGCAGCTGGTGGCCGAGGTGGTGGAGGGGGGGGATCTGTTTGGCGAGGGCCAGGTCGAGGGGCTGCGGGCCATTCGCAACCTCGCCGAGCCGCTCGACCCGGCCAACCCGGAGTACGGCCCCAGGGCCAACCAGCTGCTGGTGAGCAACGCCTCGGACGAGGGGCGGGATCACTTCATCAAGCGCTTTACCTTCAACAGCTTCGGCACCCGCAACTTCGCCAACCACGGCGCTTACTGCGGCCTGTCGTTCCGGGTCGGGGCCGGCGCCCTGCTGGACGATCTGGAGAAGAATGCCCACCTCAAGCCTGACTGGGACGAGAGCGACTTCCTGCTGTTCATGGGCACCTCGCCCCAGCAATCGGGCAACCCCTTCAAGCGCCAGTCCCGTCAGCTGGCGGCGAACCGGGCGCGGCAGGGCAAGCCCTTCTCCTACGTGGTGGTGGCCCCCAGCCTGCCCAACACGGTGAACATGCCGTCCGCCCCCGCCAACCGCTGGCTGCCCATCCGCCCCGCCACCGACTCGGCGCTGGCCATGGCCATGCTGCGCTGGATCATCGACAACCAACGCTATGCCGAGCCCTTCCTGACGGCACCCCATGCTGCCGCCGCCGAGCGGGCCGGCTATCGCGGTTTTTGCAACGCCAGCCACCTGGTGCTCTGTGATGAGACCCACCCGCGCTTCGGTCAGATGCTGCGGGCCAGCGATCTTGGTTTGCCCTTTGAGGGGGAAGCCTATGGAGAGGGGGATGCCATGCTGGTAGAGGAAGCGGGCAGCGGCGAGCCGAGACCCGCCGGCCAGTGCGAGCGGGCCAGCCTCTGGGTTGATCGCCGGATACCAGCGCCAAGTGGCGAGCTGGCGGTCAAGAGCAGCTTCCAGTTGCTGGCCGAATCGTGCCGGGAGCACACCCTAGAGCAGTACAGCGCCGAGTGCGCCGTGCCGGTGAACGACATCGTCGAGCTGGCGCGGGAGTTCACCAGCCACGGCACCCGGGCGGCTGTGGTCTCCCACGGCGGTACCATGAGCGCCAACGGCTTCTACTCGGCCTGGGCCATCATGATGCTCAACGCCATGATAGGTAACCTCAACGCCCGGGGCGGCGCCGTGGCGAGCGGCGGAAAGTTCGACCCCTTCGGGGCGGGGCCGCGCTACGATCTGGCGAGCTTCCCCGGCATGGTCAAGCCCGCCGGGGTCTTCCTGTCGCGCTCCAAGTTCCCCTACGAGAAGACCTCCGAATATCGGCGCAAGCGCGAGGCGGGCCAGAACCCCTATCCGGCGCAAGAACCCTGGTTCCCGATCTCGGGCCCCTTGCTCGGCGAGCACCTGACCGCGGCGGTGAACGGCTATCCCTACCGGCTCAAGGCCTGGATCAACCACATGGGCAACCCCCTCTACGGTCAGGCCGGGCTCGCCAAGGCCATAGGCGAAGAGCTCAAGGACCCTGCCGTGCTGCCCCTTGTTGTCAGCATCGACAGCTTCATCAACGAGTCGTCGGCGCTGTCGGACTACCTGGTGCCGGATACCCTGACCTACGAGTCCTGGGGCTGGGCCACCGCCTGGCACGGGGTGATGACCAAGGTCTCCACCGGCCGCTGGCCCATCGTGGAGCCCCGTGTCGCCAAGACCGCCGAGGGAGATCCGGTCTGTATGGAGTCCTTCTTTATCGCGGTGGCCAAACGGCTGGGGTTGCCGGGCTTTGGCGAGGGGGCGCTCAAAGGGGCGGACGGCAAGCTGCATGCCCTGCACAAGGCGGCGGACTTCTCCCTCTACGGGGCGGCCAACGTCGCCTATCTCGGCGAGCCGGTGCCTGCCATAGAGCCTGAGGATCTCGCCTGGTCCGGGGTGGAGCGGATCCTGCCGGTGCTGAATGCCACTTTGAGTGCGGAGGAGGCGGGCCGCGCCGCCTATCTCTTCGCTCGCGGCGGGCGCTTCGAGCCGGCGGCCAAGGGGCGCGATGCAGCGGGTCAGCCGAGCAAGCGCTGGCCCAAGCCGCTGATGGTGTGGAACCCCGAGGTGGGCAGCCGCCGTCACAGCCAGAGCGGGCAGTTCTTGAGCGGCACCCCGCGCTTCTTCCGCCCCCAGCTGGCGGACGGCACGCCGCTCAATGAGGCGTTCAAGCCGGCCCAGTGGCCGCTGCTGCTTACCAGCTACAAGTCCCACACCATGAGCTCCATGAGCATCGGCTCGGATCGCCTACGCCAGGTGAACCCCAGCAACCGGGTGCGGCTCAATGCGCAGACGGCGGCGCAGCTGGGGATAGAGAGCGGGGACAGGGTGCGGGTCAGCACCCCGGATGGCAGCGTGATCGGGGTGGCCGAGTGCGTGGCCGGGGTGCAGGCCGATGCCATCGCCATCGAACACGGCTTCGGCCACAAGGAGCTGGGGGCGCGGGAGCACTGGATAGACGGCCAGAAAGTGGTTGCCAATCCGCTGCGCGGAGCCGGGGTCAACCTCAACGATCTGGCGGTATTGGATCCCAGCCGCCATGGCCGCTACCCCCTGGTGGACTGGGCCATCGGCTCGTCGGCCCGCCAGGGGCTGCCGGCCCGGGTGGAGAAGCTGGTATGACAAACCAATGAAAACGGGGCCTGCGGGCCCCGTTGCTTATCTGCTCTGCGTCACTGTCACAGTTTGAAGTCGACCCACACCAGGCGGTGATCCGAACTGACCCCCTTGGCGATGCCCAGCTTGGCGTCATACACCAGGTGGTAGCCAGGCTCGAAGCTGGCCGGCCAGAACACGCCGGAGGCGACCGCGTTCAGGTTGGCGGAGGGCAGCACGTGGTCAAGCTGCAGGCCGCTGCTGCTGGTGATGCGCTCCGGGGTGGGGCGGTTGTTGTTGCGCTTGCACTGATCCGGCTGGCTGGCGAGGCACTCGGGGCCGCCCTGGCTGACCGGGATCAGGGCGCCGTTGGTGACGGCCTGATTGACCAGCACATGGTTGTGCAGATCCTGAATGGCGGTCAGGTCGCCATCGCCAATCTGGGGATCGGCGTTGAGATCGCCGGCGATGACGAACTTGGCGCCCTCGGCCAAGCCACCGGCCTTGCCGGCGTCATCCACCATGTAGCCAGCCCCTGCCACATAGTCCTGCCAAAAGGCTATCTCCGCACGGTTGCGTTTGACGTTGTGGCGCGCCGCGTTGCCGAAGATGGGCGGGGTCGGGTGGGAGATGAGGAAGTGGAGCACCTCCTCCCTGTCTCCCTGCCTGATGCGCACCGGCACGTCGGCGTGGTTCTTGGACGAGAGCGGGAAGGCCTGCCAGGCTGCGTCGTCATACCAGGCATCGCCACACTGGCGGCCGCTCGGGATCGGCGCCTTGGCATTGTTGCAGTCGTCGATGACGGGGTTCGCTTCGCCCGGCATCTCCTTCCACTTGAATTTCTGGAAGGTGCGGATCTGCTTGGTATCGATGGGATACTGGGACATCACGGCGAAGGCGTACTGGCCGTGATAGTTGCCAAAGCCCCAGGCGTCGTCCGGCCCGTTGTTGACCTTGCCGTCCAGGTTGAGGTCATGGCCGCTCATCAGACCGGTGTTGGTGGCGAAGTTCTGCAGCACCGGATAGCTGATGGCGGTCACCTCGTCGTGCTGGGCGTGGGCCAGGTAGTTGTCGTTGAAGGCGTTGAGGTCCGTGGTGTCGCTGCCCTTGCCGTCATTGTCGAATTCGCTCAGCAGCAACACGTCCGGCCGGGTGCGCTGGATGATTTCGGCGATGTTGCGGATCTGCTGCACGTCGAGGGCCTTGGTCTTCTCGGCGCCGCTCAAGGTGCCGTCGGCGAGGCGGGCCAGCAGGGCGTCCTGCTCGGTGCGGGTCAGGGCGAGCTCTTCCCCCAGCATGCCGGGTGCAGTGCGATCGAAGGCGAGATTGAAGGTGGCAAAGCGAACCATGGCGGGCCTCGGCGTCAGTGTGGCCGGGACAGCCTGCCATCTTTGGCAGGAAAATGGCAGCACCCTGCCGAATTTCATGGGAAAGGTGCCCGGGTTTCCCCCGTGACACGCAAGCGCTCGGCTCAGGCCCAGCGGGAGAGAGGGGAGGGAATGGCGTAGGCGTAGCCCTGCTGGTAGTCGCAGCCCAGCCGGTTCGCCACCTCGATATGGGCCTGGGTCTCCACTCCCTCGCACACCACGGCCATGCCGAGTCGTTGCAGGTATTTCACCAGCCCCGTCAGCATGTTGAGGGCGTGGGTGCTGCGTACAGCCTGGAGCAGCAGGGAACGATCCAGTTTCACGATCTCGTAGGGGAGCATCATCAGGCGCTGGAAGTTGCACGCCAGGGAGCCGAAGTCGTCACAGGCGATGTGGGCGCCATGGGCTCGCAACACCTCGATCATCTCCCTGTGCTGGTGCTTGATCCTGACGTGTTCCAGCACCTCGAACCAGATGGCGATCCCCAGCTTGCGGGCCTGGAGCAGCACCAGCAACAGCAGATTGCGGTAGGTGGGGCTGGAGAGCGCCGGATTGAGGTTGATGGAGAGCGCATAGGGGCCTTTTTGGGCGAGCACGGGCAGATCGCGCATGATGGCCCTGAGCATGACGATATCCAGGTGCAGAGCGTCATCTTCGCCGAGGGCGGCAAAATCGATGCCCTGATAACCCTGGCTGCCGGCATCCCTGCGCCTGGCCAGCACCTCATACCCCTTGACCTGACGATCCTGGCCGATGATGGGCTGATAAAAGGGGACGACGATATCCGCCATGTTGACCATGGCACTCACGGGATACTCTTCTTTGAACGCAAACATGGCTCTCACCTGACGGGAACATGGCTGCGCATCATACAGGGAGGGTCTAAAGGGAGGCTGTAGGAAGAGTCTGATAATGGGCCCTGCTTGGGCGTGGGCAGGAAGGGATCAGGGAAGGGCATGGCCCTGTGCAGGTGCGGTGCCAGCCAGGGGGGCTGCGTGCATGGCCTGGGCAAGCCAGGACCAGTCGAGCATGGGGGAGCCCGCCTTGAAGCGCTGATAGGCGCATCCCTGACGGATGGTCAGGAAGAGGGTGCTCGGCAGGCCGAGGCGGTTGAGGTAGCGCACCATCACGTCTCCCTGGTAATCCCGCAGCCGCAGTTGCAGCTCGGGCAGTGTCAGCCCGTGCTCGCGACCCGTTTCATCCCAGATTTCAAACATCTGTGTGCACTCCTTGCGACATGAGGCTCCACTGTTTCTAAAAAGTGCGGGGAGGGCAATTGTCAGATCTGACAGCGCCATGTGGATTCTATCCAGAAAAGCGAAAACCCGGCACGAGGCCGGGTTGTCTGAAGGATGGTGGAGGGAGAAGGATTCGAACCTTCGAAGGCAGAGCCGTCAGATTTACAGTCTGATCCCTTTGGCCGCTCGGGAACCCCTCCACAGGGGCATTGCATATTGTGTTCAGGAAGATGGTGGAGGGAGAAGGATTCGAACCTTCGAAGGCAGAGCCGTCAGATTTACAGTCTGATCCCTTTGGCCGCTCGGGAACCCCTCCACGGGGTATTTTCCTGATTTTTACTTACTTGACGCACTTGAATGGTGGAGGGAGAAGGATTCGAACCTTCGAAGGCAGAGCCGTCAGATTTACAGTCTGATCCCTTTGGCCGCTCGGGAACCCCTCCCCAAGTGCGAGGCCGCATACTACCAGATCCGGCAAGGTTGTGAACCCCTTGGCCGCATTCTGACGACAAAAAAGTGTCAAGTGGTCATTTTTTGATATGTTTCGCTCAAAATTCACACTTTTCAATGACTTTTATGTCGCTGCCGAAACGGCGAGGGGACGTAGGGGGGCTGGCAGCCAGGAGCCACGGGGCTCCTGGCGGATCATGGGGCGCTGGCGTTCGCTCAGGCGTCGGCGGGGCGGGCCTGCTGGCAACCCTGCACCGCATGGGCGATGAGTTCGAGGGCGCTCTGCTCGCAGGGGGGCAGCACCTCGTCGCAATTCGCGATCGGGGTGACGCGATCTCCCCATTTGATGAGGGCGGCGCCCCAGGTCAGCCCGGCCCCGAAGGCGGCGGTCAGCAGGTAGCTGTTCGGCTTGACCCGACCCTGCTCCAGCGCCTCGCACAGGGCGATGGGTACAGTGGCGGCGGAGGTGTTGCCGTACTGCTCTATGTTGACCATCACCTTCTCCATGGGGGCATTCATCCGCTTGGCCAGGGTCTCGATGATGCGCACGTTCGCCTGGTGCGGCACGATGAGGTCGACCTGCTCGGGGGCGATGCCCGCCTGGGCCAGTACGGTGCCGGTGGCTTCGCCCATGCCGCGCACGGCGCGCTTGAAGATCTCCTGCCCCTCGAAGTTGAAGGTGAAGAGGCCGTCAATGTCGGCGAAACGCACCCGATCCGTACCGAAGTTCGGCACGTGCAGTATCTCCCGCGCTTCGCTGTCACAGCCGAGCTTGCTGGCAATCAGGCCGCTCTCCTGCTCGCTCGCCTCGATGATGACGGCGCCGGCGCCATCCCCGAACAGCACGGCGGTGTCGCGCTTGGCCCAGTCCAGCAACTGGGTCAATCGCTCGGCACCGATCACCAGCACCCTTTGCATCATGCCGGTCTGCACCAGGGAGGTGGCGACCGAGAGGGCATAGACGAAGCCGGTGCAGGCGGCGTTGAGATCGAACACCGCCGCCTTGTGGGCGCCGAGGGCCTGCTGCACGGCGGAGGCGCCATTGGGGACCAGCGTGCCCGGGGTGGCGGTCGCCAGGATGATGCCATCGAGGGCGGCGGCGTCCAGGCCTGCGCACGCCAGGGCGCGACGGGCGGCCAGGGTGGCGAGCGCCTGGGTGCTGACATGGGAGACCCGGCGGGCCTTGATGCCGGTGCGCGGGTAGATCCACTCGTCCGAGGTATCCATGATGGTGCCGAGGTCATCGTTGGTCAGCGAGGCGGGGGGCAGGCATTTTCCCCACCCGGTGATAGTGGCGTATGTCATCTTGTCGTCGCTTGTCGTGATGGCCGCCCTGAGGCGGAAAGTGGCGAAATTATGCCGCACGGGGCGTTCACTGTCATCCTGCGGTCCCCCCAGTGTAAGGGGAGTGGCGGGAGCAAGACCGTGATTTTGCTTAAATTTCCGCTTCTCCTTGCCGTAAGATGAAGGCCCGATCCCGGCGACCCCTTCCCGAGGTGACTCCTGTGCACAAAGCGAATCTCAATCTCTTGCCCACCCTCAAGGTGCTGCTGGAGACCCGCAACATTAGCCGGGCGGCGGAGCTGCTGAACCTGAGCCAGCCCTCCATCAGCAAGCAGCTCGGCCAGCTTCGCAGCGAGTTTGGCGACGAGCTGCTGGTGCGGGAAGGGCAGCGCTGGCTGCTGACCCCGCGGGCCGAGGCCCTGGCGGCCCAGCTTGCCGATTCCCTCGGGGCCCTGGAGCGGCTCTACGAGGCGCCGGAATTTGCCCCCGAGCGCTGCGAGCGGGTGTTTCGGCTCGCCTCCTCCGACTACGTGGCCCAGCACATCTTGCCGGACATCTGTGCGGCCCTGGCGAGGGCCGCCCCCCGGGCGGCGCTGGAGTACAGCCTGTGGGACAAGCGCCAGTTGCCCCAGCTCTGGCAATCGGAGCTGGACATGGTCTCCACCATCACGGAGCTGGTGCCGGACCAGATCCGCGGCCTGCATCAGGGGGAGGACAGGCTGGTGGTGCTGATGGGGCGCCATCACCCGCTCTCTGGCATGGCGCTCAGCCTGGAGGATTACCTCGCCTGGCCCCACCTGCAGGTGAGCGGGGGCGGGGACAAGGACAGCCCGGTGGAGCAGGTGCTGGCCCCCCGAGGGCTCTCCCGCCGCTGGTTTGCCCGGGTGCCCTTCTTCCAGGCGGCGGTGGAGGTGCTGCTGCGCACAGACTGTCTGATGACCACCCCGGCCCATATCGCCTGGCAGCTCTCCCGGGAACATGCCCTGAGTTTTTGCGATCTCCCCTTCGCCACCCGGGTCCAGCAGTATCATCTGCTGTGGCACCAGCGCCACCACCTGGATCCGGCTCACCGCTGGTTCCGCGAGCTGGCCTATCCCTTCCTGCGGGATCACCTGCAATTCACCCTGGGGGAGAGTCGCAAGCAGTTGGCCCGAGGGCCGCAGGCGGGCCGCTGATGGCAGCGGGTTGTGCCACTCTATAGCCACTGGCTATGGACTCTATTCATAACTTTCACTTCTGGCATAGCGAGCCACCCCCTACCCTGATCCCGGGTGACAACAATCGACACGAAGGAAGAGAAGGTATGGAGCTGACGAGTTGGCTGGCGCTGGCCGCCATTTGCGTGATGGGGGCCATCAGCCCGGGGCCGAGCCTGGCACTGATCATCCGCAATACGGTGCAGGGAGGGCAGGGCCACGGGGTCGCCACGGCGCTGGGACACGGCCTGGGAGTCGGCATCTATGCGCTGATCACGGCCCTCGGCCTCGCCATCCTGATCACCCAGACCCCGCTGCTGTTCGATCTCATCCGCTACGGCGGCGCGGCGTTCCTCGCCTGGCTCGGGATCAAGGCGTTGCTGGCCAGGCCCGCAGGGGGTGAGGCAGGCAAGGAGGAGGGGCACCCGCCACGGGGACGTCAAGGGGCGTTCGAGGGCTTTATGGTGGCCTTCTTGAACCCCCAGCTCGCCATCTTCTTTATCGCCCTGTTCAGCCAGTTCGTGCACGCCGACACCGGCTGGCGTGAGGGGGGCATCATGATGCTGACCGCAGGCGGCATCGATGCGCTCTGGTATGTGCTGGTGGCCCTGGTGCTCTCTCGCGGGCCCGTACTCGCCTGGCTCAAGGCCAAATCCACCGTGATCGACAAGGTGAGCGGCCTGGTGCTGCTGGGGCTGGCCCTCAAGGTCGTGATCTAGCTCCGCGTCGGGTGCCTGCGTAGTCGGCATTCTGTCAGGGCCGGGGAATAAGGGGGCTGCCAGATGTCCTTGTACCTGGTCAATCCTGCATTCTGCGGTGATCTTAAGCGGGATCAAGGCGGGGGGCGGGGAGTCTGGTTAGAGTGGCGGCCATTTGCAGCCCTTCGAACCGGACGTTATGCGCGATCAGAACCATCACAACCGCCTGGAGTTGCTGGCCCCGGCCAAGAACCTTGCCTATGGCATCGAGGCCATCAACCACGGCGCCGACGCCGTCTACATGGGCGGCCCCGCCTTCGGTGCCCGCAGCGCAGCAGGCAACAGCCTCGAGGACATCGAGGCGCTGGCGCGCCATGCCCACCGCTTCGGCGCCCAGGTCTTCGTCGCCTTCAATACCCTGCTGCACGACCACGAGCTGGAGCAGGCCCGGCGCCTGACCCACCAGATCTACGAGGCAGGGGCCGATGCGCTGATCGTGCAGGACATGGGGCTGCTGGCGCTCGATTTGCCCCCCATCGCGCTGCACGCCAGCACCCAGACCGACAACCGCACCCCGGAAAAGGTAAAGTTTCTGCAGGACGTGGGCTTCTCCCAGGTGGTGCTGGCCCGCGAGCTCTCCCTTGCGCAGATCCGCGAGATAAGCGCCGCCACGAGCGTGCAGCTGGAGTTCTTCATCCACGGTGCCCTGTGCGTCTCCTACAGCGGCCAGTGCAACATCAGCCACGCCCGCACCGGGCGCAGCGCGAACCGCGGCGAGTGCGCCCAGCTCTGTCGACTGCCCTGTTCCCTGCAAACGCCAGGGGGGGAGGTGCTGGTGGAAAACAGCCACCTGCTCTCCTTGAAAGACATGGATCAGACCGACAACCTGGAGGCGCTGATCGCCGCAGGGATCCGCTCCTTCAAGATTGAAGGGCGCCTCAAGGGGCTCGACTACGTCAAGAACGTCACCGCCTGGTATCGCCAGAAGCTGGACACCATCCTGGAGCGCCGCCCCGACCTGGTGGCCGCTTCCGCCGGTCGTTGCAGCTACACCTTTACGCCGGATCCCAAGAAGAGTTTCAACCGGGGCAGCACCGACTACTTCCTCCATGGCCGACAGCCAGGCATCGACTCGCCGCGCAGCCCGAAATACGTCGGGGAGCCGCTCGGGCGCGTCACTAGCGTGACCCGCGATGGCATCGAGATCGACGGCCAGGCTGTTGCCCTCAACAACGGCGATGGCCTCGGCTTCTTCAAGCCGGGGGGCGAGCTGGTGGGGATGCGCCTCAATAAAGTGGAAGAGAAGGCACAGAGCAAGCGGTTACTCCTGTCGGAACCCATGCCCGGTCTCAAGGTGGGCACCGAGATCTTTCGCAACCACGATCAGGCCTTCAGCAAGCAGCTCGAAAAGGGGAGCGCGGATCGCCGCATCCGGGTCGATATGCGGCTGTCGGAGTGCGACGAGGGGCTGCGGCTCACGCTTACCGACGAGCAGGGCATTGGCGCCGCCGTCACGTTCCCCTGCGACCAGCAGCCGGCGGACAACCCGGAACGGGCGCTGCAACAGGCCAGGGATCAGCTCGGCAAACTCGGCAACACCCTGTTTGTGGCTCGCCAGATTGAGTTGGCATTCACTCGCCCGCTGTTTATTGCGGCTTCACAGCTTAACGGATTGCGCCGGGACGGCATTGCCGCCCTGGAGGCGGCCCGTCTGGCTGCCTACCGGCGACCCGAGCGGCGCATTCCCCTGCGAGGCGCCGTTTATCCCCAACATCGGCTCTCCTACCTCGGCAACGTGCTGAACAGCGCGGCGGAGCAGTTCTTTCGCGAGCACGGGGTAGGGAGCATCGCCCCCGCGTATGAGGCGAACAAGGAGGAGCGGGAAGTGGTGCTGATGACAACGAAGCACTGCATCCGCTACAGCCAGCAGCTCTGCCCCAAGGAGGTACCCGGTCTCAAGGCCGAGCCCCTGGAGCTTAAGATGGGCAAGGAGAGTTTCCGCCTGCGTTTTGACTGCCACCGCTGCGAGATGCAGGTGATGGGCAGCCTGAAAAGAGGATGATTGCCCGTGTGGGCATGGGGCTGGAGCGGATTTGATGGCAGTATGGGGCGCGGCCTTGTCACGGATATCCCGTGGTGAGGCACCTTCCCCCAGCCTTCTTCTGACAAAGGATCCGTCATGAACATCCATGCACTGCCGTTTTGCACCACGAACTGGGCCGAGGTCCCGCCGACCGAACACAAGGGAGAACGCGGCGTCGCCCGCTGGCACACCCGGCAGTTCGGGGATCTGCGGGTGCGAATGGTGGAGTACTCCCCCGGGTATCTGGCGGATCACTGGTGCAGCAAGGGCCATGTGCTGCTCTGCCTCGAAGGGGAGCTGCACACCGAGTTGCAGGATGGCCGCGTCTTCACCCTGACGCCGGGCATGAGCTACCAGGTGGCGGACAACGCCGAACCCCATCGCTCCTATACCGAACTGGGCGCTCGCCTCTTTATCGTCGACTGAGCTGCCCTCTTTCCCGCTTTCCCTTTGCGCTTCAGGAACTTGCCATGCTTGAACTCAGACCCAACTGCGAGTGCTGTGACCGGGATCTGCCCGCCGACACGGCGACGGCCTACATCTGCTCCTTCGAGTGCACCTTCTGCGCCGAGTGCAACGATCAGTATCTGCACCTGACCTGCCCCAACTGTGGCGGCGAGCTGGTCAGGCGCCCGCGCCGCCCGGCGGCCAAGCTGGTGAACAATCCCGCCTCCCTCAAGCGTGTCTGCAATCCGGCTCTGAAAGCGGCGCTGGGCAAGGGGGGCTAGGGCCCTCCCTTCATGGGAAGGGCTGGGCTGGCAACTGGCTCGTCCCTGTGGCTCTTGACCTTCTCCCGGCGGCAGCCCCTATCAAGGGGGCTCACACCAAAGGAGCAAAAGATGACGGAGCGATTCGAAGGAGAAGGGGCGAAGGTCTATGACAGCCGCATCCCCCTGCTGGTGCCAGGCTACGAGCTGCTGCACCAGCTTTGTGCCTCCCGGCTGATGGCCGCGCTGGGCCAGGAGGCCCGGGTGCTGCTGGTGGGGGTGGGCACGGGCAGCGAGTTGCTGCTGCTTGGCCGTCTCTGCCCCCACTGGACCTTTGTGGCCCAGGATATCTCGGCGGACATGCTGGCCCTGGCCAGGATGCGGGCCGAGCAGGCGGGAATGGGGGAGAGGGTGTGCTGGCACCTGGGCGCATTGCCTGTGGTGGATAAGCCTTGCGATGGCGCACTCTGTCTGCTGGTGCTGCATTTTCTGGCGCAAGATGCCAAAGCCGCGTTATTGGGTGATATTTATCGCCAGATCAATCCTGGCGCTCCCCTGCTGCTGGCGGATCTGATGGCGCCCACGGACCCGCTCGAGCGAAAGGCGATGGGGTTGCAAGCGGCCCTCGCCGGTTTGCCGCTTCCTGCCTGCGAGCAGATGGTGCGCCGCCTCGGGGAGGATTTCACCTCCCTGGACGAGGTGCAGACCCGGCGCCTCTTGCAAGGGGCCGGTTTCGCGGCGGCGCACCGCTTCTTTCAGGCGCTGGGGTTTCACGGCTGGCTGGCGCAGCGGCAGTGAGCCCTGGCCGGGTGGCGCCGGATCAACGAGAGGCCCGCTCCAGCGTCAGCAGTGCCTGCTTGATGGGCAGGCCTCCCGCATAGCCGGTGAGGCTGCCATTCTGGCCGATCACCCGGTGGCAGGGGATGATGATGGAGAGCGGATTGCGGCCGTTCGCGGCACCCACCGCCCGCACCGCATTTGGCTTGCCGATGGCGCGGGCGATGTCGCCGTAGCTGCGGGTCTCCCCGTAGGGGATGTCGCACAGCGCCAGCCACACCGCTTGCTGAAACGCCGTGCCCCTGGGGGCGAGCGGCAGGGTGAAGCGCTGCAACCGGCCCGCGAAGTAGTCCCGAAACTCGGCGAGGAAGGGGGCGAGCGCCTCGCCGTCCTGCTGCCAGTCCTGCATGTCGGGGAGCGGCCGCAGCCCGGCCAGGAAGTCCACGTGGACCAGACCGCGTTCGTCAATGGCGACCAGCAGTTCGCCCTGGTCGGTGGGCATCATGTCATAGCGGATCATGGGCTCTTCTCCTCGTCTTGTACCTGTGTTGGCCGGGTGAGCAGCGCCGGTTGTTCACTCATGGCGTGCCACAGCCAGCTTGCGGCATAGGCGCGCCACGGCTGCCAGGGGGCGCTGCGCGCTGTCACCTCTTTCACCGGCAGCTTGTCACCGCCCCCCAGCGCCTTTTGCAGCACGAGATCCGAGGCGGGGAAGGCATTCGTGTCGAGCCCGCAGCGCAGCCGCCAGTAAGCGACCGTCCAGGGACCTATGCCCGGCAGCGCGAGCAGTTGCTCGTCGCTTGCCGTGGCGAGGGTGAGTGCGCCGCTTGCTAGCGCCGAGGCCAGCCCTTGCAGGGTGCGGATGCGGCTGCCCGGCATGCCGATGCCGTCGAGATCCAGCTCGCATAACTGGGGCGGGGTGGGCAGCTGCGCCGTGCCGAACTGCGCCAGGGTGCGCGCCACCAGGCGCCCCATGATGGTGATGGCACCCTTGACCGACACCTGCTGGCCGACGATGGCGCGCAGCATCACCTCGTATTCATCCCACCCCCCCGGCAGCCGCACCCCGGGCCATCGTCCCTGGATGCCGGCGAGCAGCGGATCCTGCCCCAGGTGTTCGCCGATGCGGCTCATGTCGGCGTCGAGATCCCACATGCGGCGCACGCGGTACAGGATGTCCGGCAGCGCACCCGGCGGCAGATCCCGCACCGTGAGTCTGAGCCTCTCCCCCTCGACGGGCTCGATGCGGATGAGCCCCTCCTGCTCGCCGACCCGGTGACGCCGCTCGTAACCGTGCTCATCCACCCGCTCCAGCCCCGGAATGGCGCGCAACCGGTAGAACGCGAGCATGGCCTGGACGTCGAACGGCGGGCGATACAGCAGGTGCAGTTGCAGGCTCGATTGCGGCGCCGCCTCGCCAGCCCCCCCTTCCTGCTTGCGCAGGGCGCCCGGTGTCATGCCATACGCCTGCAGCCAGGCGTCGTTGAAGCGGCGAATGCTTGCAAAGCCTGCGGCAAACGCCACGTCCGTGATGGGCAGGCGCGTCTCCGTCAACAGCCGCTTCGCAAGCAGCAGGCGGCGCGTCTGCTCCACCTGTTTCGGCGAGGCGCCGAGGTGTTGCTCGAACTGACGCCTCAGGGTGCGCTCCGTGATCCCGGCCTGCGTTGCAAGGGAGCCCAGGCTGTGCTCCGCCAGCTCGCCGCGCTCGATGCGCGCCAGCACCTGGGCGACGAGCGGTGGCAGATCGCCGCTCTGGGCCGGTGCGAGCTCGGGGCGACAGCGCAGGCAGGGGCGCAGCCCGTGCTGCTCCGCCGCCGCCGCGAAGCGAAAATAGCGCACATTGTGCTCGTGCGGTGCCCGCGCCGGACACACGGGGCGGCAATAGATGCCGGTGGAGAGCACCCCGGTGAAGAAGCGGCCATCGAAACGCGCGTCTCGCGCGAGGCGTGCGGCGTGGCACTGCTCCCGGGTGAGACCCGGGATGATCTCGTCCCGTTGGGATGAATGCGGGGGCTCTGTGGTCATGGCATGGCTCGGGTTGCTGTGGGCATGTCCCAGAGACTAAGCGGGGGCGAGAGGGGTGACTAGCCAAAAACGGACAGGAATAGCAAAAATAGTCGGGCAGGGGAAAAACGGGCGCGACGAGAGGCGCGCCCGGGAGCGGTTATTTCAGATAGCGCTGTTCGAGGTGTTTGCGCAGCCACTGGGGATTGAGCGCTTCACCGGTCGCGCGGCGAATGAGCTCGTCCGTACCGTGCAGGCTGCCCTGGGACCAGATATGGCGACCGAGCCAGCCAAAGATCTCCGGCAGGCGGCCGGACTCTACGAGCGTGCCCATGTCGCCGAGCTCACGCTCGAGTGCAAAGCGCAGCTGCGCCGCGTACATGGCGCCGAGCGTGTAGCTCGGGAAGTAGCCAAACGAGCCGTCCGTCCAGTGGATGTCCTGCATGCAGCCGTTCTGGTAATTGCCCTTCGTGGACAAGCCGAGCCACTGCTGCATCTTCGCGTCCCACAGCTCGGGGATGTCCGCGACCTCGATGCGCCCTTCCATCAGGTCCCGCTCCAGCTCGTAGCGCAGGATGACGTGGGCCGGGTAGGTGACTTCGTCCGCATCGACGCGGATAAAGCCGGGCTCGACCCTGTTGTACAGCTTCTCGAGGTTCGCCGGTGCGAGCGCGGCCTGTTCGCCGAAGTGTGCGCGGATGCGCGGTGCAATCAGCGCGAGGAACGCGGGGTGATGGCCGAGTTGCATCTCGCAGAACAGGCTCTGGCTCTCGTGAATGCCCATGGAACGCGCCTCGGCCACCGGCTGGCCGAGCAGCGCGCGCGGCAGGCCCTGCTCGTAGCGTGCGTGGCCCGTCTCGTGGACGATGCCCATCAGGCTGGAGACGAACTCCTGCTCGTTGTAGCGCGTGGTGATGCGCACGTCCGTCGGCACGCCGCCGCAGAACGGGTGGCTGCTCACGTCGAGCCTGCCGTGCGCGAAATCAAAGCCGAGCAGTCCCATCACCTCCTGACCGAGCGCCTGCTGCGTTGGGATCGGGAAGGGGCCTTGCGGGGTGAGGATGGTCTCGATTTTCTGCCGCTCGCTCACGGTCTGGATGAGGCCGGGCAGCCAGCTCGTCAGATCGCCGAAGATCTGATCCAGCCTCGCGCTCGTCATGCCGGGCTCGTACAGCGCCAGCATGGCGTCATAGGGGCGCACCCCGAGCGCGTCGGCGCGCAGACGAGCCACCTCCCGCGACAGGCGCACCACCTCCTCGAGGTTCGGGGCAAAACCTGCCCAGTCGTTCTCCTTGCGCTGGCGACGCCAGGCGTGCTCGCATTTGCTGCCGGCGAGCGACAGCGCCTCCACCAGCGCCCCCGGCAGCAGGCTTGCATCCTGCCACTGGCGCTTGATCTCCCGCAGGTTCGCACGCTGGTGCTCGTCCAGCGGTTCGCTCTCTGCCTTGGCTATCCACTCCCCAAGCTCGGGGGCGGTGCGCTTGCCGTGGATCAGCACGCCAAGCTCCGCCATCGCCTCGGCGCGGGCCTCGTTGCCCCCCTCCGGCATCATGGCGGCCTGATCCCAGCCGCAGATGGCGGAGAGGTGGGAGAGGCGGTGCAGTTGTTGCTGATGTTGTTCGAGTTTCTGGTATGACATGGGATTGTCCTTGTTATCGTCCCTGATGGTATGCACCCCGTACCTGGCATGATCGGGGCCGCCCGATGCTAGCACTGCCATCCACTCTGGTGCCACCCTCAGGCAGTCAGCCGAGGCGCTTCTGGTGCCGTTCGCGGTTTTCCGCCTTCTTGCGCTCGCTCTTGCGCAGCAATACGTAGAGCGCACCGCTGCCGCCGTGGCGGTGCTCGGCGCTGTGCATGGCCATTACCGAAGGCAACTGTGGCAGCCAGGCGCTGACATGGCTCTTGAGCAGGGCACGCGGGGTGCTGCGCTCCCCCTTGCCGTGCAGGATCAGCAGGCAGCGGATATCCCGCACTTCGCATTCGGCAATGAACTGCACCAGGGCGATACGGGCCTCGTTGAGCGTCTTGTGGTGCAGGTCGAGGGAGCCTTGCAGCTCGTATTTGCCAAGGCGCAGCTTCTTGTAGACCCCCTCCTGCACGCCGTCACGCTTGAAGCCGACGATGGCATGGGGGTCCAGCATCTCGACTGCTTCCGTGCCAAGGTGATCCTGGGTGAGTTGTTCGGCGGTGGCGGCTTCCCGGCGCGCGAGTTGCGCCTCGGTGGGCTGGCTGTTGCCCGCAACGGGGGCGATATGGTCGCTGCGAAGGGGCCGCACGTCGGCCACTTCCTGCAGGAACAGTGAGAGTTCGTCGTTATGAGACACGGCAGGCTCCCCGCATGAAAATGAGGGAGCCAGTATAGCGGGCCTTGGTGGGCCTTAGAATGGCAACGCTCGCAGGCCCCGGCCCCTGCCGGGTAAGGCGGTCTGAGCGAGCCTGGTTATTGCCCCTCTTTGGGCGGCTCTGCGTGCATCACCTTGTAGATGAAATAGACCGCATAGGCGCTGATGAGCAGGAAGGTGCCGAAAATCACCAGCATGGACATCAGCCCCACGCTGTTGCCGAACATCAGGTTCATCCAGAATTCCATCTCGTTCACTCCTGTCACTGGGCGGTGACAGGCATGATAGATACCTCTTCATGAGGGAGGGGATGATCTCGATCAACTCCCTCTCTGGTTATTTAATCGGCAGCAAATTCTGTGAGCCGACGCGCATCCGGCGCGTCAGGTCGCCGGACTGGACGCTATTTTGCTTTCTCCAGGGTCGGTTCGGTGAGGGGCGTGATGCGCCAGCCCTGCTGCTCCAGCAGGGCGAGCAGCCCGTGCTCGCCGTAAAGATGCAGTGCCCCTACCACGATAAAGCTCTCATTCGGCAGGCTGGGCCACTTCTTGACCCAGTTGCGGTTGCGCTCTGCCAGCAGGGTCTGTTCCAGCCAGGCTTGCAGCTTGGGCGGCGCCATCTCCTCCCTGAGCAGATTGATGAGGGTGTCCTGATCCCCGTTCTGCCAGGCGGTCATCACGGCGTCGAACCCCTGCTGGATGTCGGGCAGCTCGTCCAGGGTGCTCTCCAGCATCAGGGTCTGTTTGTCGCCGACGCTCGCGAGATAGCCGAGTTGCTCCAGCAGGGTCTCCAGCCCGACGATGGGCTTGCCGCCGTCGTTCGCCCGCTTGGCGAAGTGTTGGTCGATACCGTATTCACCGCGATAGCCGGTGCGCTCCAGGGCCGCCTGGGTCAGGGTGATGGCCGCAAACCAGGGACGCAGCGGGGCCAGCATGCTCTCGTTCAGACCGTTCTGGCCCGCAGCGATGAGGGTGCGACGGTAGAGGTCGATGGGCAGGTGATCCTTGAGGGTCTTGCCGTCGACGAGCCGGGTGATAGCGCCCATCTCCTGCCACTGCTCCTGGCTGATGTGGGTCATGTCCACCTCCATCACCAGGGCGCGGCTCTGCTGCCAGGCGCGCTCCACCGGGTCCGGCAGGGGATAGAGAGAGGGTTTGCCCGCGTGGATGGACCCCAGCAGCCAGTGCTGTTCGTTGCCCTTGTTGATGCGGTAGAAGGCCGGATCGGCCATGGCATGGAGCGGCAGCAGCAGGCAGAGCAGGAAGGAGAGCAGCGTGGGATGGAATCTCATGAGGCACCTTATGTGAGCGGGATGAGTGCTCTATGATAAGTCCTCATTTGTCACAGCCAAGAGGTTTCCCATGCCCCACCTTCGTTTTCGGGCAGTTTCTGTCGACACCCTGCAGCGGATAAGCGCCCCCCTGATGGCGGATCTCTGTGCCCTGACCGGTGGCAAGCCGGAGTTCGTCACCCTGGAGTGCGTGCCGAGCCAGTGGGTACGAGATGGCCAGCCCGAAGCCGGTTTCCCCTTCGTGGAGCTGGTCTGGTTCGAGCGACCGCAGGAGATGCAGGATGCCGCCGCAGCCCTCATCACCCGCCACCTGAAAGGGGTGCTGGGGGAGCAGACCTATGTGGTGGTGCAGGTGCTGCCCATCGTCAAGAGTCACTACTACAGCAACGGCCAGCACTATTGAGCGGGCGTCGTTGCTGAGACCGGTGCATGTCAAGAGGAGGGCCGCCGAGGGCCCCTTTTATCAGGCGGATTTGATCAGCAGCTTGTCAAGCCAGCGGCTTGGCAGCAGGCGGCGCAGCACGGTAAACAATTTGGTCGGGAAGGTGACCGGGTAGCGGTGCCTGGGACGCTTGCTCGTGAGCGCATGCAGTAACGGCGGGATGCAGGCCTCGCTTGGCAGGGTATAGCCCCGGGCACCCCCTTCACGCTCCAGCCTGGCCAGCGTCTGGGCATAGGCGTCCTGATGGCGGCTGGTGGCGGGGTCTATGTGGCGCAGGAAGGCCTCCCGGGCATTGGCGCGAAACCGGGTGTCGATGGGGCCGGGTTCGATCAGGCTGACGTGCACGCCGCTGCCCGCGAGTTCCAGGCGCAGGGTATCGGTATAGCCTTCCAGCGCGAACTTGCTGGCGTTGTAGGCGCCACGATACTTCATGGCCACCAGGCCAAGCACCGAGCTGTTCTGTACGATGCGCCCCTCGCCTGCCGCCAGCATGGGGGGCAATATCTGGCGAATGAGGTGATGCCAGCCAAAGAGGTTGGTCTCGAACTGCTCGCGCAGCGCCTCGGTGGGCAAATCTTCCAGCGCACCGGGCTGGCCGTAGGCGCCGTTGTTGAAGAGGCCGTAGAGGCGCCCTTCTGCCAGCGCCAGCGCCTCTGCCGCCCCTCGCTCTATGCTGGCGCTGTCCGCCAGATCCAGTTGGACCGCCAACAGACCCTGCTGCTGTAGCAGGGCCACATCCTCGGCCTTGCGGGCGGAAGCGATGACGGTGAAGCCCCGGGCGCCGAGCTTTCTTGCGGCGGCGAGGCCGATGCCGCTGGAGCAGCCGGTGACGAGCACGAAGGGATGGGGCATGAGCATGGTCCTGATTGACGGCCGGCAGGTGGCCCGAAGCTGGCATGGTAGCGTGGTGCCACCAAAAACAAAACCGGGCCAGAGGCCCGGTTTTCGGTCACGTCAGATGCCTGATTACATGATGGTGAACGGCATGATGATGTGGAACTTGACGTCATGCTCGGAGCTGAACATGTTCGGGTAGTACCAGCTGCCCTTGTCGTCCTGTTCGTTGTTGTAGTCGGTGTAGTGCAGCTTGAACAGGGTGCCCTTCAGCTTGCCGTCCTGCACTGTGTACATGACGTCGAAGTTGGCTGCCCACTCTTTGCCGCCTTCCAGGGACTTGTCGCCGTTGTTGGCATCCCAGCCGTAGGCACCGGAGACACCCACGCCCCAGCCCGGTGCACCCACCAGATCATCCAGGGAACGAGTCACGCCGAAGAACAGGGCCTTCTCGTCGTTGTGGTTCCAGTCGGAGCGGGAATCCCACCAGATTTCGTTCGCGCCCTGGGAGTTGCCGTAGCCGCGGGTCAGACGGGGCAGGTAGTTGCCCAGATCCCCTTCAGCCTTGGTCCACAGGCCTTCCAGACGGAAGCCATAGGGGCCGGCTGCCCAGCTGGCGGTCAGGGCTTGTTGCCAGGCCAGGCCGTCATAGTCGCTGTTCTCGGTGTCGGAACCGTAGAACTGGTAGCTGGTGTTCAGGCCACCCAGTACGTCGAACTTGTGGGCCAGCTTGAAGTGGTAGCTGTCCATGTAGCCTTCGGACTGACCGAAGCCGGCGGTGACGGCAGTGCCGTTCTCGAAGGTGTAGCGAGCGGCCAGACCGTGGATGTAGTCGATCTTGTTCGCATCGGTGAAGGGATCGCTGGCATAGGGGCTGCTCTTGGAGAAGCCAGTGGTGTTCTTGAACCAGGGAGCCTTGTACTCGTCGGCGATGGCGTAGGTCAGGTAGAGGCCGCCGAAGGTGCCTTCGATCTGGCCACCACGGTAGGTACCGGGTTGATAGGACCAGTTGACGCCGAGGATGCCGGGTACATAGAGCTGGGTGTAACCACCCTTGGCGGTGACGGCGTCACCGAACTTGAATTTCAGGGCGGCGTTGGAGAGGCTGAAGCCGTTCTCGGGAACACCGTCACCACCTGAACCCCACTTGTCGCCCCAGAAGGAGAACTCGTTCTCTTCGTTGACGCCATTGCTCTCGTCAACGGCCAGGTCGTAGGCACCGAAGCCGCCCACGTCGACGCCGACCACACCCCATGCATAGCCGGAGTTGAAGTTCAGGGCTGCCTGGGTGGTGGCATGGCTCAGGTTGGAGTGGTATTTGCCATCCTGACCCGGACCGGCCTGGACGCGATCACGCTCACGCTGGAAGTAGAACAGGCCACCGGTGAGCTTGCCTTCGTCGATGAAGGCGCTGTAGGACTTGCCGTATTCCGGGCTCATCATGTCTTGAGCGGCGAACGCCATGCCGGGGGCGACCAGTGCCGCGACCACGGCAGCACTCAACGCGGCGCGCTTGAAGATCACTTTTTCCATTTGTTATTGCTCCTGATTTTATGGACTTAGCTTTTTTATCCGGCAGCCGGGTAGGCACCCGCCGCTCGGTATTGGCATTGCAATCAACACCCCGAAGGGCAAAAAAATGGTTCTCTGTCGTGCCCTTGTGCCTGATGCCTTGGCGCATCGGTCGGGGCTATCTGCATCGTTACAGTCGTTATTTTTTGGCTGTCGATCCTTGGCGATCTGACATCACCAAGAGTACGTTCGCGGTGCGAAATATCAATGTAAAGTTCCCGGCAAGTTTCAAAAATATGACCGAGTGCAAATAATCATGATTCTTGGTGTGGGCACTCCCAGGCCACTCATGTCGGCAATGACAGCGCTTTCATGGTGGTTTCACCGTTCTCCTGCGCAGATATTGCCGTCAAGGCAGAACTTTCTTTGTTAACCCGGTGGCAACATATAATTTTGTATCACAAAAAAAGATGGACCCGGCCGGATGCTCACTGTCGTGAGCGTGAGCCGTTGCCCCGACAGACAGGGGGACCAGAGATGTGAAAGGGGTGAGGGAGCCTGTGACTCAATGGATGAGGCAACCCGTCATCGCCCGTGAAGACGTGACGGGAGTATCAGGGGAAGGGTTGCGGCAAGGTCGGGACGCGGGCAGGTAGACAGGGAACGCGCCCCGGGTCTGGTGCGCTCCAGACCCGGGAGTTATCAGGTCTGGCTCAGGATACGGGGGATCTGCTGGGCCTGGTGGTGGATGTGCTCCGAGACCTGTACCGAGAGGCGGCTCCCCTGGCGGGCGTGCTGGCTGATGCGACCGATGAGGGCGGCGAAGCTCGCCAGCCTGTGCTCCTGACTCTTGGCATTGTCGGCGCCTTGCAGGGCGATGACGGCGGTGCTGCGCGCCATCTCCCGCACCGTCAGGGTGGTCTGGCGCAGTTGCTCCGCCTGCTGGCGCTGCTCGGCGGCCTCTGCGGTGATGCGGGCCAGCACGGTGGCGAGCTGATCCCCCGCCTGGGTGAGGCTGGCCAGGATCTCGGTGATCTGGCCGAGGGAGCGCTGGGTGTCGGCGGAGAGGTGGCGCACCTCGTCGGCTACCACCGCGAAGCCGCGTCCCTGCTCCCCGGCCCTGGCCGCCTCGATGGCGGCGTTGAGGGCCAGCAGGTTGGTCTGCTGGGAGATGTGGCCGATGACGTCGACGATGGCGGTCACGTCCTCCACCGAGCGGGTCAGCTGGGCCAGGGCGCCGCTGCTCTCGTCGATGGCGAGCCCGGTCTGGGCGGTAGCCGTCAGCATGCCCCCGACCAGCCGCTCGCTCTGGCTCATGGAGTGTTCATTGTGCTGGGCGTGCTGGGCGATTTCGGCGGCGACCTGGTGCACCTCGCTGGCGAGCTGGTTGAGCTCCTGCATCATGGTGTCGCTCTCATCCACCGCCTGCTCCGTGGTGCGGGTGCTGTGATGGATCTCTTGTACCTGCTCCACCATCTCCTGCAGGCTGGAAGAGACGCTGGAGAGCTGCCCCGCCTTCTGCTGCTGATCCTGTTGCAGGCGCTGTATCAGGCGGTTGTAGCTCGCGACGATGTCCGCCAGTTCGTTGCGCTCGCGCCCCGGGGTCAGCAGCTGGGCCTGACCCGTGGCGTCGAGCTGCAGAAAGGCTGCCCGCAGTTGCAGCAGGGGCCTGACCAGCCAGCGACGCTGCACCAGGGCGAACAGCAGGGCCACCACGACCAGGCAGAGCGCCAGCACGCCGAGCACGGTGGCCAGCTCCCGGTTCATGGTCTGACGGGCGGCGGCGAGTTGTTCGCCCAATTGCTCCCCCGCTTGCAGCAGCTGGGTGATGTCCTGCTGCACCATCTGACGAGCGGCCTGCTGCTGTTGCAGCGCCTTGCGGCTGTTTTCCAGCTCCTGGGGATAGCGCTTGAGCAGGGAGGTCAGCTCGGCTTTGGGCTGATCCCCGAGCTCCTTGCGTATCGGCTCTCCCAGGGTGAATTCGTCGGCCGGTGCCTCCTCGAAAAGTGCCAGGCTCGGCAGGGCGGCCAGGGAGTCGGCCTGCTTTTGCAGGGCAGCCAGCTCGAATTGCAGCCCTTCGAGACGCTTGGCACTCGCCTGCTCCATGTAGTTCTGGCGCTGATGGGCGAGGGAGGGAAGGGCGGCCAGAATGTCGGCCGCCCCCTGGCGATACTGCTCGGCAAGGGCAGGATCCCGCCCGGCGGCTGCTCCCTGCTGGCCGTAACGGAGCAAGGCTTTGGCCTGGGTGGTCAACTCGTTCTCGGCATTTTGCAGCAACCACTGGCTGTTGCCGGAGAGCTTGCCCGCCGCCAGATAGTCGCCGTCAATGCGGGTTTTCATCTGCTCAAGCCGGGCGTTTAGCGGCTGGGTCTGGGGATCCTCCAGGCGGGACAGCAGGGCCAGCGCCTGCTGGCGCACTCCCTGGGCCTGGGCCAGCAGCAGGGGATCCCCGCTGCCGAGATAGTCGCGAAGCGCCCCCTGCAACGGACCGCTCAGTTGCTGTTGCAGGCGCTCCTGAAGACGCTGGGCCTGGGCCGAGTGGTTGAATTGTTGCCAGCCATGATAGAGCGCGGTGGCCTGGACACCGGCCACCAGCAGCAAGACGAGGGAAGAGAGGGAGGCAAAATGGGCAATTTTCACATCAGATTCCTGCTTGAATCACGCAATGGGCGCGAGCTTAATCAGGTCTGATGGCGTTTTTATGACAGTGGCCGTGCCAGCTCCCGTTGACTTGGGCTTTTCACCAGCAGGCCGAGCAGGGCGCCGCCCATGATGAGCCCCCCCGCCAGCAGATGGCGCGGGGTGAGCGCCTCGCCGTTGAGCCAGACCAGCAGCAGGGTGCTCAGCAAGGGAGTGAGGTAGGCGAGCGCGCCGATGCGGCGTGGATCCCCGTCCCGCAGCGCCAGATACCAGGTGACGAAGGCCGCCCCCATGGGGCCGAGGGCGAGCCCGGCGATGAGCAGCCAGTCCCCCTGGGGGATCCGGGCGAATGGCAAGGGGCCTTCCAGCATCCATGCCAGCAGCAGGGCCAGGAGCCCGGCGGGCAGGCAGGCGGCGGCCGTGACCACGGCGGGAGCGGGAGGCAGGCGGCGGGATAGCACGGAATAGGCGCCCCAGACGATGGCAGCGCCGAGGGCCAGCAGGTAGCCGGGCAGATGGGCCTGTTGCAACTGCAGGTGACCATCGACCATCACCAGCACCGATCCCGCGAGACCCAGGGCCCCGGCCAGCAGATGGTGCAGGCTCAAGGGATGACCCGGCAGCAGCAAGGGAGTGAACAGGATGATGCACAGCGGCCAGAGGTAGTTGATGAGGTTTGCCTCCAGCACGGGGGCGTGGCGAAAGCTTGTGAACAGCAGCAGGTGATAGAGCAGCAGGGCGGTGATGGTCACCAGCCAGGTGAGGGGGCTGGCGCGCCACTGGCGCCAGAATGGCAGGGTGCCCGCCCCGCAGAACAGCAGCACCAGCCCCACCAGCACCAGTGGCGAGACGCTGGTGATCCGGGAGGTGAGCGCGGCGAGGGAGGCCCACAGCAAGATGGTGAGCAGGGCAAAACCGGTGGACTTGTCCCACCAGGAAGACGCAGGCATCCAACACTCCTTTGCAAGATGAACGAAAAAGAGGGCCAGTCTAGCAGACTGGCCCTCGTCACACAGCGTTGCCGTGACGGCGCGAGTTATGACTCCCGGCTCGGGACGGCCCCTGCCGCCGGAGCCAGGGACTGCCCCTTGACGTACCAGACGATGAGGGCCAGCACCAGCAGCGGCAGCACGGGGTCGAACCAGGTGCCGCCGGAGCCGAACAGCAGGTTCAGCAGGGCGACGCCGGTGCCGCCGATGGCCCAGGCGATGGTGGTCGGGATGGACCAGACGATCATCTGCTGCTTGACGTCGGAGATGCCCATCATGCGGTTGACCACCCAGAACAGGCTGTCGTTGAAGTAACCGAAGAAGAGCGACCCCATGGTGGCGGCCTGGGCGGCCAGCAGCATGTTGACCCCGGGGATCTGCGCCAGGATGGGGGCGGAGATGGAGGCCGCCGTCACCATGGCCACGGTGCCGGACCCCTGGATGAGGCGCACCAGGGTCGCCACGATGAAGGGGATCAGGATGGGGGAGATGGGCAATTGGGCGATCTGCTCGGCCAGTTGCTGACCCGCGCCACTGTCGCGCAGCACGGCCCCCAGCGCCCCGCCGGCACCGGTCACCAGCAGGATGATGCCGGCGGATTGCAGTCCCTCTTCCAGGCGGGCGGCGGTGGCGTGCCTGTCCATGTGCGGGACCAGGGTATAGACCGCCAGCAGCACGCTGATGGCCAGCGCGATGATGGGGGTGCCGATGAAGTTGATGCCCTGCACCAGGGGGTTCGCCATCAGGCCGTCCATCCCCTCCAGGGTGGCCAGAGTGGTGAAGATGGCCTTGACGAAGATGAGCACGATGGGCACCAGGATCGGCAGCAGCGACAGGGTCAGGCTCGGCAGGGTCTTGCCCTCCTTCTCCTTGAGGTACTGCTCATAGGTGGCTTGCAGCTCGTCCGGGGTCTGGGCGGCCTGGGCACCGAACTCGGGGTACTTCTTGTCGAGCCACTGGGCGTAGAAGACGATGCCGAGCACGCAGGGGATGGCCAGGGCCATGCCGGTCAGCAGCATGGCGCCGATGTCCACGCCAAACAGGCCGGCAACTCCCAGCGGGCCCGGGGTCGGCGGCACGGTATGGTGGGTTACCACCAGGCCGCCCGCGAGCGCCACCCCCAGGGTGAGCAGGGAGCGCTTGCCGCTTTTCGCCAGCGCCTTGGCCACCGGATAGAGGATGACGAAGGCGGAATCCACGAAGATGGGGATGCTGACGATGTAGCCCGTGATGGCCAGGGCCCACTCCTCGCGGCGCTTGCCGAGCCACTTGATGAAGCTGTAGGCGATCTGTTCGGCGGCGCCGGAGACCTCAAGCAGGCGACCCATCATGACCCCGAGGCCGATGACGATGCCGATGCTGCCGAGGGTGGAGCCAAAGCCCTGGGTGATCACGGTGAGGGTCTTGTCGATGCTCATGCCACCGGTGATCCCGGCGATGCAGGCCGCCGCCAGCATGGCGATCAGGGCGTGCACCCGGGTGCGGATGACCAGGAACACCAGCACGAAGACCGCGATGACCAGGCCGATGATGGGGGTTGGGATGTCGCTCATGATGCCTCCTGCATGTCATGGGTGATGAAACTGTCGATGATGTCGGCAAACGTCCTGTCTGCCGCGAAACCGAGGGCGCTGGCCCGCTGGTTGTCGATGCGTCCCGGCCAGCTCGTCACGATGCGCTCGATGGCCGGATCGGCGGCAAACTGCACCCGATCCCGGGCCGCCTGGCCACCGACCCGTGCGAGGGCCTCCAGCATTTCGCCGACGGTCACGCTGATGCCGGGCAGGTTGATGCTGCGGGCGTCACCGGTGGCGGGAAGTCTGGCCGCCAGCAGGAAGTTCGCGACCACGGTGGAGGGGCTCGAGAGCCAGAGGCGCAGATCCGGGCTCACCGGGCAGAGGGCGCTCTCCCCTTGCAGCGGCTCGCGGATGATGCTGCTGACAAAGGAGGAGGCGGCGCGGTTCGGCTTGCCCGGCCGCACGCAGATGGTGGGCAGGCGCAATACCAGACCGTCGACGAAGCCCTTGCGGCTGTAGTCGTTGACCAGCAGCTCTCCCATGGCCTTCTGGGCGCCGTAGGAGGAGGTGGGGGTGAGCGCCGTGCCGTCATTCACCAGCTCCGGCAGCGGGCCGCCATAGACGGCGAGCGAGCTGGTGAAGACGAAGCGGATGCCCGGCCGGGCATGGCGGCACGCCTCCAGCAGGGTGCGGGTGGTGTCCAGGTTGACCTGCCAGCCCAGATCGAAGTCCTGCTCCGCGTGGCTGCTGACGATGGCGGCCAGGTGGTAGACCACGGCGGTCCGCTCGCTGATGAGGGACTCGGCGACACCGGCTTCGGTGAGGTCGGCCCGCAGACAGCGAACCCTGGGGTCCGGCAGGGGGGATTGCGGCTGCTGGATGTCCACCAGCAGCAGCTCGGTGAAGGGGTGGGGGCCTTGCAGCAGGGCCCGGGCCAGTTTCTGGCCCAGGAAGCCACCGCCGCCGGTGATGATGATCTGCATCTTGTTATCCTCAGACTCGTTCATGTTCAGGGTCGTTATTGTTGTGTCAGCCAGCCCAGCCCTTCCCGGGTGCCGGCTCTGGGGTTGTACTCGCAGCCAATCCAGTCGTGGTAGCCCGCCTGCGCCAGCACCTTGAACAGGTGGGGGTAAGCGATCTCCCCCTCGTCAGGCTCGTGGCGATCCGGCACCGAGGCGATCTGGACGTGGCCGATGGCCGGGCCCAGCTTGCCGATGAGACGGGTGAGATCCCCGTCCATGATCTGGGCGTGATAGAGGTCGAGCTGCACCCCCACGTTGGGTCTGTCTATCTCCTGCACCAGGGCCAGGGCGTCGAGCTGGTGGGCCAGGAAGTAGCCGGGGACATCCCGATCGTTGAGGGGCTCGAGCAGTACCTTGATGCCGTCTTCGGCCAGGAAGTCGGCGGCGAAGCGGATGTTGTCGATCAGGGTCTGGCGGTGGGCCGAGAGGCTATGAGCAGGGTCCACGATGCCGCTCATGGCGTGTACCTTGGTGCAGCCGAGCGCCAGGGCATAGTCACGCACGCTTGGCAGGTGGGCGCGAAACTCCGCTTCCCGCCCCGGGATGGCAGCCATGCCGCGCTCCCCCGCGCCCCAGTTGCCCGGCGGCATGTTGAACAGGGCCTGGGAGAGCCCCTGCTCGCGCAAGCGGCGGCCCAGCTCTGCGGCCGGCCACTCGTAGGGGAAGAGGAACTCCACCGCCTCGAAGCCTGCGTCGCGGGCGGCGGCGAAGCGCTCCAGGAACGGCACCTCGGTAAACAGCATGGTGAGATTGGCGGCAAACTTGCTCATGGTTTCATCCTCCTCAATTCATCAATTTCGGGTTCGCTCAGGTAGCGGATGGAGTGGCCATGAAGCATCAGTGCCAGGCGCGCCGTCTCCTCCAGCTCTTCCATGTTGTTGACCGCATCCACCAGATCCTTGCCCGTCACCACTGGGCCGTGGTTGGCAAGCAGGAAGGCGTTGCCTTCGGGAGCGTGGCGCCCCAGCTCCTCGGCGATGCGGGCATCCCCCGGTTTGTAGTAGGGGATGAGCGGCAACTGGCCGACCCGCATCACGTAGTAGGGGGTGAAGGGGCGGATGACGTTGGCCGGATCCAGCCCCTCCAGACAGGAGAGGGCGGTCAGGTGGGTGCAGTGCAGGTGCACCACGGCCCGGCAGTCCGGATTGTTGTGGTAGATGGCAAGGTGGAAGGCCACCTCCTTGGAGGGGCGATCTCCCCCCAGGTGTTCCCCCTGCAGGTTGACGTGAGAGAGCCTGTCGGCGCTGAGCCGTCCCAGGCAGGAGCCGGTCGGGGTGGCGATCAGGGTGCCGTCCGGTAGCAGGGCGGAGAGGTTGCCGGCGCCCCCGGTGGCATAACCGCGCTGGAAGAGAGAAGCCCCCAGCATCACCATGGTGTCGCGCAGTGCCTGTTCAGTCATGGAAGTACTCCTGAGCCTTGTCGAAGAAGTCGTCGCTCCCGAAATTGCCGGACTTGAGGGCCAGCGACAGGGGGGCGTCGATGGCCCGCACCCAGGGCACACCGGGGGCGATCTGCGGGCCTATGTGGAACGCCTTGACGCCGAGGGCCTGGGTGACCCGGCTCGAGGTCTCGCCACCGGCGATGATGAAGCGGTCCACCCCGGCGCCTTGCAGCAGTTGGGTGAGGCGGGCAAAGCAGTGTTCTACCGCGTCGCTGGCCGCCTGCTGGCCGTGGGTTTCCTGAATGCGGGCCAGCTCAACCGGGCTGGTGGTGGCGTAGACCAGCGGCGCCGGGGTACGGGGCTGGTCCAGTACCCAGCGCGCCAGCTCGGCCGGGTAGTCGGCATCCTCGAGGCAGCGCACCACATCCAGCGCCAGGGCAGGGGCGTGCTGGCGATAGCGGGCCACCTGACGGTTGGTCATCTCGGAGCAGGAGCCCGACAGCACCGCAGCGCGGGTGCCTCTGGGCCAGCCCGCTTCGCGGGCACCCTGCTGATCGCCGCTGCCAAGCTGACGGGCCAGGCCGATGGCGAGGCCGGATCCGCCGGTCACCAGGGGCATGTCGAGGGCGGCGGTGGCGATGTCCAGCAGGTGCTGCTCGGTCAGGGTGTCGACCACGGCGTAGCGCACGCCAGCTTGCGTTAGCTGCTCAAAGGCGTCGGCAATGGCGCCGGGACCCTGTGCGATGGTATTGAACGGCACCAGACCGGCACGGCCCTGGGCTTGCCCCTCCATCAGCCGCAGCAGGTTGCTGTCGGTCATGGGGGTGATGGGGTGATGGCGCATGCCGGACTCGGCCAGCGGCTGGGCGCCGACGAAGAGGTTGCCCTGATAGACGGTGCGACCGTTTACCGGCAGGGCCGGACAGATCAGGGTGAACGTGCTCTCCAGCGCCGCCAGCAGGGCGTCGGTGACGGGGCCGATGTTGCCCGCCGCCGTGCTGTCGAAGGTGGAGCAGTACTTCTGGTAGATGCGCGGGCAGCCGCGGGCCTTGAGCCAGTCGAGGGCCGCCAGGGAGTCGCGCACTGCCTCATCGGCCGGGCAGGAGCGGCTCTTGAGGCTGATCACCACGGCGTCGACCCCGGTCAGATCCGCCTCTGCCGGGATGCCGGCAAACTGGATGGTGGAGAGGCCGTTCTCCACCAGGAAACCGGCGATGTCGGTGGCGCCGGTGAAGTCGTCTGCGAGGACTCCGAGTTTCATGCTTGCTCCTCCTGACCCGGCAGGGTGATGCCTGAGAAGATCTTGATGACGGCGCTGTCATCTTCCTGGCCGTGGCCCGCGTTGCTGGCGCCGAGGAACATGTTCAGCGCCGTGCTCGCGAGCGGCAGCGGGAAGCGCAGCGCCTTGGCGGTGTCCGCCACCAGGGTGAGATCCTTGACGAAGATGTCCACTGCGGAGCGGGCCTGGTAGTCACCGGCCAGCACCCGGGGCATGCGGTTTTCAAACATCCAGGAGTTGCCGGCGGCATGGGTCACCACGTCATACATGAGATCCAGGGACACGCCTGCCCGGCTGGCCAGCGCCATGGCCTCGGCGGCCACCGCGATGTGCACCCCGGCCAGCAGCTGGTGGATGATCTTGACCGTGCTGCCCTGGCCCGGCTCGCTGCCGACCCGGTAGACCTTGCCGGCCACCGCATCCAGCACCGGGGCCAGCTTGTCGAAGGCGGCGTCGGAGCCTGCGGCCATCACCGTCATCTCGCCGGCATCGGCCTTGATGGCACCACCGGAAACCGGCGCATCCAGCATCGGCAACCCCATCTGCACCAGCTCGGCGGCCAGGGCGCTCGCCTCTTCGGCAGCGATGGTGGAAGAGACCATGATGGCGGTGCCCGGTTTGAGGTGGCGAGCCAGCCCCGCTTCGCCGAGCAGGATGCGGCGCACCTGGGTGGCGTTGACCACCAGCAACAGCACGGCATCGAGTGTCTCGGCCAGAGGCCTGGCATCGGCCATGACGGCGGCGGCACCGGCCTGCTGCAACTGGCCGCGGGCCTGTTCGCTGAGGTCGATGCCATAGGTGGTGAGCCCGGCCCGCAGGCAGGAACGGGCGGCGCCCATGCCCATGGCGCCCAGGCCGATGACCGCAACATGATAGGGAGTGCTCATCTCGTGATTCCTCGATTACGACTGATGAGCAGATAGTAGAGGCTTGCGGCGATGAAATATCAGGCAGTCGTCACAAAAAATAACTTAATTGGTGTTAATTTTTGTTATTTATGAGGGTTGAGATTCTTTCGAGTCAAATTTTGGCGTTTTTTGTGTGAATAAATGTGATTTGTGAGCCCGTTTCAGGTTATTTATCATTTTTTCCCAGGTCGCTGGGGTAGAATGGCACCTTCCTTTTCCCGAGGCGCGAGGCAAGATGATTCCCGTAGAGCGACAGCAACGTATCCTGCAACTGCTGGCAGAGCGCGGCGTGGTCAGCATAGTGGAGCTGACCGACTGGCTGCAGGTCTCCCACATGACCATCAGGCGCGACATCCAGAAGCTGGAGGAGCAGGGGAGGGTACTCTCCGTCTCCGGCGGGGTCAGCCTCTCCCAGCGGATCAAGAGCGAGCCCTCCCACGCCGCCAAGCGCAGCCTGATGCAGGGGGCCAAGCTGGCCATTGCGCGGCTCGCCGCCGCCCAGGTGAGCGAGGGGAGCACCGTCTATCTGGATGCCGGTACCACCTCCCTGGAGCTGGCCCGGGAGCTGGCGCTTCGGGAAGACCTGATGATAGTGACCAACGACTTCATGGTCTGCGCCTACCTCATCGAGCACGGCCGCTGCCGCCTCTATCACACCGGGGGTCAGGTCATTCGCGAGAACCAGTCCTGTGCCGGGGAGGCTACCGCCCACTTCCTGCGCAACCTCCATCTGGACATCGCCTTCCTGTCCGCCTCCTCCTGGGACAGTCAGGGGATCTCCACCCCGAGCGAACAGAAGGTGCCGGTGAAGCGGGCCGTGGTGGAGTCGGCGGCGACCCGCATCCTCATCTGCGATTCGTCCAAATATGGCAAGGTGGGGACCTTCAACGTGGTGAGCTGGGATGCGATCGATCAGGTGATCACCGACGAGCAACTGCCCCAGAGCGCCCGCGAGGCATTGGCACAGCACGGGGTCAGGGTGACCATGGCGCCGCTGGCCAGTCTGGTGGCCAGCGCCGAACAGGGGTAAGGAAAGGGGCGACAGGCGGCGAACCACAGCGCCACCCGGCCGGGATCAGCGACCCTCTGCGGCCGGTGCGTCCGTCAGCTTGGCGGAGCCCTGGATCACCTCCCCCGCCTTCTCGATGTCCCGTCCCATCCCGTGGATGGTGTTGCAGCCCAGCAACCAGAGGCTGGTGCACAGCACCAGCAGCATGCGATTCGTCTTCATCCTTGCTCCTTTCATGCTAAGGGGTCAGTTTGAGCAGGCGCCCCTGGCCTGAATCCGTCAACAGGTAGAGGGCGCCGTCGGGGCCCTCCTTGACGGTACGGATCCGCTCCCCCAGATCGGTCAGCAGCCGCTCTGCAGACACTATCTTGTCTCCGTCGAGGTGCAGGCGCAACAAGGCCTGACCGCGTAGGGAGCCGACGAACAGATCCCCCTGCCACTCCCTGAACAGGTTCCCCTGATAAAAGGCCATGCCCGAGGGGGCGATGGAGGGCACCCAGATCCAGCGCGGTGCCGTCATGCCCGGCGCGCTCTGGCCCACGCCAATCTTGCCGCCTCCGTACTCCTCGCCAAAGGTCACTCTGGGCCAGCCGTAGTTGTGGCCTGGCAGGATGAGGTTCACCTCGTCCCCGCCCTGGGGACCGTGCTCGTGAGCCCAGAACTGCTGGCTGCCCGGGCGCAGGGCCGCCCCCTGCATGTTGCGATGGCCCAGGCTCCAGATCTCCGGCAGGGCCCCCGGCGTCTTGACGAAGGGGTTGTCGGCGGGGACCCGGCCATCCTTGTGCAGGCGCACCGTCTTGCCGAGGTGGTTGTCCAGCGTCTGGGCCCGCTCCCGCTCGCTGTAGCGATCCCCCAGGGTGATGAAGAGGTGGTCATCCGTCAGCACCAGGCGGGAGCCGAAATGGGCGCCGCCGGCCACCTTGGGCTCTTGGCGAAACAGCAGTTGCCAGTCGACGAGGGCGTCTTTTTGCAGTCGGGCCCGGGCCACGGCGGTGCCGGCGCCTACGTCCCCCGGCTCGCTGTAGCTGAGATAGAGCCAGCCATCGCCGTCCAGGGCGAGATCGAGCAGCCCCCCCTGACCCGTGGCGGCGAGGGGCGGCAGGCCGGAGACCACATGGCGGTTGCCACCCGCGTCGATGCGCAGCAGGCGCCCAGGGCGCTCGCTGACGAGGTAGCCGCCATCCGGCAGGAAGGCGAGCCCCCAGGGGTGGCGCAGCTCCCCCGCCACCGGGGTCAGGGTCAGCGCCCGCACCGGGAGCACCAGGCAGACAAGCAGCAGGGCAAACAGTCGCAACATGGGGGCCTCCTCGCTCGGCCAGACCTGAATGTCGCTGAAGTATAGGGGAGGCAAACGGGAAAACGTGAGCAACAACAAGCCATTGGGTGATACCGGCAGCGCCGGTTGCCCTTGGGGCAGGAAGGGAAAGGGGGGTGAGCCAGGGCTCACCCCCTCTGGCTAGAAGAGGGCTGGCACGATGCGAAGCGGGTGATCCGATGGTTTGACTTTGCCTATCTTGCGCTTGGGCAACTTCACCGGCTCCGCCGGCAGCGCCTCGTAGGGGATGTGCGCCAGCAGGTGGGAGATGATGTTGAGGCGCACCCGTTTCTTGTCCTCGGAGTGGGCCACGAACCAGGGGGCCCAGGCGGTGTCGGTGGCGATGAACATGGCATCCCGCGCCCGGGTGTAGTCATCCCAGCGATCGAAGGACTTGATGTCCATGGGGGAGAGCTTCCAGATCTTGCGGCCATCGTCGATGCGATCACGCAGCCGCCGCTCCTGCTCTTGTGGGGTCACCTCCAGCCAGTACTTCAGCAGAATGATGCCAGAGTCCACCAGGGCTTTTTCCACCATGGGGGTGCCAGCCAGGAATTTGTCGCTCGCCTCCTCGCTGCAAAAGCCCATGATGCGCTCCACCCCGGCCCGGTTGTACCAGCTGCGATCGAAGATGACGATCTCTCCCGCCGCCGGCAGATGGGGGATGTAGCGCTGGAAGTAGAGCTGGCTCTTCTCCCGCTCCGTGGGGGCGGGCAGTGCGACGACCCGAAAGACCCGGGGGCTGACCCGCTCGGTGATCGCCTTGATGGTGCCCCCCTTGCCGGCCCCGTCGCGCCCCTCGAAGACGATGCAGACCTTGAGCCCCTTGTGCACCACCCACTGCTGCAGCCTGACCAGTTCCACGTGCAAGAGGCGCAGCGCCTTTTCGTATGCCTTGTTGCCAAGGGGCTTTTGCGCCTCGGCCACGACCGGTTCTTCCGTTCTGGATTTTCGTTTGCTGCCCATGATGTCCTTCTCTGTGTCTCGGCGAATGGAGGGCCGTCCTGCCGGACGGCGCCCTTCAAGGGTAGATGACGGTGTGCCGCCACCGGGAGTGGCAACGACAGGGGGATGTTAGACATCAGGTTCAGGGGAGTGGTGCTGGCCCCAAGGTATGGTCAGAGGGGGGGGCATCACCGTCTTTTGGCGTATGCACCTGGTTGGATTGAGTCGTAGCGGGCCGGTCAGTGTCAGCTATCTTCGACTGCAACTTGTCTGCTAGTATCGACTCCGTCGCCTTTTGTCGCAGGCCGTCATTCCTAATAAATATATCATTTAAATACAAGTGGATAGGGAGATCTACATGGCTTCAAAAACAGGCGTTAAACAGTCATTGCAACTTGTAGAGCGCCTTGCTGACGGCTCACTGCGGCAAATACCTCTTACCGATGCTGTCATCATTCCGGCTCAATCTGGCGCCAAGTACGCGTTAATCGACACCTCGACCGGCAAATCCCCAGATGGCTTGTTCGTCAAACGCAAGGGCGGCTCGCTGATCATCGAATCCAGTGACGATGGCGTTCTGGTGGAACTCACCGATTTTTATGATGAACCAGATACTGCGTTTATTCCCCAGGCGGAGCTGGATGGCTCGGCCTTGAACGGTGCCGCGGTGACGAGTGAGAGCCCGGTAATAGAGACGGCTGCCAATGGTGAGCAACTCATCTGGCAGGGGAGTTCTGATAGTGATTTCTTCACCCCCATCACGGTCGGGCTGGGGGCACTTGGTCTTGGCGGGATCGCGCTGGCTGCTGGCAGTAGTGGAGGCAGTGATAGTGATGGTGGTACCGATGCCAGCGTCGCCAACAGAGTTGCGGGGACCATAGTGGGCGGCCCGGTTGTCGCTGGCAATGATCTGCGGGTCGAGGTTTACCAGGCTGACGGTGTCACTCTGCTGGGAGAGGCGCAGGTCAATCCGGATGGCACCTTCTCAATCGCGGTTGGCAGCTATCTTGGCGTGGTCATCGCCCGGGTCGTTAACACCGGCTCCAGTGCCGACTATCTCGATGAGGCGACCCAGGCAGGCAAAGACCTGAATGCAGAGCTGTTTGCGATGGAAGTGGTGTCGCAGCCTAATTCTACCGTTACCGTCAATCTCAACGTCCTGAGCACCCTGGCTTATCACAAGGTGCAAGATGCGGCTGCCGGTAGTTTGCCCGCCGAATCCATGGTCAACGACATCAACAATGCCGTGGCCGACCTGTTTGGTCTGCCGAGTTTGCATGGCACCACGGTAGTGCCGACCAATGGCGGCGCCTTTGATAGCGCCAACGGCCTGAGCGCAGGCGAAATATATGGAGCCGTACTGGCAGCACTATCCGGTGCCGATAGTCAGAACGGTGGCAATAGCCAGAAAACCATCGAGGATCTGCTTGCCGGGTTGCAGGTCAGCAACGGCAAGGCGACGTTGACAGAAAGTGCGCAGGGCATTGTCGTCCAGGGCGGGGAATATACGTCAGCGCAAACGGGGCAGAATTTGACGGATGCCGTTGCCGGGGTGGTTGATACCTTCGCACCCAAATTCAGCTCAAGCGCGACGGCTGCTGCCATTTTGGAAAATAGCGGTGCTTTGCAGACCGTGTATACCGCTGTCGCAAGCGATGCGGGCGATGTCACTTACAGCCTCAAGGTGGTAGGTGATCACGCAGCCTTCAGCATCAACCCCGTGACGGGGGTTGTGACCCTGATTGGCAATCCTGATTACGAAGTCAAGGGGAGCTACAGCTTCACCGTGGTGGCCACCGATGCGGCGGGCAACGCCAGCGAGCAGGTGGTTACCTTGGGCATCAACAACCTGGACGAAGTGGCCCCGACCATCACCTCGGGGACCACGGCCAGCGCCATCGATGAGAACAGCGGTGCCGGGCAGGTGGTTTACACCGTGACCAGCACTGACAGCGGCGACATCGCGACCGGTAGCACCAGCTACAGCCTGAAGGCGGGAGCGGACGCAGCGCTGTTCAGCATCGATGCCGCCACGGGCGCCGTGACCCTGATTGGCAATCCGGACTCCGAGACCAAGGGAAGCTACAGCTTCACCGTGGTGGCCACCGATGCGGCGGGCAATGCCAGCGAGCAGGTGGTCACCTTGGGCATCAACAACCTGGACGAAGTGGCGCCGACCATCACCTCGGGGACCACGGCCAGTGCCATCAATGAAAACAGCGGTGCCGGGCGGGTGGTTTACACCGTGACGAGCACCGACAGCGGCGACATCGCGACCGGCAGTACCAGCTACAGCCTGAAGGCGGGAGCGGACGCAGCGCTGTTCAGCATCAATGCCACCACGGGCGCGGTGACCTTGACGGGCAACCCGGACTACGAGACCAAGGGAAGCTACAGCTTCACCGTGGTGGCCACCGATGCGGCGGGCAATGCCAGCGAGCAGGTGATCACCTTGGGGGTCAACAACCTGGACGAAGTGGCCCCGACCATCACCTCGGGAACCACGGCCAGCGCCATCGATGAGAACAGCGGTGCCGGGCAGGTGGTCTATACCGTGACCAGCACCGACAGCGGCGACGTCTCGACCGGTAGCACCAGCTACAGCCTGAAGGCGGGAGCGGACGCGGCGCTGTTCAGCATCGATGCCACCACAGGTGCGGTGACCCTGACGGGCAACCCGGACTACGAGACCAAGGCCAGCTACAGCTTCACCGTGGTGGCGACCGATGCTGCGGGCAATGCCAGCGAGCAGGTGGTCACCTTGGGTATCAACAACCTGGATGACACAGCCCCGACCATTACCTCCGCTGCTACCGCAACAGCTATCAGCGAGAACAGTGGTGCAGGCCAAGTCGTTTACACCGTCACCAGCACCGACAGCGGCGACGTCTCGACCGGCAGTACCAGCTACAGCCTGAAGGCGGGAGCGGACGCGGCGCTGTTCAGCATCAATGCCACCACGGGCGCGGTGACCCTGATTGGAAACCCGGACTACGAGACCAAGGGAAGCTACAGCTTCACCGTGGTGGCCACCGATGCGGCAGGCAACGCCAGCGAGCAGGTGGTCACCTTGGGGGTCAACAACCTGGACGAAGTGGCCCCGACCATCACCTCGGGGACCACGGCCAGCGCCATCGATGAAAACAGCGGCGCCGGGCAGGTGGTTTACACCGTGACCAGCACCGACAGCGGCGACATCTCGACCGGCAGCACCAGCTACAGCCTGAAGGCGGGAGCGGACGCGGCGCTGTTCAGCATCAATGCTGCCACGGGTGCCGTGACCCTGACGGGCAACCCGGACTACGAGACCAAGGCCAGCTACAGCTTCACCGTGGTGGCCACCGATGCGGCGGGCAACGCCAGCGAGCAGGTGATCACCTTGGGCATCAATAACCTGGACGAAGTGGCGCCGACCATTACCTCGGGGACCACGGCCAGCGCCATCGATGAGAACAGCGGTGCCGGGCAGGTGGTCTATACCGTCACCAGCACCGACAGCGGCGACGTCTCGACCGGCAGCACCAGCTACAGCCTGAAGGCGGGAGCGGACGCGGCGCTGTTCAGCATCGATGCCGCCACGGG
>NZ_JBFOCZ010000033.1:624412-768587 GCF_040908015.1 Aeromonas sp. R7-5 | reverse complement strand
GACTCCGTCGGTGTGTAGCGCAGCCAGGTAGCGCATCTGCATGGGGTGTAGAGGGTCGGAGGTTCGAATCCTCTCACACCGACCAAATTCCCCGAGAAAGGCCTTGTCAGACGACAAGGCCTTTTCTTTTATGGTCTTCCACCGCGATTGTCTCTCCAACCCCTTTATGCTGTAGTAAAACCCCCTTTGCCAAGCGGCCCGCATCATGTTGCCTTCCCTTCGTACTTTCTGCACCCTTGCCCTCAGCGCCCTGCTGGTCGGCCAGCTCGCGGGCTGCGCCACCGCCTATGACAGTGAAAAATCGTTCTGGAATGGCCAGACCGGTTTTTCACAGACCCAGCTTGGCCCGGCCCGCTGGCAACTGGAGTTTGTGGGCAACGATCTGGTGGACAGGGAAACGGCGCGCAAATACGTGCTCAAGCGGGCCGGTGAGGTGGCACTGGCAAAGGGATACCCCTGGATTCGGGTCGAGACGCTGACCCTGTCGCGGGATGCCGTCAGGGTCACCCCGACCCGCCCCCAATTCGGGTTCGACGAGTACGAGCCAGACACCTTCATGGACGACATGCAGGTGGAACATCGCACCTCGGCCCTGCTCGTCTTCACCCTGGAGGCCAGCCCCCGGGACGCACAGAGCATGGAAGCCGTTTATCTCGCAAAAATTAAAATAAACAGCGATTAATACAAATAAATCACAAGATACATATCAAATGCAGCTAACAACAGCGCAAAACTCCGAAACAAGTCACTGGATTTCCCCTTCGCGATTAGGCATGCTCCAGCACACCGGCTGTCTGGATTCCACCGCCCGGATCACAAAAAAGGACTGAGGCGGCCCCTCGCCGCCTGCACAGGCATTGCACCTATCGAAACCGGAACTCCCCCATGAAAATGAACAAGTTGACCGTTGCCATCCTCATTGCGATGTTGCTTGGCATCGTGACCGGGCAGGGTTATCGCCTGCTCGCGCCCGCACAGGCCGCAGGCTTTGCCGATGACATCACCCTGCTGACCGACATCTTCCTGCGCCTCATCAAGATGATCATCGCCCCCCTGGTGTTCACCACGCTCGTGGTCGGTATCGCCAAGATGGGTGACACCCGCACCGTGGGCCGCATCGGCGTCAAGACCCTGGGTTGGTTCATGCTCGCCTCCTTGATGTCCCTGACCCTGGGGCTGGTCATGGTCCACCTGATGCAACCTGGGGTGGGGCTCTCCCTCTCCCTGCCCGATGACGGCACCAGCTCCGGCGTGGTTGCCACCGCCATCTCCCTCAAGGATTTCGTGACCCACGCCATCCCGAAAAGCGTGGTCGAGGCGATGGCCACCAACGAGATCCTGCAGATCGTGGTCTTCTCCCTCTTCTTCGGGCTGGCCGCCGCCGCCCTGGGGGACGACGCCAAGCCCGTGGTCAAGCTGATGGCCAGCGGCGCCGAGATCATGCTCAAGGTGACCGGCTACGTGATGAACTTCGCCCCGTTCGCGGTGTTTGGCGCCATCGCCGCCATGGTCGCCAAGGAGGGGCTCGGCATCCTCGCCACCTATGGCACCTTCATGGCCCAGTTCTATCTGGCGCTCGGCTGCCTCTGGCTGCTGCTCATCGCCATGGGCAGCCTCTTCATCCGCCGCCGCATCCTGACCCTGCTCGCCCTCATCCGCGAGCCCATCCTGCTGGCCTTCTCCACCGCCAGCTCCGAGGCTGCCTACCCCAAGACCCTGGACAGGCTGGAGAAATTTGGCTGTGACAAGCGCATCGCCAGCTTCGTGCTCCCCATGGGCTACTCCTTCAACCTGGACGGCTCCATGATGTACTGCACCTTCGCGGTGATGTTCATCGCCCAGGCCTATGGCATCGAGCTCTCCACGGCCCAGCAGATCACCATGCTGCTGCTGCTGATGGTTACTTCCAAGGGAATGGCCGGGGTGCCTCGCGCCTCCCTGGTGGTGATTGCCGCCACCCTCAACCAGTTCCACATCCCGGAAGCGGGCATCCTGCTGCTGCTCGGTATCGACCACTTCCTCGACATGGGGCGCTCCGCCACCAACGTGCTGGGCAACGCCATCGCCGCGAGCGTGGTGGCCAAGAGCGAAGACAGCCTGGGGGAGACCGCCCCCCTCGGCGAGGTGGACACCGCCAAGGCGTGATCCCCTGACCCCCATGACAACGGCCCGCCTCTGCGGGCCGTTGTCATATGCCTGATGGGCACGCCGCGCCTCAACACCAGCGCCTGACCTGACGGCAGTAGTCGTCATAGGCATCGCCGAATTGCCGCCGCAGCGCCTGCTCCTCTGCCAGGATCTGGAAGCGGGTAAGCCAGCCCCAGAGCAGCAGTGGCCCGAGCCACACTGCCATGCCTCCTAGATAGCACGCCAGCGCCAGGGTCCAGCAGAGCAGCCCCAGGTACATGGGATTGCGGCTGATGCGATAGACGCCCCGAGTCACCAGCACCCGGCTGCTCTCCAGCCGCTGGGGGTTCACGGTGGTGCGCTGCTGCCAGAAATGCAGAAGCGCACCGCCTCCCAGCAGGGCTCCCGCCAGCCACAGCGTGGCGACCAGCACCAGCCACAGGGGCGCTGCCCTCCCCTCGCCCCGCCCCAGCCACATGGCGAGCACGATGACGACGAACAGCAGCAGCGGTGGAATCCGCAACGTCAGCTTCATATTTTCTTCCTGCAACACGTGCCACGATTGACGCCGTTGAGATACACTCCCAGAGTCGGCATCTGGATAAAAAGTGAAATATATCATTAGCATAGCAACATGCCATGACCAGCCCTGCCGCAGCTCGCCTCAGCGATGAGCCCAGCCTCAACTCAAGACAATAAGAAAGGACTTGCCCCATGCACAAGAAAACACTGCTCGCGACCCTGATCTTTGGCCTGCTGGCCGGCCAGGCGGTCGCCGCCCCCTATCTGCCGCTCGCCGACGACCACCGCAACGGTCAGGAACAGACCGCCGCCAACGCCTGGCTGGAAGTGGATCTCGGTGCCTTCGAGCACAACATCCAGACCCTGAAGAATCGCCTCGGTGACAAGGGCCCGCAGATCTGCGCCATCATGAAGGCGGACGCCTACGGTCACGGCATCGACCTGCTGGTCCCCTCGGTGGTCAAGGCAGGCATCCCCTGCATCGGCATCGCCAGCAACGAAGAGGCCCGCGTGGCCCGCGAGAAGGGCTTCGAAGGTCGCCTGATGCGGGTGCGTGCCGCCACCCCGGATGAAGTGGAGCAGGCCCTGCCCTACAAGCTGGAAGAGCTCATCGGCAGCCTGGAGAGCGCCAAGGGGATCGCCGACATCGCCCAGCGCCATCACACCAACATCCCGGTGCACATCGGCCTGAACTCCGCCGGCATGAGCCGCAACGGCATCGATCTGCGCCAGGACGATGCCAAGGCCGATGCCCTGGCCATGCTCAAGCTCAAGGGGATCACCCCGGTCGGCATCATGACCCACTTCCCGGTGGAGGAGAAAGAGGACGTCAAGCTGGGGCTGGCCCAGTTCAAGCTGGACTACCAGTGGCTGATCGACGCCGGCAAGCTGGATCGCAGCAAGCTCACCATCCACGCCGCCAACTCCTTCGCCACCCTGGAAGTGCCGGAAGCCTACTTTGACATGGTGCGCCCGGGCGGCATCATCTATGGCGACACCATTCCCTCCTACACCGAGTACAAGAAGGTGATGGCGTTCAAGACCCAGGTCGCCTCCGTCAACCACTACCCGGCGGGCAACACCGTCGGCTATGACCGCACCTTCACCCTCAAGCGCGACTCCTGGCTTGCCAACCTGCCGATGGGCTACTCCGACGGCTACCGCCGCGCCATGAGCAACAAGGCCTATGTGCTGATCCATGGCCAGAAGGCCCCCGTCGTGGGCAAGACCTCCATGAACACCACCATGGTGGACGTCACCGACATCAAGGGGATCAAACCCGGTGACGAGGTGGTCCTGTTCGGACGCCAGGGTGATGCCGAAGTGAAACAATCTGATCTGGAGGAGTACAACGGTGCCCTCTTGGCGGACATGTACACCGTCTGGGGCTACACCAACCCCAAGAAGATCAAGCGCTAAGCAAATTGCTGGCATGAAAAAGGGCTCCCGAAGGAGCCCTTTTTACTGCACCGTTCACGCCGCCTTTTTGCGGGTCATCAGCAGACTCAGCCCCATGGAGACCAGCAGGATCAGCGCCACCACGCCAAGGGCGATGCCGGTCGGTATCTTGAAGATATCGAGCAGCAACATCTTGACCCCGATGAACATCAGGATCAGCGCCAGGCCGTATTTGAGCAGGGCGAAGCGATCGGCCACCCCGGCCAGCAAGAAGTACATGGCGCGCAGCCCCATGATGGCGAAGATGTTGGAGGTGAGCACGATGAAGGGATCCGTGGTCACCGCGAAGATGGCCGGAATACTGTCCACCGCGAAGATGAGGTCGCTCACCTCCACCAGCACCAGGATGAGCAGCAGCGGGGTCGCGTAGCGCACACCGTCACGCCAGACGAAGAACTTCTCTCCCTCCAGCGTCTCGGTCACCTTGAAGCGACGACGCATCCAGCCGAGCAGGGCATTGTTCTCGAGATCCGGCTCCTTGTCGGCCGCCCACAGCATCTTGGCACCGGTCAGCAGCAGGAAGGCCCCGAACAGGTAGAGGATCCAGTGGAACTGCTCGATGAGCCAGCTGCCCGCGAACACCATGCCGGCGCGCATCACGATGGCCCCCAGCACCCCGTAGAGCAGGACCCGGCGCTGCAGCTCCGCCGGGATGGCGAAGTAGCCGAACAGCATCAGCCAGACGAAGACGTTGTCCACCGCCAGTGCCTTTTCGATGAGGTAGCCGGTGAGAAACTCCAGCCCCTTCTGGTTCGCGATTTCGCGCCCGGCACTGTGATCCAGCCAGAGCCAGATGGCCAGGTTGAACAGGAGCGCCACGCTGACCCAGATGAGAGACCAGATGCCCGCCTCTTTCAGCGACACCTTGTGCGCCTTGCCGCCACCGACAAAGCGGATATCAATCCACAACAGGACCAGCACTATGCTGAAGAAACCGGTCCACATCCACCATTCACCCATTTTCACTTCTCCCAAAACGACAAAACCCACGGCCGGGAGGCAGTGGGTTCGCGTTTGGAGCAGATACACCTTGCCTCTCGGCAAGGTCTCACTTACAGCCGATTGACATCGACTGCCCGGCTGCCGGGTGCACTGCAGGATATGGGTGCACCGTAATGACGACAAACCGGCGAGAAGTTACTCCCCTTGTGCGGCGGATAGTAGCAGCGACAACCGCTGGCGCCAAGAGGCATCTTATCCCCCATGCAATAAAAAGGGCGCCAGCACGCGCCCTTCTCGATACGGTTCTCCTTAGAACCTGTTTATGAGCTGTCGCGAGAGGTCGTCAACAAGGTAAAGAGCAGCGCATGAGCCTTGATCACGGCCTCGCAGCAAGATCGTTAACAGGTTCTCAGAGCGGATCCACCTTGAGACAGGAAACCGCGTGGTCGAAGTTGCCCTCGAGCTGGGGCCGGGTCTTGGCGCACTCCGGGCCTGCCACCGGGCAGCGGGTGCGGAACACGCAGCCGGAGGGCGGATTCATGGGGGATGGCAAGTCCCCTTCCAGGATCTGGATGACCTTGCTGCGCTCCAGATCCGGATCCGGGATGGGGACCGCCGACATCAGCGCCTTGGTATAGGGGTGCAGGGGATTGGCGAAGATCTCCTTGCCGGTCCCCAGCTCCACCGCGTTGCCCAGGTACATCACCAGCACCCGATCGGAGATGTGTTTGACCACGGAGAGGTCGTGGGCGATGAAGATGAGGGAGAGCCCCATCTCCTTTTGCAGGGATTTGAGCAGGTTCACCACCTGAGCCTGGATGGAGACATCCAGCGCCGAGACCGGCTCGTCACAGATGATCATCTTGGGCTCGAGGATGAGCGCCCGGGCGATGCCGATGCGCTGGCACTGGCCGCCGGAGAACTCATGGGGGTAACGGTTCACCAGGTTCGGCAACAGACCCACCTTGGTCATCATGGCGCGCACCTTCTCCTTCACCTCTTCCCTTGCCAGGGTCGGGTAGAAGGTGATGAGGGGCTCGGCGATGATGTCCCCTATGGTCATGCGGGGGTTCAGGGAGGCCAGCGGGTCCTGGAAGATCATCTGGATCTCCTTGCGCTTCTCCCGCAGGGCGTTCTGCTCGAGTTTGGTCAAGTCCTGCCCAAGCCACACCACCTTGCCGTCGGTGGCCGGTACCAGGCCGATGAGGGCACGGGCGAAGGTGGATTTGCCGCAACCGGACTCCCCCACTACGCCCAGGGTCTCTCCTTCGTAGAGGCGCAGGGTCACCCCGTCCACCGCCTTCAGGGCGGAGGGCTTGGCCCAGGGCCAGGCCTTGTCACTCTTGATATGGAAGTGAACCTTGAGGTCGGACACTTCCAGCAGCAGTTTCTTGTCAGTACCCATTTAGTTCACTCCCTTGATCATGGCATCCGATACCCAGTGGCACGCCCGCTCCCGGCCGTCGTTGAACGGCGTCAGGATCGGCGATTGCTGGCCACAAATCTCGCTCACCCGGTGGCAGCGCTCCTGGAAGGGACAGCCGGTGGGCAAACGCAGCAGGTTGGGCGGATTGCCCGGAATGGTGGGCAGCTCTTCCCCTTCGGTGTCGAGGCGGGGAATGGCGCGCAGCAAGCCTTCGGTATAGGGGTGGCTCGGGCGATAGAAGATATCGTTGACCCGGCCGTACTCCATGGTCCGGCCTGCGTACATCACCAGCACCTTGTCGCAGATGCCGGCCACGACGCCAAGATCGTGGGTGATCATGATGATGGCGGTGTTGAACTCGCGCTTGAGCTCGTTCATCAGGGTCATGATCTGGGCCTGTACCGTCACGTCCAGCGCCGTGGTCGGCTCGTCGGCGATGAGCAGCTGCGGCCGGCACAGGAGCGCCATGGCGATCATCACCCGCTGGCGCATGCCGCCGGAGAACTCGTGGGGGTACATGTTCATTCGCTTGCGCGACTCGGGGATCTTCACCGCATCCAGCATGCGCACCGACTCCTCGAAGGCGGCAGCCTTGGTCATCCCCTTGTGCAGCATCAGCACTTCCATCAGCTGATCCTTGACCTTCATGTAGGGGTTGAGCGACGTCATGGGGTCCTGGAAGATCATGGCGATCTTCTCGGAGCGGATCTTGTTGAGCTTGTGCTCCGGCAGATTCAGGATCTCGTCCCCCTGAAATTTGGCCGAGCCGGTGATGACGCCATTCTTGGCCAGCAGCCCCATGATGGCAAAGGCAGTCTGGGACTTGCCTGAGCCTGACTCCCCGACGATCCCCAGGGTTTCGCCGGCAGAAAGAGAAAAGTTGAGGTCGTTGACGGCCACCACATTGCCGTCCGGGGTCTTGAACTCGACCCGCAGATCTTTCACATCCAGTAATTTCATCTCAGTACTCCTTATCGCGCTGTCGTGATGGGGGCCTGCCCGTGGTGAACGCGGTGCGTTCCCTGAACGGGTCTGATGGCCCCTTGGCGTCTTGCCGGTCCCTGGGTATCAGCGATCCTTGGGATCCAGGGCATCACGCAGACCATCCCCGAGGAAGTTGAAGCAGAACAGGGTCACCACCATGAAACCGGCGGGGAACAGGAGTTGCCAGATGGCCACTTCCATCGACTTGGAGCCTTCATCCAGCAGGGCGCCCCAGCTGGTCATGGGCTCTTGCACGCCCAGACCCAGGAAGCTCAGGAAGGATTCGAACATGATCATCCCCGGCACCAGCAGGGTGGCGTAAACCGCCACTATGCCGAGCACGTTGGGCACGATATGACGGGTGATGATCTTCCACTTGGAGACGCCGCAGACGTGGGCCGCCTCGATGAACTCCTTGCTCTTGAGACTCAGGGTCTGGCCGCGCACGATCCGCGCCATGTCGAGCCAGCTCACCGCCCCGATGGCGAGGAAAATGAGGGCCAGGTTGCGACCGAAGAAGGTCACCAGCATGATCACGAAGAACATGAAGGGGAAGGCGTTGAGGATCTCAAGCACGCGCATCATCAGGCTGTCGACCCGGCCGCCGATGAAGCCGGACGCGGCGCCGTAGAGGGTACCGATGATGACGGCCACCAGGGCCCCCATGATGCCGACCATCAGGGAGATGCGTCCGCCGAGCAGGGTACGCACGAACAGGTCGCGCCCCAGGCTGTCGGTGCCGAACCAGTGGCCGGTCTCCATGTCCGGGGCACTCTGCATGGCCCCCCAGTCCGGGTCATCGAACGTGTACTGGGACAGGTGGGGCCCCACGATCACCGCCAGACCGATGATGGTCAGGATGATGAGGCTGGTCAGGGCCGCCTTGTTGCGCAGGAAACGGCGACGGGCATCCTTCCACAGGGAGCGTCCTTCCACCACTTCCACTTTCTGGGCGAACGCCTCGACGGCTTCGCGCTTTTCAGTTGTGACTACCATGATGTACTCCCGGCTTAGTAACGGATCTTGGGATCGATGACGGCATAGAGAATATCGACCACGGCGTTAAAGGTGATGGTGAGGGCGCCGACCAGAATGGTCAGACCGAGCACCATGGAGTAATCACGGTTGAGGGCACCGTTGACGAACAGCTGGCCGATCCCCGGCAGGCCGAAGATGGTCTCGATGACCACGGAGCCGGTGATGATGCCCACGAAGGCCGGTCCCAGATAGGAGACCACCGGCAGCATGGCCGGGCGCAGCGCGTGCTTGAGGATGATGTGACGCAGGGGCAGCCCCTTGGCGCGGGCGGTACGGATGAAGTTGGAGTTCATGGTCTCGATCATGCTGCCGCGCATGATGCGGGAGATGGCCGAGATGTAGTACATCATCATGCCGAACACCGGCAGTACCATGAACTGGGCGCCGCCCCCCTGCCAGCCCCCCGCCGGGAACCAGCCCAGATAGATACTGAAGAAGAGCACCAGCAGCGGTGCCAGCACGAAGCCGGGGATCACCACCCCGGCCATGGCCGACGACATCAACAGGTAGTCGATGAGGGTGTTCTGTTTCAGGGCCGCAATGGTCCCGAAGGTGACCCCCAGGGTCACTGCCAGCAGGAAGGCGACCGAGCCTATCTTGGCGGAGACAGGCAGGGCCTGGCTCACCAGATCATTGACGGTGAAGTCCTTGTATTTGAAGGAGGGCCCCAGATCCCCCTGGACTAGGTTGCCGAGGTAAGTGAGGTATTGCATGCCGATGGGCTTGTCCAGGCCATATTTGGCTTCGATGTTGGCCAGGACTTCCGGCGGCAGGGCGCGTTCGCTGGTGAAGGGGTTACCCGGGGCGAAGCGCATCATGAAGAAGGAGACGGTGATCAAGACCAGCAGAGTCGGGATCGCTTCCAGTAGACGTTTAAGGATGAATTTCAACATAGACATTTCCTGTCCTGTACTGCTTCCAAAGGGTCGCGGTTGTAATAAAGGCCCGCCGTCTGGCGGGCCCTGCTTGTTATGCGACTTGTTTCTTTACTCAGTGAGCAACGATGTACATGTCTTTGCTGTAGATGTTGTCCAGCGGGTTGGCCGGGTAGCCGCCCACGTAGGGCTTGACCATGCGGGAGGTCACGTACTGATAGATGGGGGCGATCGGCATGTCCTTGGCCAGGATCTCTTCGGCCTGGACATAGAGCTTGTTGCGCGCCTCGGCATCCACCTGGTTGCGGGACTCGCTCATCAGCTTGTCGAACGTCGGGTTGGAGTATTTGCCGTCGTTGTTGCCGTGGGTGGTCTGCATCAGATCCAGCATGGAGGAGGCTTCGTTGTAGTCCGCAATCCAGCCGGCGCGGCCCACGTCGAAGTTACCCTGCTTCTTGGTCTCCAGGTAGGTCTTCCACTCCTGGTTCACCAGGCTCACCTGCACGCCGAGCTTCTTCCACATGGAGGCGACGGCCACGGCCACCTTTTTGTGGTTGTCATCGGTGTTGTAGAGCAGCTCGAACTTGAGCGGCTTGCCCGGGCCGTAACCGGCTTCGGTCAGCAGCTCTTTCGCCTTGGCATCGCGCTCTGCCTGGGTCAGCTTGGACCAGGCCGGCGCCACCGGCTTGAAGCCGTCCACGAAATCAGGCACCAGGGTGTAGCCCGGGGTTTCGCCCTTGCCCATCACCTTGTCGGCGATCACGTTGCGGTCGATGGCATAAGAGAGGGCGGTACGCACCCGCACGTCATCAAACGGCTTGTGCTTGAAGTTGTACTGGTAGTAGTAGGTACCGACATAGCCGCTCACCTTCACCTCGTTCGGCAGCTCTTTCTTCATCTGCTTGAAGCGCTCGATGGGCATGTTGTAGGTGAGATCCACTTCGCCAGCCAGATAGCGGTTCAGCTCGGCGTTGGTGGACTGGATGGGCAGGTAGGTCACCTTGTTGATGACGGTCTTGCCGTTGTTCCAGTAGTTGGGGTTGCGCTCGACGTCGACGCGCTCGTTGACCACCCAGTCCTTCAGCACGTAGGCGCCGTTGGATACCATGTTGCCGGGCTGGGTCCACTTGTCACCGAACTTCTCGATCACCTTCTTCGGGACCGGATAGGTGGTGGTGTGGGAGAGCATGCTGACGAAGTAAGGCACCGCCTTCTCCAGCTGCACCTCGAAGGTGTGATCGTCCACCGCCTTCACGCCCAGGGTGTCGGCCGGCTTCTTGCCCGCGATGATGTCGGAGGCATTGATGATGGTCGGGATCTCCATGTACCAGGAGTAGGGAGAGGCCGTCTTGGGATCCACCGCGCGCTGGAAGGCAAAGACGAAGTCATGAGCGGTGACGGGATCCCCGTTGGACCACTTGGCATCCTTGCGCAGGTGGAACACGTAGTGTTTGTTGTCCTTGGTTTCCCAGGACTCGGCGACGCCGGGCAGGGTTTCGCCCTTGGGGCCGGAGGAGACGAGACCTTCGAACAGGTCACGCAATACGTTGGATTCGGGGGTACCTTCCACTTTCTGGGGATCCAGGGTGGCGGGTTCGGAACCATTGCCTTTCACCAGGGTTTGCTCGGGAGCAAGCTTGGTACCGGCGGGGACATCGGCGGCGTGAGCCAGGGTGGCGCCACCGAAAAGTGCAGTCAATAAAAGGGTATTAATAATTGTTTTTCTATGAGTCATTTCCATACTCCAACAAGAACATTCCATGCATTTGTTATCCACGAGACAAACACCTCGCTGCCCGCATAATTCCCTGACAATTCTGATAATGCAATAGATATCATCAGGAACAGGCCGCTTTCATGGTCAAAAAAACAACTTAAAACCATTTATTCAGCATTTAAATATCCCGCGGCGGTCATTTTTCGTACAAGGCCGCTCGATTCTAGGAAATGACCAACAAAAAAGAAACAATAAAAAGCCGGTCACAAGGACCGGCTCCGACAAAAACGGACCTGGCTCACACCAGACCGGGGAAGACTCCCTTGATGCCCGCCACGATGATCTCGATGCCAAGGGACATCATGATGAGACCCATGATACGGGTCACCACGTTGATGCCGGTGTTGCCCATCAGCTTGAACAGCAGGGGAGCGGCGCGGAAGATGAGCCAGGAACAGCAGGCAAACGCCACCACCACCACGAACATGCCGGCCATCTGGGGCAGGGTCTTCTGGCTGGCATAGACGATGGAAGAGGAGATAGCACCGGGTCCGGCCATCAGCGGCAGTGCCAGGGGCACCACGGCAATGGATTCACGCACAGCCAGTTCACCCTTCTCCTGCTTGTTGTGCTTCACCTCCCCCAGCTTGCCCTGCAGCATCGACCAGGCGATCAGGGTAATCAGCGAGCCACCGGCAATGCGAAACGACGCCAGGGAGATGCCGAAACTGTCGAGGATGAGCTGTCCCATGCACATGGAGACCATCAGGATGATCATCACGGCAATGTGGGCGGTGGTGTTGGTCTTGCGTCGCTCCTCCGGCGACATGTGGCCCGTCAGGCTAACAAAGACCGGCAACAGACCCAGCGGGTTGATGATCGCAAACAGGCCGACGAAAAATTTCAGGTATAAAGAGAAGTCTATTGCTGCCATAGGCGCCATCCAGAACCAATACGAGCCACAAGGGGCCAGCCCCCAAACTGCGCGTAAATTTACACCATGGCTTTTCCCTTCTCCAATCAAATAATCTCACCCTTACCGGGGCTTTTTAGTTAGTTCCGCTAATGTAGCGACAAAATTCAACATATCGGGTTGTTAAGGGAGAGAGGCCGCCATTAACATCGCTTGGTACCATGGCAGCGCGTTATATCAACCCTCAGCCAAGAAACGATATTTTCGGTAAATGGCACCCTTGCTTCTCACCACACCCGCTTGCCGCCCCCACCCGCTCCTATGACCCCGATTTTTGGCCTTTTTCACCCTGATGCGGCGCCAGTGGGGCCGGCTGTAAAGAGGTGACAAGCTCCCTGCCACCGCCAGATGTGCTGTTTCGCCAGGGCGACTGGATGAAAACAACAACCCCTTTCTCAACATAAATGAAACGTCAGGGGGCTGGGCGTTCTGCCACCATCACGGCGATACCGCCTCCCCCCATCCCGGTCAAGGCGAGAATTCATCGGATCCCCTTCCCTGAGCAGATATTCCAAGGGCGCATGACAGCAGCTCGTGATGCCAAGAAAGGATGACACACTCCCGTAACATAGTGGAGCGACAAGGGGTGAAACAAAATTTCTTTTGTTCTTTTGTTACATATGATCCAGATCAATCTTTTCTGACACATCCCGACCCTATAATCGAGCCAGAAAACAGTTTACTAAGGCATGTAAATACCCCGTTATGGTGATTCTCGCCTTGACAAGGTGGCTATAATTGCCGGGCATTGCCAAGGTCTTACTAAACAGTTTTCAAATCATCAGGAGATAAACATGGCAGTAACCAATTTGGCTGAACTGGATGCACTGGTTGCCCGCGTCAAAGAAGCACAGCGTCAATTCGCCAGCTTCTCGCAAGAGCAGGTAGACAAGGTCTTCCGTGCCGCCGCCCTGGCCGCCAGCAACGCCCGTATCCCCCTGGCCCAGATGGCCGTGGCTGAATCCGGTATGGGTATCATCGAAGACAAGGTCATCAAGAACCACTTCGCCTCCGAATACATCTACAACGCCTATAAAGATGAAAAGACCTGCGGCATCCTGAGCCAGGACGACGAGATGGGCACCATCACCATCGCCGAGCCGGTAGGCATCATCTGCGGTATCGTACCGACCACCAACCCGACTTCCACTGCGATCTTCAAGGCCCTCATCTCCCTGAAGACCCGCAACGCCATCATCTTCTCCCCGCACCCCCGCGCCAAGAACTCCACCAATACCGCTGCCAAGCTGGTACTGGATGCTGCCGTGGCTGCCGGTGCGCCGAAAGACATCATCGGCTGGATTGATCAACCCTCCGTCGAACTCTCCAACGCCCTGATGCGTCACGACGACATCAACCTGATCCTGGCCACTGGTGGCCCGGGCATGGTGAAGGCCGCCTACTCCTCTGGCAAACCCGCCATCGGCGTGGGTGCGGGCAACGTGCCCATCGTCATCGACGAAACCGCCGACGTGAAGCGTGCCGTCGCCTCCATCCTGATGTCCAAGACCTTCGACAACGGCGTGGTCTGTGCCTCCGAGCAGGCTGTCATCGTGGTCGACTCCATCTACAACCAGGTCAAGGAGCGTTTCGCGACCCACGCCGGCTACATCCTCTCCAAGGAAGAAGCGGACAAGGTGCGTAAAGTGCTGCTGATCAACGGCGCCCTGAACGCCGACATCGTGGGCCAGCCGGCCACCAAGATCGCCGCCATGGCCGGTGTGACCGTGCCTGCCACCACCAAGATCCTCATCGGTGAAGGTCTGGAACTCTGCGCAGAAGACGAGTTCGCTCACGAGAAACTCTCCCCGACGCTGGGTATGTTCCGTGCCAAGAACTTCGAAGAAGCCGTCGAAATGGCCTGCGACATGGTCAACATCGGTGGTATCGGCCACACCTCCGGTCTCTATACCGACCAGGATCGCAATGCCGACCGCATCAAGTACTTCGGCGACAAGATGAAGACCGCCCGTATCCTCATCAACACCCCCTCCACCCAGGGTGGTATCGGTGACCTGTACAACTTCGCGCTGGCCCCGTCCCTGACCCTGGGTTGCGGCTCCTGGAGCGGTAACTCCATCTCCGAGAACGTCGGTCCCAAGCACTTGATCAACAAGAAGACAGTCGCAAAACGGGCAGAAAATATGCTGTGGCACAAACTTCCGAAATCCATCTACTTCCGTCGTGGTTCCCTGCCGATCGCCCTGGGCGACCTGGAAGGCAAGAAGCGCGCCATGGTAGTGACCGACCGCTTCCTGTTCAACAACGGCTATGCCGATGAAGTGGTTCGCCTGCTCAAGAAGCTGAACATGGAAGTGGAGATCTTCTACGAAGTGGAAGCCGACCCCACCCTGTCCGTGGTCCGCAAGGGCGCCGAGATGGCCAACTCCTTCAAGCCGGACGTGATCGTCGCCCTGGGTGGTGGTTCCCCCATGGATGCCGCCAAGATCATGTGGGTCATGTACGAGCACCCGGATACCGCGTTCGAAGACCTGGCCATGCGCTTCATGGACATCCGCAAGCGTATCTACAAGTTCCCGAAAATGGGCATGAAGGCCGAACTGGTCTGTATCACCACCACATCCGGTACCGGTTCTGAAGTGACCCCGTTTGCGGTCGTGACCGACGACGCCACCGGCATGAAGTACCCGCTGGCCGACTACGAGCTGACCCCCAACATGGCCATCGTGGATGCCAACCTGGTGATGGGCATGCCCAAATCCCTGTGTGCCTTCGGTGGTATCGACGCCGTGACCCACGCCATGGAAGCCTATGTCTCCGTGCTGGCCAACGAATACTCCGACGGTCAGGCACTGCAAGCCCTGAAACTGCTGAAGGACTACCTGCCCTCCAGCTACATCAACGGCGCCAACGACCCGGTTGCCCGCGAGAAGGTGCACAACGCCGCCACCATCGCCGGTATCGCGTTTGCCAACGCCTTCCTGGGTGTGTGCCACTCCATGGCCCACAAACTGGGTGCGGAGTTCCACATCCCCCACGGTCTGGCCAACGCCCTGCTGATCAGCAACGTCATCCGTTACAACGCGAACGACAACCCGACCAAGCAGACCGCGTTCTCCCAGTACGACCGTCCGCAGGCTCGCCGTCGCTACGCCGAAGTGGCTGACCACCTGGGCCTGACCGCTGCCGGTGACCGTACCGCCGCCAAGATCGAGAAGCTGCTGACCTGGCTGGACGAGCTGAAGGCCACCCTGGGGATCCCGGCCTCCATCCGCGAAGCCGGCGTGAACGAAGCGGACTTCCTGGCCAAGGTAGACCAACTGGCGCTGGAAGCCTTCGATGACCAGTGCACCGGCGCCAACCCGCGCTACCCGCTGATCACCGAGCTGAAAGCCATCCTGATGGACACCTACTACGGCCGTCCCTTCATCGAGGAAGCCCCTGCTGCCGCCCCGGTTGCAGCCAAGGTCGACGCCAAGGTGGACAACAAGAAAAAATCCAAGGCCTGATAAACGCCACGGATGACAAGAGCCCGCGCACATGCGCGGGCTTTTTTGTTTGTCTATCTGTTTAATTTTGCTAGCTTGTTGATAGGCAAATTCGACAGAAGAGCTAGTCCATGGCGCTGATACAGGCCTCCATCGAGCAGTTGAGAGTCGGCCACTACATCCATCTTCCCACGGGATGGACGAGCCACCCTTTCATGTTCAACGCCTTCAAAATCAAGGACCAGCAACAGCTCGACATCATCCGCCACCTCGACCTGACCCTGCTGATGGTGGATCCCGACAAGAGCGATCTGCCGGTCGAGCCCCTGCTGCGGGCCGAACCCGTCCCCTCGCTTGAGATGAGCGACACCGGGGATACCACCTCCTCTTCTGAGGGCCCCACCTTCGACGAAAAGGCGTTCAGGCGCTCCCTTCGCATCGCGGACAAGGCGTTCGGTCAATCCCTGTCAGATCTTCGCGACGCCCTTGGCGCCCTCAACCTCAAACCGGACGAAGGCCTGGCCAATACTGCGCAGATAGTGCGCAGCACCGCCGCCCGTCTGGCAGAACACCAGGGGCCGCTCGGTCTGCACCTCATCCGCAGCCAGAACACGGATACCCTGCTGCAACACAGCCTGAGCGTGGCCTTCATCGCCATGCTGATGGCACGGGAGCTTGGCATGAATCCCGTCGAGATCGAGGAGACCGGTCTGGCGGGCCTGATTCACGACATCGGCGAGCTCAGGATCCCGAGCCAGATCATCCAGAAGCGGGGGGAGCTCAGCAAGGCGGAGCAGAATTTCCTCAACATGCACCCCCAGTACGGACTGGAGATGCTCAACCAGTTGCAGGCTTTCGAACCCAGGATCCGCGAGGTCGCCTACCTGCATCACGAACGCCTCGATGGCAGCGGCTTTCCCCTCGGGATCAAGGGCGACAAGATCCCCCCCCTCGCCCGACTCATCGGGCTGGTGGATCATTATGACGAGCTGCTTCATCCGCGCAGCGGCCTGAACCCGCCGGGACCCAGCCAGGTGATCGGCCAGCTCTACAAGCTCTCCCAGAAGAAGTTCGAGCAAACCCAGGTCAGGTTGCTGATAAAGGTGCTGGGGGTCTATCCGCCGGGTTCCCTGGTGCGCCTGGATGACGATGCCCTGGCCCTGGTGCTCTCCACCGAGCCCAGCATGCCCCTCAGACCCAAGGTGCTGCCCTACCTCAAGGGACAGCGACCGGAAGGGGTGGCCATGATCGATCTGCGGGAAGATGCGCGAAGCATCGTCGCCACCCTCAGACAGGAAGAGCTGGACGACGCGCAGCGCGCCTTTTTCGGTCTGGGTCGGCGGGTCTGTTACTATTTCGCCTTCTGAGTTATCCCCAGAAGCTGGGGATAACTCATTGGACAAACCTGAATAATTGCTCAGGTCCCCTCGAAATCGTCCACCATTGGAGCTGGATAAAAAACGCCCAGCCGATGGCCGGGCGGAGCATGCCACCTCCGTGTGGCGTATCCGGTGGATACCTTCATGCTCGTATCAGCAATATCAAGCGGGCGCAGGTTACACAAATATCAATTTAACATGCTGATTTTATATGGTTTTATTTTTCCATTCTGGCAAACTGCCGCAGCGTTCAGCCCGCAGCCCGCATCAAGACGGGCTCAGGCTCACCCTGCGTCATGACAACGCCCGGCTCCGGCATGGTGTTTGAGGAAGCTTTTTTATGCAACTAGTCCTCTCTCTGCTCCAGCAGATGAGTGTCAGTCTGGTCATCGCCTACCTTTTTTCCAAGAGTCCCCTGCTGCGTCCCCTGGCCAACTACTCCGTCAGGCTGCCCCACAAGGTGCTCATCTATGTCATCTTCTCCTGCTTTTGCATCCTGGGAACCTATGTGGGCCTCGACATCGATGACGCCATCGCCAACACCCGCGCCGTTGGTGCCGTACTGGGGGGACTGCTGGGCGGCCCCCTGGTGGGATGCCTGGTGGGGCTGACCGGCGGCCTGCACCGCTATACCCTGGGGGGGTTCACCGATCTCGCCTGCGCCATCTCCACCACCTGCGAGGGGCTGTTGGGGGGGCTGGTTCACTGGCGGCTGATGCGGGCAGGCAGGGTCAATGACCTCTTTGCGCCCAGGGTCGCCTTCTTTACCACCTTCGTGGCCGAGATCATGCAGATGGTGATCATCCTGCTGGTCGCCACCCCCTTCGACAAGTCCCTGCTGCTGGTGCGCACCATCGCCACCCCCATGATCCTCGCCAACTCCTGCGGGGCGGCGCTCTTCATCAGCATGATCCGCGACCAGCAGCGGATGTACGAAAAGTTCTCCCGGGTCTTCTCCGCCAAGGCGCTCACCATCGCCAACCGTACCGTCGGCATCATGAGCCAGGGGTTCACTCCGGAGGCCAGCGGCAAGATAGCCCATATCGTTCAGGAAGAGACCGGCGTCGGCGCCGTCGCCATCACGGACACCGACAAAATCCTCGCCTTCATCGGCACCGGGGAAGATCACCACAAGCCGGGCACCCCCATCACCTCGGCGATCACCCTGCAAGCCATCGCCCAGAACAAGGTGCTGTTCGCCGATGGCAACAGCCAGCCCTATCGTTGCAGCATCTCCCCCCAGTGCCAGCTCGGCTCCGTGCTGGTGATCCCCCTGCAGGGTGACGAGGGGGTGATCGGCACCATCAAACTCTATGAGCCCAAGAAGCGGCTCTTCCTCAAGATCAATCACACCCTGGGAGAAGGGATCGCCAACCTGTTGTCCCAGCAGCTGCTGGCAGGCCGCCTGGAGCAGCAGCAGCGCCTGCTGGTGCAATCCGAGCTCAAGCTGGTGCAGGCACAGATAAACCCCCACTTCCTGTTCAACACCCTCAACACCATCAGCGCCATTACCCGCCGCGATCCGGGACGGGCACGGGAGCTGCTGCTGCACCTCTCCCGCTTCTTTCGCAACAACCTCAAGCGCCAGAGCGGCCTGACCACGCTGCGTGAGGAGCAGGAGCACTGCCTCTCCTACCTGGAGATAGAGCAGGCCCGCTTTGGCGAGCGGCTCACCGTCATCAACGAGATCCCGCCCCACCTTGCCGAGGTGCAACTGCCGAGCTTCACCCTGCAGCCCCTCATCGAGAATGCCATCAAGCACGGCATCTGCTCCCTGCTGGGAGAGGGGCGACTTCGCCTCTTCGCGAGGGAAACCCCCGAGGCGATCACCCTTTGCGTCGAAGACAACGCCGGGGCCTGGCAGCCATCCGGCCAGGGGGATGGTCTGGGGATGAGCCTGGTGGACAAGCGCCTCAAGAGCGCCTTTGGCGAGCGCTATGGCATTGACGTCCAGTGGGAGCCGGAGCAATGGACCCGGGTCTCCCTGACACTCCCACGACAACCCCGCACCACCGCCAAGGAGATGACATGATCCGCACCCTGATCGTCGATGACGAGCCCTATGCCCGCGAAGAGCTGGCAGAGCTGCTGGCCAGCGATCCCGACATCGAGATCCTGGGCATGGCGGGCAACGCCATCGAGGCGCTCGGCCTCATCCAGCAACTCAAGCCGGATGTGGTGTTTCTCGATATCCAGATGCCCAAGCTCAGCGGCATGGAGCTGGTGGCCATGCTCGATCCCCTGCCCCGCATCGTCTTTGTCACCGCGTTCGACGACTACGCCATCCAGGCCTTCGAGGAGAACGCCTTCGACTACCTGCTCAAGCCGGTGGAGCCGGCGCGCCTCGCCAAGACCCTGGCGCGGCTCAGGCAGGACATCACCCCGCAACCGGTCGGGACCCTGGCCCCGACCATCCACCATATCCCCGGATACCTGCACAACCGGGTGCGGCTGCTCCCAACCTCCCAGGTGGAGTACGCCTTCTCCGATCTCGGCGGCGTCCATGTCGCCTGCCAGGGCGAGCTGTTTCACACCCAGCTCACCCTCAAGTCCCTCGAGGAGAAGACCCCGCTGCTGCGCTGTCACCGCCAGTATCTGGTGGCCCCGGCCGCCATCTTCGAAATCCGTTTGCTGGATAATCAGCTGGCGGAGATCGTGACCCCGAGCGGGGCCCGGGTACCGGTCAGCCGCCGCTACCTCAAGGAGCTAAAAGACGAGCTGGGACTGGAATAAAGCGGGGCGCGATGTGCGCCCGATCACAGCGGACAACCGCTCGGGTCGCCATGTCGCCGCTCACCCACTTTCACCTGCCGTTAACAGAAGTCCCCACCTACACTGGCTGCGCACACCAAAAAATAACAAAGCAGGAGCGTAGCAATGATCTGGTTCTTCCTCTGTGTCGGCTTGTTGATAGCCGGCTACTTCGTATACGGCAAATTCATCGAACGGATATTCGGGCCCAAACCCGAGTTGAAGACCCCCGCTATCACCATGGCGGACGGGGTGGACTATGTCCCCATGTCGGACAAGAAGGTCTACCTGGTGCAACTGCTCAACATCGCAGGCGTCGGCCCCATCTTCGGCCCCATCCTGGGTGCCCTCTATGGTCCGGTCGCCATGCTCTGGATCGTCTTTGGCTGCATCTTCGCCGGTGCGGTCCACGACTACTTCTCCGGCATGCTGTCGGTACGCGCCAGGGGCGCCTCGGTGCCGACCGTGGTCGGTGAGCACCTGGGCACCGCCGCCAAGCACTTCATGAACCTCTTTGCCGTGGTGCTCCTGATGCTGGTGGGCGTGGTCTTCGTCCTGAGCCCGGCGGGCCTGCTCGCCAACCTCACCTCCACCGATCTGGTCTACTGGATTGCGGCCATCTTCGCCTACTACATCCTCGCGACCATCGTCCCCATCGACAAGATCATCGGTCGCTTCTACCCCATCTTCGGCGCGCTGCTGGTCTTCATGTCCGTCGGCCTCATCATCGGCCTCATCGTCTCCGGCAAGGGCTTCTACAACACCGGGATGGACTTCTCCAACCTGCACCCGACGGACCTGCCGCTCTGGCCGCTGCTGTTCATCACCATCGCCTGTGGTGCCGTCTCCGGTTTCCACGCCACCCAGTCCCCGCTGATGGCGCGCTGCATGCAGAACGAGAGCTCCGGTCGCTTCATCTTCTACGGAGCCATGATAGGGGAAGGGATCATCGCCCTCATCTGGTGCACCCTGGGTCTCTCCTTCTACGACAGCACCGAGGCACTCAACGCCACCCTGGCCAGCGGCGGCCCCTCTGCAGTGGTGCACGAAGTCTCCACCAGCCTGCTCGGTACCGTGGGCGGCATCCTGGCGATCCTCGGCGTGGTGATCCTGCCCATCACCTCCGGTGACACCGCGTTTCGCAGTGCCCGCCTCATCGTGGCGGACTTCCTGAACCTGACCCAGAAGCCCATGGCCAAGCGTCTGCTCATCGCCATCCCCATGTTCATCCTTGGCTTCATCATCTCCAAGGCCGAGTTCGGGGTGATCTGGCGCTACTTCGGCTGGGCCAACCAGACCACCGCCGTCATCATGCTGTGGGCTGCTGCCGCCTACCTCATCAAGGAAGGCAAACTGCACTGGGTATGCACCATTCCCGCCATCTTCATGACCGCAGTGGTCATCACCTACCTGGCCAACGCCCCCATCGGTTTCGGCCTCGAGATGAATGTTTCCACCATCATCGGTCTGGTGAGCACCGCCCTCATCACCCTCGCCTTCCTGGTGAAATTCAGGCCCGCGCTGATCAACAAGCCCAGCGAAAGTTAATCCACGCCAACCATGTCAAAAAAGGAGCCGTCAAGGCTCCTTTTTTTGCTGAACATTTCCCTTCAGCAATGCCATACTCCCAGCGTAAGTCCTTGTCATGGATACGACTTTACGGACTTGCCCCCAATAACATCAGCGTCTGTTTTGGCGACTTGGAAACCACTTAAGCTTCAGTACAACAAAACAACTTAAGATTTCGGGCCCGACAGGAGGGAAATCAGGTGGCTGACTGCCTTGCAGAGCCCTGTTCCCAATGACAATGCGGTGCGTCAAGCCAGCGGAGGCATAAATGGCACTCGATTATTTTGCTCTTGGTCTGCTTTTTTTTGTGGGTTTGGTCATTTTTTATGGGGTCATCGTCATTCACGACATTCCCTATGAAATAGCCAAGCATCGTCAGCACCCCCATCAGGACGCCATTCACGTGGCCGGCTGGGTCAGTCTGTTCACCCTGCACGTGCTGTGGCCCTTCCTCTGGATCTGGGCCACGATTTATCGCCCCGATCGCGGCTGGGGCTTCAACCAGCGGCTGCAGCAGGATGAAGATGATATCCAGCAGCTCAAACAGGAGCTGGCCGACCTCAAGGCCCGCCTCAATACCATCGAACAGACCGAGCAACAGGGATAAATCATGGACCTGCTACTGATCCTGACCTACACGGCCGTCTGCGTGGCCATCTTCAAAATCTTCCGTATCCCGCTCAACAAGTGGACCGTGCCTACCGCAGCGCTGGGTGGCGTGCTGCTCATTGGCACCCTGATCATGCTGATGAACTACAACCACCCCTATTCCGAGATGGCGCGCAACTACTATGTCTCCACCCCGATCGTGCCCCTGGTCAAGGGCCGTGTCATCGAGGTGCCGGTACAGGCCAACCAACCGGTGAAGAAGGGCGACGTGCTGTTTCGCCTGGATGCCGCCCCCTTCCAGCTCAAAGCAGACAGCCTGGCGGCACGGGTTGAATCCAACCGCAACCACCTCAAGTCCATCGAGGCCAGACTGCGCTCCGCCAAGCTGGACCGGGATCGCGCCAGCGACCTGATGCGTCGCGGCGTCGGCAAGCAGCGCGACCTCGACGTTACCCAGGCCAACGTGGACGACATCGTGGCCCAGATCGAGCAACAACAGGCGACACTGGAAGATCTGCAGGCCCAGCTCGACGAGGCCAGGTACCAGGTCGAGCAGACCGTGGTCTATGCTCCGAGCGACGGCCACGTGGTGCAGCTGGCCCTGCGCCCCGGCATGATCGCCACCCCGTTCATGTATCGTCCGGTGATGACCTTCATCCACAAAGACGAGACCGCCTATGTTGGCTGGTTCTGGCAAAACAGCATGCAGCGCCTGGCGGTGGGCGATGAGGCCGAAGTGGTGATCGACGGCATCCCCGGCAAGATCTTCCAGGGCAAGGTGACCGCCGTGATCCCGGCCATCGCCGCAGGCAATGTGCAGGCCAACGCCGGTTTGCTGGATCAGACCAGTGCCGTGCGACCGGGTCGCCTGCCGGTGCTCATCTCCATCACCGACCCCGAGTGGGCCAAGTATCAGGTGATCGCCGGGGCCAGCGGCCAGGCCGCCATCTACACCAAGCACTTCCACCATGTCTCGGTGATGCGCAAGGTGCTGCTGCGCATGGCCAGCTGGATGAACTACGTCTTCCCCTTCCACTAAGCGAAGATATTATCGCCAGCGGCCGGCACCATGCCGGCCCGCTGTTTTTTGGTGCCAGGATCCCTATAATGGCGCCACCTTGCGCCACAGCCGTTCCCCATGTTCGTTCTCAGACCCTATCAAACCGACGCGGTCAACGCCGTCATCAGCCACTTTCGCAAACACCCGGATCCCGCCGTGGTGGTGCTGCCCACCGGGGCCGGCAAGAGCCTGGTGATCGCCGAACTGGCCCGCAAGGCCCGTGGCCGGGTGCTGGTGCTGGCTCACGTCAAGGAGCTGGTGGAGCAGAACCACGCCAAGTACGAATCCTGGGGACTCCGGGCCGATATCTTTGCCGCCGGGCTCGCACGCAAGGAGGCGAGCGCCCAGGTGGTGTTTGGCTCGGTGCAGTCGGTGGCGCGCAATCTGGACGCCTTCGACGGGGCGTTTTCGCTGCTCATCATCGACGAGTGCCACCGGGTCTCGCTCGATGACGACAGCCAATACCATCAGGTGATCGACCACCTCAAGACCGCCAATCCGGTCCTCAAGATCCTCGGTCTCACCGCCACCCCCTATCGGCTGGGGCTGGGCTGGATCTACCGGCGCCACTACCACGGCATGGTCAAGAGCCACGGCGAGCGGCTGTTCGGTGACTGCGTGTTCGAACTACCCCTGCGTTTCATGGTCAAGAACGGCTACCTGACCCCGCCGCGCCTGGTGGACGCCCCCATCGTCCACTACGACTTCAGCAAGCTGGTGCCGCGGGAGAACGGCCTGTTCAGCGAGGCGCAGCTCAACGGCGAGATCAAGCGCCAGGAGCGGGTCACCCCCCATATCCTGAGCCAGGTGCTGGAGTATGCCGCCGACCGGCAGGGGGTGATGATCTTCGCCGCCACCGTCGAGCATGCCCGGGAAATTCATGGCCTGCTCGGTGCCAGAGGCCAGCAGGCCGCCCTCGTCACCGGCGAGACGCCGGGACCGGAGCGCGACGCTCTAATCAGTGCCTTCAAGGCGCGCGAGCTCAAGTTTCTGGTCAACGTGGCGGTGCTCACCACCGGTTTTGATGCCCCCCACGTCGATCTCATCGTGATGCTGCGTCCCACCGAATCGGTGTCGCTCTACCAGCAGATTGTGGGACGGGGCCTGCGCCTCTCACCCGGCAAGAGCGATTGCCTAGTGCTCGACTACGCAGGCAACAACTTCAACCTGTTTGCCCCCGAGGTGGGGGAGCCCAGGCCCCACGCCGGCACCGAGCCGGTTCAGGTGCCCTGCCCCGCCTGCGGCTTTGCCAACACCTTCTGGGGCAAGACCGACGAGGATGGCAAGGTGATCGAGCACTACGGCCGCCGCTGTCAGGGACTGTTTGAAGATGACGAGGGCAACCGCGAGGAGTGCGACTACCGCTTTCGCGCCAAGATCTGCCCCGGATGCGGCGCTGAAAACGACATCGCCGCCCGTCGCTGCCAGAGCTGTGACCAGCTGCTGGTGGACCCTGACGACAAGCTCAAGGAGGCCCTCAATCTCAAGGACTGCATGGTGATCCGCTGCGCCGGTTTGACCCTGAGCCCTGGGCGCGGCAAGCAGGGGGAGCGGCTGGAGGTGACCTACCACGACGAGGATGGCCTGACCCTGACGGAGTACTTCCCCTTTCACTCCCGGGGTGTACAGCGCTTGTTTCAACAACGCTTTGTGCGTCATCATTGGCCCGCCCCGGGCCTGGAGCCCGAATTCACGACCCTGGCGAGCGTGATGCTCGCGGCAGACCAGTTCCGTCACCCGGATTTCGTCATCGCCCGCAAGTCGGGACGCTTCTGGCAGGTGAAGGAAAAAATATTCGATTACGAGGGGCGTTACCGGACTGCCAACGCCCCGGCCTGACCCCATGGCAGGCGATACCCGGCAGTCACCCGGTTTGATTATCGGGGCGGTTTCTGATGCCGCCCTTTCGTTCAGTTAGAGGATCCTATGCAGCGGCTGTTGATTGGTTTTTGTGCTCTCTTTTCTCTGGCGGTCCACGCCGCCCCGCTGACCCCGCCCAAGGGGGGCCAGTACGCCGTCATCGTACAGGGCAACAACGGGGTGGAATTTGCCCGTCACGCCGATGACATGATAGCCCCCGCCTCCACCATGAAGGTGCTCACCGCGCTCGCCGCACGCCTCGAACTCGGTGCCGACTTCCGCTTCGCCACCGACATCCAGGCCCAGCCCGGCGCCAAACAGGGCACTACCATCAACGGCGACATCTGGATCAACTTCGTCGGCGACCCGACCCTGTCGCGCATGGATCTGGTTGCTCTGTTCAAACAGTTGGGCGTCACCCGCATTCAGGGCAACGTCTATGTCAACACCGGTGCCTACAACGGCTATGAGCGTGGCAACGGCTGGTCCTGGGGGGATCAGACCCTCTGTTTCGCCGCTCCCGTCTCCTCGGTCATCATCGACAAGAACTGCGCCTACGGCACCATCACCGCCACCCAGATTGGCAAGCCTGCGGTGGGCAACGTGGCCACCGGCGTGCCCATCGGCATCGGTGCCGACAACGTGGAGGTGATGAGCTATGGCGACATGGCGCGTCAGTTCTGCGCTCTGGAAGTAGACATGGCCAAGGGCAACTTCTACGAGCTCAAGGGCTGCATCACCCCGAACAAGGAGCCACAAGGGCTGCGCTTTGCCATCCATGACGTGGAGGCCTGGGGCTGGGACAACATCCGCTGGGCCATGAACCGCGCCGGGATCAGCCACGACGGCCTGCTGCGGGTCACCCATCAGGCCCCTGTCGGTGCCCAGACCCTGGCGACCCACTACTCCGTCTCCCTGCCGGTGATGCTCGCCAAGATGTTGAAAAAGTCCGACAACCTCTACGCCGATACCTTCCTCAAAACCGTGGGGCGTCACTACTACAACAAGCCGGGCAGCTATCGCAGCGGCACCATGGCGGTGCGCGCCATCCTGACCAAGCACGGCATTGACCTTGGCAACGCCACCCTGGCCGACGGCTCCGGCCTCTCCGCCCACAATCTCATCAGCGCACGCCAGATGTTGTCGGTGCTTAACTTCATCCAGAAGAACGATGCCGAGCTCGACTTCATCAAGCTGCTGCCAAGCTCCCAGGTGGACGGCACCCTGGCCTGGCGACGCAGCGTCACCGCCCCCATGATGAAGAACAAGGTGCACGCCAAGACCGGTACCATCACAGGTACGTCGAACCTCGCCGGTTTCATCGACACCGCCGGTGGCCAGCGCAAGGCCTTCGTGATGTTCCAGCGCGGTCTCTCCCAGGATCCGGCGACCCACGAGCGCTACCGCGCCAGCAAGGCGCCCTGGCCCTGGACCGTCTTCGAAAAAGGCGTGCTGGAGAGCATCTACCAGCAACAACCCATCCAGATCGTCGAGCAGTGATAGACGGGCTGCCTTGCCGGCAAGGCGGCCCGATTCCCCGGCCTTGGGGCGAAACAGGGACGCTGGCGCCGTCATCAGCAGTGGGTGCAATCGGAGATGGCGAACGTAAGCATCGCTATTTTCAGCTTTGACTGACAGGGCGCCAGGGCTATGCTGTGCCCAGCCTCATCTCAATGGCCTTCTTCAACGGCTTGTTTAATGGAGAGAAAAGATGTTTGTAGAGATTTTTGGTCGTCCCGGTTGCCCCTATTGCGTGCGTGCCAAGCAGATTGCCGAGCAACTGACCGAGGAGCGCGATGACTTCGAGTTCCGCTACGTGGATATCAACGTGGCCGGGCTGACCAAGGACGATCTCGCCGCCAAGGCGGGCAAGCCGGTCACCACTGTGCCGCAGATCTTCCTGGATGAGCAGCACATCGGCGGCTGCACCGATTTTGAGGCCTATGCCAGAGCCAATCTGGGTCTGTAAGCCCCCACAACATGAAAAAAGGCGCCTCTGGCGCCTTTTTTCATGTCGCCAAACCTGCCTCAGGCCACCGGCGTGAAGCGGCTCACCACCTGTCCCTGATGTTCAATCCACTCCATGAACATGGCGACGGGGCGGGCATAGACCTGACCATCCTGTTCGGATTGATAGATCACCAGCTGCTCCTGGGTTTCGGTGTGCAAGGCCAGGGCCAGAACCTGGTAATAGCCCCCCTTGAAATGGCGGTAGCGACCGGTGGCGGGTGCCTGCATGAGTGAACCTCGAGAGCGGGAAGATGAGCCCCCGTGCCTGCGTGCTCCCCTGGCAGACCGACGGGTCGGGGCCTTTTTTACCCCAGCCAATCGTGCCAGATGGGGGAGATATTTCAATACACTCATGTTGCTTTATGAATCTGCCCCTCATCTTTCACTAATCTACCAAAGAGAGGCAAACGATCATGCTGAATTTAACATTTCAACAACCCTATTTCAGGGGTAAATATCAGGGATTTATTCCATAAATTAGATTGTTCTAGCATTCAATTCTGTGAAGAATAGGGGCAGAGAAATTTGATACTAAAAACAGCTTTTCTGCCAACGCGCCCCACGGGGAAGGAATCACGCTCACCATGTTCACTATCGACAAGTCGCACAAGCTCGACGATGTCTGCTATGACATCCGCGGCCCGGTGCACAAAGAAGCTCGCCGTCTCGAAGACGAAGGTCACCGCATCATCAAGCTCAACATCGGCAATCCGGCCCCGTTTGGCTTCGAAGCACCGGAGGAGATCATCAAGGATGTGATCCTCAACATGCCCCAGAGCCAGGGCTACTGCGACTCCAAGGGGCTCTTCTCCGCCCGCAAGGCGGTGATGCAGTACTACCAGCAAAAAGGGATGCGCAAGGTTGACATCGACGACATCTACATCGGCAACGGTGCGAGCGAGCTCATTGTGATGGCGATGCAGGCGCTGCTCAACAATGGCGACGAGATGCTGGTGCCCTCCCCCGACTACCCGCTCTGGACCGCGGCCGTCACCCTCTCCGGCGGCCATGCGGTGCACTACCGCTGTGACGAAGGGGCTGACTGGTATCCGGATCTCGACGACATCCGCGCCCGCATCACCCCGCGCACCCGCGGCCTGGTGCTGATCAACCCCAACAACCCGACCGGCGCCGTCTACGGCAGCGAGTTTTTGCTTGAAGTGATCGAGATCGCCCGTCAGCACAACCTCATCATCTTCGCCGACGAAATTTACGACAAGATCCTCTACGACGACATCTCCCACACCAGCGTCTGCACCCTGTGCGACGATGTGATGGTGGTGACCTTCAACGGCCTCTCCAAGGCCTACCGCGCCTGCGGCTTCCGCCAGGGCTGGATGGTCATCACCGGACCCAAGGGCCGCGCCAAGGGCTACATCGAGGGACTGGAGATGCTGGCCTCCATGCGGCTGTGTGCCAACGTGCCCATGCAGCACGCCATCCAGACCGCCCTTGGGGGCTACCAGAGCATCAACGAGCTGATCCTGCCGGGGGGCCGCCTGCGTCGCCAGCGGGACAAGGCCTGGGAGCTTTTGAACGAGATCCCCGGGGTCTCCTGCGTCAAACCCAAGGGGGCGCTCTACATGTTCCCGCGCCTCGACCCCAAGGTGTATGACATTCGCGATGACCAGAAGATGGTGTTCGACCTGCTGCAGCAGGAGAAGCTCCTGCTGGTGCAAGGCACCGGCTTCAACTGGCCGGCACCGGATCACTTCCGCCTGGTGTTCCTGCCCCGGGAAGAGGAGCTGGAAGAGGCCATCGGTCGCCTCGCCCGCTTCCTCAAGGGCTACAAGCAGTAAGCAAGGCTCATGAAAAAGGCTCCCGCGGGAGCCTTTTTGTTGTCTGTCGTTTTCTATTCGCGCCATCAGCCGTGGAGCAGGGCCCCGGCCACCAGCACCGCCATGGTGATGAGGGCCACCCCGATGATGAAGGGCAGCACCCAGCGCACGAAGCGATCGTAGGGGATCCTGGCGAGCGCCAGCCCCGCCACCAGGTGGGCGGCGGTGGGGGCGAACAGGTTGATCCAGCCGGAGGCGGACTGATAGGCGGTGATCACCAGATCCCGCGAGATACCGGAGAAGTCCGCCAGCGGCCCCATCAACGGCATGGAGACGGTCGCAAGCCCCGATGTGGAGGGGATGAAGAAGCTCAGGATGATGTGCACCAGATAGGCCATCAGGATGAAGACCGATGACGACAGCCCGCTCACCAGTCCCTCGGCCCAGTGCAGTATGGTGTCGATGATGACGCCGTGCTCCATCACCACATAGATGCCGCGCGCCACCGCCACCACCAGGGCCACCCCGATGAGATCCCGCGCCCCGTTCAGGAAGGTCGCCACGTAGTTGGACTCCGGCATCCGGTTGATGAGGGCAATCAGGATGGAGGCGCTGAAGAAGAGGGTGGAGAGCTCGTCGAACCACCAGCCCAGGGTGGGCAGCAGATCGATGCCCAGATCCGACCAGGGCACCACCGCATAGATCATCAGCAGGAAGGTGCCGAAGAAGACCAGCATGGTGAGCTTCTGCTTGCCGCTGAAGGCGAGATTGCCGCTCTTCATCTGGGAGAACTCGTCGTCATAGACGATGTCGGCCAGCACGGAGCGGGACTTGTCCTGCTGCACCTGCCTGGCGTAGCGCATCACGAACCAGGAGGCGAAGATCACCAGCAGCAGCCACTGGATGACCCGCAAGCCAATCCCCTCACCGATGGGAATGCCGGCAAAACCGGAGGCGATGCCGGTAGCAAACGGGTTGACGGTGGAGGCGAGCACCCCGACCCCGGAGCCAAGCAGGATGATCCCCGCCGCCACCATGCGATCAAAGCCCGCCGCCATCATCACCGGCACGATCAGTGCCCAGAAGGCCACCGTCTCCTCCGCCATGCCGAAGGTGGAACCACCAAGAGCAAAGAGAGCGATCAGCACCGGGATCAGCAGCCGTTCGCGCCCGGCAAAGCCGCGCACGATGGCTCCCACCCCGGCATCCAGTGCCCCGCTTTGCATGGTCACCGCGAGAAAACCGCCGATGATGAGCACGAACAGTGCGACGTCGGCCGCCTTGTGAAAGCCCTGAATGGGGGCCTTGAGCACATCGAATACCCCCTGCGGATGAGAGGGCAACTCGGTGTAGCTGCCGGGCACCGGCAGCAATCGCTCGTCACCGCTGTAGTCAGCCACGGCCGCGGCCGCCACCGGCTGCTGGGTCTTGGCCGTCACATAGTTGTATTTGCCCGCCGGCAGCACCCAGGTGAGGGCCGCCATCAGGGCGATGATGATGAAAAGCAGGGTATAGACAGTGGGGAGCTGGCGCTTCTTGGGCGCCTCATGGGATGTGGTCATGACTTTCGTACCTCGGCGGTGCCGTCTGTGATCCGGACAGCGCAAGCCTAGCGGGTTTGTTCGGGGAAAAAGGTGATCGCGGATAATAAACCTGAGGCAACAGGTTGAGTCTGCTGCAAAAAAACAGGGCCCCGCAGGGCCCTGTCTGTGCTGACGACCGACTTACAGCTCGACCACGTCGAATTGCACGTCCGGATTCACGTCCGCATCGTAGTCCACCTCGTCCAGACCGAAACCGAACAGGCGCAGGAACTCCTGCTTGTAGCCGGTGTAGTCGGTCAGTTCACTGAGGTTCTCGGTGGTGATGGAGGGCCAGAGATCACGGCAGGTCTGCTGCACGTCTTCACGCAGTTCCCAGTCATCCATGCGGATGCGGGCCTGCTCGTCCAGCGCCATGTCGGCGCCGTACAGGCGGGTACGCATCATGCGGTCCACCTGCTCCATGCAACCCTCGTGGATGCCCTTCTCCTTCATGATCTTGAAGGCCATGGAGATGTAGAGCGGCATCACGGGAATGGCAGAGGAGGCCTGGGTCACCACGGATTTGAGCACGGCCACGTGGGCGGTCCCCCCCTTGGCGGCCAGATCGCCACGGATGGCGGTGGCAGCGCGGTCCAGATCTTCCTTGGCGCGCCCCAGGGTACCATGCCAGTAGATGGGCCAGGTCAGGTCGGTACCGATGTAGGAGTAGGCCACGGACTTGGCGCCGTCAGCCAGCACACCCGCATCGCGCAGAGCCGCCATCCACAGCTCCCAGTCCTGGCCGCCCATGACGGTGATGGTGCTCTGGATCTCTTCTTCATTCGCCGGCTCGACGGTGGCGGTGATGATCTGATCCTTGTTGGTGTCGATGGCGGTGGAGGTGTAGACCTCGCCGATGGGTTTGAGGGCGGAGCGCACCACTTCGCCGGTGTCCGGCAGCTTGCGCACCGGAGAAGCCAGGGAGTAGACCACCAGATCGATTTGACCCAGATCCTGCTTGATGAGCTCGATCACCTTGGCACGGCACTCGTGGGAGAAGGCATCGCCATTGATGCTCTTGGCGTAGAGGCCGGCCTCTTTGGCGGCCTTGTCGAAGGCGGCGGAGTTGTACCAGCCGGCGGAGCCCGTCTTGGTCTCGGAGCTCGGCTTTTCGAAGAAGACACCGATGGTGGCAGCTCCGCTGCCGAAGGCTGCGGCAATGCGAGAGGCCAGACCATAGCCGGTGGAAGCGCCGATCACCAGCACCTTTTTGGGGCCATTCTCGATGGCGCCCTTGGCTTGGGTGTAAGCGATCTGGCGACGAACATTGGCTTCACAACCAACCGGGTGGGTGGTGGTGCAGATAAAGCCGCGAACCTTGGGTTTGATGATCATGTGTTGTCTCTTATCCGTTTGATGGATGAAATCGGGGCATAAGATACCTCATTGCGGCCCGTTATGGTGCTCTGATGTGTTGAACTGCGGGGAAACAGGCAGGGATCCGTCGCTTTATGCCGCCATGGCACACCCATTGTGCAGGAGATCTCCCCGCCATGGACCAGAGAGATGCAACGTGAGGACCGGAATGTCACACCCGGAACGAGGCCGTTGTCTGACCTTGCGCCATGTACTAGTGTGCAAGGAAGAGGATTCAAGGAGGAGTCTATGTCACGCATGCTGGTCATCTCTCTCGCCTGCCTGGGGCTTGCCACCGTCCCCGTTGTCCAGGCGGCTGTCTATCAATGCGCCCGCGATGGGCAGATCACCTTCAGCGACATCCCCTGCAGCAGCGACGCCAAACCCATGGCACTCAATGTCTATACCCCCTCCCCCGAGGCAGTGGAGCAGGCGGCCAACCAGACCCGGGAGATAGAGCAGAGCCTGGCGAACGGCCAGAAACAACGCCAGGCCGAGGCGCTGCGCACCGAGATCGAGGCCAAAAAGCAGAAGATGAACAACGAGATGACCCAGATCACGGAGAACAAGGCAAGATCCCGCAATGTCTCGGCAGAGATGCAGTCGGTCACTACCCGATATCAGAAAGAGATTGAGTCCCTGAACCAGAAACTCTCCACCTTGCAGGCAAAATAAACACTCCCTGTTTCGGGACAGGAAATATACCAAAGCGGCAATGTCGTCACGGGTTCACACATGCCGCATATCCAAAAACTCACACCGTTGGCCGTTTATTTCTCACACCAGAGAGTCAGATAGCGGCTATTTCCAGATCCCCGCCTCCACCTATTTCACTGTGCCCATATAAGACTCATTAAATCCCCATGCAGGCCACATGGCGCGCCACTGGATTCATATGAAGGCGATATATAGAATAGTCAGTGCCAAAAGAGGCGCCTTCATGCCAATATTCCCTGGGGCCAGGGCGGCCCAGGAGATAAATAACCCTTGTACGAGACCCCACAATTAAGAAGCCATTTATCAACATTGAAAAATAAAAAGTTAATTTGAGTTCGATGACGACTCATCAGGACGCAATGCTATTGTTAATTTACTCAGATTTGGTCGTTATCCCATTCAAGGGTCTCATGGAGGAGCGCTGTCATGTTCTGGAATCAAAAAGTAAGCAAGGAAGCCAGTGAGCAAGCGGCAAGGGTGGTGGAGCTGGGAGCATTTGAACAGGCTATCCAGTTGCAGGTCCCCTTCGTCCAGTTCACCCCGGCGGGAGTGGTCACCTTCGCCAACGAACTGTTTCTCAAGATCGTGGGATTTGAGCGTGACGAGGTGATTGGCAAGCATCACAGCACCCTCTGCTTCCCCGACGACGTCAATACCCGGGATTACGAGACCTTGTGGCAGGATCTGCGCCACGGCGTCTCCCGCAGCGGCCGCTTCATTCGCCAGTCGAAATCCGGCAAGGCCGTGTGGCTGGAGGCGACCTATTTCCCCATCGTGATCGACGGCAAGGTGGTGCGGATCGCCAAGGTCGCCTCCGACGTGACCCAGCAGCAATCCACTCTGGAGCGCACCCAGGCCCTGCTGGCAGCGCTGGACAAGTCCCTGGCGGTCATCGATTTCCAACCCGATGGCACCGTCATCACCGCTAACCAGAATTTCCTCAACTGCTTTGGCTATCGGCTGGAAGAGGTGGTCGGCAAGCATCATCGCCTCTTCTGTGACAGCGAGTTCTACCAGAACAACCCCCATTTCTGGCAGGATCTCGGCTCGGGTGACATCAAATCAGGGCTTTTCATGCGCCTGGGTCACCGGGGGGAGAAGATCTGGCTGGAGGCCACCTACAACCCCATCTTCAACCACGAGGGCAAGGTGGTCAAAATCATCAAGCTGGCGAGCGACATCACCGAGCGGGTTGAGAAATCCATCTCCACCCGGGAAGCGGCCCAGAAGGCGTGTGCCATCGCCAGCGAAACCGTCGCGAGCGCCGCCAGGGGACGGGAGGTCATCGACAGGGTGCTCGACACCTCCTCTCACATCAACACCTCGGTCAATGCGGTCAGCAAGCAGATAGAGCAGCTCAACCAGCAATCCAGGAGCATCGAATCCATCATCTCCACCATCAGCGGTATCGCGGATCAGACCAACCTGCTGGCCCTCAACGCCGCCATCGAGGCGGCCCGCGCCGGGGAACAGGGACGGGGATTCGCGGTCGTGGCCGACGAGGTGAGGCAACTGGCGGCGCGCACTTCCAGCTCCACCAGCGAGATCGTCACCGTCATCAAGCACAACTCGGAGATCACCTCCCAGATCACCCAGACCGTCTCCGTCGTCTCCGACAAGGCGGTGGCAGGTCAGGAGCAGGCCACCATCATCGCCGATGTCATCAAGGAGATCATCGAGGACGCCAACTCGGTGTCGGACACCGTCAAGAGCCTCTCCATCTGAGCAACAGCTGCCAATGACAACGGGGGGCCCAGGCCCCCCGTTGTCATTGCTGTCCGCCCACCCGAAACCCGCTCAGCCATCCCCCAGGAGATAGTGTCTGGCTTCCTCGTCCGCCAGCGCGAGGGCGATGTCCCATAGCGCGGCGATGCAGAGCCCCTCCTCCCCCACAGCCTCCTCTTCCAGCGCCTCCAGGGCTCTGGCATCGGCCAGGGTAAAGGGGGGATGGCTCAACAGGCTTTTGGCAGCGGCCAGCAAGTGCATGTCGCTCATCGGTCGGCTCCTTCTTCGACAGCGTGTTTCCCTGCCCAGACTGTAGCCCAATGGCGGCGACTCATCCCCCGGTGGCGACTGCCTGCGCACGCTTCCTGCCGGACGGCAGCTGGCCCACCCCGATGCCGACCAGCACGGCGGCGCAGGCCACCCATTGCAGGGCCGTGAGCGTCTCTCCCAGCAGCAGATAGGCGAGCAGCAGGGTAAAGACCGGTATGAGGTTCACATAGGCCGCCGCCAGGGTCACCTTCACCTGGGTCACCGACCAGTTGTAGAGCAGGTAGGCACCCAGGGTCACGAAGGCACCGAGGAAGAGGATGACCCCCATGTCCTGCCAGGCCCAGCTCGCGGGCCAGGGCGCACTGAAGGCAAAGGGCGCGAAGAAGAGCATGCCGACGAAGGCCTGCAACGCCGTCAGTGTCATCACGCCGTAGCGGCTGGAGAGCTTCTTGAATACCACAGAATAGGTGGCGGCGCAGAGCATGGCGCCCATCTCCAGGCTATTGCCGAGCAGGGCGTTGGGAGCGAACTCGTCGGCGCCCTCCCCCAACCCCAGCAGGGCGATGCCAACGATGGCGATGGCAAAGCCCAGCAGTTGGCGGCGACTCACCCGCTCTCCAAGCAGTACGAAGGCCACCAGGGCCACCATCAGGGGAAGCAGGGCACAGACCATGCCAGCCTGGCCAGCACTGGTGTAACGCAGGGCGTTGACTTCCAGAAGGAAGTAGAGGCAGGGCTCAAGCGCCCCCATCAGGGCCAACCAGCGCCAATCCCCCTTCTGGTAAGTGACGCGGCCAAGCTGGCGGTAGCAGAGCAGCCAGCAACAGGACGCCACCCCCATCCGCATGAAGAGCACCTGACCGAAGGACCAGATTTCCAGCACATGTTTGAGGGCGATGAAGGAGCTGGACCAGAGCAGCATGGCCAGGGTCAGCGTCAAGACGGGTAAAGGGCGCACAATGCCTCCATGAATTGGGCATTCGAATAATAACCATACGGCCTTGCGGTTGTCTAAAGGCACCTAACATCAGATAATACGGCCGCCTTCATACCGGATAACCCATCTTCAATGACTGAGTACCTGCTTTTACTGGTCGGCACCGTGCTGATCAACAACTTCGTGCTGGTGAAGTTCCTCGGCCTTTGCCCCTTCATGGGTGTCTCCGGCAAGCTGGAAACCGCCATCGGCATGGGTCTGGCCACCACCTTCGTCATGACGCTGGCCAGCGCCTGCTCCTATCTGATGGAGCACTACATCCTGATCCCGCTGGAGATCGCCTACCTGCGCACCCTGGGCTTCATTCTGGTGATCGCCGTGGTGGTCCAGTTCACCGAGATGGTGATCCGCAAGAGCAGCCCGACCCTCTATCGCCTGCTCGGCATCTTCCTGCCGCTCATCACCACCAACTGTGCCGTGCTCGGCGTGGCGCTGCTCAGCATCAACGAGCGCCACAACTTCATCCAGAGCATCATCTACGGCTTCGGGGCCGCCGTCGGCTTCTCCCTGGTGCTGATCCTGTTTGCCGCCATGCGTGAGCGGCTGGTGGCCGCCGACGTGCCGGCACCGTTTCGTGGCGTCTCCATCGCCATGGTCACCGCTGGCCTGATGTCGCTGGCCTTCATGGGCTTTACCGGCCTCATCAAGATATAACGCTATGATTCACATACTCTTTGCCATTCTGGTGCTGGCCCTGCTTGCCCTGGCCTTCGGCATTATTCTCGGCTTTGCCGCCGTCAAGTTTCATGTGCAGGCCGACCCCATCGTCGATCAGCTCGATGCCCTGTTGCCCCAGACCCAGTGCGGCCAGTGCGGTTACCCGGGCTGCAAACCTTACGCCGAAGCCCTGGCCAATGGCGACAAGATCAACAAGTGCGTGCCCGGTGGCGACGCCACCATGCGCAAGATTGCCGACCTGATGGGGGTCGAGCCCCAGTCTCTGGACGGCGGTGAAGACGCGGCAATCCCCGTCAAGAAGGTGGCCTTCATTCACGAAGACATGTGCATCGGTTGCACCAAGTGCATCCAGGCCTGTCCGGTCGACGCCATCCTGGGTGCCACCAAGGCGATGCACACCGTCATCGCGGCCGAGTGCACCGGGTGCGACCTCTGCGTCGACCCCTGCCCGACCGACTGTATCGAAATGATCCCGGTGCCGACCACGGTCGACAACTGGAAATGGGATCTGGCCAAGGTCGTCATTCCGGTCAAGATAGTGGAATAAACAGCGGAGTAACCATGCAGCATCTGCTCGAACGCATCAAAGCCGGCACTCTGTGGGATTTTCACGGCGGCATCCATCCCCCCGAGAACAAGCACCAGTCCAGCCTGACCCCCGTCGTTGACGCGGGCCTTCCCCCCCAGCTCATCATTCCGGTGCGCCAGCACGCGGGTCCGGCCGGCGAACTGCTGGTGCGGGTGGGGGACAAGGTCAAGAAGGGGCAACCCCTCACCCGTTTTGACAAGGGGCGCATCGTGCCGGTGCACGCTTCCACCTCGGGCACCATCACCGCCATCGAACAGCACACGGTGGCGCACCCCTCCGGTCTTGACGATCTCTGCATCCTCCTCACCCCGGACGGAGACGATGCCTGGGGCGAGCGCACACCCCAGCCTGACTACTGGAACCTGGAGCGGGGGGCGTTGCTCGAGCGCATCCAGCAGGCCGGCATCGCCGGGCTCGGCGGCGCCGTCTTCCCGACCCACAGCAAGCTCGACGGCCGTGGCCAGCTCACCGAAATTCTCATCATCAACGGGCTGGAGTGCGAACCCTACATCACCACGGATGACAGGTTGATGCAGGAGTACGCCGACGAGATCATGGACGGCATCCGGGTACTCAAGCACCTGCTCAAGCCCAAGCTCACCCTGATCGGGGTGGAAGACAACAAACCGGCGGCCATCGAGGCCCTGACCCGCCATGCCAGCGACGCCGACGTGCTGGTCAAGTCGGTACCGACCAAGTACCCCTCCGGCGGCGCCAAACAGACCATAGAGCTGCTCACCGGACGCCAGGTGCCCAAGGGAGGCCGGGCGGTCGACATGGGCATCATGGTGCTCAACGTCGCCACCGTCTTTGCCATCAAGCGCGCCATCATCGATGGGGAGCCGCTCATCGAGCGCATCGTCACCCTCACCGGCGACGCCTTCAAGAAACCCGGCAATGCCTGGGTGCGTCTGGGCACGCCGGTACGCTGGCTGCTCCAGCGTTTCGAGCTGCAACCGGAGGCGGATCAGCGGGTCATCATGGGGGGCCCCATGATGGGCTTCACCCTGCCCCACGCCATGGTCCCCGTGGTCAAGGCCACCAACTGCCTGCTCTCCCCCACCCGTGCCGAGCTGCCGCCCCCCGGCCCGGAACAGGCCTGCATCCGTTGCAGTGCCTGCGCCGATGCCTGCCCCGCCACCCTGCTGCCCCAGGAGCTTTACTGGTACAGCCGGGTCAAGGAGTACGACAAGGCCGAGAAGCTCAACCTCTTTGACTGTATCGAGTGCGGCGCCTGTGCCTGGGTCTGCCCGAGCGAAATCCCCCTGGTGCAGTACTACAAGATCGCCAAGGATGACATCCGCGAGGCCCGTGCCGAGGCCGAGAAGGCCGAACGTGCCAAGCAGCGCTTCGAGGCCAAGCAGGCTCGCTTCGAGCGTGAGAAGGCGGCTCGCGAAGCCCGCCACGCCGAAGCCGCAGCCCAGCGTCGCCAGGCCATGACGACGGCCGGGGGCGAAGATCCGGTCGCCGCCGCCCTGGCCCGCATCAAGGCCAAACAGGAGACGGCCCAGGTGGGCGTGAGCACACCCGCACCGGACAACGAGGCCATGATTGCCGCCCGTGAGGCGCGCAAGCAGGAGGCCATCGCCCGTCGTGCCGCCAAGGCCGCCAATGGCGAGGGCAATGGGCTGGCTGACACCCCGGCACCAGGGGAGCAACATCCCAAGGCAGAGCTGGATCCCAAGAAGGCAGCCATCGCCGCCGCCCTGGCACGGGCCAAGGCCAAGAAAGCCGCCCAGGCGCAAGGTGACGGGCCGGTGGTCGCAGGTGAGACATCCGTGAACACAACCGATAACGCCGTTGAGGCCCCGGCCGCCGCATCCGAGCCCGCCGCCGAGGTGGACCCCAAGAAGGCGGCCATTGCCGCCGCCATCGCCCGGGCCAAGGCCAAGAAGGCTGCTCAGGCGCAAGGTGATGGGCCGGTGGTCGCGGGTGAGACATCCGTGAACACAACCGATAACGCCGTTGAGGCCCCGGCCGCCGCATCCGAGCCCGCCGCCGAGGTGGATCCCAAGAAGGCGGCCATTGCCGCCGCCATCGCCCGGGCCAAGGCCAAGAAGGCTGCTCAGGCGCAAGGTGACGCACCGGTGGACGCGAGTAACACCTCCGCGAACACAAGCGATAATACCGTTGAGGCCCCTGCCGCCGCATCCGGACCCGCCGCCGAGGTGGACCCCAAGAAGGCGGCCATTGCCGCTGCCATCGCCCGGGCCAAGGCCAAGAAAGCCGCCCAGGCGCAAGGTGACGCACCACTGGACGCAGGTGGCATCTCCGCAAACACAAGCGATACCGCCACCGTCGAGGCCCCTGCCGCCGCATCCGGCCCCGCCGCCGAAGTGGACCCCAAGAAGGCGGCCATTGCCGCTGCCATCGCCCGGGCCAAGGCCAAGAAGGCCGCCCAGGCGCAAGGGGATGGGCCAGTGGTCGCGGGTGAGACATCCGTGAACACAAGCGATAACGCCGTTGAGGCCCCGGCCGCCGCATCCGAGCCCGCCGCCGAGGTGGATCCCAAGAAGGCGGCCATCGCCGTCGCCCGGGCCAAGGCCAAGAAAGCCGCCCAGGCGCAAGGGGACACGCCGGTGGACGCGGATAAGACATCCGTGAACACAACCGATAACGCCGTTGAAGCCCTGGCCGCCGCATCCGAGCCCGCCGCCGAGGTGGACCCCAAGAAGGCGGCCATCGCCGCCGCCATCGCCCGGGCCAAAGCCAAGAAGCTGGCGGCCGAGGCTGCCTCCTCCCCTTCGACCGACAAGAGCCACTGATCCATGTTCAATATCGCGAGTGCGCCTTTTGCCCACAACCGCAAACAGACCCAGACCCTGATGGTGCTGGTGATCCTGGCCTGCCTGCCCGGCTTCCTGGCGCAGACCTGGTTCTTCGGCTGGGGGACCCTGATCCAGATCCTGCTGGCGCTGGTCACGGCCCTGGGTTCGGAGGCCCTGGTCCTTCGCCTGCGCAGCCGCCCCGTCAAACCGGCCCTGCTGGATGGCAGCGCGGCGCTCACCGCCGTGCTCATCGGTCTCTCCCTGCCCCCCCTGCTGCCCTGGTGGATGCTGGTGCTGGGCACGGCGTTCGCCATCATCATCGCCAAGCATCTCTATGGCGGGCTCGGTCAGAACCTGTTCAATCCTGCCATGGTGGCCTATGTGCTGCTGCTGGTCTCCTTCCCGGTCCAGATGACCAGCTGGCTGCCCCCCTCCAGCATCGCCGCCTACGACATCGGCTTCGCCGATGCGGCCTCGGTGATCTTCACCGGCTTCAGCCTCGACGGCTACAGCATGCTGCAGCTCAAGCAGGGGGTGGATGGCCTGACCATGGCCACGCCGCTGGATACCTTAAAGACCGGGCTGACCCAGGGGCTGACCGCCACCGAAGTGATGACCCACAAGGTCTTCGAGGGCTGGGGTGGCATCGGCTGGAGCTGGGTCAACCTCGGCTACCTGCTGGGAGGCCTCTTCCTGCTCCAGCAGAAAGTGATCAACTGGCGCATTCCGACTGCCGTGCTGGGCGCATTGCTGCTCGCTGCCACCCTGGGCTATCTGGCAACCCCGGATGCCACCGCCACCCCCATGCTGCACCTGTTCAGCGGTGCCACCATGCTCGGGGCCTTCTTCATCGCCACCGATCCGGTGAGTGCCAGCACCACCGCAAAGGGGCGCCTCGTCTACGGTGTGCTCATCGGCGTGCTGGTCTATGTCATCCGCCGTTTTGGCGGCTATCCGGATGCCTTCGCCTTCGCCGTGTTGCTGGCCAACCTGTGCGTTCCCCTGATTGACAGTCTGACCCGCCCCAAGGTCTATGGAGCCCGTCGCAAATGAACCCCCATCTGAATTGCCGCAGACGCGAGACAGGGAGCCTCCCATGTTGAAAAGCATGCGCAAGAATGGCCTGACCCTGGCCCTCTTTGCCCTCGGCTGCACCGCCATGGTGGTGCTGACCAACGAACTGACCCGGGATCGCATCGCCCACCAGCAAGAGCTGGAGAAGCTGCGCACCCTGCAGGCCCTGCTGCCCGAGGGGAGTTATGACAACGATCTGGTGGCCAGTTGCAAGCTGGTCAGCAGCCGGGAATACCTGGGCAGCGATGAGCCCATGCCCCTCTATACCGCCACCCTCAAAGGGGTGCATACCGGCTACGCGCTGGAAACCGTGGCCCCCGATGGTTACAGTGGAGCCATTCGCATGGTGGTCGGCACCGATGCAAAGGGGGCCGTCAGCGCGGTCAGGGTGCTGGCCCACAAGGAAACCCCGGGGCTTGGTGACAAGATCGAGCTGAAGAAATCCAGCTGGATCGAAAGCTTCACCGGCAAGTCCCTCACGGCCGACAACGACGCCACCTGGGCGGTGAAGAAGGATGGCGGCGAATTCGACGCCTTCACCGGAGCCACCATCACCCCGCGGGCCGTGGTCAAGGCGGTTAAAAATTTGCTGAGGCTGCAACAGGAGCACCCCGAACTGCTGCACGATGCCCCCTCCTGCCATACCAACCCCTAACGCCGGAGCACACGCTATGGAACAAGTCGACGTGATTGACACGGCCAGCCAACCCACCGGGGAAAGTGGCCGCCGCGAAGAGCTCAAGGAGCTGATGCTGCAGGGACTGTGGAAGAACAACCCCTCCCTGGTGCAGGTGCTGGGGCTCTGCCCCACCCTGGCGGTCTCCTCCACCTTTACCAATGCGTTGGGGCTCGGCCTTGCCACCATGGTGGTACTGGTCTGCTCCAACCTCGCCGTCTCCCAGGTGCGCAACTGGGTGCCCAAGGATATCCGCATCCCGGTCTACGTGATGATTATCGCGGCCCTGGTGACCAGCGTGCAGCTGTTGATGAACGCCTACACCTACGGCCTCTATCAGGCGCTCGGCATCTTCATCGCCCTCATCGTCACCAACTGCGTCATCATCGGCCGCGCCGAAGCCTATGCCTCCAAGAATCCGCCCCTGCTTGCCGCCCTCGACGGCTTCATGATGGGGCTGGGCTTTACCCTGGTGCTGCTGGTACTGGGGGGCCTTCGCGAGATCATCGGCATGGGCACCCTGTTTGACGGTGCCGAGCTGCTGCTGGGTGACTGGGCCAAGTCATTGCGCGTCGAGCTGTTCCACGCCGACGCCAGCCTGCTGCTGGCGATCCTGCCCCCCGGCGGCTTCATCGGCCTCGGTTTGATGATCGCCGGCAAAAACGCCATCAACGACTGGATGGGCCGCAAGCAGAGTGCCGAGAAGGCCCACTGCACCGTGCCGGCGGCGGGCGCCCGCACGACCCAGCTCTGAGACAAGAGAGATCCATGAACAACCAGAAACGCAGGCTGATCCTGGAGCGGTTGCGCGATGACAACCCCCATCCCACCACAGAGCTCAACTTCACCACGCCCTTCGAGCTGCTCATCGCCGTGCTGCTCTCGGCCCAGGCCACCGATGTCAGCGTCAACAAGGCCACCGACAAGCTCTATCCGGTGGCCAACACCCCCCAGGCCATGCTGGATCTGGGGGTGGACGGGGTCAAGGAGTACATCAAGACCATTGGCCTCTTCAACACCAAGGCCGAGAACGTCATCAAGACCTGCGCCATTTTGCTGGAGCGCCACGGTGGCGAGGTGCCGGAGAATCGCGAGGCCCTCGAGGCCCTGCCCGGCGTCGGCCGCAAGACGGCCAACGTGGTGCTCAACACCGCCTTCGGCTGGCCCACCATCGCCGTCGACACCCATATCTTCCGGGTCTCCAACCGCACCGGCTTTGCCGTGGGCAAGAACGTCGATCAGGTGGAGGAGAAGCTGCTCAAGGTGGTCCCCGCCGAGTTCAAGCTGGACGTGCACCACTGGCTCATCCTGCACGGGCGTTACACCTGTCTCGCCCGCAAGCCCCGCTGCGGCTCCTGCATCATCGAAGATTTGTGCGAATACAAAGAGAAGGTCTATCCCGAGAGTTGATCTGCAGGCCTCTGCGGATCCGGTTTCGGGCCATGGATTCAAGGCAGTACCAATCCACCAACCCGGAGAATTGAGCAATGAGAATTCTGCATACCATGTTGCGCGTCGGCGATCTGCAACGTTCCATCGACTTCTACACCCGAGTGCTGGGCATGACACTGCTGCGCAAGAGCGAGAACAGCGAATACAAGTACACCCTGGCCTTCGTCGGCTACGGCGACGAGAAGGATGAAGCCGTCATCGAGCTCACCTACAACTGGGGCGTGAGCGAGTACGAGCTCGGTTCCGCCTATGGTCACATCGCCCTGGAAGCGGACGACATCTATGCCACCTGCGAGGCGCTGCGCGCCGCCGGCGCCAAGATCACCCGCGAACCGGGCCCGGTGAAGGGCGGCACCACAGTCATCGCCTTCGTGGAAGACCCGGACGGCTACAAGATTGAGCTGATTGCCAAGAAAGACGCCGGTACCGGCCTGGGCGCCTGAGCCCACGCCGCCTGGCGGTGAGAAAAACAACGGGGCCCAGGGCCCCGTTTTCATTGGCTGCAACCACCGTCAGGCCAGACGGAAGCGCCCCATGCTCTGGCGCAGACCCGCCGCCAGCTGGCTCAGCTCCAGACAGGCTTTGGCGGTATGATCCGCGCCGGTCGCGACCTCGTTGGAGGAGTCGTTGATGCGCGCCACGTTGCGGCCCAGCTCATCGGAGACCGCATCCTGCTCGCCACAGGCACTGGCAATCTGGATCGCCATGTCGGCTATCTGGGCCACCGCCTCTTCAATCTGACGAATGCCCGCACTGGTGCGTTCGCTCTGGCTCACGCACTGGCGGATCATCTCGCAACTCTGGCCGGTCACCGACTTCGCCCGATTGGCACGGGCCTGCAGGGTCTCGATGATGGCGACGATTTCGCCGGTGGAGGCCTGGGTACGCCCCGCCAGGGTGCGCACCTCGTCGGCCACCACCGCAAAGCCGCGCCCCTGCTCACCGGCACGGGCCGCCTCGATGGCGGCATTGAGTGCCAGCAGGTTGGTCTGGTCGGCAATGCCGCGAATGACATCCACCACCAGGTTGATCTGGGCGGACTCTTTCTCCAGTTCACTCACCAGGTTGCCCGCCTGCTCCATCTCACCGGCCACCCGGGTGATGGCATCCAGGGCCCCCTGCACATCCTGACTACCGCGGCGAGCCAGGGCATTGGCGGAGCTTGCCGACTCCGAGGCCACCTCGGTGTTGCCCGCCACATCCGCTACCGTCGCCTTCATCTGGGCCATGGCGGTGGCAACCTGGGCTATCTCCTGCTGCTGGCTCTGGATCCCCTGGGATGATTGCTCGGAGACCGCGCTCACCTCCTCGATGGCGGCCCCCAGCTGGGTCACGGCGGCGGCCACCTCCTCGATGAGCCCACGCAGGTTGTCCTGCATCTTGAGGGAGGCGCTGGCCAGCATCCCCAGTTCGTCCTGCCCGATGTGCTGGCGATCCAGCCGATGGGTCAGATCCCCCAGGGCGATGGCATTGGCCTGGGCCACCACGGCTTGCAGGGGCAGACAGATCTGGCGGGTGAGGAACCAGGTCATGACCCCCATGAAGATCAGCAGGGTCGCGATGCTCACCACGGCAAAGGTCATCACCATGGTGACGCTGCCAAGCAGACTGCCACGGTTCTCTTCCACAAAGCCAAGATTCACCTTCACCAGGGCACGCACCGCCAGCTCCAGCTCGGTGTAGAGTCCGTTCGAGCGAAACAGCGCCTCCCTGGCCTCATCCCTGCTGCCCTGGAACAACAGGGCATCCACCTGGTTGACGGCCCCCAGATATTGCAGCCACTGCTGCTTGACGCGGTTGAAGGCCTGGCGTTCATGCTCGGCCACCACGGTTGCCTCGTAGGCATCCATGACCTGCTGCACCTTGCCCAGGCTCTCCTGGATGCGGGCGCGGCGAACCTGCCTGTCGACGGCATCTTCCACCATCAGCAGGGCAAACTGGGCACGGCGCACATAGGAGACGTCATAGAGCAGGTTGTCCACCGAGAGCACGCTTGGCAGGGTGGAGTCGGTGAAGTTCAATACCCGATCCCGAATGTCCCGCAGTTCGGTGGCGAGAAACAGGCCGAAGACGGCGTTGATGACGGCAATGACCGCAAAGACGGCGGCAATCTTCTTGCCGATGGAGAGATGCTTGTAAGACATGTTGGCTGGTGATCCTCGACTGCAGATGTGCAGTGACACAATGATCACATCCGTGTAAGCGGTGACCCGAGACTCCTGACGGGAAATGACGATGGGAGCGAAGAGAGGGGATCCCTTGCTTCCCGCTCGCCCCACGCCGGGCCTTGTGCCCGCCACGAGGCTGCCAGCACAGGAGCGACCAGCTCGACGCAAAACTTGAGCCGATTGCCACAATCGGTCCGCCGTCATGGACAAAGCAGGGGCCAGGTTATGTAATGGCCGCTCGTCTCTCCCCATTCCTGTCTTCAGAGGCCCCATGGACAACGTATCGACCCTCTCCCCTTCCTGGTCTGTCCAACTGCGCGAGCAGATAGCGGATCGCCCCCTCATCGCCCTGGGGCTGCTGCTCGCCCTGGTCGCCGTGCTGCTGCTCCTGGTGCAGAGTCTCGTCATGCTGGCAGCAGGAGAGATCACGCCCGGGGTACGCTATGGCCTCATCGGCGGCGCTGCGGGTTTTGCCGCCACGGCGCTGGGCGCCCTGCCTGCCCTGTTCCTGCGCGCCGTCCCCCAACGGGTGGAAGATGCCATGCTGGGGTTCGCCGCCGGCATGATGCTGGCGGCGAGCGCCTTCTCCCTGCTGCTGCCGGGGCTCGAGGCCGCCGAGGGGATCACGGGTGACGGCTTCTTCGCCGCCGCCGTGGTGGTGGCCGGCATGACCCTCGGGGTGCTGCTGATGCTGGGACTGGATCAATTCACCCCTCACGAGCACGACAAGACCGGCCCCTGTGGTCCCGGCCATGAGAACTGCTCACGGGTCTGGCTGTTCGTCTTCGCCATCGCCCTGCACAACCTGCCCGAAGGCATGGCCATCGGGGTCAGCTTCTCCCAGGGGGACATGACGGTGGGACTGCCCCTCACGACCGCCATTGCCCTGCAGGACATTCCCGAAGGACTGGCGGTGGCGCTGGCCATGTGCGCAGCCGGTTTTCGCCCGCCGGTGGCCGTGCTGGTCGCCATCGGCAGCGGCCTGCTGGAACCGCTCGGCGCCCTGCTCGGGGTCGGACTCGCCAGCGGCATGGCCATCGCCTACCCCATCGGCCTCGGGCTCGCGGCCGGTGCCATGCTGTTTGTGGTCTCCCACGAAGTGATCCCGGAAACCCATCGCAACGGCCACCAGACCCACGCCACCCTGGGTCTCATGGCGGGTTTCGCCCTGATGATGACCCTCGACACCGCGCTCGGCTGATCACCCCCCTCAAGCCCCGTGCTCCCGGTGACGACAGCGCGAACCCCTTGAAATAAGAGGGGGAAATCGCCTAATGTTGAGCCCCCGGCGCCCTTTGACTGGTTGATGTACGGCGCCTGAATCCCATCGGAAGCCTGCCCGGATGACCCTCAGGATAATCCTGCTGCTGTGCCTGCTTGTCCTCACCACCAGGGCCATTGGCGCCACCGAGGTCTTTCATACGGCCGCACAACAGGCGTCGTCCCCCAAGTACGTGACGCTCCCCGACGGGCATGTCGGCGGGATCTGCGTCGATCTCTTCCGGCTCATGGAAGCGAGGGAGCCTGCCCTTCGCATTGAGGGAGATCAGCGCTTCCTGCCGCTGCGACGGCTGGAAAAGAAGGTGCAGCACGGCCAGCTGGACTTCATCTGCGGCGTGGGAGAGAGCCCGGCCAGGCGGGATCACTTCATCGTCCTGACCCCCGCCATCTTCACGGTGCGCTACCACCTGGCGGTGCGCCGTGACGATCCCGTCGAGATACGCAGCTGGCAGGATGTCAGGGCCCTCGGCCAGGCGGGCATCATCCTCATCAACCATGGCAGCGGTGCCATCGCCCGGCTCCAGGACATCGGCGGCCTCATCATCGACAGCGGCGGGATCAGCAACCAAGCCAACTACGAGAAGTTGTTGATGAAGCGCGGCCGTTTCATCTACTACCGCTCCCCGGGGTTTGAGTCCGACTTGCGCGAACAGGGGCTGGCCGACAAGATCCGCATCCTCCCCACCGTGATGGAAGAGACTCCCTTCTACATCCTGTTCCATCGCCACAGTGCCCCAGAGCGCCTGACCCTGTTTGCCAACACCCTGCAACGGCTCGCAGACAGTGGTGAACTGGCCGCCCTGGCCAGACGCTACCCCTGACCCCCCATCCGCGCCATCGCAATGCTCGGCGCCACCGCCAAGTTTTGCTATCATCCACGCCAACTTTTTCGGCCCAGCGGCCATCGAGACGAGGTAGATGATGAAAGTAGGTATTATCGGCGCCATGGAGCAGGAAGTAGCCCTGCTGCGCAGCCAGCTGAGCGAGCCCACCACCCTGCAACTGGGCGGCTGCGAGTTCTATCAGGGCAAGCTGGCCGGTAAAGAGGTGATCCTGACCCGCTCCGGCATCGGCAAGGTCGCCGCCAGCGTCGCCACCAGCCTGCTGCTGGAGAAGTTCGCTCCCGATTGCGTCATTAACACCGGTTCCGCCGGCGGCTTCGCCCAGGATCTGCACATCGGTGACGTGGTCATCGCGAGCGAGATGCGCTTCCACGACGTGGACGTGACCGCCTTCGGTTACGAGATGGGCCAGATGGCCCAGCAGCCCGCCGCCTTCCCCTGCGACGAAAAACTCATCGCCCTGGCACAAGCCTGCATTGCCGAGCAAGGCAAGCACCAGACCAAGGTCGGGCTCATCTGCACCGGCGATCAGTTCATGTGCAAGCCGGACGCCATCGCGAAAGCCCGTGCCGACTTCCCGCAGATGCTGGCGGTGGAGATGGAAGGGGCCGCCATCGGCCAGGTGTGCCACATGTTCAAGGTGCCCTATCTGGTGGTACGGGCCATGTCGGACATCGCCGGCAAGGAGCAGGTGGAATCCTTCGATGCCTTCATCGAGGTGGCGGGTCAACACTCCGCCGAAGTGATCATCGCGCTGCTCGGCAAGCTGTGATCGACGCCCCCTCCTGGGATGCCCTGATGACCGTCCTCGCCTCCACGACGGCGGGCATCATGGTGGGGGCCGCCCTGCTGGAGGTCCTGCTGCCCTGGCCCGCACGCTTTCGACCCGGCGCAGCCGTGCCTCTGCTCACCCGCCTCGGCCAGAAGGTCTATCGCCCCGACGGCACGCCACGCCAGCAGAGCCAGGCCGGGCTCCTTGCCCTGCTGGTGGTCTGGGTGCCCTGCGCAGCCGGTCTCTGGGCGGTGCGCAATCTCTCCCTGTCCGAACCCCTGTTCGACCTCCTGTTCCTGCTGCTGATGCTCGAATCCCGCCCCTTGCGGGAACTCGCCCGGGGGAGCCGCGCCCTGGCGACCCAGGAGACGCTGGTCGTAGCGAGGCTGCAGGTCGCCCCCTGGCTCAAGCGGGAGACCGGCAAGCTCTCGGTGATGGGGTTGAACAAGGCGGTGAGCGAGACCTGCGTACTGCGCCTCGTGGGTCAGTGGGCCGCCCCCCTGCTGGGTTTTGCTCTGGCCGGGGTACAGGGTGCCCTGCTGGTGCGGCTCGCCCAGTTGACCCATCTGGCGTGGAACCCCAAGCAGAACGCGTTCGTCCACTTCGGCCGCCCGGCTGCGGCGCTCTATCAGGGTTTCTGCGCCCCCGCCATCCTGCTGCTGGCACTCCCCCTGTGCCTGACCCAGGTGCGCGGGCTGGGCAACAGAGTGCGGCCTGCGCTGCATTGGCCCCATCCCGCCATGGGGGTCCTGCTCGCGCTGCTGGCCCGGGCGACGGGCAGCCGACTCGGCGGCCCCCGCTACTATCAGGGCCAGCTGGTGCGCTTTCCGGTATTTGATGAAGGGAGCGAACCCGATGCCAACCTGCCCCTGCGCCTGCTGCAGCGTCTGCAACTGACCGGCTGGGGCTGGCTCGGGCTCTCGCTGCTCCTGACATGGATGGCGCTCAATCATGGCTGATCGCGTTTCCCTTCGTGCCCTGGGCCTGCTTGTCTGCCTGCTGGGCACCTCACTGTGCGCCATGGCTACCCCGCCGCAGCGCATCGTGAGCCTCACTCCCCATCTGACGGAACTGCTGTTCGATATCGGCGCCGGGGATCGCGTGGTCGCCACCGACGATGCCTCCGATTACCCCGCCGAGGTGGCCAACCTCCCCCGGGTGGCCAACTATCGCAGCATCAACCTCGAGGCGCTGCTGGCCCAGAAGCCGGATCTGGTAGTGGCCTGGCGCTCCGCCCAGGCCCGCATGCTGGGCCCGGTCGAGCGCCTCGGCATCCCCGTCTTCTACTCGGAGCCCACCAACTTTGCCTCCCTGGCCACCGAGATGCGCAGCCTGGGGCACCTGCTCGGGCTCACGTCCAGGGCCGACGAGCAAGCCCGCGCCTATCTGACCCGGCTCGACGCCCTGGCTGCGCGCTACGGCGAGCCCAAGCCCCTGTCTGTCTTCTATCAGCTCTGGTACCCGCCGCTCACCAGCGTCAATAATTCGACCTGGCCGGGGCAGGCCATCACCCTCTGCGGCGGACGCAACATCATGGCGAATACGGGAGCAGCCTACCCCCAGGTCGGGCTGGAGCAGGTGATCAAGGCCAATCCCGGGCTTATCCTGGCTGGCGGCCAGGATCCTTCCGTGCTGGATCACTGGCGGCAGTGGCCCATGCTGGACGCCGTCAAACACCAACGGCTCGCCCTCATCAACGCCGATGAACTGCACCGCTTCACCCCCCGCGCCCTCAACGCGGTGGAGCAGATATGCGAGGCGATCGCCGGGACCAGCACGCCAACTCCTTGATGGCGCCTGCGTCACGGCGATGCTCTCTCCCATATCGCTGGTTATGGCATAAAATATGCTTTTGAATCTAACAGACACTCACTTCATAACGGGACCATGACATGTTCAACGGCAAAACGATCCTGATCACCGGGGGAACCGGCTCCTTTGGCAAGAAGTTCATCGAGGCTGTCCTCTCCCTCTACACGCCAAGCCGATTGATCGTCTACTCCCGTGATGAACTCAAGCAGTTCGAGATGCAGCAGCGTTTCAATCACCCCTGCATGCGCTATTTCATCGGTGACGTACGGGATGCCGAGCGCCTGGACATGGCTATGCACGGCGTAGACTTCGTGGTACATGCCGCCGCCCTCAAGCAGGTGCCTGCCGCCGAATACAACCCCATGGAGTGCATCAAGACCAACATCCATGGTGCGGAAAACGTCATCAAGGCGGCTCTCAATAACGGGGTCGAGAAGGTGATCGCCCTCTCCACCGACAAGGCGGCCAATCCGGTCAACCTGTATGGCGCCACCAAACTCTGCTCCGACAAGCTGTTCGTCGCCGCCAATAATATGGCGGGCAAGCACCCCACCATTTTCTCCGTGGTACGTTATGGCAACGTGGTCGGCTCCCGGGGCTCTGTGGTGCCCTTCTTCGATCGCCTGATCAAGGAAGGGGCCAGCAGCCTGCCCATTACCCATGCCGAGATGACCCGTTTCTGGCTCACCCTGCAACAGGGGGTCGAGTTCGTGCTGACCAACTTTGCCCGCATGAAAGGGGGGGAAGTGTTCGTTCCGAAGATCCCGTCGGTACGCATCACGGATCTCGCCAGCGCCATGGCGCCGGACTTGCCCCAGGAGATCATCGGCATCCGTCCGGGCGAGAAGTTGCACGAGGTGATGTGTCCGGCTGACGACTCCTACCACACCTATGAATTTGACGACTATTACGTCATCGCTCCCAGCATCACCTTCACCAGCCGAAACAATGACTTCGCCGTCAATGCCCTGGGTGACACCGCGGTGCGGGTCGAGCACGGCTTTGAATACAATTCCCTCAATAATCGCCACTTCCTGTCGATAGAGGAATTGAAAGTCATGAATCAGCAGGTGCTCGCCGAATGATCCCCTATGGACGCCAATCCATCACAGATGAAGATATCGAAGCCGTCGTCGCCGTGCTGAAGTCGGACTACCTCACCCAGGGTGAGGCGGTCCCCGCCTTCGAACAGGGATTAGCCGACTACTGCCAGGCTCCCCACGTGATCGCCTGCAGCAACGGCACCACGGCCCTGCACCTTGCCTGCGCCGCGCTGGCGCTGGGCGAACAGGATTGGGTCTGGGTTTCCGCCATCAGTTTCGTCGCCTCCGCCAACTGTGCCCGCTATTGCGGCGCCCAGGTGGATTTCGTCGACGTGGACTCCGCAACCGGCAACCTCTGCGTGACGGCGCTGCGCGAGAAGCTGCAACAGGTTCAGGGCAGCGCTCGTCAGCCGAAAGCCCTGGTCGCCGTGCATCTCGCGGGCCAGCCCTGCGATCTCGCCGAGATAGGCGCCCTGTGCCGAGAATATGGCGTGTCCCTCATCGAAGATGCCTGCCATGCCCTGGGAGCCCGTTATCAGGGAGAGCCCATCGGCAGTTGTGCCCACAGCGACATGACCGTCTTCAGCTTCCATCCGGTCAAGCCCATCACGACCGGGGAAGGAGGCGCCGTCACGACTCGCAGTGCCGAGCTGGCCGCGAGACTTCGTCTCTATCGCAGCCATGGCATCACCCGGGATCCGGCGCAGTTGACCGTCGACACTCCGGGGGGCTGGTACTACGAGCAGCAGGTACTCGGCTTCAACTATCGCCTGACCGACATCCAGGCGGCGCTGGGAAGCAGCCAGCTCGCCCGCCTGCCGCAGTTCATTGACAGGCGCCGGTTGTTGGCTGCCCGCTACGACGAGCTGCTGACCCGACTGCCGGTCGAGCCCTTGCACCAGGGGCATGACAGACTCAGTGGCTACCACCTCTATGTGATTCGGGTGCAAGACCGGGATGAGGTGTTTGCCCGCCTGAGAGACGCCGGTATCGGCGTCAACGTTCACTACATGCCCATTCCGGCCCAACCCTATTACCGTGATCTCGGCCACGACCCTGCCAACTATCCAGGCGCCCAGGCCTATTATCGACAAGCCATCAGCCTCCCCCTGTTCCCCGGCCTCTCCCTGGCCGAGCAGGATCAGGTCGTTCAGACCCTGGAGTCGGTGCTATGCGCCTAGCACTGGGTACGGTCCAGTTCGGGCTCGATTACGGCATCAGCAACCGCGCAGGCGAAGTGCAGGATCAGGAGCTCGACGCCATTCTGGCCCTGGCCCGCAAGCTGGGTGTGAATACCCTGGACACGGCCCAGGCCTACGGCAAGGCCGAGGCGAGGCTCGGGATGTGCAACACCGCCGACTTTCAGGTCATCACCAAGCTCTCACCCAATATCGATGCCGCAGATCTGACCCCCTCTTTGGAGGCCAGCCTGCAACGACTGGCTCGCCCCAGTGTCGAGGGCTTGCTGCTGCACCGCAGCCAGGACGCCAGTCCGGCCCTGTTCGAGCGGCTGGCAGACCTTCAGCATCAGGGCAAGGTGGGCAAGGTGGGCGTCTCTGTCTACACCCCCGAGGAGCTGACACGTTGGCTCGAGCAGGGTTATCCCCTGGAGCTGGTGCAGCTCCCCGCCAATCTGCTCGATCAGCGTTTTTTGCGCGCAGGCTGGTTCGATCGGTTGCAGGCCATGGGGTGTGAAATCCATGTGCGCTCCCTCTTCCTGCAAGGCCTGTTATTGATGCAGCCAACCCTTCGTCCCCCTTATTTTGACGCCTTCAGCGAACCGCTCTCGCGACTGGATGGGTGGCAGCCCCATCTCTCCCTCCTCCACAAGGCGCTTGCCCTGATCCCGGCCCTGCCCCAGGTGAGCCGCTTTGTGGTCGGCGTCTGCCACGCACACGAGCTGGCAGCGATTGCATCTGCCTATGCCCATCTGCATCCTGCTCAGGCCGCCGAACTGGCAACCCTCGCCTGCGACGAGCCGGCCCTCATCAACCCTGCCATGTGGAGAACATCATGATCCTCGGGATCCTGCAGGCCAGAGCCAACTCCAGCCGACTGCCTGGCAAGGTGCTCAAGCCTCTGCTCGGCGAGCCCATGCTCGCCCGCCAGATAGAGCGGCTCAAACGTTCCGCCAGGCTGGATCAATTGGTGGTCGCCACCAGCGATCAGCGCGAGGATGAGGCCATCGCGGCGCTTTGCGCCGAGCTGGACGTTCCCTGTTTCCGTGGCCCGCTGGACGATGTGCTGCTGCGTTTTCATCTCGCGGCCCAGCCCTTTGGGCCCAGCCAGATTGTCAGGCTCACCGGGGATTGCCCCCTCGCGGATCCGACCCTTATCGACGAGCTTATCGCGCTTCATCTGGACGGTGGCTACGACTACAGCAGCAACTGTTGGGAGCCCAGCTACCCGGATGGGCTGGATGCCGAGATCTTGAGTGCCGCCACCCTCGATTTGCTCGCCGAACGTGCGCACACCCGGACCGAACGTGAGCATGTGACCTACTACATCCGCCAGCATGCGGATGCGTTCAAGATTGGCACATTGAGTCGCACCCCCAGCCTCGCCCACCTGCGCTGGACGGTGGACGAACCCGCCGACTTCGCCCTGATCGAGCAGATATATCTGCGCCTCTACCCGTCCAATCCGGCCTTTGCCACCGACGACATTCTCGCCCTGCTGGCTCGTGAGCCGCAGTTGGCAACCCTGAACACTCAACATCAACGCAATGAGGGGCTGGCAAGCTCGCTGGCCAAGGAGAACCACTCATGAGTTCACGTTACCAGCATTCACTGACCCTGTCGGCCCGGGCCGAGCAGAGCATTCCCTTAGGGTCCCAGACCTTCTCCAAGAGCCGGCTCTGCTTTCCCTATGGCGCAGCCCCGCTCTTTATCGAGCGCGGCCAGGGCGCCAGGGTGTGGGATGTGGATGGCAACGAGTACCTGGATTTTGCCAGCGGCCTGCTCGCCATCAGCCTGGGCTATTGCGATCCGGATGTGAACCAGGCCGTGATGGAGCAGCTCAACCTGGGCTCCATCTTCTCCCTACCCCACCGCCTTGAGACCGAGGTCGCCGAACAGCTGATCGAGCTCATCCCTTGCGCCGAGATGGTTCGCTTTGGCAAGAACGGCACCGACGCCACCTCCGCCTGCATCCGCCTCTCCCGCGCCGTCACAGGGCGAGAGCGTGTCGCGGTCTGCGGCTATCACGGCTGGCAGGACTGGTACATCGGCTCCACCACCCGCCATCTGGGGGTCCCGGAGTGCGTGCGCGAGCTCACCCACCGCTTCGACTACAACGACCTGGACTCCCTCAAGGCCCAGCTGGAAGCCCACCCCGGTGAGTTTGCCGCCGTGATCCTGGAGCCCATGAACGTCGCCTGGCCCGCCCCGGACTTTCTGCCCGGTCTGCGCCAGCTGTGCGATGAACACGGCGCCCTGCTGGTCTTTGACGAGACTATCACCGGCTTTCGCTTCCACCTCGGGGGTGCGCAGACCCTGTTTGGCGTCACCCCGGATCTGGCCGCTTTCGGCAAGGGCATGGCAAACGGTTTTCCCATCTCCGCCGTGGTGGGGCGCCGCCAGTACATGCGCCGCATGGAGGACATCTTCTTCTCCGGTACCTTCGGCGGCGATGCCATCGCCCTGGCGGCGGCGAACGCCGTGATCGGCAAGATGCGTCGGCTCAACGTACCAGCCAGGCTGGCCGAGCGAGGCCAGAAACTGCTGGATGGGCTCAACGCACTGCTGGAACAAGTGAACGCCCCACGCTGGCTGCAAAGCGCGGGTCATCCGAGCTGGAGCTTCCTGCTCATCGGCGACTCCCCCAACCATTCCAGCTGGCTGCTCAAGAGCTACTTCATCCAGGAGCTGTGCAAACGGGGCATCCTCAGTCTCGGCAGCCACAACCTGAACCTTGCCCACAGCGAAGAGAACGTCCAAACCCTGCTGGCCGTCTATGCCGATATCCTGCCGGCGCTTATCCGGCTGGATGCGGACAAGGCCATTCATCAGGCCCTGGATGGCGAACCCATCCAGCCGGTGTTCAAGGTGCGTTGAGTGCTGCCACTCTGGATCTTCAGTGAAGGGGACAGGGTCCGGGGCCTGGGACACCTCAGCCGTTGCAGCGCCTATGCGCAGGCCTGGCGACAACAGGGGGGCGTCGTCCACTGGGTGGTGGACGGCGATGCGCTTGCCAGCACCCTGCTCGAAGGGGAGTCCGTCAGCTGGGGTCGCTGGCAGCAGCAATCCATCCCCCCGCAACAGGCGGTCGCCATCGTTGACTCCTACTCGGCCAGTCTGGAGACGCTGCAGAGCATGGCAGCGGGATTTGTGCGAGTGATGTACCTCGATGACACCGAACGTCTGGACTATCCAGAGGGGATGGTGGTCCATGCCAGCCCCGGTCCCCATGGTGACAAGTCCGGCGCCGCCATCTGGCGGTGGGGGCCGGGCTGGCAACCTTTGCGCCCCCCATTCTGGTCGGTCCCCACCCGAACCAGGTTTGCCGACCGTGTCGAACGCATCTTGATCATCATGGGGGGAACCGACGTGCGCGATCTGACCCCCGGGCTGGTGAGCCGGCTGCGCCAGTCCCACCCTGACATGGAGCTGAATGTTGTCAACCGGGAGCGGGACACCCGGTTGTCGGGATGCCGGCAACATCACCGTCTGGATGCCGAGCAGATGATCGCGCTCATGTCCCACTGCGATCTGGCCATCAGCGCCGCCGGACAGGTGACCTATGAACTGGCACGCTGCGGTCTGCCCGGCATTCTCGTCGGCGTGGCAGACAACCAGCGTCGTCAGCTGGCTGGCTGGTGCGGCCCGGACGCTTTCATGTCGGCTGGGTGGTGGCACGATACCGCCTTGCCCGCCCGGCTGGAGCAAGGATTGACAGCGCTGTCTGCACCGGACGAACGGGCAAGGCGGTCACAGGGGCTGCAGCAACTCATGGCAGGAAACGGCACTCTGGAGGCACTTTCATGGCTCAACCAGAGATGAACCTGCAGCGCCACCTAACGCTGTCCGGTGCCACACTCACCCCCTTCGCCATGCTGGACGAACAACAGAAAATTGCCGTCTGGCAGATGCGCACGCATCCCGACATTGCCCACTGGATGAACAGTGGCGGCGACATCAGCCTGGAGTCGCATCTCGCTTTCATGGCTCGCCAGCATCAGGACACCCGCAACATCAACTATCTCTGCCAGGACAACGCGGGCCCCCTCGGAGTCATCTCCTTGCACAGGCTGGACTGGCACAATCGCCTCGCCTGGCTCGGGATCTATCGCAATCCCTTTCGCCTCGACAAGGGGCTGGGCGCACACCTGCTGAGCGCCGTGAACCAGCTCGCCTTCGACATCGCCCGTCTGCATACCCTCAAGCTGGAAGTCGCAGCAGACAACGAAAGGGCCATCAACGCCTATCTGAGATCCGGTTTTCGCCATGAAGGGGTCTGGCGGGAAGCCGTGTATCGCCCTCAGACATCAAACTATGTGGATCTCGTGCTCATGGGGATCACTGAACAGGAGTGGAATCATTCATGACCCAAACCATGACTCGCACCTTCAATCCGGCGCGATGCTTCATCATTGCCGAACTCTCTGCCAACCACGGCCACTCACTGGAGATGGCGCTGGCGACGGTGCGCTCAGCCAAGGCGTGTGGTGCCGATGCCATCAAGATCCAGACCTATACGGCCGACACCATCACCCTTGATTGTGACAATGAATATTTCCAGATCAATCAGGGCACCATCTGGGATGGCACCACGCTCCACAAACTCTATCAGGAGGCCTATACCCCCTGGGAGTGGCATGCCGCCATCCAGGCCGAGGCCCGCAAAGAGGGGCTCGTCTTCTTCTCTACTCCCTTCGACACCAGTGCCGTCGATTTTCTGGAGACGCTCGACGTCCCTCTCTACAAGATCGCCTCGTTTGAAATCACCGACATTCCTCTGATCGAGTACACCGCCAACAAGGGAAAGCCGATGATTATCTCGACCGGTATCGCGACCCTGGCCGATATTGATGCTGCCGTGCAGGCATGCCGCCGCGTGGGCAATCATGACATCACATTGCTCAAGTGCACTTCTTCCTATCCAGCGCCGGTGGGCGAGGCCAACCTGCTCACCATGCCCAATATGAAGCAGACTTTCGGAGTCGAAGTGGGCTTGTCGGATCATACCCTGGGAGAGGCCGTGGCCATGGCCGCAACCGCCCTGGGAGCACGCGTGATAGAGAAACACTTCATTCTGGACCGCACCCTGGGCGGGCCGGATGCCTCCTTCTCCATGACACCGGATGAATTCGCTCATATGGTCGAGGGAGTACGGCAAGTCGAGGCTGCACTGGGGAATGTCAGCTATCACCTGAACGACAAGACACTGCGAAACCGGCGATTCGCTCGCTCTCTCTTCGTCTGTGAGGACATGAAAGCCGGGGATGCATTCACGTCACGCAATGTCCGCTCCATCCGCCCTGCCGATGGGTTGCCCCCGGTTCATCTTCCATCCCTGCTGGGTCGCCATGCCAGCCAGGATATTCAGGCCGGCACGCCGCTGGCATGGTCATTGATTGTCTGACTACAAGGAACATCCCATGGATCAGAAAAATGTCTTCATGGCGCTGGCGTATCTGGGCTGCAAGCCTGTCTGAACGTGAATCACCTCCGATGGAGGTTTCATCTCTAAAAGGTCTGAGATATGAATACAGATAGCATCATCTTAAAAAAGATATTAAATGGGCAAAAGTCATCAATTACCATCCGAAATCTGACAGTCTCGGATGTTACTGAGACATATTGCAACTGGCTAAATGACACGGAAGTCAATAAATACCTTGAATCTCGTTTTACAAAGTGGGATATGAGCTCGCTCCTAAAATATTTCCAGGATAAAAGCAGGAAGGAATTACTGCTTGCAATCATTGATGATGATACGACCACTCACATTGGCAACGTGAAAATTTCAAGTGTTGACCCATGCCATAATAGAGTTGACATCGGTATTGTTATTGGTGATAAGAGATTTTGGGGGAAAGGCATTGCCACTGCGGCAATTGAAATAGTTACTAACTATTGCTTTACAAACCTCGGGGTTCATAAGGTGACTGCAGGTACATATGCTAACAATAGAGCCTCAATAAACGCTTTTTTAAAAAATAACTTTATGATAGAAGGTGAAATGCGAGATCATTATTTGACACCCTCAGGGTGGGTAAACGGCATCTATATGGGAAAACTAAAAAAGTGATATATATGCTAACTGACCTGCAGTTTATTTTTATTGTAGGTCAGTAGCACCTTTGTATCTTTTAATATTATTAATCAAACAATCCATGTTCTTTTCTATCAACACTGCTTAGTGCATGAACATATTTGTTTTTTATGGCAACAAAGTATTCCACCATGATTTTTATAATATCATTTATTGTTTTGTATAAATAGTCACAAACATCAAATCTATACAGAGTGGAAAGTATAACGCTAAAAGAATAATTGATTGAACCAATCAGGCATCTATATATGTGCTCATAGCCATTCACTCTCATTGCAAGAAGATAATCACGAACCTTCAACATGTTCGATACGATATCTTCCCTAGTCGAGAAATACTTATCCCAATCTCGAATGAACATATCAATAAAATCATTAAACAACTCTATATGAAAATTCTCTTTCAACTTATCAATATCTATATCCATAGGTTGATAAATATCATTGATGATATGATTCAACAAGCTATCTTTATCAAAGTGGAAATTCTCAAATGAAATGTCACTTATTTTTTTTGGTTCGGCACCTTTTATTTTAGCACCATCAGAACAGTTGTAAAAATGGACATCGGTATACGCACCGATAAGATTCTCCATAACTGTTCTTGAACTTATCATCATGTTGGTTGTTTCTACTTCACCACCAAAATTGCCGGGTACAAGATGATTGCTTTTTTTATTTACTTGGACTGATAACTTGTCTTTCTGATTACCTGTATCGTCAAAATAAAAGCTGAATTTAGAATGATGGTGTGCATTGCTTTTATATCCATTATCAATGCCAAGTAAATATATATTTCTAAAGCCCAAACGACATGCTGTTGCCAAGCCTGTATTCCCAACTAATGGGTTAGCAGAACTAAGAATGTCTCTAGTACGTGCAATCGAAGAATGCATCTTAATAAGAGGAAAACCAGGCTCAAAAGATTTGAAAGCCAGACCAACTCTATCAAATTGCTCAGCACAATCAGGATGGATAACGTCCACACTTAAGAACAATATCCCTTTCAAGTATTGGTCATCTTTTAATAAAAAGTGTGAGTCAGGCACGACCTTAGTTCTCTCAACCTGTACATGAATATCAGGCTTTATACCTGCCTTATATAATGAAGACAGTGCACTGCCACAGCTTAGTATAATTACTTGATGTTGACAGGATTTTAACTTATCTATAGCGATATCAAGAGATGGTCCATTACCGATCACAAATACCGGAATCTCTCTCCATTTGTCATCCAGAGATTTTCCTTTGACAAGAAAAGGAATATTCTTCCTTATATTTTCAACGCAATGAGACAAGGCAATAACATTGTCATCAAAAAAGCCCCATCCGCTTATCAAAAAGAAAAACTCCTGTTTTGTCCTGGTAATAAGCTCAATGATTTCATCACTCTTATAGTGCCAGAAACCAACACTTGCAGCAGAAAGATAGGAACCTACTTTTGCCGAGGCAACAGTAATATCTTGTATTACTTCATCTTTGTTTTGCCCAAGAAAAATATGAATTCCAAGCCCTTCTCCATTGAGATGCTCAAGCAGTTTGTACCAATCAAAAGTAAATAAAGATGCATAAAAAAGATCGAAATTCGGTTCAATAACAAAAAGAATTCTAGGGCGACATTGCTCATAGAGGTAAGATAACTGATACCCTAACCCAACTCCGTACATAAGCATTAGAGGAATATCTGTCCCAACCTTGCTGATTGGCATCAGTTTCTCAGATGCAATGTCCCTAACTTTCATCATTTTATTCATGTAGTCCACATGAATAAAGTCAATTGGGTTATCTTCTTTTGAAAATTCTATCGTCTGAATAGACCCTGGACTATTTAAAACTGCCCCAATCTGATCTTCACATTCCTTATAAGGATCGTCACCATAAAATGGCAGTTTGGAATCGTTCCAGAGCAAATTAGGAATGCCGTTTTCACCGCAAAAAAAACTGAAACCTCTCACTGGATTATATGTTTTGAATTTTTCATATATATCTGGGATATAATGTAAAAATGCAGCCATATTCATTTCAAACCTGGCAGGAAGTACCTCCTGCATCGCTTGTTCTTGTTCTTTCTGAGCGCGCAGGCGTCCTAATTCAACCTCCAGAGAGTTTATCTTGCTTTCGAAGTCCATATTAAACCTGCTTACCTTGAGTTTGCCTTGTATATATTGCTTATCTTTTCTGCGGACAGAATATTTTTAATTTGTTGCTGTATCTTAGACTTTTCATCTTCGACTAATGATCGCAATTTTTTTTCTCTCTCTAACTCTGTAGCCGCTACACGAATAATTTCCTCTGAGAGGTTTTTTGCATCGATAATATTTTTCAATAAACAAAGCCGCTTATCTACAATCTGATGAGCCAAATCAATATCATGAGACAGAATTGCCTGTTCAAGCTGATGGCTCAATGCAGACAAGAGGCTACTCTCATTCATATAGCAACCTTATTTGCCAAAACCTGCTTGCGTTCTTCTTCTGGGATAGCATCCCAACCACTTTTAATTGTAAGCATTAGTTTACTGACTTCATCTAACGGCGCTACGTCCATATTACGACTTGAGTCCAATAGGCGTTGTTTCATGTAATCGTAAAGAGCGAACAAGTCCTCAGGCACTTTACCATATGAAAGATCCAACGCGTCCTGTAAACCGTTAATCAGTGCCATACTTTTGGAAATCGCAATGGACTTATTTTCAAAATCCTTGCGCTCTATTGCCCCTTTCGCTTGAGCAACACGTTCAATACAGCCTTGCATCATCAACTGAATAACACGATAAGGATCAGCAACAGCCATTTCGGCTTGAAGGTTCTGGGTTGTGTAAGCTTTAATATGCTTGCGATACATGATATCTCCTCCTCACTCGGAATCGCCAAAATACAAATCAAGATGATGAGTTTGAGGTATTAATAAGGCTCAAGTAAGATGCTGACTGGTTCATTTTGGCAAGTAGAGTATCAAGGCCACCATAACGAGCACGTAAACTAGCCTCATATTTCACTAATTGTGCTGATGCATCTGACTCTTTCTGTGCCAAGGCACGTAAGTCTGTATTAAGGGAGTCTTCTCGTTGAGCAAGCAATCCACCTGTTTTCGAATAATCTTCGAGGGATGTAGCCAGTTGACCAGCAACCCCTTTCTCACCACCGAAAATGGCTACTACCTGCTCAAAATTTTTATCTAACGCCTCATCAAACTTCTCGCTATCAAGAGAGAGTACTCCCTTGTTGTCCATCTTTATCCCAAGCTGGAAAATAGTATCGAATACGTTCGAATTCTCAGACGGGGTGATAAGGATACTACTCATCTGATTGATCACACTACGTGTTACTGAATCTCCGGCCAAGGCCCCACCATCATCCTGGCTTTCACCTGCCACTATGCTATTACGCTTCCCTAATCCGTCAGCCTTACTCACCAAGGTGTTGTAACCATCGATGAAGCTCTTGATCATGGATTTGATGCCATCTTTATCCGTGGTGACATCAACCTTGTTTGACTTTGCATTACCATCAGTGTCTTTGTCTGATTCACGTAGCACGGTGACCTTTAGCCCCATGATAGTGCCATCAAAAGTATTGGTATCACTGCTGAGCACGCTACCATCAACAGTTATTTCCGCATTACTGGCACTTTGGGTTTTGGTGAGAGAGGAAGCAAAACTGCTCACACCTGCAGTACTACCCGTAATCTGTAGATCTTTTCCGGTACCACTGACTCCTGAATCCATTACCAGCTTGGCCTTGCCATCCGCTGTATTGATGATATTCGCAGTCAATCCAAAATTATCGCCATTATTATTGATTTTCTTTCGAATGGTCTGCAGCGAATCGCCAGCCTTGACTTCTACATTGAACTTTTTGTCCCCTGCGGTAAAAGTCAGAGTACCGTCTTCCGATGCAAGCGCAGTAGTCGAACTGTCAAAAGTCCCTTCAAATTTGCTGGTTGTCGCCAATTTATTGACAGTGATATTGTACTGGCCATTTGATGCACCAGCCTTGCTCTCCACTTTGAGAATGGGGTTGTCTTTATCTTGAGTAATATTGACGGCTCGCTTGTTGAATGCATCCGTCTTCGCCATATCTTTGAGAGTCGTGACATAGGAGGCAATCGCAGATTTCAATTGACCGACCCCGGAGAGCGTTATCTGGGCATTGGTCTTTTTGGTCGTGATTGGCTGCTGGAGCTGTGCCTTTCTGGCATTCAAACTGGCAGAGATCACACTCTCCAGATCGATACCGGACCCTGCGCCAGCAGATGTTATCGTTGCCATTGTCTGTTCTCCTCACTAGTCATTAACAGCTCATATCTCACTATCAAACAACAAACCGACTCTGGGATTGGCGCCAGCCTCACCTTGCACCAAAGCCTGGATCCGCTTGTTGATAGCAATGAGTTCTTCGCTGGGGATCTGACGGATCACCGTCCTGGTATCGGCATCAACTACCTTGATAACCACTTGCTCCAGCTCCTTCTCCATACTGAAATTTACAGTCCACCCCTGTTGTTGAACAAAGTCTTGCAAGTTTTGTACCTGCTTGGCAAGTTCTGTCGCACTTTGCGGTATTGGGTGAGCACTCTCATTTTTTTCCTGCTGCCCGCCGTTTCTTGCCTCCTCAGCCGTACCAGAAAGTAATTGAGCGGCCACTTGGCCGCTCTTGTCACTTAGCTGTACGGAAGCACCACTGGCAGATGACAGATTTGCGAGTTCAGTTGTCATCTCTTATCTCCCATCTCAATCCAGCTACATGCTTAGCCAAGCAGGGACAGCGCAGACTGCGGTCGCTGATTAGCTTGTGCCAAAATGCTGGACGCAGCCTGTTGCAGAATATTCTGCTTGGTCATGTTGGCTGTCTCGGTCGCAAAGTCCGCATCACGAATACGGGAGCGTGCAGCACTCAGGTTTTCAGAGATATTGGACTGGTTGCGGATGGTTGAATCAAAGCGGTTTTGTACTGCCCCCAATTCAGCCCGTTTGCTGTCTACCACCTGGATCATCTTGTCCAGGTTGGCAAACGCCAGTTGCGCATTGGAATCGGTTGAACCAGAAATGTCGCTTATGGTGGACCAGGTCACAGCTGTCGATGCTGATGTCACCACCCAAGCATCTGCTGTAGTACTGGCAGCACTGTTGGTAGCAGCCGCAATGGTTGCACTCCCCTTGGTAGCACTAGCAATACCTGACATGGTAAAAGCCGTAGTCATCTTGAAGGAAATGGTCTGTCCCGCATCGGCGCCAACTTGGAAAGAGCCTTTGTAGTTACCATCCAGTAACTTCTGTCCCCCAAAGGTGGTATCCCCTGCAATCCGGTTTATTTCTGTGGTTAGCTGCTTGTACTCAGCCTGCAAGGCATCTCTATCATCCTGGTTATTGGAACCATTAGAAGACTGCTGAGCCAAAGTCCGCATCCGTTGCAACATGGAAGTTACTTCATCCATGGCCCCTTCGGCAGTCTGAGCGACCGAGATACCATCGTTGGCGTTGCGGTTACCCTGATCCAGACCATTAACCTGAGAAGTCAAACGGTTGGAGATTTGCAGACCCGCAGCATCGTCCTTGGCGCTGTTGATGCGCAGGCCGGAGGCCAGACGGGTGTAGGAAGTATCCAGCGATTTGTTGGTGTTCATCAAGTTACGCTGAGCGTTCAGTGATGAAGTGTTGGTATTGATATACATGGCCATAAAAATTATCTCCTGATGAACAAGAAACTGCGGGCTCTGTTTGCATCTATACAGCCAGGGACCCACCGTTCAGACGGACAGATTGAACGGACTGTACCATCTGGCGGGTCCTCTGTTTGAACAGACACAGGACCCGCAGTTGCGCAAATGCTGGATTTCCGAACACCCCTCAATTTGCTTCATACTCTGTAACGGCATCTCTACCAGAAGCTTTAGGAAATTTATTGCCGCTTTCACCGGTAAAGAGGCAAGCGCTCTCCGCTTGCGATGAGAACGACAGAGCACAGCTCCTATCCCTCCGCTAACAACCATACCTATTGGCAGAGCATTTCAAGCACATTAAGTTGGCACATTTTGTGCTTCGTGTGATGTGACGTCGCTTTTCCGACGCCCATAAAAAAGGCCGACAATGTCGGCCAAAGAAGAGCTTACGCTCAGGAGAACAACCTCGAGGGTGACAGAGTGAACGATCTGCGCAACACTCGAGGGGTATACCAATAAGAGAACTTCTCTTTCGATAGAACAAGGCGTAAATCCGAACACCCCATTGTTCCATCTTGTTTACCAGGGCGGCCTGAACAACCGCCCTTTTCTTTTCTTACACTTTCTACACTGAGTCGGCTTAGCCTTGCAGCAGAGAAAGAGCAGACTGCGGGCGCTGATTGGCCTGGGACAAGATACTGGAAGCCGCCTGTTGCAGAATGTTCTGCTTGGTCATGTTGGCGGTCTCGGTTGCAAAATCTGCATCGCGGATACGGGAGCGGGCAGCACTTACGTTTTCCGAAATATTGGATTGGTTGCGGATTGTTGAGTCAAACCGGTTCTGTACAGCACCCAGCTCAGCCCGCTTGCTATCCACCACCTGAATCATCTTGTCCAGGTTGGCAAATGCCAACTGCGCATTGGAATCGGTTGAGCCGGAAATATCACTGATTGCCGACCAATCTACTGTAATAGTGTTCGATGTCGCTGCAGTAACAACCCAAGCATCTCCAATTGTACTTGCGGCAGTAGTATTGGTTGCTTGAGCAATCGTCGCACTCCCTTTAGTAACGCTGGCAATACCAGACATCGTAAATGCAGTGGTCATTTTGAAGGAGATGGTCTGACCTGCATCTGCGCCAACCTGGAAGGTGCCCTTATACCCGCCAGACAAAAGTTTCTGACCCCCAAAAGTGGTATCGTTGGCAACACGGTTGATCTCGGTAGAAAGCTGCTTGTATTCTGCCTGCAGAGCATCTCTGTCATCTTTGTTATTAGAGCCATTGGCTGACTGCTGAGCCAGTGTCCGCATCCGTTGCAACATGGAGGTCACTTCATCCATGGCCCCTTCCGCGGTTTGGGCAACAGAGATGCCATCGTTGGCGTTGCGGTTGCCCTGGTCCAGACCGTTGATCTGGGAGGTCAGACGGTTGGAGATCTGCAGACCTGCCGCATCGTCCTTGGCGCTGTTGATGCGCAGGCCGGAGGCCAGACGGGTGTAGGAGGTATCCAGGGATTTGGTGCTGTTCATCATGTTACGCTGAGCGTTGAGCGATGAAACGTTGGTATTGATATACAGACTCATGATTTTTCTCCTAAGCTATTAAAATTTAACTTTAATTCACTCAGGCTTTATTGTGTTTTGTGCCTGATATGTTTAGTTAACGGCGCCTTTTCACAAGACTTTAATTTCTTTTTTCTGCCTTTCTGGCAGTAATCGCCGCCTAACCTATATATCGGCCTCTATTCCCTTCCCTTGAGAAAAAAATCGGGATTTTTTGTCACCTGACTGCCTGCCCCCCGGGCCATAGTGGCCACAGCCCGCATCAGACAAGGCGGGAGCGTGATCTTCACCCAGCCTTCAGAAACCGGCGCTGGCTCCCACTTTTGCACGCCAGCATTGCTCATCCCCACACCTTGCCCCTAAAATCGCCGCCCCATCATCTATTGGACGTGAGTTGTTCTCCATGCAGACACTGGTTGAGCAGATTGTTTACATCAGCGACATGTTTGGTACTGCGGTATTCGCGTTTTCGGGCGTACTGGTGGCCGGCCGTCTCAGGATGGATGGTTTCGGTGTCATGGTGCTGGCGGCGGTTACCGCCATCGGGGGTGGCACCATCCGCGACATGATCCTGGGGGCAACCCCGGTCTTCTGGGTACGCGACCCCCTCTATATCTGGGTGGTCATTACCACGGCGCTCATCGGCATGTGGATGGTCAAACTGCCCCGCCGCATGCCCTGGTACGTGCTGCCGGTGGCGGACGCCTTCGGGTTGGCGCTCTTTACCGTGATCGGGGCACAAAAAGCCCTCAACTTTGGTACATCTGGGCTTATCGCCGTATTGATGGGCACCATGACAGGGGTCGCTGGGGGCATGATAAGGGACGTGCTGGCCCGGGAAGTGCCCATGGTGCTGCAAAAGGAGATCTACGCCACCGCCTGCATTCTGGGCGGCATCCTCTATACCTTGTCGCTGGAGGTCGGGGTAGACAGGGTCAGCGCCATGCTCATCAGCATGCTCGGGGTGTTTGGTCTGCGGGTGGCGGCCATCTACTGGCACCTCTCCCTGCCCACCTTCTCGCTGCAGCGCAACTGAGAAGCCTCAGAGTGGGCGAGATCCCATCCCGGCAGGGACAAGATTGAACCAAGCCGGCTTTTCTGTTGTCATACAGGGGTCGTTTCAAGCCGGAAAACCTCATGCAAAAACTTGGGCTCATTACCACGCTTGTTCTGATGATGGTGGCAGCGGCTCATGCGGGGGCACAGGCCCTGTTCGGGCGTCTGGCATCCACCCCGGTGCAGCAGTTCAACCAGCAGATCCGTCAGGCGAGCAGCAGTCAGCAAGGCTGGGTCAACGACTATCGCGAAGTGGCTCGCCGCTTCGTCGGCCATAAAGATGTACCCACCCGTATCCATGCTCAACAGCTGGACAACGATCTGGTGCTCTCGGTGGCCCTTGATGGCCAGCGTAGCGACATGCTCTACATCCTGACCCTGTTTCGCAGCAACAACCTGTGGCAGATGCGTCAGGCCGAGATGGGCTGGCGCTGTCAGGGTCAGGAAACCTTCACCCCGGTCCCCTGCCCCTGAGCATCTACCTTCATCCGAGTGAAATAAAAAATCCGGCGCCTTGGCCGGATTTTTTATACGCGTCTTGCCGTCACATCACGGACGGTAGACCTTGACGTTGGCAAAGCCCTTCTCTTTCAGGTAAAGCGCCTGCAGCTTGCTCATCACGCCGCGATCGCAATAGAGCAGGTAGGTCTTCTCTTTCGGCAGATCACCAAAGGCGGTGGCCAGCTTGAAGAAGGGGATATGCATGATCTCGCGCCCTTCCACCACCAGCGGCTTGTCGTCATGCTCCTCCATGGAGCGAATGTCCAGGATCACCTCGTCGTCACCGCTCTCGGCGGTGGTCTCCACCTCCTGCACCTCGGCGGCGGTCTCTTCACCGATGCGACGAATGTCGAGGTAACGGGCCTCGGCCACCACCTTGTCCAGAATGGCAAAGTCGAAGTTCTCCTCTTCCGCCTCGATGCGGGAGAGCTCGGCCTTCACGGTCGGCTTCTTGGAAATCACGCCGCAATACTCCGGCATGGTCTCCGCGAACTCCAGGGTGCCGATGCGGCGGGCTTCGCTGATGATGTCCGGCTTGTCCCAGGTGATGAGCGGGCGCAGGATCACCTTGTCGGTCACCCGGTCGATGACGTTCAGATTGGTGAGGGTCTGGCTGGAAACCTGGCCAACGCACTCGCCAGTCACCAGGGCCGGGATCTGGAACTCGTCGGCCACCTTGGCTGCGGCACGCATCATCATCCGCTTGAGCACCACCCCCATCTGGCCGTTGTCGATCTTCTCGAGGATCTCGGCCACCACGGGCTCGAAGTCCACCGCGGTGAAGCGCACCCGGTGGGAGGAGCCGAAACGGTTCCACAGGTGATAGGCCACCTGCTTGACGCCGATCTCGTGAGCCGCCCCACCCAGATTGAAGAAGCAGTAGTGCACCCGGCAGCCGCGCTTGATGAACTGGAAGGAGGCGACACCCGAGTCAAACCCGCCGGAGAGCAAGCTCAGCACATCTTCCTGGGTGGCGATGGGCATACCGCTCAGCCCCTGGTGGATGGCGCTGACGATGAAAAGCTCCTCGCCATCAATCTCGAGGTTGATCTTCACATCCGGGTTCTTGAGGCGCACGCCGTTGCTCACGCAGTGCTGGTTCAGACCGCCGCCCACGTAGCGTTCAATCTCCAGCGAGGAGAATTCGTGCTTGCCGTGGCGCTTGGCACGCACGCAGAAGGTCTTGCCCTCGAGCTGATCACCCCAGACGGCTTTCACCTGCTCGAAGATGTCGTGCAGGTCAGTAAACTTGCTGGCCTGCACCTCGAGGAAGGCCTGAATGCCGGGGATGCAGGCCAGGGCTTCGATGGCCTGCTCGCGGAACTGGTCATTGCGGGAGCTCACGATCAGCTTGTCCCAATCCATCCGCACCCGGGCATCGTCGTCGAAGCGGCGCAGGACATTGCGGATGTTGCCCTGCAGGATCTTGATGAAGCGCTGGCGAACCGACTTGCTCTTGATGGTGATTTCAGGGAACAGCTTGATAATGAACTTCATGGTAATGACTCGGGTGGCCTTGATTTAAGGGCGCGAATTATATCAGAACTTTGTGACCAGCGCCTACTGCATGAGCGGCCGCTCACATTCCCCCACGCAAAGTTTGCCGCATCCGGGCAATCATGCGTATATTCCCACCCCTGCATCCTGGCAACACAGCATCCATGAAAACCCATATCTACTACCCCGGCATGGAGGTACGCGACGAGCTCTGGCTCAAGTTTGCCCTGCTCTATCTGGAGCGGCTCGCCTTCGTCTTCACCGTCAGTGAGAAGAGCGGTCTCACTGCTCTGCTGGAGACCCTGCGCCAGCAAACCGACCTGCTGGCCGAGCCGCCACAACCCGCCTTCTTCGCCCATATCACGCCCCAGGTCGAGAGCCAGATTGCCGGCCTGGTCGCCCCCGATTTTGTCCGCCACAAGGTATTTGGCAACAGGGAGCTCATCGCCCGCTGGCGTTCAGCCCCCAACCACGACTGCTTCTGCCCGGCTCAGGCGGGACTGGAGCGGCTGCACGGGTTTTGTCTGGCCCACGGCTTTGCGACGCAGGATGAAGGGGGGATCAGAATGGCGCGCCGCTTTGCCAACCTGCTCTCCATGCGCCTCGCCCGTGAGTGGGCACTCGCCAATGACGGCGCCCTCATCACGGATCACGACTATCTGGACCGGCTGCTGCACCTGCTTGAATCCCGCTACCACAATCGCGGCGGTCAGGATTGCTTCCACCTCGAGATCCCGCTGCAAGTGCCCACTCACCTGGCCGACATCCCGTTTGCAGAGCTCATTGCCCTGCGGGGGCGAAGCGGCTTTCGTCAGCAGCTCGCCGAGTTCCATCAGTCCCTCGATGCCCTGCTCGCCATGCTGGGCAGCGGCTACGCCGAACCCGCCGTGTTGACCCGCTTCGAGCAGGCCCAGCAGGGGTTCACACCCTTGCTGGGACCCGAGACCGTCACCCTGCCGCTCACCACGCTCGTCAGTACTGGCTTACCGGCCATGGCGATGATCCATCGCCTCAAGGCAAGCCATCCGGACATCAAGCTGGTGTTTCACTCCATCAAGAAGAGCCACTTCCACCAGCGCAAGAGCCGGCATTTCTTCACCCGGCTGGGGCAGGTCAAGCCCTGACTCCCCGTCTCTGCCGGGGAATCGACAATCAACTGACGGCATCGGGACCATCCCCGATGCCGTCAATATTCTGGCGCTCACCACGCCCTCAGGAGGGGTTTTCCAGCCGAAACTCGATGCGATCGCTGTTTCCCGCCTCATCCACCACCACCAGCTGATAGCGGCCCGCCTTGCTCACTACTTGATCCCCGTCCCAGCGCAGCCGCTGGCCGTTGAGAAACCAGGCCGGCTTGCCGACACCGCCCAGCACCCTGGGCTGCAACCGATAGCGCTGACTGCGGATAAGGTTGCCCTCCCCCAGCGCCAGGATGCGGATGGGGGCCTGCTGCTCGGCGCTCTGCCCCTCCCCCGCGCAGCCCCTGGCAAGCAGCGCCTGACGCCGCTCGCCCGGTGAGCGCCACGGCTCCAGCGACAGCGGCCAGAGCGCTCTAAAAGCGGATTGTGCCACATCGGGGCAGCGGGTCAGCGTCGGCTTGCCCGCGGCGGTCAATGCAACCTGGCGCAGCGGCGAGGGCCAATCCATGGGGTCCGGCAAGGTGGGAGGGTCGCGCCCTTCCAGCAGCCAGGCGCTCTGATGCTGCAAACAGGCCTCAGGCAGGGTCCCGCTCGTCTTGCGCCCCAGGGGCCAGCAGATCTCCGCTTCGCTCACCGTGTTGGGTTGTGCTGGCAGGGGGCTGTTGTCAGCCAATCGCGAGTAGACCGAGAGCAGCAGCGGCACCGCCGCGCTCTGGCCGTAGAAACCGGGCATGGGAGTGCCGTCGGGGCGCCCCAACCAGACGCCGATAGTCCAGCGACCGGAGACCCCCATGGCCCAGCTGTCGCGATAGCCATAGCTGGTGCCGGTCTTCCAGGCCAGTCGGTTGACCCGGCCGGTCGCCTCACTGGCAAAGGGCTGATCCGCGCGCCCCTGGGCGCTCAATATCTGCCAGATGATCCAGGCGGCCCCCGGGCTCAGCAAGGGGCGTGACACCACCTGCTGCCCCGCCAGCCAGACCGGCATCGCCACCTGCCCCTGCCGGGTCAGTGCGCTGTAGAGCGCCACCAGCTGCTCGAGCCGAATGCCCGCCGCCCCGAGCGCAATGGCCGGATTGGGCTTGTCGGAAAGGGCCAGCCTCACCCCGGCGTTGTCGAGACGGCTGACCAGTTTGTCCGGCCCCAGCGCCTCCAGCACCTGCACCGCCGGCACGTTGAGGGATTGCTGCAGCGCCTGGGCCAGGGTCACCGGCCCCTGAAAGGCGCCGGAGAAGTTGGCGGGGCGATAATCAGACCCCAGTCTCGGTGCATCGGAGAGCAGGGAGGCCGAGTGCACCAACCCCTCGTCCATGGCCAGACCGTAGATGAAGGGCTTGAGCGTAGAGCCGGGAGAGCGGATCGCCTGTACCATGTCGAGGTAACCGTGGCGGCGCAGATTGCCATACTCGGCGCTGCCCACATAGGCGCGCACCGCCATGGTTCTGTTGTCGACCAGGAGCAACGCCGCTGAGGTCTGCTCGGGGAAGCGACGGATATAGCTCGCCACCCGCCCCTCCAACCAGCGCTGCAGATCCCCGTCGATGGTGGTGTGCACCAGGGCCCCGGCCTGATGGTCGGCGGCGAGGCGGGCAAAGAGCGGCGCCTCCATCGGCGTGAAGTGACCGCGGGCCAGCACAGGCTCGATGCGCCCCTCCAGCCAAACCTGTTCTGGCCAGACACCTTGCGCCACCAGCCGCTGCATCACCTTGTCACGGGCGGTGCGGGCCCGCTCGGGATGCCTGTCCGGCCGGTTGCGGCTGGGAGCCTGGGGCAGCACCGCCAAGAGCGCTGCCTCGGCATAGGTCAGCTTGGCCGCACTCTTGCCAAGGTAGGCAAAACTTGCCGCCTGCACCCCCTCCAGATTGCCACCAAACGGCGCCCGGTTGAGGTAGACGGTAAGCAAGGTGCGCTTGTCATGGTGCCACTCCAGCTGCAGCGCACGGGCCATCTGGCGCAACTTGCCGGGCACGCTTCTGTGGTAGGGCTCGATAAGGCGTGCCACCTGCATGGTGAGGGTCGAGCCCCCCGACACGGCGCGCCCATAGCGCAGCCACTGCCAGACCCCGCGCACCATGGCCACCGGATTGACCCCGGGATGGAGCCAAAAGTAGCGATCCTCGTAGCCCAGCAGCGCCTCGATATAGCGGGGGGAGACCTGCTCCAGGGTCACGGGGTAACGCCACACGCCGCTGGTATCGGCAAAGGCGCGCAGCGGTCGCCCCTTCATGTCGAGCACCACCCGTGCGTAGGCAGGGTCGAGCGGCGGCGGCGGGAAAATACGATCCAGCGCCAGCAATGACAGGAGCAGTGCTACAACACCCAGCACCGAAAAGCGCAGCCAACGTGGCAGGCCACCAAGCCAACGCAAGCCAGCGTGGCCAGTGCGACCCAATTTCAGCCAGCCACGCTGCCAGAAAGTGAGCGGGCGAACCCGCTCAAGGGAGGGGACGTTACTCGGAGGGCGTCTGCGACTCATCAAGCGCCAGCTACTCAGAGATAGTTACCTCGTGGATATCCTCACCCACGGCACGCAGCTCGGGGCGGTACATATCCTCCACCAGGGTCGGCGGCACCTGATAGCGACCCGGCGTCACCGCCCGCATCAGGTAGACCAGTTGCTGGTTGCTCCCGGCACTCAGATCCAGCGCCGCCGTGTAGCGGTCATCGCGAAACTCCTGATGCTTGAGATAATCGTTCCACTCGCTCTGCCACGCCGGTTTCCCCTCGATGGAGAGCTCTTCCAGCTTGATGCTGTTGCCAAGGGCCGGATTCTCCAGCTCGAAGCCGGCGGGCACCATCTCCACCAGCAGGGCATCGGGCACCGCCGATTCACTGCTGACATTGAGCCGCACTACCACCAGATCGCCGACCTTCACCTTGGTCGGGTCAAAACGCTGACCGTCGCTGTTGAACCAGCTGCGGGTCACGCTCATCCCTTTGCTGATCCGTGCTGGCGCCTGCTCGGGGTAACCGACCAGGGTGCGCTGCACATAGAGGGAGCCCTTGCCCTCGTTGGTGACGGTGCTCGCCGCCAGTGCCTCGGGGGTGCCCTGCTGCAGCGGAGCCGAACCGCTCAGGGATCCACTGCCAAGAGAGGAGGTCACCCTGGCCTGCCAGTCGACGGCCGGATCGACGCGGGCGAGTCGCAACAGGGCGAGCCGCTCCTGAGTGCTGAGCCACTGACGATGGGCCAGGGTATCGGCCACCTTGGCACTGAGGGCCGGCCAGCGCTCCGCAGCCAGCTTGTGCTGGCGCAACAACGAAAGCTCAAGGGCCTGATCGCGCAGCGGCGAGCCGTAATCCCCGAGGTAATCGTCCCCGCGCTCGGTCGCCAATGCCCGGCTGAGGGCCTTGGCGGCGTTCTGCTCATCCCCCATGGCCGAGAGGGCCAGGGAGAGGTGCAAGAGCGGCAAACCGGAGCGGGCGTGATCGGCCTGCTGCTCCCAGACAAGGCGCAGGGTAGCGAGCGGCGCCTTGCCCACCCGGGCCAGCACATAGGCACTGTAAGCCTGATAGGCCAGCCGGCTGTGCTCGGGGGCACTGCTCCAGCGCTCACCATACTGGCTGTCGGTGAGATAGCTTTGCAGCCGGTTCAAAGCCTGATTGAGCATTGCCTCCGGCACGGTATCGCCCGCCTCCTTGCGCGCCAGCAGATAGTCGGCGGCATAGGCGGTGAGCCACTGCTCCTCGTCGGAGCGACCATCCCACAGACCAAAGCCACCGCTTGGCAGTTGCAACCGCTGCAGCCGTTGCAGCAGGGCGCGTTGCACATCCGCCTCGCTCGCCGCTTTCTTGCCCTCTGCGGGTTTGTGCCAGGCGATGCGCTCATCCGCCGTGGTCAGCAAGTAAGGCCAGGCACGGGACAAGGTCTGCTCCAGACAGGCATAGGGGTAGTCGGCCAGCGCCTGCCACTGGGCTGCCGGATCCCAGGGGGGAGTGCCGGAGAGGCTGAGCAGCCCCTGCAGATTGGCGCGATCCAGACCGGCCAGCTCAGCTGGCGCAAAGCTCATCTGCTGGCCGGGGGCCAGCATCTGGTAGCGCTGGCGAGTCTCGGCCGGCCAGGGGGAGCGCAGCGGCAGAGACCAGTCGCGGCTGATGGCAAAATCCTTGCCGCTGGCCGCCAACTGCAGGCTTGCCACGCCGCTTGCTCCGGTCACGGTGAGCGGCAGGGTCAACCACTGCTCCTCGCCGTTTTTAAGGGACAGGGTGCCGGGCAGTTCGCCGTTTGCCTTGAGCCCACCGTTCAGGGTCCAGACAAGGGAGAGGGTCTGATCCTCACCGCTCATGTTGCGCAGCTGCACCAGCGCCCGGGTCTCATCTCCTCTGGCGCCAAAGCGCGGCCAGCCTATCTCTGCCACCAGCGGCGCCACCACCTTGACGGCGCGCTCGGCCTCACCGACCTGCTGTTCGTTCCACGCCAGCGCCATCAGCGCCAGCTCGCCGTTGAAGTTGGGCAGGTCGAGCGGGATCACCGCCTTGCCCTGCTCATCAAAACTCACCTCGCCGCTCCAGAGCGCGGCGATCTCGACCCGGCTCTCCAGCGCGCCGCCCTTTTTCAGCGGCGCCCGGTCCCCCCCGTAGTTGAGGCGAGCCAGCTTGCCATCTTGCGGCGGGATCACTTGGCCGTAGTTGTCGAACAAATCCTGGGCGAAGCGCTTGCGACCAAAGAAGATCTCGAACGGGTCGAGGGGTTGATAATCGCTGATGTTGAGCACACCCCGATCCACCGCCGCCAGCACCACGCGGCCCTGACTGTTGGGGGTGGAGGTCGCGGTCACTTCCAGCCGGGTGAGCGGCACCGCTTTGTCCGGCGCGCTCAGGGTGAGCGGCAGACGGCGCGCTTCCCGATCCAGGGTGAACGGCACCAGCCCGACCGAGCGCAGGCTCTGCACACTCTTTTGGCTCACCGGCTTTGAGTCACTGTCTGGCGCGGCGATCTGGGCCGAGATATGCAGGTCATGGCGCTGCCACTCGGGGCTGACCGGGATCTCGAACTCGCCGCGGGCATCCTTGGCATCGCCGCCGGCCCCCTTGAGCTCGATGCGCTGCCACCAGCGCAGGCCGTCGCCATCTTCCACCATCAGCAACCCCTTGCCGGGGCGCGGGGCCACCAGGGTCACTTTGGCCTTCTCCCCGGCCTGATAGGCGCGCTTGTCGAGGGTGATGGCGATCTTGTCAGGCCGTGCCTGCTCCCCACCGCCGCCCCAGGCGTAGCTGCCGATCTCTACCCGCAGGCTGGATTGATGGCCCTGACTGTTCTCCACTTCCAATCGATACCAGCCCGCCGCCAGTTGCAGCGTGAGCGGGGTCGGCCCCTTGCCATCCAGCTGCAGGGTCTGCTCCTGCTCCAGATAGGGCTGGCTGTTGAATTCGTACTTCCACCCCTCGCCATCGGCGTAGTGCCAGTAGTAGTCGCGGTACTCGTTGATAAGGCGCACCTTCACCGCCCCCGCCACCGGCTGGCCTTGCTCATCGAGGTTGAGGATCTGGAAGGGGAGCGGCTTGCCCCCCTCTACCCGCTCCGCTACGAAATCGGCCTTGAGCGCCGGCCACTGGCTGCCCGCGGGCCAGCCATACTGGGTGCGGCTGCGATTGACGGCGCGGCCACCGGGCTCGGAGAGCGACACCCGATAAGCCACCTCCAGCGGCCCGAGGGCGCGCACCCCATCGAGCTCATCAGCAAGCGAAAAAGTCCCCTGCCCCTGCGCATCCAGGGTGAGATTCAGCGGCTCGAGATCCTTGGCCTGCTCGGCGAGCAGTACGTCACCCAGCGTGAACTCCTGCCACTGGGTAAAGGGCATGGTGGCGCGGCTTAACTTCACCTCCGCCTTCGCCTTGGTGGCACTCGCAGGTGCGCCGTAGAGATAGTCCCCTTGCAGTGGCAGAGTGAGGGCGGCGTCCAGACTCGTCACTTCCCCATCCTGCCCCTTGCCAAGCTGCAGTTTCAGCCGCTCCGGCAGAAACTCCTCCACCAGGAAAGGCCACTCGAAACGGCTGCCGGCGGCAGTCTTGAGGTTGATGGTCCAGCGTCCGAGCGGCGCATCATCCGGCAGACGCAGGCCGTAGTGGGCCGCGCCAAGATTGTCCGGCAGCAGCCGTTTGTGTTCGAGCAGCTGGCCGTCCGGCTGTTTCACCTCCAGCTCCACCGCCATGCCCGGCAGCAGCTGGCCATCCTGCCCTTTTAGCAGGATCTCGCTGTCGAGCCGCTCGCCGGGGCGATAGAGATCGCGTCCGCTGAACAGATAGAGCTGCTGGGCCTGCCAGGGCTGGGTGCCGAGATCGAAGGTGGAGAGATCGAGGGCCGCGCCATCGAGGCGCAGCACCGCCAGATGCTTGCCCTGCTCGGCCAGCAGCAGGCGAGCCCCCAGCACCTGATCGAAGCGGCGATGACCTTGGGGGTCGGTGGTTTGCACCTGCAGCCGGTTGCCCTTCTGGTCGAGCAGGGAGAGCTGCACATCCTTGAGGGGGTCGGCGCTGGCCAGGGAGCTCACGAACACCTCCAGCTCATCGCGGTAACGGCGAGCACTGAGCCCCATGTCGCTCACCGCAAAGTAGGTGGTCTCCTTGCGCCAGTCGTAGTTGCCAAGGGGGGACATCACCGCAAAGTAGACGCCAGCCTCCGCCAGCTGCGGCTCCTTCACATTGATAAGGCGGGTCTCGCGCCGGTTGGCATCGAGCTCCAGCGCATAGCGGCCGCTGAACACCCGCTTGGCCCGCTTGGTGATCTGTTCAAGCTCCCAGTTGCCCATGCCGGCACCTGGGCGATACTCGGCCAGGAAACGGGGCAGATACTCCGCATCGACCCGGAAGAAGTCGATATTGACCTCGTCCACATTGACCGCGCTGATGGGCAGGCGCAGCTCGTCGCGCAGCGGCAACACCATGCCGCTCGCGGTAAACGACGCCCCCGCCTCCAGCGGCCGGGTCTTGAGGGTCCAGCGCTGGGGGGATGGGCCCAGCCCAGCCTTGAGGCTCACCTCGTAGCGCTTGTCGGGCTGAACGTTCGGGAAATAGAGGGTGCGACCATCGTCGGCGAGGATCCACTCCCCCTGCACCTGCTTGCCCCCTTCACTGACAGAAAGCCAGCTCTGCCAATTGGCCTTGGGCACCAAGGGGCCGGAGAAGACCAGCGCCAGCGCCGGGGCATCCCGATACTGGCGGGCATTGGCCTGCACCACGGAGGCGGGCGCCCCCGCCTCCTGCCGGGCCATCGGGTCAGTCGTCGGCACCTGGCTGGCAGGTTTGTCGGGGCTGCAACCGGCCAGCAGCAGCGCCGCCAGCCAGGCCACACGGGGAAGACGAGTCACGGGGCAGGAGAGAGAGAGGTGCATGGTGTTCATCCCGGGTTGGATCGCCGCAGCGCAGGAGCCAATAGAATAAAGCGTCGCTCCCGGGAACACCAACTGCCATATCGGGCGGCATCGGCCCCTGATGAAGAAACGGGCCACTCACTGGAGTGGCCCGTTTGCATACAGAGTGATCAATCGGGCCATTTCAGCCTGGAGGATCTACTCGGCGATCACCGTCTGCCAGGTCTTGAAACCGCCGGAGAGGTTCTTGACCCGAAAACCGTGCTGGCTCAGCAGGCGGCAGGCCACGTGTCCCCGCAGTCCCACCTGGCAGCTGATGAGCAGCTCTTTATCCTTGGGCAACTCATCAAGACGGCTGCGCAGCTCGTCCAGAGGAATGTGCAGCGCCCCCGGAATGCGCCCCAGCTTGTCGAGTTCGGGGCCGTTTCGCACATCCACCACCTGCTGATGGGGGTGGCGAGCCTGCACCTCGGCTGCGTGGCAGAGCAGGGTGTCCCCCTTCAGATGGTTGCTCGCCACGAACCCGGCCATGTTGATCACATCCTTGGCAGAGCCAAAGGGCGGCGCATAGGTGAGCTCCAGATCCTGCAGATCGAACACGGTGAGCCCGGCACGCTGGGCCACCGCCAGCACGTCGATGCGCTTGTCGATGCCATCCTTGCCGATGGCCTGGGCGCCGTAAATCTTGCCATCGGGGGCAAACAGCAGCTTGAGGCTGACCGGGTGGGCACCGGGGTAGTAGCCGGCGTGGCTGCCCGGGTGGACATAGACCTTCTCGAACGGCAGCCCCAGCTGCACCAGCCGCTTCTCGTTCAGCCCCGTGCTCGCCACCGCCAGATCGAACAGCTTGCAGATGGCGGTCCCTTGCGTTTTCTTGTAGGTTTCGGCTCGACCCAGCATGTTGTCGGCAGCAATGCGCCCCTGCCGGTTGGCCGGGCCCGCCAGCGGGATCAGCACGGACTCGCCGGTGACAAAATCGGTCTCCTCCACCGCGTCCCCCACCGCGAAGATGAAGGGATCCGAGGTGCGCATGCCCGCATCCACCTTGATGCCGCCCCGCGGTCCCAGCACCAGCCCCGCCTTGGCGGCGAGCAGAGTCTCGGGCTTGACGCCGATGGCGAGGATCAACAGGCCGGTGTCGAGATGAGAGCCGTCGCTCAGGGTCAAGCGCAGTCCACCCCGCTGGGCGGTCGCCACGGCGGCAGTCTTCTCGGCAGGCACCTCCAGGCTCTCGATGGCAGCGAGGCCGGTGCGCAGGCGAAGATCGACCCCCTCTTCGCGGATGCGGGCGTGGAGCAGGTTGGCCATCTCCTTGTCCACCGGCGCCATCACCTGATCGGAGAGCTCAAGCAGGGTGACATCCAGCTTGCGCTGGTGCAGCGCCTCCATCATCTCCAGCCCGATGAAACCGCCCCCCACCACGGTGACGTGGCGGGGCTTGTCGTGCGCCAGCGCCGCCAGGATGCGATCCATGTCGGGAATGCTCCGCAGGGTGTGTACCCCCGGGCTGTCGATGCCGGGGAAGGGAGGCCGGATGGGGGCGGCGCCCGGGCTCAGCAGCAGCACGTCGTAGGCTTCGCGCCGCTCTTCGCCGGTCAGCAGGTTGCGTACCAGCAGGCTCTTGCCGGCCCTGTCTATCTCGATGACGTCGTGAAACACCCGCACATCCACGTTGAACCGGCGCTTGAAGCTTTGCGGTGTCTGCAGCAGCAGGGCATCCCGATCCGGGATATCCCCCCCGATGTGATAAGGCAGACCGCAGTTGGCGAAGCTCACGAACTCGCCCCGCTCGAACATCACGATCTCCGCCTCTTCGCTCAAACGGCGGGCACGGGCGGCGGCGGACGCTCCCCCGGCCACACCACCCACAATCAGGATCCGTTTCATCTGCAAGACTCCACTCAACAGGAAATGACCAATAAATTAGACTTATCTAATTTAGAATTCAATGAAATTTTGTTTGCCACGGATTTGCAGTATTCTTGCCCTCCGACAATTGCTCAACAGGATAGTGTCAGTTCATGTCGTCTACCGCGCTCAGCCATCTTCCGACCGCCAGCCAGGCGCCCCTGTTTTTCCGCCTGGATACCCGTAGTCAACGGCTGGTCGCCCTGACCGATGTGATGCAGACGCCGCTCCACTGGCTCGACGAGCCCCGCAGTGCCTGGCCGGCCCAATTGCCGGACGCCCTGCGCCAGCCCATCGAGCAGCGGCTGGCCAGCGGCAAGGGGGGCAAGCTGGTGCTGCGCTTTGACGCCCTCCTCTGGCACATTTCCCTCTCCCACGAGCAGGACGCCTTCTGGCTCATCTGCCTGCAGACCCAGTCCCAGGAGAGCGCCGCCAGCCTGTCCCTGCAACTGCCGCGCCTGAGCCAGATGGCCAGCCAGCAGCAGTATGACGCCATGCTGGAGAGCCTCAAGGAGTGCCTGGGGGCCGATCGCCTGATCCTCTGGCACTACCAGGCCCATGGCGCCCTTGGCGGCGAGCAGCTGACCCCGGTGTTCACCCTGGGGGTGGACGCGCTCGGTGCCATTCGCGGAGACAGCCGCTACATCCGGGCCCTGCGCGCCCGGGGCGCCCTGAGCTTCTCGGAGGCGGCCCACCAGCCCATGTTGAGCCAGCACTACTATCTGGCCGATGCCAATGTCTGCTCCCGCCTGGACGGCGCCTTGCTGGAGCAGGAGAAGCTCATCGGCGTGCTCAGCCTGGAGTATGCCGAGAGCACCCTCATCAGCGATGACACCCTGCAACTGGTGCGTCATTGCGCCCGTTTGCTCGGCCACTGGCAGCCGGACCCCGTGGCGACCGACACCCCAGACCTCGCGCCCCCACCAGGGCTTGCCAACCTGACCGGCAACGATTACTGCCGCGCCCTGCTGCGCTGGGCCATGGGCCTGAGCGGTGCCCACAGGGGCTGGATCGGCGAGTTTCAGCCTCGCGGCCAGGATCTCTGGCTCATTCCCCGCTGCGTGGTGGAGGGGGATGCCTTCGCCGTCGTCAAACCCATGCCCATGGACATCGGCCCGGGCCGGGAGATCTTCCAGCACGGGCAGAGCCTCTACGTGGAAGATCTGGCCCTGCGCTATCCCCAGTCCAGCCAACTGCTGGCCCTCGACGCCAAGGCCTATGTCGGCATCCCCTTCCCGGGGCCAAATGGTCTCCCCCTGGGGCAGCTCACCCTGCTGCTCGCCACCCCCCTGGCCGATCCCGCGCCCCTGCTGGACGTCCTCTACGAACAGCGCGAGCGGGCCGCCAGCGAGTTGCAGCGCCTGGCCAATGACGATGCCCTGCGCCTGGCCGAAGTGGCCTTCAACACCCACGACGGTCTGCTGGTGATGGATCACGGGGGCATCATCCTCAAGGTCAATGCCTCCTTCAGCCGCATCACCGGCTTTGCCAGCGAGGAGATGCTGGGCCTGCACATCGACGCCCTGAGGCCCACCTACTATGGCGACACCCTCAAGGAGGAGGTGATCGCGGCGGTCAACCGGCAGGGATACTGGCTCGGGGAGGAACAATGCCTGCACAGGGAAGGACACCTCTTCCCGGTGCGGCTCATGGTGAGCGGGGTCAAGGATGACGAGGAGGAGATCAGCCACTTCGTCTGCAGCTTCCACGACATCACCCAGGAGAAAGAGACCGCCCGCCACATCGAGCGCCTCGCCTACTACGACGACCTGTGCGATCTCTACAACAGGCGCAGCCTGACCGACATCATGCAGCGCACCCTGCAGGCCCCGAGTGGCCAGTGGGGGGCCCTGCTGCTGCTGGATCTGGACAACTTCAAGTCCATCAACGACTCCCTCGGTCACGCCTGCGGCGATCTGCTGCTCCAGGCCGTGGTGGTGCGACTCAAGTCCCTGCCCCAGGAGAACCTGGTGCTCGCTCGCACTTCGGGTGACGAATTTGCCCTGCTCTTCACGGCGCTGGGCCAGGGCTATATCACCGCCAAGATCCTGGCGGAGCACTTTGCCCGGGAGCTGATGGGGATCTTCCGTGCCCCCTTCGACATCGGCGATCACAAGCTGCACTGCAGCGCCTCCGTGGGGATCAGCCTGTTCAGCGATGACGACAAGGATCACCTTGTCCTGATGCAGCAGGCCGATACCGCCGTCCACATGGCCAAGCGCGCGGGCCAGGGCAACCATATCTTCTTCAGTGAAGCCATGGCGGAAAAAGAGAAGAGCAAGCTTTCTCTCAACAACCAGCTGCGCGATGCCCTGCGCAACAACGAGCTGGTGCTGCACTACCAGCCCCAATACCGGGTCGACAACGGCACGCTCTCGGGCATAGAGGCGCTGCTGCGCTGGCAGAAGGCCGACGGCACCATGGTGCCACCCGGGGAGTTCATCCCCATCGCCGAGGAGACCACCCTGATCCAGGAGATCGGCTACTGGGTGATGAAGACCGCCTGCGCCCAGTACAGCTTCTGGCTCAACAACGGTCTCGCCATCCCCCATCTGTCGGTCAACGTCAGCGCCCGCCAGTTCCACACCGCCGGTTTCGTGCAGCAGGTGGAGTACATTCTGCGGGACACCGGGGTGCCCCCGTCGCGCCTGTTGCTGGAGATCACCGAGTCCGTGGTGCTGGAAAACCGGCTGGAGAGCATCGCCAGGATCCGCCAGCTCAAGGCCCTCGGCCTGCTCATCTCCATCGACGACTTCGGCACGGGCTACTCGTCCCTGGCCTATCTGCGGGATCTGCCCGCCGACGAAGTGAAGCTCGACAGAAGCTTCATCCAGACCCTGGTCCACAGCGAACAGGACAAGGCCATCGTCAAGGCCATCCTGGATCTCGCCCGGGTGTTTCGTTTCACCGTCACCGCCGAAGGGGTGGAGGAAGAGGAGCAGCTCGCCGTGCTCAAGGCCCTGGGATGCCAGCATTATCAAGGCTTCCTCACCAGCCGGCCGCTCCCCGTCAAGGCACTGGAGAGCCTGCTGGGTGCCACCCCTGCGGGCTAAACTGGTAGGATTTATAGGGCTTTCTGTCATAAAATAACGACCGCTCGAACCTTGTCCGCACCATTGGAGTCGTCTATGTCAGTCATTAACCGGATCCCCGCCGTTGAATCCAAGGGACCTGCCACCCCCGGCACGCAGCGGATCCCGACCGTTGAAGCCAGCGACACCGGCACTACCGACATCATTGGCCGGATCCACTCCGTCGAGACCTGCGGGACCGTCGACGGCCCCGGCATCCGCTTCATCGTGTTCATGCAGGGCTGCCTGATGCGCTGCAAGTATTGTCACAACCGGGACACCTGGGACACCCAGGGCGGCCGCGAGGTCACCGTGCCCGAGCTGATGAAGGATCTCACCAGCTATCGCCACTTCATGAATGCCTCCGGCGGTGGCGTGACCGCCTCCGGCGGCGAGGCCATGCTGCAGCAGGAGTTCATCGCCGAACTGTTCACCGCCTGCAAGGCCCAGGGGATCCACACCTGCCTCGACACCAACGGTTTCGTGCGTCACTACGACGAGCTGCTCGACCGGGTGCTGGACAACACCGATCTGGTGCTGCTCGACATCAAGCAGATCAACGACGAGAAGCACATTCCCCTCACCCACGTCAGCAACAAATACACCCTGGAGTTCGCCCGCTACCTGGCCTCCCGCGGTCAGACCATGTGGATCCGCTACGTGGTGGTACCCACCTGGTCCGACGATGACGAGAGCGCAGAAGGACTAGGCCAGTTCATCGCCGAGCTGGGGGAGTGCGTCGAGAAGGTGGAGCTGCTGCCCTACCACGAACTTGGCAAGCACAAGTGGGACGTGCTGGGAGATACCTATGATCTGGTCGGCATCAAGCCCCCCAGCAAGGAGACCATGGACAGGGTCCAGGGCATCCTTGGCAAGTATCACCCCAACGTGAAGTATTGAGACAGGAGGCCGCCCGGCAGAGGGCGGCCTCTTTTCATTGCGCTGGCGTTCGCCACGGCGCCATCACCGACAGCCGCATCCGGGGGAACCGCTCATGAGTGAAGGACAAGTTGCCGCCCTCCTGCTCTGGCTGGTGCTGCTCGCCTTCAGTCTGAACGCCTCCCTGCTGCGCACCCTTGGCGCCCACCCGCTCTATCAGCATCTTTGCCTCGGCGGCGCCATCGTGCTGGTACCGCTGTGGACCTTGCGGGCCGGGTTGCACGAGGGGCTCGAGATCCACTTTCTCGGCCTCACCAGCCTGACCCTGCTGCTGGGCTGGCGCCTCGCCCTGCTCGCCCCCTGCCTCACCCTGCTGCTCCTCGCTTACTTCGGGGTAATCCCCCTGACCGACATCGGCTGGCAAGCCCTCATCGGCGTCGCCCTGCCGGTGGCAACCAGCTGGCTACTGTTTCTGGGGAGCTGGGCCTGGCTGCCTCGCCACCTCTTCGTCTATCTGTTCGTGGCGGCATTTCTGGGGGGGGCGCTGAGCATTTCGGCCAAGGTGATCGCCAGCGCCCTGCTGATGGGGGTGAGCGGCACCTACTCCTGGCACACCATCAGCGCCGACTACCTCTCCATCTGGCCGCTGCTACTCTTCCCCGAGGCGCTCCTCAACGGCATGACCATGACCCTGCTCGCCGTCTATCGCCCCCACTGGGTCAACACCTTCTTCGACAGGGAGTACCTGGGGCGCTGAGCCTGCCCGTGGTCCATAAAAGAAGCCCGCAGTTGCGGGCTTTTTCTCTGCTGGCAGTCAGACGCTGCGCGGGCGCAGGTGGGCATGCCAGCGGGCTTCCCACTTCTTGAACAACCAGACGATGACGAAGGTGAGCAGCATGTAGAGCAGACCTGCGGTCAGGAACGCCTCGAACGGGCTGTAGTAGCGGGAGTTGATGATCCGCGCCGCCCCCGTCAGATCGACGATGGTGATGATGCCCGCCACCGCCGACCCCTGCAGCATGAAGATCACCTCGTTGCTGTAGGCCGGCAGCGCACGGCGAAACGAGTTGGGCAGGATGATGCGGGTGAGGGTCTGCCAGCGGGTCATGCCGAAGGCGCTTGCCGCTTCTATCTGCCCCTTGGGCATGTTCATCACGGCGCCACGCACTATCTCGGCGGTGTAGGCACCGGTGTTGAGAGTGAACGCCAGCAGGGCACAGAACCAGGCTTCCGAGAAGAGGGACCAGGCCGCACTGTTCTTGAGCCACTCCCACTGGGCGGCACCGTAGTAGATGATGAAAAGCTGCACCAGAAGCGGGGTGCCACGGAAGAAGTAGATATAGGCCCAGATTGGCCCCTTTATCAACCAGTTGCGGCTGTTGCGCAGTATGCCCATGGGCACCGCCAGCATGAGCCCCAGCATGAGCGAGGCGGCCACCAGCCAGATGGTGGTATAGAGACCCTCCCAGTAGGTGGGCCACTCCTTGAGAATGATCGAGAAATCCATGGCTTACCTCGTCTTGATGGCGTAGTGACGCTCGGCCCACTTGAGCGCCGAGGTAGAGACTGCGGTGAAGACCAGGAAGATCAGCGCCACCGCCATGTAGAAGGTGAAAGGCTGCTGGGTCGAGCCCGCCGCGAGCGACGCCTTTCGCACCATGTCATCGAGCCCGATGATGGAGACCAGGGCAGTGGTTTTCAGCAGCACCAGCCAGTTGTTGCCAAACCCGGGCAGGGCGTGGCGCATCATCTGGGGAAAGAGGATCCGCACAAAGACCTGGCTTGCCCGCATGCCGAAGGCACGGGCCGCCTCGAGCTCCCCCTTGTCCACCGCCAGGATGGCGCCGCGGAAGGTCTCGGTCATGTAGGCGCCGAAGATGAAGCCGATGGTGGCGACCCCGGCCGCAAACGGGCTGATGTCGATGTAATCGGGCAGCAGGGAGACCCACTCCTGGTTCGGGTTGCTCGCCAGCAGGTGGTTGTTGTAGGCCTCGTTGACCCAGGTACAGATCCCGTTGATGAGCACCTGGCCGCCGAAGAAGAGCAGCATCATCAGCACCAGATCCGGGATGCCGCGAATGACGGTGGTGTAGGCCGCCGCGATGCCGCGTGCCCACTTGTAGGGAGAGAGCTTGGCCAGGGCCCCCAGCATGCCGAGCACCAGGGCCAGCAGCAGGGAGGCGAGCGCCACCTCCAGGGTGATCCAGGCCCCCTCCAGCAGAGAGGTTTCGTATCCTTTCAAATCAAACATATGCAATGCAGCTCCATCGCAATCGGGCCCGTCACTCCCAGCGGAAGGCAACGGGCCCGATGACTACTGACGGGATCAACCTGTCGTTGTTCGCCTGACGTCGGCTTACTCGCCGTACACGTCGAAGTCGAAGTACTTGTCGTTGATTTCCTTGTACTTGCCATTGGCACGCAGGGCCAGGATGGCGGCATTGAATTTCTCTTTCAGATCCTTGTCAGCCTTGCGCACAGCGATGCCGGCACCCTCGCCAAACCACTTGGGATCGGTCAGTTTCGGGCCGATGAACTCGAAGGCATCGCCCCCTTCCTTCTTCAGCAGGCCGTCGCTGATGGCGGCGGAGTCGGCCATCACGTAGTCGACACGGCCGGATTTCAGATCGAGGTAGGCTTCATCCGCAGTGCCGTAGCGCTTGATGGTGGCATTGGGGAAGTTGTCGGTGATGTAGGTATCCATGGAGGTGGCACGCTGCACGGCGATGGTCTTGCCGTCCATGAAGGCCTTGTCGAGCTGGATCTCGGTCCCTTTCTTGGCGGCGAAGCGCGCCGGGATGTGCTGGTACTTCTGGGTGAAGTCCACCTTCTTCTTGCGCTCTTCGGTGATGTCCATGGTGGCGATGATGGCGTCATACTTGCGCGACAGCAGCGCCGGAATGATGCCGTCCCAGTCCTGCTTGATCAGGGTGCACTTCACCTTCATCTCGTCGCACAGGGCGTTGGCGATGTCGATGTCGAAGCCTTTCACCTCGCCGCTCGGCTCGGTCCAGGAGAAGGGGGGATAGGCCCCTTCCACCCCGATCCGGACCTCTTTCCACTCCTTGGCCATCAGGCTACCGGAACACAGGGCCGTCATCACGGCAGTCGCCAGCATCAGCTTGTTCATGTATCTCTCCTTGATAAACACGTCGATCGTTGAAAGTACGGATGGTTGAAATTGAATCCCGTCCATCAATAAATGGACGAGATGAATTGCTTGAATCGCTCCGACTTGGGATGGGCGAAGATCTCCTTGGGATTGCCCTCCTCCTCCACGCGCCCCTGGTGCAGGAACATCACCTTGTTCGACACATCGCGGGCGAAGGACATCTCGTGGGTCACCACCATCATGGTACGCCCCTCTTCCGCCAGCTCGCGCATCAGGCCAAGGACCTCCCCCACCAGTTCAGGGTCGAGGGCCGAGGTAGGCTCGTCAAACAGCATCACCTCGGGCTCCACCGCCAGCGCCCGGGCGATGGCGGCCCGCTGCTGCTGCCCGCCGGAGAGGTGACCGGGATAATAGTCGCGACGCTCCCACAGCCCCACCCGGTTGAGCAGGTGCTCCGCCTTGGCGATGGCCTCGGCACGGGGCACCTTGAGTACCTGGATGGGCACTTCGATGATGTTCTGCATGATGGTCATGTGGGACCAGAGATTGAAGCTTTGAAACACCATGGCCAGTCGGCTGCGGATACGCTCCACTTGGCGCATGTCTTCCGGCAGGCGTTCGCCGGAATGGCTGGTTTTCATCCGGATCAGCTCCCCGTGGAGGGAGACGCTGCCCGATGAGGGGGTTTCAAGCAGATTGATACAGCGTAGAAAGGTCGACTTCCCCGAACCCGAGGAGCCGATGAGGGAGATCACATCCCCCTTGTGGGCCGTCATATCGATGCCCTTGAGCACTTCGTGGGTGCCAAAATACTTGTGCAGATCACGAACTTCCAGTGCGGCAACGTCGCTCATCCATTACAACCTTGTCTGTCCCTAGACGCCGCTTCGGCGTGACTCCACCATCGTCCATTTAACAAAACGTTAACCGATGGCAACCTTCAGCGAAAATATCATTGAGGTAGTGAAAAAACAATACAGAACCGAGGTATTTGGTGTTTTATCTGTATTTTTATTGGCCTATTGAGTATTTTTCAGCACTTTGTCTGCATAAAATCCAATTTTCGTCGCACCTTCTCTACCGCTCTTTTATACCCGCAGCGCACTGGTAGCAAGCATATTTCACCATATCCGTCAGATGTCACCCCAAAGGACTTTATTCACCCGGGCAGATTCCCCTTCTCTCGTCATTTCATGGGGATGAAATTGATTTTTCAGGTGATGTGGCCCTCTTTCCCCGTTTGCGTACAGAGCCGACTGTCATCAAAAAACACAACAATATGATAAAAAAGTCCCGTATGGGCCATGCTGATGCACAGATCCGTGACACAGGTGCAACAAGTCGTGATAAGGTGCCGTTTTTCCACGTTTTGTGATCGAGGCCCCGATGTTGCTCAATGTGTTGCTGATCCTGCTGCCGCTGGTGATCGGCTATCTGGTTCCCCTCTCTTCCGCCCGTCTGATCAAGCTGGTCAACCAGTCCCTGGGCAAGATGGTCTACCTCATCCTGTTCCTGATGGGGCTGGGGCTGGCCTATGTGGAGAACCTGGGCAGCAACCTGGCAGTGATCTTCAAGGTGGCAGGGGTGATGCTCGCAGCCATTACCCTCTGCAACCTGCTGGCCCTGTGGTGGCTGGACAAACGCAGCCCCCCCACCCACGAGGCCAGTGACGGCAAGATGCCGAGCAAGCTGCACCTGTTGTGGGAATCCCTCCAGCTCTGTTTCGTGGTGCTGGGGGGCGTCTTGCTGGGGCTGGTGGTGGACCTGCGCGCCCTGCCCATCGACAAGTGGAGCGAGTGGGCCCTGATGCTGCTGCTCTTGCTCATCGGCATCCAGATGCGCAACTCCGGCATGCGCCTGCGCCAGATCCTGCTCAACCCCTGGGGCATGAAGATCGCGCTCACCGTCATCCTCAGCAGCTGGCTCGGCAGCCTGCTGGCCGCCCAGCTGCTCGGCATGCCCTTTGCCCATGGCCTCGCGATGAGCTCCAGTTTTGGCTGGTATTCGCTCTCCGGCATCCTGGTAGCGGACAAGCTGGGCCCGGTGCTGGGCTCCGCCGCCTTCATCAACGATCTGGGGCGCGAGCTTATCGCCATCCTCATCATCCCGGTGCTGATGCGCCGCCACCCCAGCGCCGCCATCGGCTACGGCGGCGCCACGGCGCTGGACTTCACCCTGCCTGTCATCCAAAAATCCGGCGGCATCCAGGTGGTGCCGGTGGCCATCGTCTCCGGCTTTATCCTGAGCCTGCTCGGCCCCATTTTGATCCTGGGGTTCCTGGCCATCTGAGCCCCATGGCACGAAAAAGCCCGGCACTGCTGCCGGGCTTTTTGTTGATGAACTGAGCGGGCTGAATGACAGGCGCCGGTATTCAGGTGCGCCACCGACCCCCACTCATCACCCGCTCGATGGTGAACGTATCAGGATCGATCAGCAGCAAATCCGCATCCTGCCCTACCCCCAGGGTACCCTTGCTCGCAAGCCCCAACGCCCTGGCCGGATTGGCCGTCACTACCGCCAGTGCCGTCTCCAACGCCACCCCCTTGCCGCAGGCCGCCACCACCTCCTGCCACAGGCTCCCTATCTGGCCGCAGCGCAGCTCGATGAGCCGCCCCTCGCCGTCAAAGCGCGGCAGACTGGCGTTGGCGTCCGAGCTGAAGCTGATGCGATCCACGGGCACGCCGGCCGCCAGCAACGCCACCAGGGCGTCGGCCGCGAGCCGCTCCCCGTCATCCAGCAGGTCCGGGAAGCTCGACGTGGTGAGGTCGACCCAGCCGCCTGCCCGACCCCACTCGATGGCCTCGGCAAAGAGCCAGGGATTGCGGTTGCAGTGAGTGGGGTAGAGCTGGCGAAGCGGGATGTCGGTGTCATCGCGCAGGGCCCGCAGGGGCGCCAGCGCCCCGCGGCCATCTCCCAGGTGAAAGAAGCTGACGCCACTTTTGCCCGACAACAGCCCGGCCACCCGCGCCTCGCTCGCCAGGCGCGCCAGCTCGTCGTGGGTGGGGGCGCTGGACCTGTGATCGCTGATGGCCACCTCCCCCACCCCCAGCACTTCGGGGATCAGCATGATGTCCGACTCCACCGTGCCGGTGAGGGTCTTGACCGGCAGGTGGTAGGAGCCGGTGTACATGAAGGCGCTCACCCCGGCGGCGCGAAACTCGCGTACCTTGCCGAGCACCTGGGCCGGGCTGCGGGTCAGGCTGTCGGTGCCGAGCGCCGCCACGAGTGTGGTGACCCCCGCCGCCAGAGCTTCCCTTGCCGAGAGCTCCGGCGTGCGAAAGCCGAAGCCTCCCTCGCCGCCCCCTCCCGTGATATGGGCGAGCGGGTCTACCAGTCCGGGCACCAGATAGCGGCCGCCAGCGTCCACCCGCGTCAGTGGCCAGTCGGCCGGAACCGTCAGTCCCTTGCCCATCCAGGCGATGCGGCCATCCGCCACCAGCAGGTCCTGCTGGCCGAGCGGGGCCGGACTATGGATCTGCGCACCCTCGATCAGGGTCAACATGGGGTCTCTCCTTGCTGCATGAAAAAGGAGGGAGCAGGCTCCCTCCGACTGTTACCCATCAACCGCCATAGATATCGTACTTGAAGTACTTCCGGTTGATCTCCTGATACTTGCCGTTGGCGCGCAGGGCCTTGATGGCGTCGTTCAGCTTGGCCCTGAGATCCTGATCCCCCTTGCGCACCGCGATCCCCATGCCGTCGCCAAACCATTGACGGTCGGTCAGGGCCGGCCCCACATAGTCGTACTTGTCGCCCCCTTCCTTGCCAAGCAACCCCTGTTCGATGGCCGAGGCGTCGGCCAGCAGAGCCAGCACCCGTCCCGCCTTCAGGTCGAGGTAGGCTTCATCGGCACTGCCGTAACGCACTATGGTGACGCTGGAGCCGAAGTTGTCGGTCAGGTACTTGTCGTGGGTGGTGGCCCGCTGCACGCCGATGCGCTTGCCCACCATCCCTTCCGGCGTCAGCGTCAGTTCGGTGCCCCTGGCCGCCACGAAGCGGTTGGGAATGTGGGCGTATTTCTCGGTGAAGTCGACCTTCTTGCGCCGCTCGTCGGTGATCGACATGGCGGCGATGATGGCGTCGTACTTGCGCGACAGCAGGGCCGGGATCATGCCGTCCCAATCCTGGGCCACCAGTTCGCACCTGACGGCCATCTGCTGGCACAGGGCGTTGGCAAGATCGATGTCAAATCCCTTGATCTCTCCGGACGCATCGGTCCATGAGAAGGGTGGATAGGCCCCCTCCACGCCAAAGCGTACCGTCTTCCACTCCTTGGCGGTGACGGGGGTGGCGAGCAGACAGGCAGCAACAAGGGCTGACAGGGTCAGTGTGGTCTTCATCGTGAGTACTCCATTACATAAAAAGCGCACAGGCGCGGTCAAGGCATCGCAGGCAGAGGCAAGCGATGGCCAACAAACGGCAAATTGCAGATGAGCGGGATTACGCCGCCATGGGCGTCAATGAACTGCTCCGGGGCCTCGACCTATTCGTCGAACCACTCGGAGAGATAGAAAGGCTTGAAGTAGAAGGCCAGAAAAAAGCCTCTGGCTTTGCGCATCATGGTGATTTGTCGCGTCCTGTGACAAAGATGGCAAGCACCTTACCACGCCTCAAATTTGCCCGGCAAGGGGACTTGGGGATGAAACATCCTGCCCATGGTCAATCCGGCCACGATTCGTTAGTCTCGGATCACCCGTTCACGCCCAGGCACGCGAGCCCCATCCCATGAATTTTCTCGCCCACCTCCATCTGGCGGCCCATACCGGCAGCTCCCTCACCGGCAACCTGCTGGGGGACTTCATCAAGGGCCCGCTGCCGACGGGTCTGGCTGACCACTTCGACGAGGGGATCTGGCTGCACCGCAAGATAGACGCCTTCACCGATGCCCACCCGGCCCATCGGGCCGCCGTGGCGAGCTTCGCCCCCCCCTGGCGCCGCTTCGGCGGCATTGTGGTGGACATGCTCTACGATCACTGGCTCAGCCAGCACTGGCAGAGGTTCAGCGCAGCCCCCCTGTCCCGCTTTCTGGCGCAGAGCTATGGTCAGCTTCTCCTGGATCACCACAGCCTGCCACAGGGCCTGCCGATGGCCCTGCGGCGCATGGCCGAGCAGGACTGGCTGGCCTCCTACCAGTACCGGGAAGGGGTGGGGGCGGCCCTCAACGGCATCGGTCGTCGGCTGCGCCGCCCCGTGCCGCTCGGGGAGGCGCTCCACGCCCTGGATCAGGCTCGCTGGATCGAGGCCGAGCACGCCTTCCTGCACTTCTACCCGGAGCTGATGCGCTTTTGCGAGGCGCAGATCGCCGCCCACCGCACGGCCACCTCATCCCCACCATAAAAAACGCCCCGAGCGGGGCGTTGTCATAGGGGGAATGCTCAGGCCTTGGGGCTGGCCGGCAGGAAGCGAAACGCCTTGGCCGGGACGAATTTCTCCGCCGTCTCCCCCGCATAGAGCTGCTGCTCGGTCAGGGGCAACTTGCGCACCGGGGCCCCCTCGGCGAGATCCAGCTTGTCCATGCTCACCCAGAAGGTGTTGGGCAGATGGGTCAGCTCGAAGAAATAGCGGCGATGCTGCTGATCCGCCACGCTGCGCCACAGGGTGGTGGAGATGTTGGGCTGATCCGGGGTGCTGATCCCCATGGGTACCGAGACGTTGCGCATCACGCTCATCACCCCGGCCACCGCCTCGTTGGCCTGGTCGGTCTTTGGCAGGGTCTTGATGTAGAAGGAGGCGCGGGCAAAACGGTCCGCCGAGCGGTTAGTGCCGGGCAGCATGGTGAGACCGCCAATCTCCTCCCAGTAGTCGTTGAGGGCCAGTTGCTTGTCAAAGGTCGGCGAGTTGGTCATCACCTGATAGCTGCGGTCGTGGTAGATCTGCAGCTTGCCCCCCACGTACTGGAAGATGGCGGAATCGCCGCTCGCATCGGAGAGGGAGAGGTGCAGCTGGCCCGGCTTGCCATCCGGGGTCAGGGTGGTCACCACATAGAACTCCTCCTTCGACAGGGCCTCGACCGCCTCGGCCACGGTGGCGAAGTTGTCCAGCGCGTACTGGGCCCAGAGCGAGATGGAGAGAGTCTTGCGCGGATCCTTGTCGCTCGGGGTCACATACTCGGACTCGGTCAGATAGAGCAGGTTGGCCACCAGCCCCTTCTCGTTCATGCCGTCGGCGGTGCCTGCATCGAAGCCTGCCGCCACCACGGAGCCGTAGCGCGACGTCCACGTCATGGAGTGCGCGCCGGCCTCCCCTTCCCGCGCGATGCCACGGGGCAGCGCCCAGAGATTGGTCGGCATGGCGCTGCGCCAGTCCATGGTACGACCGGTCACCACCAGCGCTCCCTCCCCCTGATAGACGGCGCGGGTACAGGCATCGGCGAGGGAACTGACGGAGAGGGAGACGGTCAGGGCCAGCAGGGTCTTGTGCAACAGGGGGGAACGCAGGATTGTCATATGGATCACTCGAGTCTGGTGAAAACACAAGCATACCCCTTTTTGCATAACAGGGGCTGACTGAGACTGGCAAGCCAGGTGACAGATCTGCCAACAGAGGCGCTTCCCTGCCAATCAGCGATCAATATCCATAAATTAATCAAAGAGATAAGCAAGCCACTTCGGGGCGATACCGCCAGATGCCATTCGCTGGCTTGCGTCGGTTTCAGACACATACCCTGCCCGCCAGCAGGCGGACAGGGAGGGGCTCAGCCTTCCTTCTTGCGGATACTCAGCCCCAGCTCGCGGCCGCGCAGGCGAGCGTAATAGATGGTGCCCACAAACGCCAGGGTGGTGAGCACCAGCTCCACCACCGCCAGCCACCGCTCCCCCTCATCCGTGGTGATCAGGGTCAGGGCGTGCAGGAAGTAGGGCATCAGCACGAAATTGCCCCAGGCGTGGGTGTAGGGATTGCCCTGTACTATGCCCTTGAGGGGGAAGAGCAGCGGCACCGTCCAGATCACCGGCAACAGCCAGGGGGCAAGATCCGGGTGGGGCGAGAGCCAGAGGTGCCAGAGCAGCACCCAGGCCAGCAGGCCGAAAAAACCGGCCAGGGTCAGCAGGCGAGCGAAGCGGGTGGTCACTTGAGGATCTCCAGCACCTGCTCGGGCGGACGACCGATGCGGGCCTGCCCGTTCTTGATGACGATGGGGCGCTCGATGAGCTTGGGGTGCTGGTGCATGGCACGAATGAGGTCATCGCCGCTCACCTCGCCGAGCCCCAGCTCCTTGTAGAGATCTTCCTTGGTGCGCATCAGCTGTCGGGGATCCGTGAAGCCAAGCTGACTCAGGAGGGTGCGGATCTGTGCCTCGCTCGGGGCCTGCTCCAGATAGAGCACCACCTCGGGGGCGACCCCGTGCTGTTCCAGCAAGGCCAGGGTTTCACGGCTCTTGGAGCAGCGCGGATTGTGGTAGATTTGGGTCTCGCTCATGATAACTCCCTGATTAATCGCAAGATGGGACAAGAAATGGCGCTATTGTAGGGGAAACGGATGGTCAGGGTAAGCGGGAAGGCTATGGAAATGAAACGGATCTGTTGGCTGATTGTGGCAACCCTGCTGGGGGCCTGCAGCCCGGCACCCGACTTCACCGACGGCGCGGGAAAGAAGGTCAGCCTCGCGGATCTCGGTGGCAAGCCGCTGCTGGTCAACTACTTCGCCCCCTGGTGCGCCCCCTGCCTGCGGGAGATGCCCTTGCTGGCAACATTGCACCAGGAAGGGCGGATCCGGGTGATCGCCATCAACTATGACCCCGCCTCCCCCGCCGAACTGACCGAGCTGGCACAGCGCCACGCCATCAGGGTTCCCCTGATGATCCCGGATGACGACGCCCGCCTCCCGTTCCCAAGGCCCGGGGCGCTGCCCACCAGCTATCTGCTCGATGCCAGGGGCACGCTGCTGGAGACCCTGGTGGGAGAGCTGGACGAACAGAAGCTCGCCGAGATAAAACGCCGCGTGGCGAGCGCCCCATAGCAGAGCCATCCATCACTCTCATTTCTTCATCATCAAGATGCGTTGAAACCGATGAAAGGCCCTATTTTAGCCTGCAAAACAAGGCGGGGTGCCCCCAAAGGAGCACCCCGCCTGCCATCAACCCGCTCCGGACTCAGCCCTTGAGGCTGTCCAGATCCTTCTTGGCCCGCTCCAGCTGGGTGATGCGCGCCTCGATGCGGGCCAGGGTCAGCTTGTCGCTGGTGGTGCCCCGGGCCACGATCAGTTCGTCGATGGCCGCCTGGTAGTCCCCGCGCAGGGAAAGGGTCTCCGCCCGTGCCATGTGCAGGTCCGTCATTCTGCCCGCCTTGCGGTAGGCGTCAGACAGCAGGCTCCAGGCCAGGCTGTTCTCGTCGTGCTCCCGGGCATAAGGGTCCAGGATGGCGATGGACTTCTTGTAGTTCCCCCCCTCCAGATAGGCGTTGCCGAGGTTCACCACCACCACCTCGTTGTCCGGCATCCGGGTGCGGAAGCGCTCCAGTCTGGCGATGGCCTGGGCGCTGCGCCCCTTGGCGAGATCGATGTCGGTCAGGGCATCCACCACGAAGAGATCCTCCGGGTGACGGGTCGCCAGCTCCTGCATCAGGGTGTCAGCCTCGTCGGTGCGCTTGAGCTGCAACAGGGCCAGCGCCTTGCCATAGATGGCGGCATCCTTGAGGGGGTAATCCCCCTTCTGCAGGCGGCTGTCGAAGTAGGTGAGCAGCGCCTGGGGCGTCTCGGTGCCATAGCGCACCTGGATGCGCACCTTGGCCAGCCAGAAGTCCAGGCTCGGCGGCAGGGCGCGCGCGCCATAGCTCCCGGCCCGGGCACGGGCTTCGCTGATCCGGGTCTCCGGCAGGGGGTGAGTCAGCAACATCTCTGGCGGCTTGCTGGCATAGCGGTACTCCGCCGCCAGCTTCTGGAAGAAGTTGGCCATGCCCATGGGATCGAACCCGGCGTCATACAGCGTCTTCATGCCGATGCGATCCGCCTCGTATTCGTTGTCCCGGGTGTAGTTGATGGCCGACTGCATCGACAAGCCAAGCGTGGTCTGCAAGGCCGCGATGCCGGCGGTGGGGTTGATCACCGCGAGTGCAATGGAGCCCACCAGGCCGGCCAGGGTCATCGCGGAGCTGCTCGCCTGTGCCTCCATGTAACGGGCGATGTGACGCTGGGTCACGTGGGTGATTTCGTGGGCCAGTACCGAGGCCAGCTCGCTCTCGCTCTCGGCGTAAAGGAAGAGGCCGGTGTGCACCTTGACCCGGCCACCGAGGAAGGCCGCCGCGTTGATGCTGGGATCGTTGATGAGGAAGAAGGTGAACGGGAAGCGCACCCCGTCGGCATTGGTCAGCAGCCGCTGGCCCAGATCGTCGATGTATTCGTTGAGCACGGGGTCATCGATGATGGGCAGGCCCGCTCGGGCAAAACGCATGAAGGCGTTGCCGTAACGCACCTCCTGCTCGATGGGCAGTGCGGCGACCCCGGCGGTACCGATGTCGGGCAACTGGTTGCTCCCCTGGGCGTGGAAGGTCGCCCCCATCAGGGTGACCAACAGGGGAAGCGATGCTATCAGGGGGGAAAAACGTGCCACGTTATCTCTATCTCCAATCAGACCCCAGCGGGCATCGGCAGAATACCCTTGCCATTCAAGGCCCACAAGCGTTGTTTCATCCTCTCATCACGGCCATAATGACCGCCACGCACGCGATGGAGTTCTCATGGAACAGCTCGACCTGACCCCCTGGCGTTGTCCCGAGCCCCTCATCCGGCTCAAGCTCTGGTTGCGCCAGGCCCGGCCCGGTCAATCCGTGTGCATCCAGCTCGGTGATGCAGGCTCCCGGCAGGATATTCCCGCCTATCTGCGCCGTCAGGGTCACCATGTCCAGACCCGGGAAGAGTCAGCTGCCCGCCTCTCCCTGCTGCTCGTCGTTGCCCGTCCCCCCCGGGACGCCCTGCTCGCCCCCGAGCCCATGCCACCCACCCCGTGAGCCGCCATTCAAGGAAGCCTCGATGTTAGATGTATTGAAGCGCTGGTATCAGACCCGTTTTTCCGACCCCGATGCCGTCACCCTCTTCCTGCTGCTGGTCTTCTGCTTTGCCGTGCTCTGGCTGTTTGGGGATCTGCTGGCACCGCTGCTGGTGGCCCTGGTGATGGCCTATCTGCTGGAGTGGCCGGTGAGTCGCCTGCAACGGGGCGGGCTTTCTCGCACCGTCGCCACCAGCCTGGTCCTGCTGTTGTTCATCACGGTAACGACCCTGATGCTGCTGGGCCTCATCCCGACGCTGGTGAGCCAGGGGGTCAACCTGGCCAAGGAGGCGCCCGCCATGCTGGCCCATGCCCAGGACTATGTCCGCACCCTGCCGGAAAAATACCCCGAGATCATCGACGTCAGCCTGGTGGAGACCATCATCGACAACATTCGCCAGCGCATCCTGACCGGTGGTGAACAACTGGTGAGCGCCTCTTTGAGCTCCCTCATCAACGTGGTGGCCATCCTCATCTACGCCATCCTGGTGCCCCTGATGGTCTTCTTCATGCTCAAGGACAAACAGGTGCTGATGGGAGGCCTGCGCCGCTTCCTGCCCCGCAACCGCACCCTGGTGAACCGGGTCTGGGTGGAGATGAACGACCAGATCATCAACTACATCCGCGGCAAGGTGATCGAGATCGTCATAGTCGGCATCGCCACCTATGTGCCCTTCGCCCTGATGGGATTGCGCTACTCCGCCCTGCTGGCGGTCGCGGTGGGCTTCTCCGTGCTCATCCCCTATATCGGCGCCGCCGCGGTGACCGTGCCGGTGGCCATGGTGGCCCTGTTCCAGTGGGGGCTGACCCCCGACTTCGCCTGGCTGATGGTGGCCTATTTCGTGATCCAGGCCCTCGACGGCAACCTGCTGGTCCCCCTGCTCTTCTCCGAGGCGGTCAACCTGCACCCGGTGGCCATCATCATCGCCGTGTTGGTGTTTGGCGGTCTGTGGGGCTTTTGGGGCGTCTTCTTCGCCATCCCCCTCGCCACCCTGGTCAAGGCGGTGCTCAATGCCTGGCCCAAGCGGGAAGATCTCCCCCGCCCCGCCCCCTGACCCTGGCAAGGGGCGAGGCCGGGTCTCGCCCCTTCCAGATACCGGCCACCAGCAGCACCTCCGTGACGCTGGCTCATGCTTGCCTTGTCGGTTTTAATTGAAAGCCGATATCCGTCTGACTTGCTACGCTGGTCTGGTTCGTTACCACTGCCCACCCACCGACAAGGATCTGTCATGCCCCCACTCCCTGCCCTGCGCCATGCCTCTCTGGGTGCCTTTCTGGCACTGCTGCTCTGCTCACCCGTCCGGGCAGACCTCGATATCGGGGCCCTCAGCGCCTTCTCCAGCGACAGCCCCGACAGCCCCATTCCCAAGGGGCTGGTGCTGGGCGGGGCCGTCATCGGCGGTCAGGCCCGTTACCAGCACCAGGACGACACCCTGATGCCCATCCCGGGGGCCCTCTATTTTGGTGACAACCTGATGTATCTGGGGGATCGGGCCCGCTACTACCTCAGCCGGGATGGCAACCTCTCGACCTATGCCTTCGGCCGGATGCGCTTTGGCAACCTGGACCCGGACGACGATCCCTTCCTCCATGGCATGGAGAAGCGCAAGGGGCAGTTCGAGGCCGGCGTTGGGGCCGATCTCATCACTCCCTACGCCCTCTGGAGCGTGCGGGCCACCACAGATGTGACCGGCACCAGCAACGGTCAGGAGCTGATGCTGTGGGCCAACTTCCCCATCATCCGCGGCCCCCTGTTGCTGATGCCGGGAGCCGGCGTCATGCTGCGCAGCCACAACCTCGCCAACTACTACTTCGGCGGTGTCTCGCAAGACGAAGCGAGGGCGGACAGGCCGGCGTGGAACACGGGCACCACCCTCTCCCCCATGGTCTCCCTCATCGGCAGCTATCGCTTCAGCGCCAACTGGATTGGCGGCTTTGACATCAACTACGAGCGCTACGACGACGACATCGCGGACAGCCCCATCGTCCAGCATCAGGGAGAACTCTATGCAGGCTTCGGGGTGGGCTACATCTGGTAGCCCCATCCGGGCTCGACAACAAAAAAGGAGCCCATGGCTCCTTTTTTACGGCTATCCGGCGCAGCGTCACCCTGCCACTTCGGCGAGAAATGCCGCCAGCGCCCGGTTGATGAACGCGGGGTTCTCCAGGGTCGAGATGTGACCGGCCCCCGGGATCTCCTTGAACGGGCACCCTAGCACCTCGGCCATCAGATACCCCTCCAGCACAGGGCGAGCCTTGTCCTCGCACCCCGTCATCACCAGTGCGGGCAGACTCATCTCTTCGAGCCAGTCGATGCGGTCCTCCCGGGTCACGAAGCTTCGCCCCACCGCCACCAGGCTCGCCACCTTGTCGGCGGGCCATTGGGCCAGCCGGGCCTTGAAACCGGCCATCAGGGCCGCGTCCGGTTGATGGGCGAAGAAGAGCGGCGCCACCTGATCGGCGATGGGCGCAGGCACGGCGCCGACCTGCTCGATCATCGCCAGCATGCCGAGATAGCGCTCGCAGGTGATCTGGGGTTCAAGGCCGACGAAGCTGTCCATCAGCACCAGGCCCTTGAGGCGAACAGGCGCCATGCGCGCCAGCTCCACGCCCCACATTCCACCGATGGAGAGCCCCACCAGCACGCACTCATCGATGCCAAGGGCATCGAGCAGCGCCAGGTGATCCCGGGCCAGGGTCGCCAGGGTGCAGGGCCCCTCGGGCAGCACATCGGAATCCCCGTGACCCCAAAGCTCGGGCACGATGCAGCGATAATGCTCCTTGAGGGCCTCGATTTGCGGTGCCCACATGGCACTGTCCCACAGGTAGCTGTGGCCAAAGAGCAGTGCCGGACCCTGCCCCTCGTCCAGATAGGCCATGCGGCGGCCCGCTATCTCCATAAACTGCTTCATGTTTTCTCCTGTTGCCAGCGGCTGATGAGGCGGCAGTGTAACACGCCACCCTTGGCAGGGGTGCTCGCCTGGTGCAAGCTGGAGAGACTCACAACGAGGAGTCACCAAGGAGAGGATGATGGCCAAGGAAAAGAGCAAGAAACGCCCCCGTCTGGACAAGAAGACCTACGAACATCACCTCGCCCACCTGCAGGAGGAGCTGGTCAAGTTACAGGAGTGGGTCAAGCAGGAGGGGCTCAAAGTGGTGGTGCTGTTCGAGGGGCGCGACGCCGCGGGCAAGGGGGGCGTCATCAAGGCGATCACCGAGCCCCTCAACCCCCGGGTCTGCCGGGTCACCGCCCTGCCCGCCCCCTCGGATCGGGAACGCACCCAGTGGTACTTCCAGCGCTACGTGGCGCACCTGCCCTCGGCGGGCGAGATGGTGCTTTTTGACCGCTCCTGGTACAACCGGGCCGGGGTCGAACGGGTGATGAGCTTTTGCAGCGACGACGAGTATCGCGAATTCCTGCGCGCCTGCCCCGAATTCGAGCGGATGTTGATCCGCTCCGGCATCACCCTCATCAAATACTGGTTCTCGGTCAGCGACGAAGAGCAGGAGAAACGGTTCAAGGAGCGCATCAACACTCCCATCAAGCGCTGGAAATTCAGCCCCATGGATCTGCAATCCCGCTCCCGCTGGGTCGAGTATTCCCGCGCCAAGGATGACATGTTCACCTACACGGATACCGAGGATTGCCCCTGGTTCGTGGTGGACGCCGATGACAAGCGCCGCGCCCGCCTCAACTGCATCTCCCACCTCCTTGGCAAGGTGCCCTACGAGGCGATCCACTACGAGCCCATCACCCTGCCCCCCATCAAGACCGAAGGGTATGAGCGCCCGCCGCTCACCAGCCAGCACTTCGTGCCGGACGTCACCGCCGCCCTCGAGTCAGACAAGCACGGGCAGTGACGGGCCCCGGCCAGCCGCACCCGCTGGCCGGAACCCGGGCTTCGGATGACGGGCAATAAAAAGCCGGTCTTGCGACCGGCAAAAGGCATTGAACGTATAGAAAGGAAAACCTGGCACTCTCGCCCTCAGGCGCGGATATATTTGGCCGTGCGCGGGAACGCCTGCTCTTTGGCATCGAACAGGTAGCAGGCTTCGGCCGGGATGCCGACGCTGTACTCCTGGCCGGTGACCACGTCGATGTCGGAGCTCGCCTTGACGGTGAAGTCGTGACCATCCACGTCCATGTAGACGAAGGATTCTGCCCCCAGGTGTTCGGCTACCTGCACCACGCCGCTCACGCGGCTGTCGGCATGGGCATGACCCAGCGGCACCAGGTGCTCGGGGCGAATGCCCAACTCCACCTTGTCGCCCACCGCGCCGCGACGGGCATCCACCCGGGCACGGACGGTATCACCGGATGTGAGCTTGACCACGCACTCCTGCTCCCCGATCTCCACCAGCTCGCCCGCCAGGAAGTTCATCTTGGGGGAGCCGATGAAGCCCGCCACGAACTTGTTGTCCGGGTTGTGGTAGAGCTCGAGGGGGGTGCCGAACTGCTCCAGGTTGGTGGCCGCCTCGCCCTTGAGCGGGCTCAGCACCACGATGCGGTTGGCCAGCGTCATGGCCTCCACCTGGTCGTGGGTCACGTAGATGATGGTGGAGTTGAGCTCCTTGTGCAGCTTGGCGATCTCGATGCGCATCTTGACCCGCAGGGCGGCGTCGAGATTCGACAGCGGTTCGTCAAACAGGAACACCTGCGGCTGCTGCACGATGGAGCGACCGATGGCGACCCGCTGACGCTGACCGCCAGAAAGGGCCTTGGGCTTTCTGTCCAGCAGCGGCTCGAGACCCAGGATCTCGGCGGCGCGCATCACCCGCTTGTGGATGTTCTCCTTGTCCATCTTCTTGAGCTTGAGGCCAAAAGCCATGTTCTCGTAGATGTTCATGTGCGGGTAGAGGGCGTAGGACTGGAACACCATGCCGACGTTGCGCTCCACCGGCGGCACGTCGTTCATGTAGCGCCCGCCGATGGTCAGCTCGCCGCTGGTGATGTCTTCCAGACCCGCGATCATCCGAAGCAGGGTGGACTTGCCGCAGCCGGAAGGGCCGACGAAGACGATGAACTCCCCTTCCTTGATGTCGAGGTTGATGCTGCGCAGGGTGTCCTTGTGGACAGCCGGGTCGTAATTTTTGCGAACGTTGTTGAGTACTACTTCAGCCATGTCGAGCTCCGCTCTTGAATCTTTGCAAATCGTGATGACGGGGGGAGCCAGCTCCCCCGGCCATGAACCGTTAACCTTTCACGCCGCCTGCGGTCAGACCGCCCACCAGCCAGCGCTGGGCGAGCAGGAAGACGACCGTGATGGGGAAGCCTGACAGCACGGCGGCTGCGGCGAAGTCACCCCACAGGTAGTTCTGCGGATAGAGGTACTGCTGGGCCCCGACCGCCAGGGTCAGATTGTTCACATCCTGCAACAGGATGGAGGCCATGGGCACCTCGGTGATGGAGCCGATGAAGGCCAGGATGAACACCACCGCCAGAATGGGCACCGACAGGGGCAGCAGGATCAGGCGGAACGCCTGCCACGGAGTAGCGCCATCGATGGCCGCCGCCTCCTCCAGGGAGGAGTCGATGGTCTCGAAGTAGCCCTTGATGGTCCAGACGTGCAGGGCGATGCCCCCCATGTAGGCTAGGATCAGGCCGCCGTGGGTGTTGAGACCCAGCCAGGGGATGTAGTCACCGATCTTGTTGAAGAGCGCGTAGATGGCCACCAGTGCCAGCACCGCCGGGAACATCTGGAAGATCAGCATGCCCTGCAGGATGGTGGACTTGCCACGGAACCGCAGACGGGCGAAGGCGTAGGCACAGGTGGTGGAGAGCACCACTATCATCAGGGCGGTGATGCCCGCCACCTTGATGGAGTTCCACAGCCAGGTCAGCACCGGGAACGGCGGCGGCGTGATGCTGCCGTCGGCGTTGGTGATGGACATGCCGAGCGCCAGCTTCCAGTGATCCAGGGTCGGATTGGTGGGGATGATCTCCCCCACCGAGAAGTTGCCGTTACGGAACGAGATGGCGATGACCATGATCAGCGGGAAGATGATCAGTGCCAGGAAGCCCCACATCACCAGGTGGGTTGCCCACACCCGGTATTTGACTGATTTGGGTTGTACGATTGCCATGTTGAAGCCTCCTTACAGTTGCTTGTCGGCTTTGGACAATTTCAGGTTGAGCAAGGCCAGCGCACCCACGATGAGGAAGATGGCGGTGGCGATGGCACTGGCCAGACCGTAGTCCTGACCACCCGAGCCCTGGAACGCGATCCGGTAGGTGTAGCTCACCAGCAAGTCGGTGGTCCCGGCCGGCGTGGTGGCCCCGATGATGTCCGGCGCCCCGTTCGTCAACAACTGGATAAGTACGAAGTTGTTGAAGTTGAAGGCAAAGGATGCAATCAACAGCGGTGTCAGCGGCTTCATCAAGAGCGGTACGGTGATCTTGAAGAAGTTCTGTACCGGCCCCGCCCCGTCCATGGCGGACGCCTCGTAGAGATCTTCCGGAATGGCCTTGAGCAGGCCCATGCAGAGGATCATCATGTAGGGGTAACCGAGCCAGGTGTTGACGATGAGGATCATCACCTTGGCCAGGAAGGGATTGGTGTACCAGTCCGGCTTGATGCCGAAGGCCGCTTCCAGGAACAGGTTGATTTCACCGAAGTTCTGGTTGAACAAGCCCTTGAACACCAGGATGGAGATGAACGCCGGTATCGCATAGGGCAGGATCAGCATGACCCGGTAGAAACCACGCCCCCTGAGCTGCTCCCACTGCACCAGACACGCCAGCACCATGCCGATCGCCAGGGTGAACGCCACCGAACAGGCGGAGAAGATCACGGTCCAGACGAAGATCTGCATGAAGGGACTCTGGATACCCGGGTCCGTCATGATGCGCATGAAGTTTTTCCAACCCACGCTCACCACGAAACCGGGGGCAATGCCCTTGCCGACGAAGTGACCTTCCGCATCGATGTACTGGTAGAAGCCGGTGTCACCGTTGGGCAGCATCAGCTCGCCGCTCTGGTTGTCACGCAGCAGGTTGGCATCTTTTATCATGACGCCGGACTTGAGCACGGCGCCGTCGACCAGCTGGGTATAGAGCTGTTTCTGGGCGGCGAACTTGCGCAGGCTGCTCAGGGTTAGATGGATATTGCCTTCCGGCAGTACCACATCCAGGGCACTCAGGTGGGTGCGGTGATCGACGATGGCACGAATGGGTGCCGCCTCGCCGACCGTGGCCCCGTCCAGAGGCTGCAACTGAACAACCTGAGGCTCGTCACGGACCCGTCCTTCACGGACGGCCAGGGTACGCGCCTTGTTGTTCAGCAAGGTAAGGGGTTGACTGATAAAGGATTGGTCGTCCTGTTTCAGCAGCAGCTGAAACTGATTGTTCTCACCACCCAGGAGGGTGAAATCGAATTCACCGCCGGTCACCTTGTAGGTTTTTTTCAGATGGTAATCCCGTGCCTGCTCAAGGGAGAGCAAGTTGGATCCCGAATAGTTGGTGAAGGCGATGCCGATCGTGTAGGCAAGAGGGAAGATGATAAAAACAACCATGCCTGCCACACCGGGGAAAATATAACGGTGGGCATAGGTCTTCTTGTTCATGAAGACATAGAGACCGACGGATACGACCACCAGATCGAGCAGGGCAAATACCCACTCGCCGCTGGCATACATCATCACGGCCGCATAACCATTAAGCACTGCGATCAGTGCCGCCATGGTCCATTTCAGCCAGACGTACTTGTCTTTCTTCGGACCGGCATAGGATTCGATAGAAGGTACTACTTCCATGCCAATTAACCTTTATTGCGCCAAGAGAGATTGAGAGAGTGGGAGGCCCGAAGGCCTCCCGGGTAGTGCATGCTTACTGGACGATACGCTTGGCAGCGGTATCCAGGGCTTCGTCAACACCCTGACGGCCAGAGGTGACGTTCTTGAGGGCGGTTTCGAAGGAGGACCAGAAACGGCTCATCTCGGGCACGGACGGCATCGGTTCGCCGTTCTGGGCGTTCAGCATGGTGGCCTTGATGTTGGGGTCGGCTTCCAGGGTCTTCTGGAAGGACTTCAGGGCCACGGCACCCAGCGGCTTGTCGGCGTTCATCGGCGCCAGACCGGCATCGGTCAGCAGGTAGTTCTCGAGGAACTCGATGGCCAGATCCTTGTTCGGGCTGGCGGCGTTGATGGTGGCACCCAGTACGCCAACGAAGGCCTTGGCCGGCTTGCCTTTCAGGGTCGGCAGCTGGGCTACGCCATACTTGATGCCGCTCTTGTCCAGGTTGCTCCAGGCCCAGGGGCCGTTGATCATCATGGCCACTTCGCCCTTGTTGAACTTGGCGTCCATCACACCGTAGTCGATGCCCTTCTCCAGGTGACCGGATTTGATCATCTCGGAGATGTAGCCGACGCCGGCCTTAGCACCTGCGTTGTTCACGCCGGTGTCTTTGACGTCATAGCCGGTGGCGGTCTTCTTGAAGGCATAACCACCGTTGGCAGCCACCAGGGGGTAGCTGAAGTAGGGGGTGTCATAGGCCCACATGATGGCGCGCTTGCCATTTTTCTTCAGGTCTTCGTCGATCTTGGCGATCTCTTCGAAGGTCTTCGGCGGGTTGGGCAACAGATCCTTGTTGTAAATCAGGCTGACGGCTTCTACCGCGACCGGGTAGCCATAGGTCTTGCCATCGACGGTCATGGCATCCCAGGCGAATTGCTCGAACTTGGCCTTGGTGGCGGCATTCGGGGTCACGGGAACCAGCAGACCGGACTTGACCCACTCACCGTAACGGTCGTGAGCCCAGAAGAAGATGTCCGGGCCGTTGCCGGTGGCGGCGGCTTGCTGGAATTTGACTTCAACCTGATCCGGGTGGGCGACGGTGACCTTGATGCCGGTTTCGGCTTCAAACTTCTTGCCGACTTCGGCCAGGCCGTTGTAGCCCTTGTCACCGTTGATCCAGATGGTCAGCTGACCTTCATCAATGGCAGCAGTGGCAGAGCAGGCCACGCCCAGGGTAGCCAGACCGATCAGGGATGACAGCAATTTCTTTTTCATGAGCCTTTCCTTGTATTAGTTCCGCGCTGTAAGAGCATTGTGTGCAGATGAATATTATCCCAAGCAGTCAATGCCTCACATGACACGCCTCGCATTTTTGAAATGCAATTACGTATTTTCTTCCAGAAAGTTATGAAAACATTTTCTTATTTCAGCGACTTAGGAAGGGATATCCCCATATTTTTGCCAAGATATGGAAATTAAATTACAGAAAGGAAATTAATTTACGTCACTGAAAGGGATTTCACCCCACTGAAAACCCTTTCATTCCCGATATTTTGTTCAATGTGTTAACAAAAGTACTGAGGTGGTTTCCATCTACATCACCCCCTTAAATAAAAAGGCACCGGAGCGGACTCCGGTGCCTTTTTGCAAGAAATGACGGCTGGATCACATTACGACTGGCGCAGCAATTGATCCTTGAGATTGGGCGGGACTCCCCTGATGGTCAGGGTGTCGGTCTGGGGATCGTAAAAGACCCGGCTGTTGAGCAACTTCTGCTCGAAGCTCAGGGTCAGGCCGCCACCGGAGCCCACAAACTTGGTCAAGCCCCGCAGGGTGGAACGGTCCGCCGGGAAGCGCTCCTCCAGCTCGTACTCCTGACCGATGAAGCTGTAAAAATCGAGGTCCCCATCACCGGGCAACTCCGCCGACAGCTCCTTGATCTCGATCTCCTCGCCGGCGCTGGCCTGCTCGGTGCAATATTTGAAGACCTGCTTCTTGTAGTCATTGCGTTCGGCCGGTTCGAGCTGGCGGCTGTCGCAGTAATCGTCCACCGCCTGCAGCAACCCCTTGTTCTGGATCTTGGCATCCATGCCCTCCCGGGCCCCCAGCAGATCCATGAAGAAATCCCCCAGCTTGCGACCGACCCGGCCCTTACTGAAGGTGATATAACGACGCGAATCCCCCTGGGTTTTCCACTCGGTGAGATCGATGCGGGCCACCAGATTGAGTTTGCCGATATCCAGGTACTGGATGTGGCGCAGCTCCAGCGCCTCGCTCACGGTGACGCTCTCCTTGCCTTCCAGCAGGGCGATCATCAGGTAATCCACCCCCACATAGTTGTACTTGGCAATCAGCAACACCCCTTGCTCGTCCAGGGCATGCTCCACCAGCTGCTTGACCAGCATCTGGGTCAGGTTAACGGAAAAGGGGACGAACTCGGTCTGCTCCGCCAGCAGCTGCTCCAGGGCGATGCGAAAGGCGGGGGAAGGCTGCTTGGGGGCGTCTTCCCCCTCCGCCAGCTCGGCGACGGCGGCCTCGGGATCGGCGAAGAAGCCAAAGCCCTTTCCCCCCTTGCCGTTGTAGATGCGATGCAGCTCCGCCATCAGCCCTTGTACCGCCTCGTCGGCAGGCAGGGTCTGGCTGCGGGTATCGGCGTGGGGCTGGCCATCGTTGCCCGCCCGCAGGGAGTGAAGAATGATCTTGTCGATATCGAGACTCATGTCACAAAGCCATAGTGTTAGCCGAAAGGGTGAAGTATTATAAGGCGCTTTGAACCGAGGTGAACCCAAGATTATGCCCATCGTATCAAAGTACAATAACGAGCAGTTTGACGCCCTGATGAACGACCTGATCACCGCCCTGGAGAAACACAAGGCACCGGTGGATCTCAGTCTGATGGTCCTTGGCAACCTGACCACCAACATCATCAACGGCATGGCCCCGGCCCAGCGCCAGGCGATCACCGAGAAGTTCATCCAGGCACTCACCGCCTCGGTGGGCCATCGCCACGATGCGCACTGAGTTTCTTCGCATTCTTTGATGTTTTTCAAGCAGATGGATCATTATGGTCGAAACCGGCAACCCCTATCGCGATAATGTCTCTCGCCTGATCACCTGGGGGCATTGGTTCTCCTTCTTCAACATCATCCTGGCCATGCTGATCTCGACCCGTTACCTGGGCGCCATCAGCTGGCCATCGACCACGCTCGGCGTGACCTATCTCGTCATCAGCTGGATAGGTCATTTCTCGTTCCTGAGCTTCGTCACCTATCTGCTGACCATCTTCCCCTTGAGCTTCATCCTGCCCAAGGAGAAGCCGCTGCGCTTCATTTCATCCATCATCGCCACCCTGGCGCTGGTGCTGCTGCTTATCGACACCCAGGTGTTCCAGCTGTTCAAGTTCCACTTGAATGGCCAGGTGTGGCAACTGCTGCTGGATCAGGCGCAGACCGAAGAGGGCTCTATCTGGAGCATCATCTTCGTGGCGGTGCCCGCCATCTTCCTGCTGCAACTGCTGCTGTCGGCCTATGTGTGGCGCAAGATCAACAAGCGCAAACGCCGCCAGTACGGCAATCAGGTGGGGCTGGCCCTGCTGGTCTGCTTCATCCTGACCCATCTGGTCAACAGCTGGGCGGATGCGACCCTGTATCAACCCATCACCATGCAACGCGCCAACTTCCCCCTCTCCTACCCCATGACCGCCAGAAGCTTCCTGGCCAAGCATGGCTGGCTCGACCTCGAGCAGTATGAGAAGAAGGCCGAAGATCAGGGAAGCGCTGAGCACCGCCTGCTCTATCCCTTGCGCCCCCTCAGCGTGAGCGCACCCAGCGATCACAAGAACCTGCTGGTGGTGGTGGTCGACTCCCTGCGAGCCGACATGCTCAACAACATCAACATGCCCAATCTGCAACGCTACGCGGACAACCACTTCAATTTCCGCCAGCACATGAGTGGTGGCAATGATGAAGCCATGGGGATGTTCAGCCTCTTCTACGGGCTGCCCGGCCACTATTACGGGGACATCCGGGCCGACAAGCGCCCCCCTGTGCTGTTCGACGAGATGCTGCGTCAGGACTACCAGTTCGGCCTGTTCGGTGCACTGGAAGATGCCAAGCAGTATCGCCAAAGTCTGCTTGCGGGTCTGCGCAAGCAGGTCTTCGTCTCCCGCCAGACCGATGACCGCAGGCTCATCGACGACTGGCAGCAGTGGCTTGGCACGCGCACCGCGGACAGACCCTGGTTCTCTCTGGTCTATCTCTCTAGCCCGGGGGATTATCAGGTGCCCGCCAGCATCAAGGGCCCCTTCCAGCCCGAGTTGACCCGCTTCAACCCGGCCACTGCCTATCGGCCCGAGAACCTGCAGAAGCTGGAGAACCGCTACAAGAACGCGGTCTTCTATACCGATCAACTGCTGGAGCAGATGCTGACCCAACTGCAATTGCAGGGGCTTGATGATCAGACCATCGTCGTGGTCACCTCCAACCACGGCCAGGAGTTCAACGAGACCCAGAGCAACAGCTGGGGCTATGGCAGCAATTACTCGACCTATCAGGTACAGGTCCCCCTGGTGCTGGCCTGGCCTGGCGCCGAACCTGCGCCCCAGGCGCAGGCGAGCAGCCACCTGGATCTGGTACCGACCCTGATGAAGAACATGCTGGGTGTACGCAACCCCTATCGTGACTACAGCACGGGGCGCAACCTGTTCGAAGCCAGTACACGCACCTGGCTGCTGGCGGGGGATCAGAATGACTTCGCCATCTATCAGGGCAACACCATCACCCAGTTCAACAAGCAGGGGGACTTCGAGCTGCTGGACCGCGACACCTATCGCCCCATCAAGCACGGCACCCCGGACATGGGCACCCTGATCCAGGTGATGAACGAGCTCAATCGCTTCTATCGCGCCCCCTGATCAGCGCCAGCACACCTCCTTGAGCCCGCCCCTATGGCGGGCTTTTTCTTGCCCGCACCACGCCCGTCCTCCTGTTTCCCATGGCGTCATTCGCAAACGTATGCCACTACCTTACTGATTTATCTCTCAAAAAACTCAATTCGATCAATATTATAAAAACAAAATGATAATGATTGTCATTTATTGATCTGCTTGACTCCCTCTGCAATAATCCGCGCCCTCAGGCTTAAATAATAATTATTATCAAATATGAAAATTCGACTTCTTCACTACTGGCCCATGCTGCTGTCCGGTACGGCGCTGGCTGCCAGCGATCCCGCCGGGGTCGACACAACGGACATGCCCCCCGAACTCAAGGGGCGGGAAACCATCGTGGTCAAGGGACAGCGCATCGAGCAGAAGCTCTCCGACGTGTCGGGTTCCATCACCGTCATCACAGAGGAGGATCTGGATCGCCAGGTTGCCACCGAGCTCACCGATGTGTTCAAGAACGAACCCGGCGTCTCGGTGACCGGCTCCGCCGGCCGCCCCCAGAACATCATCATCCGCGGCATGGGCGGCAACCGGGTGCTCATCATCAAGGACGGGGTGCGGGTCAGCGACGGCTTTGGCGCCGACGACCTCAACGACAAGGTGGGCCGCTTCAGCTTCGATCTCGACGATGTCAAACAGATAGAGGTAGCCAAGGGAGCCGGTTCCTCCCTCCATGGCTCCGATGCCATCGGCGGCACCATCGTCATCAGCACCAAGCAGCCGGAAGATTACCTTCAGGGCCAGGATGCCTATCTCGGCAGCAAGGTGTTGCACGATGGCAGCAGTGACAAGCAGAAGCTGAGCGCCACCGGCGCCGCCCGGATACGGGATACCGAACACCTGCTGCGCCTCTCCGGCTGGCAGGGACATGAGACCGCCAACTACGACGAGAGCCGCATCCCGGCGGATCTGGATGGCCTCAGCGCCTCCACCAGCTCTCGCATCCAGCTGAACGAACATCATCTGCTGCGCCTCGAACTCGACTACTTCGAGGACAACGCCGAGCGGGATCAGGGGCCGCGCGAAGTGCCCCAGCCCGATGGCAAGTGGCAGGTGCGCCAGTACCACGAGCAGGGCAGCCAACGCACGCAGGGGGGAAAGCTGGCCTGGGAGGCGAGCAACCTCGACACAATACTGGCCGACAGCCTCACCTGGAGTGCCTACAGCAATCACTCGAAAAACACCGCCAACAAGCGCAGCCTGCTGCAAAACGATCTGCTGAGCGGTTATCCGCGCTATCGCAGCGAACGGGAGCTCGCCACCTTCACCGAAGACAGGATCGGTACCGAGCTGGATGTGCGCCGGGATCTCGCCACCGGGCATATCTCCCATCAGCTCAGTTACGGCATCGAGCTGGAGCGCACCACCCACGAGCGGCCGGTGGAGAAGCTGAGTCTGGAAGCCGGCATTCCCCAACCCGGCCAGTCCGCCCCCTTCAGCCGCGCCCGTACCGACAGGGCCGGAGTCTGGCTCGGCGACGTGGCCAGCCTGGGCCAGTGGCAGTTCACCCCCACCCTGCGCATGGATCACCAGTGGCTCACGCCGCTGGACGGCAGCCACGACAGCAACCACAGCTGGCACCTCTCCCCGAGCCTGGCCACCAGCTACCGCTTCAACGACCAGTGGCGCAGCTGGCTCAGCTACGCCAACGGGTTCCGGGCGCCTTCCTACGACAAGGTGTACGGCAACATCCCCCACTACTTCGCTCTGCCACCCTTCGAGATCATCGCCAACACCGGGCTCAAGGAAGAAACCAGCCACAGCATCGAGTGGGGGCTGAGTGGCGAGGGGGACAACTGGAGCATCAAGCCAGCGCTCTTCTACAACCGCTACTACAACTTCATCGACTGGCGCGAGGTGGGGCTGCGCCTGAGCGATGGCGTCATCCTGCGCCAATATCGCAACGTCGCCAAGGCCGAAACCTGGGGGGCCGAACTCGCCGCCAGCTACTGGCTGACCCAGGAGTGGGAGCTCGCCACCAAGCTCGGCTGGGTCGATGGCGAGGACAACAAAGGTGAAGCGCTGCGCACCCTGACGCCCCTCGAGGGCAACACCCGTCTGAGCTATCAGGCCAATGAGTGGAGTCTGGGCATTCAGGCGGACTATGCCGCTGCCATGAGCCGGGTGCCCACCTGCGGCAACAGCCTGACCGGCCGCCAGGGGGACTGCCTCGAAAGTGCCGGCTGGCTCAGTTTCGCCCTGACGGCCGACTGGCTGGTCACCGACGCCCTCAAGGTCAACCTCAAGCTCGACAACCTGTTCGACACGCGCTACACCCGCTATCAGGATGTGGCCGGGCTGGAAACCGGGACCGATGCTTCCCTCTTCACCCAGAGCGGCCGCACCCTGAGTGCCAGCCTGCGCTACACCTTCGTGGGGATCTGATGCACAGCTTACTGATCCTGGCCAGCCTGCTGGCCACGCCGGCCCCCGCCTCTCCCCTGCCTGAGGCAACCCTGGAGGCCGCGCCCCTCATCCCCGAGCGCCCGCAACTGATGAAGGGGGAGATAGCCCGTCTCGATCCCTATGGTGGCTGGCGTGATGACAGCCGCCAGGATCCCGCCCTCCTGACGCTGCTGCGCGAGCAGAACCGCTGGACCGAGCAGCAGCTCGCCGGCCAGGCGCCACTGGTGCAGCGCCTGCAGACGGAGTGGCAGGGCCGGGAGCGGGGCGAACCCGTGCCGGACGACTGGCTTAGCCAGGCTGGCAGCCAGTGGCGCATGGAGGCGGACGGCAGCCTGTGGCAACGCAGCGACGCCAATGACGCTCCCCGAAAGCGGCTGGCTCCCCGCCAACCTGCCGAGGGGTATTACGAGCTCGCCGCCTGGGCCCTGCACCCGGACGGGCAACTGCTTGCCCTGGCCGAAGACCGCAGGGGAGATCGGGACTACCGCATCACCCTGCTGGATCTGGCGAGCGGCGAGACACTGGCCTCTTTGCCTCACCGCGCCGGCGATCTGCTCTGGAGTCTGGATGGCAAGACCCTCTACACCCTCGCCAACGAGCGCCAGACCCTGCGCCCCTGGCAACTGCTGGCCTGGCAGGATGGCAAGGAGACCCTGGTGTATGAGGAGCGCGATCCCGCCTGGCTGCTCGGCCTCTATCGCACCACGGATCGCCGCCACCTGGTGCTGCAAAGCAACAACCACGACAGCTCGGAGCAATACCTGCTGGACGCGGGTCGGGCCGACCTGCTCAAGGGGCGCGAGCGCGGCCTCGAATACTACCTGGATACCCAGGGGGACAGGGTGCTGCTCAAGAGCAACCGGGACGGCGCCCTCGGCCTCTATCAGGTGGCCGACTTGAGCCTGGTGGCGAAGGGAGAGTGGCAACGGCTCTGGTCCGGCGAGGGCCGGGAACTCGAGAAGTGGCGCCTCTTTGCCCGGCACACCGTGCTGCAATACCGCAAGGAAGGGGATGACTGGCTCGATGTGCTGGACGCCAAAGGTGCGTTGATCCACAGCCTGCCGCTCACCGATGGCGCAGGCACGGCCTGGATCCAGGGCAGCCAGGAACCGGCCAGCGACAAGGTGCTCATTCGCCGCCAGGGGATGGCCGAGCCACCTCACCAGCGCTGGCTGGATCTCGCCTCCGGCGCATGGGAGGGGACACCCGAGAGCAGGGACACCTCCCCCTATCAGAGCGAGCGACGCTGGATCGCGGGCAAGGACGGGGTCAAGGTGCCTGTCTCCCTGGTCTGGCGCAAGGGCATTACCCACCCCAGGGCACTGCTGCTCTACGGCTATGGGGCTTACGGCACCCCCATGCGCCCCTACTACCAGCCCCGGGTGCTGAGCCTGCTGGATCGCGGCTTCGTCTACGCCATCGCCCATGTGCGCGGGGGCGGTCTGCTCGGCGAATCCTGGTACCGGGAGGGTCGTGGCAGTGACAAACAGCACAGCGTGGATGATTTTCTCGCCGTTGCCGATGCCCTGGCCCAGGATCCCGCCATCGATCCCGCCCGGCTGTTTGCCATGGGCGGCAGCGCCGGCGGCCTGCTGGTAGCTGCGGCACTCAACCAGGCGCCCACCCGTTTCGCCGGGGCCGTGCTGCAAGTTCCCTTCGTCGACCTGCTGGGCACCATGCAGGATCCCGAGCTGCCCCTCACCCGGCAGGAGTACGCTGAGTGGGGCAATCCGGCCATCCCGGGTGACTATGCCGCGATGCGCCGCCTGAGCCCCTACGACAACCTGCACAATGCCCCTTATCCCCCCGTCTATGTGACGGGCGGCCTGCACGACAGTCAGGTGCCCTACTGGGAACCCCTCAAGTGGATAGCCCGCCTGCGATCCCATAGCACGGGAACAGGCCCCTATCTGCTGCGCACCGAACTCGACGGCGGCCACCTGGGTGCCCCCCGAACGGCGGCGCTGCGTGCGGCGCAGGAGTTTGCCTTCCTGCTCACCCAGGCGGGCGTCAACCACTGACCCCTTGCCCTCTTTTTCTGGAGTGAACCATGAAACCCTCTTCCCTGGCCCTCTGGCTGGCGGCAACCCTGATCTCATCGCCGCTGCTGGCGGCCGATCTGCAGTTTGTCGATGAACAACCCCTGACCACGGCGCCGAAGCGCTGGCTCGAGCAGCGCCTCGGTGTGCTCCTCGCCCCCGATTACGACAGGGCCAGCCTGCTCGGCCACCATTACAGCTTTCGCCAGCTGGTGAACGGCCTGCCGGTGGCCGCCACCCAGGCCGCCGTCAGTGTCGACGGGGACGGCCGCCCCTGGCGCCTCTATCACAACCTGCGCCCCTTGCAGAGCACAGCGCCCGGCTGCGATGCCAGCGACACCCTGGATCCCCTGCTCGCCACCCTGCGCACCGACGGCAACCAGATAGAGACGCTGGGACCGGTCGAAGCCTGGTACTGGCGAGACGGCGATACCCTGGTGCCAGCCCTGCGCCAGCGGGTGCGTGAACACAAGGCAGGCAATGCCAAGGCCAGCCAGGTGCAGCTGTTTGCCCGTTGCGACGGGGAGCAGGAGCTTGGCCGTCTCGGGGATCAGGCAACTACCCGCCCTCTGCATGTCGCCGACGCAGGCGATCAGCAGGTTCAGGCACGGGTGTTCGACCCCGATCCCCGCACCCGCCTGCAGGACGCCAGCCTGGTCTGGCACGACGCGCTGGTGCTGGCACAGGCCGCTTACCAGGATCCGGTTCCCCTGCCGGTGAGCCTGCAAGCCGGGCAGTATCGCCTGAGCGGCCCCCATGCCAGGGTGGTGGATGTCATGGCCCCCGAATCGGCCCCCTACAGCAGCAGTGACGTGCAGGGTTTTCGCCTGACCCGTGACGATCGCGGCTTTGCGGACATCAACGCCTACTACCATCTGGATCTCGCCCAGCGCCACCTCAAAGCGCTCGGCTTCACCGATCTCATCCCCGGGGCGCTCGACATCGACACGGACGCGGGCTATCAGGACAACTCCCTCTACGATCCGTTCGAACGCAGGCTGGAGCTGGGTCGCAGCGGCGTGCCCGATGCCGAGGATCCCATGGTCATCTGGCACGAGTTCGGCCACGGGGTGCAGCACCACATCCTGCCGGACCTCGGGGAAGAGGGAGACTGGGGGGCCATCGGCGAGGGCTTTGGCGACTACCTGGCCGCCAGTCATCGTCAGCGCAGCGAAGCCGGTCGCCAGTTCGAACCCGCCATGGTGTTCAACTGGGATGCCCGCTTCACCGACCGCACCCCACGCCAGCTCGACGATCTGCGCGCTCGCTACCATCCGGACTACCGCTACCCCGCCCACCGCACCATCAACGGCAGCAACGGGGATCAGCTCTGGGGCACCCCGCTGTTCCAGGCCCTGCTGACGGCGGTGGCCGAGCACGGCGAGGCGGCCAGGGACGAGTTTGATCGCGTCATCATCGAATCCCACTTCGGCCTGGGGCCGGCCATTCGCATGCCGCAACTGGCCCGGATCACCGTGGATACCGCCGCCCGTCTCTACCCGACGCGAGCCTATGCCCGTCTGCTGGAGCAGGCATTTCGCCAGCACGGGCTGCTGCAAGCTCCCGTCAATATCGCCCTCGCCGAGGGGAGCGCCATCCCGCTGGGGCAGCGCCAGTCGGTGCAGCTGACCCTCAACAACCCGGGCAAGGGGGAGGTGACCCTCAACGAGCTGGCCCTCACCCTGCCAACCGGGTTGCAGGCCGATCCTGACAACTGGCAACCAGCGACCCTGGCCGCCGGTGCCAGCATGACCACCACCCTGCGCCTGCTGGCCCAGAGCCCGCTCGCCTGCGGCGACGAGGCGAGCCTCTCGGTGAATCTCGCCATGAGCGGTACCAGCCCCACCGAGCGCCAGTGGCAGCAATCCCTGACCCTGCCCATCGGCACCCCCGTCATCAGCCGGGCCAGTGGTCGGTCACAGCGACTGAACGATGCCCAGAGCGAGGAGGTGCGCGGCCTGAGCGAAACCAGCCTGCTGCTGGAGAAGAGCGATGCCCGTGTGAGCGACAGGCTGCAACTGAGCCTGGATCTGCAGCACGAGGCGCTGGATGAGCTGGAGATCTGGCTCAGCTCCCCCGCCGGCACCCGGGTCCAGATCTGGGACAAGGGTTACAGCCCCCTGCCGAGCCTGAAAGGGGTCTTCCCGACCGAGTTGCAGTCCCTGCAACCCTTCAGCGCCTTCGAAGGAGAACCCCTGGCCGGTCGCTGGACCCTGGAGGTGGTGGACAGCAAACCGGGCAATCAGGGTTTCCTGAACGGGTGGAGCATCAGTCAGCGTACCGGCGCCCAGTGCGGCAACACCGTGCCCGTGCCGGATGACGGCATCATCCGCTTCGATACCTCGGACAGCAGTGGCGGGGGGGCCTTCCCCCTGCTCTGGCTGCTGCCGCTGGCCCTGTGGCGCCGTCTGCGTCGCCTCTGACTCTCCCTATATAAAGAAGAGAGGGGCCAAGGCCCCTCCAAGGACACACCATGACCATGAGAATGACCCCGATCGTCTGCCTGCTGGCCCCCCTGCTCAGCGCCTGTGGCGGCGGTTCGGACGAGGCTCCCCTGACCGCGCCGGACTACCGCCTGACGGTCAGCCTGCCCGCTGCGGGCACCCTGTGCATCAACCTGAACCAGAACGACGGCTGCGAAGCCAATGAGCCCGCAGTCAGCGGCGAGGCCGGTGCCCACACTCTGACCCGGCGCCACCCTGATCTGCTCACCACTCCCCTGCTGTTCATTCCGGCGGATCCCGCCGCCCTGCCCCTGGCCCACCCGGCGGCGCGCCAGGACAACCAGCACCTCACCCCCAGCCCCCTCAGCACCCTGCTGCAGACGCGTATCTCGGACGGGCTGCCACCGGCTCAGGCCCTGACGGACGTGCTGTTCGCCCTGGCGCCCCTTCACCCCGGCCCAGACCTGACGGCACTGGCGCAGCTGAGCGACTTCAACCGCGCCCTCGCCGAGCTGGCCCTCACCGCCTTCGATGACGAGGCCACCCTGCCCACCTTTGCCGCCAGCGAACGCCGCCTGCAGATCTGGCAGGGGCTGGTCACCCTGCTGCCCGAGCTCGCCCGGCACTTTGCCGCAAGCCCCGAGCTCCTGAGCCAGCAGGCCAGACTCGCCGCCGTGCTGATGCAGCAACAACCCCGGGAGTTGGTGACCGCCAGCGGCGTCACCACCTACACGGACGGGGTGGATTACCTGCTGACCCAGGAGCCTGCGGATCACCCGGGCCAGGAGGCGAGCCTGGGCCTGGCGCCCCTGCGCTATCGCAAGCTGGACGGCAAGGGGCAACCCCTGGCGGACAATGCCGACGAGTGGGAGTGCGTGGAGGATCTCAATACCGGCCTCGTCTGGGAGAAGAAGCTGGCGGATCCGGACAGTCCGAGGGATCTGCACCGCACCTTCGCCTGGGAGTTCGACGAATATCACCCGACCCAGGAGGAGCGGGATTACGCCTGTCCCGAGGGGGAGGCCATCTGCACTACGGAGCAGTACCGTCAGTGGCTCAATGCACAGCAACTGTGCGGCATCACCCACTGGCGCCTGCCCCACGCCCGTGAGCTGATGAGTTTGCAGCACTACGGCTCCCTCGCCCGCCAGGATGGCCAGCTCGTCACCCTGGATGTGCGCTACTTCCCCGATGTCGGAACCGGACTCAATGGCTTCGATGGCTATTACTGGAGCCAGACCCTGACCCCGTCCCGTCGGCTGGAGAGCGCGCCTCTGAGTGCCATCGCCCACATCTTCCTCGGCGAGGACGCCGGTGCCGACTATCCCACCCCAGTTCAAAACAGCAATGACGCCAACGGTCTGCAACTGCGCCTGGTGGCCGAGGTAACCCGATGAACAAGTATCTTCTGACCCTGCTGCTCACCCTGTGCAGCCCCCTGGCACTGGCCATCGCCATCTGCGACGACGCCCTGCCCCGTACCAGCCCCACCGCCCGTTTCCAGGATCACGGCAACGGCACCGTCACCGACAGGGGCACCAGTCTGACCTGGATGCGCTGCCAGCTCGGCCAGACCTGGCGCAACCAGAGCTGCGAGGGGGAACCCACCCGCCTCTACTGGCAACAGGCACTGCAGACGGCGGAACGGATCCGCACCGAACCGAGCCATGCCCTGTATGGCTTTGGTGGTCATCACGACTGGCGCCTGCCCACCATCAAGGAGCTCGCCAGCATTCTGGAGTCCGCCTGTTACAAACCGGCATTGAACGAAACCATCTTCCCCCGCGCCATGGCCGGGGATGGCAAGGAGGTGAACGACGGCTATGTCTATCTCTGGTCTTCTACCCCGGTGCCGGCCCTTCAGGGCGTCGCTTACCTGGACATCACCAGCGGCTCCGTCGCCCAGCGCGCCCCCCGCTCTTGGGCGAAACAGGTTCTGCTGGTGAGGTGACAGCCTGGCCATGGGGGCCACCCGGCCCCTGTTTGACACGAGGCAAGAAGCGGAAGGGTGACCCTGGCCGTCAAAAAAGCATCAAATTGCGTCATGTGATGCCTGTTCAGGGCGGTTTTGCACGCCGCAGCGCTGGCATGAAACCGGCAGAGCGGTTAGTCTAGCGGCGTTGAACCAATCCCAAGAGGTACAGATGAAAACCGTGTTGCGTTTTAGCCTGCTGGGCGCCTTGTTATTGGGTGGCCATGCCTTCGCCGCCGAACCGAAAAAATTTGATATCAGCATGTTCCCCGCCGCCGAAGTGAACCAGGAACGTGTCGTGATCCGTCTGCCAGAAGTCGAGAACGAAGCCGACATGATGGTCGAGCTGCAAGTCGGCAAGAAGATGCTGGTCGACTGCAACCTGCCCCGCTTCGCGGGCAATCTGGAACAGCACAGCGTCAAGGGCTGGGGTTACAACTACCTGACCCTGGGCCAGGTCACCGGCCCCGTCAGCACCCTGATGGCCTGCCCGGACGGCCAGAAAAAAGAGAGTTTTGTCCAGATCTACGGTCAGGGCTTCTTCGTGAACTACAACTCCAAGCTGCCCTTCGTCATCTATGTGCCCCAGGAGTACGAGGTGCGCTATCGTCTGTGGCGTGCCGACAACCTGGCACAGCCAGCCATGATTGAGTGAGTGCCGCGCACTCGGGTTCAGCTCAGTCATGATGACAAAAAGGCGCCATACGGCGCCTTATTTTTAGCTTCCGAGTCCGTTTTTGAGCGGTTTTTCCTGTACAAAATCTGACATAACTCCACTATTTTTCAGGCTTTTTTGTGCAGCGCACCGCAAAATGCCCCCTCGGGATGCGACAAACCCTGTTCGATAAAAAATATTTATTAACATAGTAAGAAAATTGATTTTGCACTCTGCGACGGCCTGATGATACTTGCCCGCAAAGGTCAAACTAACCAGAACAAGAGCACTATGAGCTTCGAATCAGACAAGCGTTTCAACGACTTCAAACATTTTCCCCGTGGCCTGCGTCGCAGTGGCGAATTCACCGTGGCCGAAGCGGACAGTCTGGAAAAATATGGCACCGTGATGCTGGCGCTCTATCAGGGCAACCTGGCCCCGCGCGATGACGTAGAAAGTGCCTTTATCGAACAGGTCAAATCCGGCGCAGCCGGCAACAACCCCCACGCCAAGGTGTGGTTCAAATACCTGAAGGTGATTGGTCCCAAGCGCGTGCACCGTCTGTGCACCGTCGCAGGCGGCGCCAATGAAGATGCGGGTGGCAGCTTTGAAGGCGGCGGTGGCGGCAGCGACGAGTCCCTCGATTAATGGATACCGAGCTGCTTCGGACCTTCATCGAGGTCAGCAAGACCCGGCACTTTGGCCGGGCGGCTGAAAATCTCTACCTGACCCAGTCGGCGGTGAGCTTCCGGATCCGCCAGCTCGAGCAGCAACTCGGGGTCAGCCTGTTTGCCCGTCATCGCAACAACATCCGCCTGACTGCCTCCGGTGAGCGTCTGCTGCCCTACGCAGACGCCATTCTGCATACTTTGGGGCGCGCCAAGCAGGACGTGGCCCTCTCCCCCGGTTTCAGCCAGCAGCTTGCCATCGGCGCCCCCGCCGTCTTCTGGGAGCTCGACTTCAACGACTGGCTCAACCATGTCTATGCCCTGGCCCCCGGCCTCGCGGTGCGCCTCGAAACGGCCTCCCGCGAGCACCTCTGTCGCCAGTTGCTGGAGCGCTCCCTCGATCTCGCCCTGCTCTCCGAGCCGACCAAGATCGACGAGATTGCCCTGCACCCCATCGGCGAGCTGGTGTTCGAACTGGTGAGCCGGGAGCCGGCCGCAAACGCCGACAGCCTGATGCAGATGCCCCACATTCATCTCGACTGGGGCACCAGCTTCGAACCGCCATCGAGCCGATTGCAGAGCCTGCAGAAGACCCCAGTTCTGCATTCGAGCTCCGCCAGCATGGCCCTGCAATTCGTGCTGGCCAACGGCGGCGCCGCCTACCTGCCAAGGCGCATGGTGAGCCCCTTCCTGGAGCAGGGGCAGCTTCATCTGGTGGAAGGGGGCCAATCCCTGAGCCGCCCGCTCTACCTCGCCTATCTGGAGAAATCCGACCGCCGGGAGCTGATCGATCAGCTGCTGACCCTGCCGCTGGGCTGGCATGACGCCGACTTGCGTCAACCGCCTGCCAAATGAAGCAGGGCGATTTCACGCCCAGACCTGTGTTTTCATCTACCGTAGTTATCGGTGCAACACAAACAACATGAAAAAGGGGCCATCAGGCCCCTTTTGTATGGATGTCTTTGTGCATCAGCCGTGATGGCGACGGTCGTTGGCCTGGGCCAGGAGGGTACGGCTCTCGCGCAGGAACTCCTCCGCCCGCTCGCCGAAGAAGCCGGAGACCTGGCTGAAGGCCTCGATGAAGCCCTCCCTGTCGCCCCGCTCCAGCAGGCCCAGCGCCTCGCCGAAGTTCTGGTAGTAGCGGCGGATCATCGCGAGGTTCTGGGGCGACGACAATATGATGTCGGCGTAGAGATGGGGATCCTGGGCGAACAGCCGTCCCACCATGGCCAGCTCCAGCCGGTAGATGGGAGAGCTTAAGGCAAGCAGGCGGTCGAGGTTGGCCTGCTCCCGGGAGAGATGCCAGCCGTAGGCAAAGGTGGCAAAGTGGCGCAGCGCCTGAATGAAGGTCATCGCCTCGTCGTGGGCCCTGGCCTCCACCTGCTGCAAACGCGCCCCCCAGATGGTCATCTGCTCCAGCAGCCACTGGCTGGCGGCGGGTTCGCGCCCCTGACAGCAGACGATCACCTGCTTGGCGAGGCTCGCCACATCCGGCCCGAACATGGGGTGCAGCCCCAGCACCGGCCCCTGGTGTATCGCCAGCATATGGGCAAGCGGCTCACTCTTGACGCTGGTCACGTCCACCAGCAGGCAGTCCGCCGGCAGGTTGCCGAGCCGGTCTATCACCTGGCAGGTGACGTCGATGGGCACCGCCACCATTACCAGCCCGGCGCCATGCAGGATCTCGTCGGCGCGCGGCCAATCGGCCTGACCCAGGGTTTCGACCCGGTAGCCCGAGAGGCTGAACAGGTTGCCGAACAGGCGGCCAAGCTGTCCCTGGCCACCGATGATCACCACCTTGCCGAGCTCAGGCTTCATGCACTTGAAGTGGTGCTCCTTGTCGCTGGCGGACTCCAGAATATAGGACTCGCGCATCACCCGGCGCAGCACATCCTCGATAAGGTCCCCCGGCACCCCCAGTGCCTCAGCCTCGGCGCGGCGGCGGGCCAGCATGCTCGCCTCCCGATCCGGTGCATAGATGGGCAGGCCGTGCCGGCTTTTCACTTCCCCCACTTCCCCCACCAGGGCGAGACGGGCAGCCAGCAGATCAATCAGCTGCTTGTCCACCGCATCTATCTTGTCCCTGAGGGCATTCAACTCTTCCGCCATGTCCAGTCCCTGCTGGCGCCGCCCGCAGCGACGCCCTGTCATTCACGAGGCAACAAGGTATCACTGCGTGGGCAGTGATACCTCGATGGTTCAATCAGTTACAACAAGATACCACGGCTTATGCCGATGTTCTGGCCAAAAGTGGTGCCGCCAGCTGGCTGTGGCAGCGGGCCAGCAGCGCATCCGTGGTCTCCCAGTCGATGCAGGCATCGGTGATGGAGACGCCGTAGCGCATCTCGCACTTGGGCTGCTCGCTGGACTGGTTGCCTTCGAACAGGTTGGATTCGAGCATCACCCCGATGATGGAGCGGTTGCCCTCCTGGATCTGGTGAATGACGTTGTCGGCCACCTTGGGCTGCAGCCGGTGATCCTTGCTGGAGTTGCCGTGGCTGCAATCCACCACCAGACCGGGCAGCAGGCCCGCCTTCTCCAGCGCCTCTTCCGCCAGCGACACATTGACCGAGTCGTAGTTCGGGTGCTTGCCGCCGCGCAGGATCACATGACCGTCCGGGTTGCCCTGGGTCTGCAGCAGCGCGACCTGACCCTGCTGGTTGATCCCCATGAAGGCGTGGGGGCTGGAAGCGGCCTGCAGTGCATTGATAGCGGTACCGAGGTTGCCGTCGGTGCCGTTCTTGAAGCCGACCGGCATGGAGAGGCCGGAGGCCATCTCCCTGTGGGTCTGGGATTCGGTGGTGCGGGCACCGATGGCCGACCAGGAGAAGAGCTCCGCCAGGTATTGCGGGCTGATGGGGTCGAGCGCCTCGGTCGCCAGGGGCAACTCCAGCTCGGCCAGCCAGCAGAGCAGCTCGCGGGCGCGGTGCAGCCCCAGCTCCACGTCAAAGGTGCCGTCCAGGTTCGGATCGTTGATAAAGCCCTTCCAGCCGACCGTGGTGCGCGGCTTCTCAAAGTAGACCCGCATGACAATGTAGAGAGAATCCTGATAGGCGTCATGCAGCGCTTTGAGTCTGGTTGCGTACTCTTTGGCGGCGTCCATGTCGTGGATGGAGCAGGGACCACAGATCACCAGCAGGCGGTGATCGCGACGGTGGATGATGTCGGCGATGGTATTGCGGGCCCCTTGCACGAATGCCAGCGCGCGATCGGAGATGGGCAGTTTCTCCTTGAGCTGGGCAGGCGTGATCATCACTTGTTCGGACTGGATATGGATGTTGTTCAGGGGATCTCTTTGCATTTTCTCATTCTCTCTACTGTTTCAAGCCAAGGGCGCCGACCGTTCATTTATATTTACACAAGTCAGCACTTTGTTACGCAACCGCCCCCACCTTACCAAGGAAAAACAAACAATCAAGTGAAACTAGCGTCTTCACACGCTGACAGATGGATAAATGACCAAGAAAGCAGAGTGAAACAACTCAAAAGTAGCGACTTGCAAGGCCAGAACAGCCTCAAATCGTAAACATTTTATTACGTCCATCCATTTCAATATCATCTCTCTGCCCCCTCTCATGACCCCTTATCCGGCCCCTCATCCCGGCGATGACGCCGGGCACAAAAAAGCGGGGCACCTGGCCCCGCTTGCATTCCCGTGTTGCTCTTCTTTTATTATTTGCCGTGGGCCTTGATAGCCTCGACCGCCTTGTCGGGGAAGTCGCTGAATACCCCATCCACATCGGCCTGGTAGAGGAAGATGTTGAGCAGGTCGGTGAAGTCTTTCGCATAGGCCGGGATCTGCCCCTCATCCTGACGGAAGGTATAAGGATGCACCTTGAGACCGGCCGCGTGGGCCTCTTTCACCATGCCGGTGAAGACCGGCTTGCCGGGAGTGCCCGGCTCGGTCACCACCATGGGTTTCCAGGGACCTATCCCCTCGGCATAGGTGGCGATGGTCTTCATGGCCCCCGGCTTGAACATCCAGTCGTAGTCATAGGGGGTTGCCTTGCCCTTGGCATCGTAGACCATGGTCTCGTTCCAGTCGGTCTCGGCCATCAGCTGCACCAGCTTGAGATCCATGCCCATGGCGGGCATCAGCTCGCCGTTGATGCGCTTGAGTTCGTTGGCATCGAAGCACTGCAGATAGACCTTGTCGCTCTTGCTGGTGTAGCCGTACTCCTTCAGTACCTTGAGCACCGCCTTGGAGATGTCCTTGCCTTCGTGGCGGAACAGCCAGGGAGCCTTGATTTCCGGGTAGATGCCGATGTGCTTGCCGGTGCTCTTGTTGAGCCCCTGGATCATCTCGATCTCTTCCTGGAAGGTGTGGATCCTGAAGCTCGACTTCCAGAGCGGGAAGCGCGCCGGATAGACCGGCACCTGCTTGCCGTCCACCAGCTGGAACGGCTCGGTCATGCGCAGGGAGCGCACCTCGTCCAGGGTGAAATCCACCACATAGTAGCGACCGTCCGGGCGGGCCCGGCCGGGGAAGCGCTCGGCCACGTCCGTGATGCCATCGAGGAAGTGATCGTGCATCACCACCAGCTGGTCATCCTTGGTCATCACCAGGTCCTGCTCCAGATAGTCGGCGCCCATGCCATAGGCCAGGGCCTTGGATTCCAGGGTGTGTTCCGGCAGGTAACCGGAGGCACCACGGTGGGCGATCACGATTTTGCCTTCGTCGGCCGCCAGTGCGGGCAGCGCCAGGGCGGCCCCGAGGCCAAGGGCTATCAGGGTACGGTGAGGTTGCTTCATCAAGAGGTCTCGTTGTTATGGTGTGTAGGATGCAGGTAATTGTTATAGCAGGGGTTTATTGCAGTTTGACGGCGGGCGGCAAAGGCCGCCCGCCGTGGGTCATCAGCAGGCTTCGGGCAGGGCGTGGTGGTGCTCGAGCAGCCAGGCACCGAGCTGCTGCTGTTCGGATTCCGACAGGCGCAGCCCCAGCTTGCTGCGGCGCCACAGGATGTCCTCCAGGGAGTGGGCCCATTCGCGCGCGATGAGATAGCGCACTTCGGATTCATACAGTCCGGCGCCAAAGTGCTGGCCGCGCTCCTCCTTCAGCCAGAGGCGGGCATGAGCGCCATAGGATTCGGCGATGCGCAGGGCGCTGCGATCGTCGAGCCAGTCGAATTCCAGCGCAAAGGCTCGCGCCAGTTCACGCACCGAGCAGTCGAACTCGCCACCGGGCAGCCGGCTGTTGGCGGTCCAGTCCTCTCCCATCTGGCTGAACCAGGGCTTGAGCTTGTTGCAGGCGGCCTGGGCCAGCTTGCGGTAGGTGGTGAGCTTGCCGCCAAACACCGACAACAGCGGCGCGCCGTCGGATTCACCACTGAGCTCGAGCGTGTAGTCCCGGGTCACCGCCTGGGGTGAATCGGACTCGTCGTCACACAGGGGGCGCACCCCGGCATAGGTCCACACCACGTCTGCCGGGCTTATCTGCCTGGTGAAGTGGGCATTGACCACCTTGCACAGGTAGTTGATCTCGGCATCGCTGATCTTGGCTTCCCGCGGGCTGCCTTTGTGCTCCACGTCCGTGGTGCCGATGAGGGAATAGTCCTGCTGGTAGGGGATGACGAAGACGATGCGGTTGTCCTCGTTTTGCAGGATGTAGGCCTCTTCGCGCTCATGGATGCGCGGCACTATCATGTGGCTCCCCTTGATGAGGCGAATGCCGCGGGGGGATTTCTCGCTCAGGCTCTCGTCATAGAAGGTCTTGACCCAGGGGCCTGCCGCATTGACCAGACCACGGCAGCTGACGGTGAACTGCTCGCCCCCTTCCCGCTCCAGCGTCAGGGTCCAGTGTTTGGAGCCGCGCACCGCCTTGACGCAGCGGGTACGGGTCTGGACATCGGCGCCCTTGTCCCGCGCCAGCATGGCATTGAGCACCACCAGCCGGGCGTCGTCGACCCAGGCGTCCGAGTATTCAAAGCCCTTGTTGATGCCGCTCTTGAGACCGTCCTGCGGCAGGAAGCGCAGGCCGCAACTCCCCTTGAGCTTGTCCCGCTTGGCCAGGTTGTCATAAAGGAAGAGACCGGCTCGGATCATCCAGGCCGGACGCAGGTGCGGGCGATGAGGCAGACGAAAACGCATGGGACGGGCGATGTGGGGAGCCATGCCGAGCAGGACCTCCCGCTCCGCCAGCGCCTCTTTCACCAGCCGGAATTCGTAATGTTCGAGGTAGCGCAGGCCGCCGTGGATCAGCTTGCTGGAGTTGGACGAGGTGGCAGAGGCGAGATCGCTCGCCTCGAACAGCGCCACCTTCAGCCCCCGCCCCGCCGCATCTGCCGCGATGCCGACCCCGTTGATGCCGCCGCCGACGACGACCAGATCATAATGTTCGCTCATGTTCACCTACTTTCTTATTTTGTGTTTGCCATGACAGCAATGTTTGATTTCGCTCATATTAGAACATGAAAAACCAATAAACGAACATTTCGTGAGAGAAATGTGATCGCGATTGTTTTCACAATGCTAAAAATGCTGCCAGTCGGTGACGGCCTGGCAAGGCTACGGCATGTCGGAAACAGCCATTTCGGGCAGGGAGGAGAACAAAGAGTCACGGATGGGGAGGCCATGAGGCAAGGTGATGAAGGCGATGGCGTGAATTCCTCGCAGGCGCCTAGCGTCGGTGCAAACCTGGCGCCCGAGTGCGGGGGCAACATCAGGGGTCAAAGAAGGAGTGTCAGCGCCAGGAACTGGCCGCTTAGGCGCCGCAAGGGAGACGCCGCAAGCCGGGAGGAGGCAGGAAAAAAAGCGGCCGCCCCGAGGCGGCCTGATGCCTGTGCGGGGAAGATCAGCAGATATGGCAGGCGATCTGATGCTGGGACATCAGTCGCATCAGCTTCTCCGGCGGCTCCTGATCCGTGAACAGGGCGTGGATCTGGTTGAGGTTGCCGAGGTTGACCATGGCGTTGCGGCCAAACTTGGTGTGGTCGGCGGCCAGGAACACCTGGCGTGAGTGGGCGATGATGGCCTGGGCGATCTTCACCTCGTGATAGTCGAAATCGAGCAGGGAGCCGTCGCTGTCGATGCCCGAGATGCCGATGACGCCGTAGTCCATGCGAAACTGGCCGATGAAGTCGCGGGTCGCCTCCCCGACGATGCCGCCATCCCGGTTGCGAATTTCGCCGCCGGCGATGATGACGGTGAAGTCATCCTTGGCGGTCAGGATGCTGGCGACGTTCAGGTTGTTGGTGACCACGCGCAGCTCCCGGTGGTCGAGCAGGGCACGGGCGATGGCCTCGGTGGTGGTGCCGATGTCGATAAAGAGCGACGAGCCGTCGGGGATGTTGGCGGCCACTTCCCGGGCGATGCGCTCCTTCTCCTTGAGCTGCATCACCTTGCGGGCACTGTAGGCGGTGTTGACGGTGCTCGAATGCAGTGAGGCCCCGCCGTGATGGCGCCGGATCTTGTTCTGTTCGGCGAGATCGTTGAGATCCCGGCGAATGGTCTGGGGGCTGACGTCAAAATGGGTCACCAGATCGTCGGTCGAGACGAAACCCTGCCGGGTCAGGACGTCCAGGATCTCCAGATGTCGTTGGGTTTGCTTCACGCTTGCACTCCGCAGATGAGACGAAAAAAGGCCCCGGCAGGTGCGGGGCCTTTGGCAGTGTACCTGATCCCTTTTCCAATCGATAAGGGCAGGATCACGTTTTATGCCTTATGGGCAGCCGCCTTGGCGGCAATCGACTCGTTCTCGTGCTTGAGGGTCATGGCCAGCAGGATGATGGAGAGCACGCAGGAGACGGTGAGCACCATGAAACCGCCGTCCCAGCCGAAGTGGTCAACGGTATAGCCCAGCATGGCGTTGGCCGCGACCGCGCCACCCAGATAACCGAACAGGCCGGTGAAGCCCGCCGCGGTACCGGCCGCCTTCTTGGGCGCCAGCTCCAGGGCGTAGAGGCCGATCAGCATGACGGGGCCATAGATGAGGAAGCCGATGGCGACCAGGGCCATCATGTCGATGGTCGGGTTGCCCGCCGGGTTGAACCAGTAGACCAGCACGGAAAGGGTCACCAGCACCATGAACAGGATGCCTGCCGGGGCGCGGCGGCCCTTGAACATCTTGTCGGAGATCCAGCCGCACAGCAGGGTGCCCGGGATCCCCGCCCACTCATAGAGGAAATAGGCCCAGGAGGAGTGATCCACGCTGAAGTCCTTGGCCTCTTTCAGATAGGTGGGCGCCCAGTCCAGCACGCCGTAACGAATGAGGTAGACGAAGGCGTTGGCGATGGCGATGTACCAGAGCAGCTTGTTGTGCAGCACGTACTTCATGAAGATCTCCTTGGCGGAGAACTCCTGCTCGTGGCTTTCGTTGTAATCCTTCGGGTAGTCGTTCTTGTACTCCTCGATGGGAGGCAGACCGACCGACTGCGGGGTATCGCGCATCACGAAGAAGGCGATCACCGCGATGGCCGCCGCCGCCGCCGCAGGCACATAGAAGGCGCTGCGCCAGTCGTTGAACCAGCCCATGCCGAGGATGAACAGGGGACCTATCATGCCGCCGCCCACGTTGTGGGCCACGTTCCAGACCGAGACGATCTCGCCCCGCTCCTTCTGCGACCACCAGTGCACCATGGTGCGACCGCAGGGGGGCCAGCCCATGCCCTGTGCCCAGCCGTTCAGGAACAGGAGCACGAACATGATGCCAATGCTGGAGGTAGCCCAGTGCATGGTCCCCATCATGAACATGATGCCTGCCGAGAGCAGCAGACCGGCGGAGAGGAAGTAGCGCGCGTTGGATCTGTCCGACACGTTCCCCATCAGGAATTTGGAGAGACCGTAGGCGATGGAGACGCCGGAGAGGGCCAGACCCAGATCCCCGCGGGAGAAGCCCTGCTCGATGAGGTAGGGCATCGCCAGACTGAAGTTTTTCCGTACCAGGTAGTAACCCGCATACCCGAAGAAGATCCCGAAGAACACCTGCCAACGCATGCGTTTGTAGAAGGGATCCACCTTGTCGGCCGGCAGCCGGTCGATATGGGGTGCAGGCCTGAAGAGACTAAGCATGTTCTGCTTCCTTTTATTGTTGTTCTGGGCGGTTGAGGACGCCCCGCTCATGCCGGCGATCAGACGCGTCTTGATTCGCAAGCGAGCCTATTGTGCTCATTTGTGAACATTTAATCTGTGATGAGCGCTAAATTATTGCAGTTTTATTACAAAAATTGTGACGCAGTGAGTGAACGCGCATCCAGGGTCAGCCCACGCATGGCGTGGCTTTTGGCTACTCACTAAGGAGTAATATGGCCGACAACTGTTGCTTTTCGTCACATTTTCTTAGCAATGAATGGGATCTTGCCCACATTTCCGGTGGCGGGGGTATGGTGAATTGACGCAGAAGGTTTATTTTCTCTCTCGTCCAAGAACGAGCGCAAACGAGCATAACGTTTGCGCAAGCTCAAAAAACAAGAAGAAACGTTTTCGGGCGCAATGAATGGGAATGAAAGATAACAAAACGGAACATCAAACCTACTGTGGGTGGATATAAGGAATAACAACTATGAGCATACAAAGACCCAATACCCTGCTTGGCGAGTGCCTCGCCGAGTTTATCGGCACCGGCCTGCTGATCTTCTTCGGCGTCGGCTGCGTGGCCGCCCTGGTGCTGGCTGGCGCCAACTTCGGGCAATGGGAAATCTCCATTACCTGGGGCCTGGGTGTCGCCATCGCCATCTATGTCACCGGTGGCATCTCCGGTGCCCACCTCAACCCTGCCGTGACCCTGGCACTGATGACCTTCTGCGGCTTTGACAAGCGCAAGGTGGTGCCCTTCATCATCGCCCAGATAGCCGGGGCCTTCGCCTCCGCCGCCCTGGTCTACGCCCTCTACAGCAACCTGTTCACCCAGTGGGAACTGACCCACAACGTGGTGCGCGGCAGCGTCGAGAGCCTCGGCACCGCAGGCATCTTCTCCACCTACCCCAATGCCCTGCTCTCCAACATGCAGGCTTTCGCGGTCGAGATGGTGATCACCGCCGTCCTGATGCTGGGCATCATGGCACTGGGTGACAACAACAACGGCGCCCCCAAAGGCTTCGCTGCCGCCCTGCTCATCGGCATCCTGATCGCGGTGATCGGCGCCTCCCTCGGCCCCTTGACCGGCTTTGCCATGAACCCGGCCCGTGATTTCGGCCCCAAACTGTTCGCCTTCGTGGCTGGCTGGGGTGACGTGGCCCTGACCGGTGGTCGTGACAACCCCTACTTCTGGGTCCCCATCCTTGGCCCCATCGTCGGCGCCCAGATCGGTACCGCCCTGTATGTGAAAGTGCTGGCTCCCTGCGTCCCGGGCAACCGCGTCGCCACCGAAGAAGCCGCCAAGCTGTCTAACAAAGAAGAGGCCGCCGCCTGAGAGCGGCCCTCCCCAACGTGTAACAACGTGGAAAAATAAAAACGTGGAGAACATCATGTCTGCTGAAAAGAAATTTGTCGTTGCGCTGGACCAGGGTACCACCTCCTCCCGTGCCATTGTCTTCGATCAGGACGCCAACATCGTCGCGACCTCCCAGCGCGAATTCACCCAGCACTACCCGAAAGCGGGCTGGGTCGAGCACGACCCCATGGAGATCTGGGCGACCCAGTCCTCCGTCTTCACCGAAGTGCTGGCCAAGAGCGGCCTGCACAGCGAGCAGATCGCCGCCATCGGCATCACCAACCAGCGTGAAACCACCGTCGTCTGGGAAAAGGCCACCGGCAAGCCCATCTACAACGCCATCGTCTGGCAGTGCCGCCGCACCGCGGCCATCTGCGAAGAGCTCAAGGCCCGGGGCCTTGAAGAGTACGTTCGCGAAAACACCGGCCTGGTGTTGGATGCCTACTTCTCCGGTACCAAGGTGAAGTGGATCCTGGACAACGTGGAAGGGGCCCGGGAGAAGGCAATGAACGGCGAGCTGCTGTTCGGCACCATCGACACCTGGCTGGTGTGGAAGATGACCAACGGCGAGGTGCACGTCACCGACCCGACCAACGCCTCGCGCACCATGCTCTACAACATCCGCGACCTGAAGTGGGATGAGCGCATGCTGGACGAGCTGGGCATCCCCGCCTCCATGCTGCCGCAAGTCAAACCCTCCTCCGAGGTCTATGGCTACACCACCCGTGGCGGCGGCGCCCGCATCCCCATCGCCGGTATCGCCGGTGACCAGCAGTCCGCCCTGTTCGGCCAGCTCTGCTTCGAAAAAGGGATGGCCAAGAACACCTACGGTACCGGCTGCTTCATGCTGATGAACACCGGCACCGAGCCGGTTCGCTCCAGCAACGGCCTGCTGACCACGGTCGCCATCGGCCCGAAAGGGGAAGTGAACTACGCACTGGAAGGGGCGGTCTTCATGGGCGGCGCCACCATCCAGTGGCTGCGCGATGAGCTCAAGATCATCCACGATGCCCGCGATACCGACTACTTCGCGAGCAAGGTAGGCGACACCAACGGCGTCTACCTGGTACCGGCCTTCGTGGGCCTGGGCGCCCCCTACTGGGATCCGTATGCTCGCGGCACCATGGTCGGCCTGACCCGTGGCGCCAACCGCAACCACATCATCCGTGCGGCGCTCGAATCCATCGCCTACCAGAGCCGCGACGTGCTGGATGCCATGCAGCAGGACTCCGGCATCAAGCTGGCAGCCCTGAAGGTGGACGGCGGCGCCGTGGCCAACGACTTCCTGATGCAGTTCCAGGCTGACATGATGCACACCCCTGTGGTGCGTCCGACCCGCATCGAGACCACCGCCATGGGCGCCGCCTTCCTGGCCGGCCTCGCCGTGGGCTTCTGGAAGAGCTCCGAAGAGCTGGAAGACAAGTTCAGCGTGGACCGCGAGTTCATCCCGCAGATGGACCGCGACGATCGCGCCAAGCGCTACAGCGGCTGGAAGAAGGCGGTGGAACGCTCACGCCGCTGGGCCGAAGAGGAGTGATGGGGTAACCGACGCATCCTTGAGATGAAAAAAGCAAAGAGGCCGACAGCGATGTCGGCCTCTTTTATTGGCGCTCGCAAACCCCTCGGCCCCCTCCCCTTGAGGGGTGGGAATGATGGCCCCTCCTCCTCGTGGAGGGGAAGGGGCGGGAGGGGATGGGCCCTGTCAGAACACGCCTAGAGCGCGTGGTTGCCGAGCTGCTCTTTCAGGAAATCGAGCCAGACCCGCAGCCGGATGTCCCGCTGGGCATCGGAGTAGAAGACCGCATGGATGGGGCGCGAAGCGCCGCTGTTGCTGCGGGCCAGCACCTCCACCAGCGCCCCGCTCTCCCTGTCATCCCCCGTCATGAAGTCCGACAGGCAGACGATCCCCTGCCCCGCCAGCGCCAGCTGACGCAAGGTTTCCCCGCTGCTGGCCCGCAGGGTCGGGGTGATGGCGAATCGGTCCCCCTGCTCCTCGCTCAATAGGGGCCAATGATTGAGGTGATCGGGGTGCAAAAAACCGAGCAGCTCATGGCCAGACAGCAAGTCAGCCGGCTGGCGCGGGGTACCGCGTGCCTTCAGATAGTCGGGGGAGGCCAGCAGCCGCAGCCGCGAGCGGCCCAGCGGCAGGGCCCGCAGGGAGGAGTCCGTCAGCTCGCCGATGCGAATGGCCATGTCCACCCGCCGCTCCATCAGGTTGATGAAGCCCTCGGAGCTGTGCAGTTGCAGCTCGATGGCGGGGTAGCGGCGGCGAAACTCGCCGATGATGGGCACCAATCTATGCAGGATGAAGGGGGTGGCGGCGTCCACCCGCAATATGCCCTCCGGCTGCTCCCGGCGCATCAGCAGCAACCCTTCCGCCTCGCTCATCTCGGTCAGGATCTTCACCGCCCGCTGATAGAACCAGCTCCCCTCCTCGGTCAGGCTGACCCGGCGGGTGGTGCGGTTGAGGAGCACGGTGGCGAGCTTCTCTTCGAGGCGCTTGATGCCGCGGCTCACCACGGAATTATCCATGCCGAGATTCTCCGCCGCCTGGCGAAAGCTGCCCGCCTCCACCACCGCCACAAACAGGGTCAATTCATCGGAATGGGTCTTCATTGTTGTCATCCTGGCAAGAGTAATGGGTCTTTATAGGTGCAATGGCCGGGAGTTGGCAAGACAGGCGTCGCTTCGTATCGTGACGCACCACCTGTTTTATCTGCGCCATTGCCAGTACAATGCCGCCAACCGGCACCGTATGGCGCCACACTATGACAGGGACGATCCATGACATTCGACAACAGGCTGGCCGCCGCCCATCGGGAGCTGGCCGAGAAGGGCGTGCAAACGCTCAACTACAACCCGCCGATCATCTGGCTGCTGCGAAAGGCGGGGTTCACCATCAGGCCGCCCCACTACGAACGCTTTCTGATCAACGTTCTTGCCCTGGGACTCCCCATCGGCGCTATCTGGGGGGTGTTGATGTGGTGCCTCGGCTGGCAGGATGAGGTGAGCCCGGGGTTTGCCCTGCGCCAGAGCCTGCTGTTTGGCATCGGGCTCGGTCTGCTGATGGGGACCTGGTTCTGGTTTCGGCGCAAGCAGCTCAAGCTGACCCCCTGGGACGCCTTGCCCCACTCCACAAGCCCCACGCAAAAGCGCTGGCAACCGAAATAACCACCGATATCGACAAGGAAACCCTTATGACCAGGGCCCATGAAAAACTGAACTATGTGGAATTTGCGGCCAGGGATCTTGCCGCCACCAAAGCCTTCTTCACCGCCGCCTTTGGCTGGCAGTTTGCCGACTACGGCCCCGATTATTGCGCCTTCGAAGGGGAAGGGCTGGATGGCGGCTTCTACCGCACCGAACTGTGCAGCCAGAGTGCTCAGGGCGGGGCGCTCCTGGTGTTCTACAGCGCCGATATCGAGGCGACCCAGGGCAAGGTGAGCCAGCATGGCGGCACCATAGTGCGCCCCCTGTTCGACTTTCCAGGTGGCCGCCGCTTTCACTTTGTCGAGCCCAGCGGCAATGAATTTGCGGTCTGGTCCGAACCGGCCAATGCCTGATAATACTCCGCCCTCCCCTGGCCCACCTGCACCACGACCAGCCATGGGGAGGCCACATTGCTGCACTCACCTCAATAGTGTTTTGTGACTGCTGCCCTGTATCCCCCAGTCTGGGGCGGGCATACTGACTCCCGTCTTAACGAGGAGGTTCAGATGTCATCCCCCGTGATTGTGATTGCCCAGCTTGACGCCAAACCCGAATTCGCCGCCCAGTTTCGCGCCGCCCTCGAGCCGCTGATCGCCGCCACCTTGCAGGAGGCTGGCTGCCTGCGCTACCAGCTGCATCAGGATTTGGACAATCCCCACAGCTGGATGCTCTACGAGGTGTGGGAGAGCGAGGCCGCCCTCCGCGCCCATCAGGGCCAACCCCACTTTACCGACTTTGTCGCCAAGGCCGAGCCCTGGTTTGCCGGCAGCACCATTCGCCGCTATCAGCCGCTGGACGCCTGATTTACCGCGCCGCTGAGCGCCCTTTTGCAACCCATTTGAGGAACAACATGATGAAGATGCCCAACCTGGGTCTTGGTACCTTTCGGCTGACCGGCCAACCCCTGCGCGACTCCTTGCTGCAGGGGCTCGAGCTTGGCTACCGCCACATCGATACCGCCCAGATCTACGCCAACGAGGCCGAAGTTGGCCAGCTGATGAGCGAGAGCGGCGTGCCCCGCCAGGATATCTACCTGACCACCAAGGTGTGGACCAGCGAGTTCGGCCCGGGCAAGGTGATCCCGAGCCTGGAGGTGAGCCTGGAAAAACTGGGCACCGACTATCTGGATCTGGTGCTGATTCACTGGCCTTCCCCCAAGAATGAGGTGCCGATGGCGGTCTATCTGGAACAGTTGGCCGAGGCCAAGGCCCGGGGCCTGACCCGGGAGATCGGGGTCTCCAACTTCACCGTGGCCCAGCTTAAAGAAGCCATCGATATTCTGGGGCCAGGCGTCATCGCCCATCAGCAGGTGGAGATCCACCCCCTGCTGCAAAACCGCAAGGTGGTGGAATTCTGCCAGGCCCACGGCATCGCCATCACCGCCTATATGCCGCTCGCCTATGGCAAGGTGCTCACCGAGCCGCTGCTGATGGAGATCGGCCAGCGCCACGGCGTCTCGGCGGCCCAGGTGTCGCTGGCCTGGCTGCTGGCTCAGGGCATGGCGGTGATCCCGAGCTCCACCAAACGGGAGAATCTGACCGCCAACCTAGCGGCGTTGAAGGTACGGCTCAGCAGCGACGAGATGGCGCAGATTGCCACCCTGGATCGGGGTGAGCGCTGCGCCAACCCGGACTTTGCGCCGAATTGGGATTGATCCCCCTCATCCCCAGCCCTTCTCCCGCAAGGGGAGAAGGGAGCAAATAAGGCTCAATGACATTCTTCAGCACCAGCGGGAGGCACAATGCCTCCCGCTTTTTTTGTACCCAATACCGCGCGTCACCACCGCCCGAGTCCTCCTCCAACACCTTCCCTCAATCCTTTACCTCTTACCTCATTTCTCTTTCCTCTTTTCTCTCTGTCCCAGCTCGCTCTGCACGGGTTGCCGCCGTGCGCGCTGTCTCTGCACCCACCTCGCGCGCTACGGCCGCTCTTGCCACAGTTGCCTCGACCACTCCCAATACCCCATTTCACGGCCCCATTGCTGCTGATTTGGCAAAAGTAATTTGACGTTGCCGTCATTTTTACCAACAAACACCCTCGGCATACTGGCGCCATTCTCCCGTCGGGAGTCCCAATCCAAGGAGTTGTTATGCCACTGGCGTTATTTGCCCTCACCTTAAGTGCCTTTGCCATAGGCACCACCGAATTCGTGATCGTGGGGCTCATCCCCACCATCGCCGAGCAGCTCAATGTCTCGCTCCCCTCGGCGGGCCTGCTGGTCAGCCTCTATGCCCTTGGGGTGGCCATCGGCGCCCCCGTGCTCACGGCACTCACCGGCAAGCTGCCGCGCAAGTGGCTGCTGGTGGGGCTGATGGCCCTCTTCACCGTCGGCAACCTGCTGGCCTGGCAGGCCCCCGGGTACGAGAGCCTGATTGTGGCCCGCATCCTGACCGGGCTGGCCCATGGGGTCTTCTTCTCGGTAGGCAGCACCATCGCCACGGGTCTCGTGGCCAAAGAGAAGGCGGCCAGCGCCATCGCCATCATGTTCAGCGGCCTCACGGTCGCCCTGGTGACCGGCGTCCCGCTTGGCACCTGGATTGGTCAGGTCTTTGGCTGGCGCGAAACCTTCCTGGTGGTGAGCCTGCTCGGCCTCGTCGCCATGGTGGGCAGCATGCTGCTGGTACCGGGGAACCTACCGAAGGGGGCCGCCTCCAGCGTTCGCGAGCAGCTCTCGGTGCTCACCAGGAAGCCCTTGCTGCTGGTCTACGCCAAGACGGCGCTCGGTTACGGCGGTGCCTTCACGGCATTTACCTTCCTCGCCCCCATCCTGCAACAGGTGAGCGGCTTTAGCGCCAGCGCGGTGAGCCTCATTCTGCTGGTGTACGGGGTATCGGTCGCCGTCGGCAATATCTGGGGCGGCAAGCTCGCCGACCGGATGGGCCCGCTGCCTGCGCTGAAGCTGCTGTTTGCCGGGCTCGCCGTGGTGCTGCTGGTGCTCACCTTCACCGCGCCGCACCCGGTGCTGGCGGTACTGACCGTGCTGGTGTGGGGCGCCTTCGCCTTTGGCAACGTGCCGGGCCTTCAGGTACTGGTGGTGAAACAGGCCGAGCGCCACACCCCCAATGCCGTGGATGTGGCCTCCGGCCTCAACATCGCCGCCTTCAACGTCGGCATTGCGCTGGGCTCCGTGGTCGGCGGTTTCGTGGTGGAGCACCTCGGCCTGATGCACACCCCCTGGATTGGCGCCCTCATCGTGCTGCTGGCCTACGGCCTCACCCATGTCAGCGAAGCGGGCGAGCGCCGCGCCGCCCTTGCCTGACCCCGGGCAAGCAAAAGGCCGACACCCTGTGTCGGCCTTTTTCATGGGCAAGATGCGAGGCTCAGGGCTCCTTGAGATCCTCATCGGCGGCCCAGCGCGCCTCCAGCCAGAGCAGGTTGACCAGCCCGCAGAGCAGGGCAAACCCCAGCCCCAGCAACCAGGTGAAATACCACATATCGCGTTGATCCTTGTGTTGAAGCGGATTAATAGAGGCTGTGGCCGTGCTGGCGCACCTGCTCGGCGCTGACCCTGCCGCGCACCACCCGGTAGACCCAGAGGGTGTAGCCGATGTTGACCGGCATCAGTACCCCGACGATCCCCAGCATGATAAGCAGGGTGCGCTCGCTGGAGGTGCTGTCCCACAGGGTCAGGCTGCTGGCCGGATCCAGGGACGAGGGCAGCACGAAGGGGAAGAGCGCGATGGCCACGGTCAGCATCATGGCGGCGCAAGCACCGCCGCTGGCAACGAGCGCCAGCCCGGACTTGCCGAGGCGGCTTGCCAGCGCGCACACCAGGGGCAGCAGGAGCCCGAGCACAGGCACGGCCCAGAGCACCGGATGGGCGACAAAGTTGCCAAGCCAGCCCGCCGGCACCGCCACCACCTCTTTCATCAGCGGAGTGAGGGCGCCGTTGAGATCGCCGATGGCCGTGATGCGATACCCCGCCATCTCTCCAAGCCAGACGCCGCCAAGAGCAAAGAGGGCGCTCGCCAGGGGGCCGAGCCAGAGGGCGAGGCGGGCGCTGCGCGCCGCTATGGCTCCCTGTGTCTTGCACTGCAGGAAGCTGGCACCGTGCAGCAAGAGCAGCGCCAGCGCCGTCCCCATGGCGGTCAACAGCAGCGGCCAGTGGAACGCAAAGGCGCCATAGTGGATGCGAAGGGCCGCATCGAAGCGAAACGGCAGCCCTTGCAGCACCAGGCCAAGGGTGGCACCAAACACCAGGGTCGGCAGCAGACCGCCCACCACCAGGGCGCGGTCCCACCAGCGGCGCCAGACCGGGTCCGGCAGCTTGCTGCGATAGTCAAAGCCCACCGGGCGCAAAAAGAGGCCGAACAGCAGGAACATGAAGGGCACGTAAAGCGCCGAGAAGGCGGCGGCATAGACCAGGGGCCAGGCGGCAAACAGGGTGCCGGCACCGGCGATGAGCCACACCTGGTTGCCCTCCCACACCGGCCCCACGCTGTTGAGCAGCACCCGCCGCTCGTCATCCGTCTTGCCGACCACGGGCAGCAGCATGCCGACCCCGAGATCGAAGCCATCCATCACCACGAAGCCGACCAGCAGGAAGAGCACCAGCCCCCACCAGATCACTTTCAGGGTTTCGTAATCCATCAGGCAGGACTCCCGTTTTGCAACACTTCACCTTGATAACGACCCGTCTGCAGGCTGGCAGGCCCTTTGCGGATCACATGACGCAACAAGAACAGCTCCACCACCAGCAGGCTGCTGTAGATGAGGAAGATGGCGATGAGGCTGAACCACAGCTGCCCCGGTTGCAGCAGGGAGACGGAGGCCGACACCGGCAGCACGTCGCTGATGGTCCAGGGCTGGCGACCGAACTCCGCCACGAACCAGCCCGCCTCGATGGCAATCCAGGGCAGAGGAATAGACCAGAGCAGGGCCCTGAGCAGCCGCGGGGATTGCACCAGCCTGCCCCGGCACAGCTGCAGGAAGGCGGCGGCAAAGAGCGCCAGCAGCGCCACGCCGATGCCCACCATCAGGCGAAAGCTCCAGAACAGCGGCGCCACCTGGGGGATGGAGTCATCCACCGCCTTGGCGATGGCCGCCTCGTCCGCCTTGCCAATCTCCTTGGCATAGGGGGTGAGCAAGAGGCCGTAGCCCAGATCGCCGCGGTGGCGCTCGAAGGTGGCGCGGGCCGCCTGGTTGCTGCCATCTGCCCGCATCGCTTCGAGCGCCTCGTGGGCCAGCATGCCGCTGCGAATGCGCGCCTCGTGCTGCGCTTTCAGATCTTTGAGGCCCGTCACCTGCTCATCCAGGGAGCGGGTGGCGATGATGCCCATCAGATAGGGGATCTTGATGGCCGCGTGGGTGGTCTCGGCACGCTGATCCGGCAGGCCGAACAGGGTGAAGGAAGCCGGGGCGGACTCCGTCTCCCACTCCGCCTCGATGGCGGCGAGCTTGACCTTCTGCACCTCCCCCGAGCGATAGCCCGACTCGTCCCCGAGCACGATGACCGAGAGGATGGCCGCGAGGCCAAAGCCCGAGGCGATGGCAAAGGATCGCAGGGCGAAGCGCACCTCCATGCCGCGCAGCAGATACCAGCTGCTCACCCCCATCACGAACAGGGAGGCCGCCACATAGCCCGCTGCCACCGTGTGGACGAACTTGACCTGGGCCACCGGGTTGAAGATGACCGCGGCCACGTCCACCAGCTCCATGCGCATGGTCATGGGGTTGAACTCGGCGCCGACCGGGTTTTGCATCCAGCCGTTGGCGATGAGGATCCAGAGGGCGGAGAGGTTGGAGCCGAGCGCCACCAGCATGGTCACCAGCAGGTGCTGACCGCGGGAGAGCTTGTCCCAGCCGAAGAAGAAGAGGCCCACCAATGTGGATTCGAGGAAGAAGGCCATCAGCCCCTCCACCGCCAGCGGGGTGCCGAAGATGTCGCCGACGTAGTGGGAGTAGTAGGCCCAGTTGGTACCGAACTGGAACTCCAGGGTGATCCCGGTGGTGACCCCCATCACGAAGTTGATGCCAAACAGCTTGCCCCAGAAACGGGTGATGTCCTTGTAAATCACCTTGCCGGTCATCACGTAGGCCGACTCGGCGATCACCAGGATCCAGGACAGCCCCAGGGTGAGGGGCACAAACAGAAAGTGGAACATCGCCGTCGCGCCGAACTGTATTCGGGAGAGGCTGACCACATCATCCAGGCTTATCATGCATGACTCTCTATGTTGCATTTAACAGACAGGTTTTCGCCCGTTAAGTACAACACGCCCTGTGACACCTATAACAGATGCAGTTATAGTGAAAAACACCTATAACAGTTTGGGCCCACCATGTCCCGCTACGGCCAGTTGGCAGACCAGCTGCAACAGCAGATCACGAGCGGGCTCTGGCAGCCGGGGGAGCGCATCCCCTCCATCCGCCAGAGCTGCAAGACCCATGGCCTCAGCCCCATGACGGTGCTCCAGGCCTATCAGTTGCTCGAAAGCCGGGGCCTCATCCTGGCGCGGCCCCAGTCCGGCTACTACGTCAAGGCCGCGAGCACGGCCCGGCGGGAGAGCCAGCCCCAGCAGGCCCGCTACAGCGGCTCGGTGGACATCAACGATCTGGTGTTCGAGGTGCTGCAGGCGAGCAAGTCACGGGAGCTGGTGCCCCTTGGCATGGCGGTGGCGGACCCCACCCTCTTCCCCCACCCCCAACTCGGTCGGGCCCTCGGCAGTTGCATGCGCCGCCTCGATCCCTTCAGCACGGTGGCAGATCTGCCCCCCGGCAACGAGGCACTGCGCCGCGCCATCGCCCGGCGCTACGCCGGCGAGGGGATGGCGGTGGATCCCCAGCAGATCATCATCACCACGGGGGCCATGGAGGCGCTTTCCCTCAGTCTTCAGGTGCTGACCGAGCCCGGCGACTGGGTGGTGGTGGAGTCCCCCACCTTCTACGGCGCCCTGCAGGCCATCGAGCGGCTCAAGCTCAAGGTGGTGGAGATCCCGGTGATCCCCGGGGTGGGGATCGATCTCGCCCTGCTGGAGGAGGCCCTCGCCCAGCGCCCCGTCAAGGCGTGCTGGCTGATGGGCAATGTGCAGCACCCCCTCGGCCACACCATGCCGGATGAGCACAAGCAGGCGCTGATGGGGCTGCTCAACCGCCATCAGGTTCCCCTGGTGGAGGATGACGTCTACGCGGAGCTCTATGTCGGGCGTGAGCGGCCAAGGCCCATCACCCATTGGGATGCGCGGGGAGAGAGCCTGCTGTGCGGCTCCTGGACCAAGTGTCTGGCGCCGGGCTTTCGGGTCGGCTGGGTGGTGGCGAAGCGCCACGCCGAGCGCATCCAGCGGCTGCAACTGATGTCGACCCTGTCGACCAATGTGCCCAGTCAGCTGGCGCTGGCCGACATGTTGCGCCAGGGCGGGGTGGACGCCCACTTTCGCCGCCTGCGCCACACCCTGGCCCAGCGCCAGCAGCAGATGCGGGCAGCCCTGATGCGCCTCTTCCCCGAGGCACGTATCTCCTCCCCCGACGGGGGCTACTTTCTCTGGCTCGAATTTGACGCCCGCCTCGATGGCCGGGCGCTCTATGCCAGCGCCATCGAGCAGGGGGTCTCCATCGCCCCCGGGGCCCTCTTCTCCAGCCAGGGCCAGCACAACCACTGCCTGCGCCTCAACAGCTCCCATCCCTGGAGCCCGCAACTGGACGCGGCGCTCAACCGGCTTGCGGGCCTCATCGCCCGGCAACGGGAAACCTGGCAGAGCCCCCCTGACGCCTCACACGACAAGGGCCCGTAACGGGCCCTTTTGCAAGCGAATGCGCCTTACCTGGCCATGGTCTGTGACTGGGCCTTGAAGCCCAGTTGCTCGTAGAGGGCCCTGGCCCGCTCGTTGAAAGCCATCACCTCCAGGCGCAACTGGCTTGCGCCCCGCGCCTTGCCCCACTGGTCCCCGTGGGCGATCAGCGCCCGGCCGATGCCCCGGGAGCGGAGCCCCTCATCCACCACCACGGTCGTGATGCGGCAGACGGGCAGCTTGCTGAGAAAGGGGACGCTCTCGTTGAGGTCGATGCGGGCGGTGAGAAAGCCCGCCACCTCCCCCGCCACCACCGCCACCACCGCCACGCAGAAAAGACGCGCCTCGTCGGCAATGGCGCCAAGCAAGAAGGCCCTGTCCTCCGGGGACGGGGGGCAGAACACCTCGGGCACCTGCTCGAAGTGGAGCTGACCTATCTGCCGGTTCAGGGCCAGAATGGCGTCGATATCCTGTTCAGTTGCCTTGCGAATGTCCACCTGATGCTCCTTGCTGTGAGGGTCGCCAGCGAGGAAAGAGGCTCGGCGGTCACCCTTTGGAACCCGCATCTTATCGGCTCGTCACGGCAATCAACAGCCCCCCGGCAACGACAAGGCCCCATGACGGGGCCTTGTGGACAATCCTGATGGCAATGCGGGATCAGCCCGGCGCCCCCAGCTGGGCCACCTGGCGCTCTATGCTCCCCTTGAGGTTGTCATCCAGCTTCAAGGCTCGCGCCAGCTCGTCCAGATAACCGCGCTCCATGAAGTGATCCACCTCGATGGTGAGCAGGGAGGCGAGGTAGACCTCGGTCGCCAGCTCCATGTCGGTCACTTCTCGCGCCAGGACATGGGGGTCGAGGGGGCGGGAGAGCTCGGCGTCAATCCAGCGGGCCGCATCCCGCTCCCCCTGTTCGGTCAAGTACTCCTGGATCTTCTGGCGCTCGGCGGCATCGATGTGGCCGTCGGCCCGGGCTGCCGCCACCATGGCGCGCACCAGCAGGTTGGCGCGGGCATCCAGGGCCTTGCCCTCCAGGGTGTCCAGGGGCTGGGTCGGCTGGGCCGGGGTGGACTGCTGGGTCTGCCAGTCCTGATAGAGTTTGTAGGCCAGTCCCCCGAGAGCCGCCGCGCCTCCCACCGCCGCCACCTTGGTGCCATATTTGCGCATCTTCTTGTTACCAAGCAGCAGCGCCATGGCCCCGGCGGCCAATCCCCCCTGCGCCATGCCCTTCATCTGGGCCTTGCGCGTGTCACCACCGTCGTTGAGCCAGCCCTTGCCAGCTCCCATCAATTGCTCCAGCATCTGTTTCATGGGGCCTCCTCCCTCGCGTGATGAGTCATGCTGGGCCGCCTGCGCTGAACTCAAGGTGAATGACGGCGCAGACAAGAAGAGGCGCTGGTTGGATCAGTGTCGGCCCCGCCCGCTGCTATTGTCCCCGGGGGACAGCCAAGGAGTCCCCCCTTGCCTCGACATAAGGAAGTACCATGAGCGCCCGTGAACTGACCCTGCAATTTCTCGCCGAACCCGCCGACGTCAACTTTGGCGGCAAAGTCCATGGCGGCATGGTGATGAAGTGGATTGACCAGGCCGGCTACGCCTGCGCCGCCGGCTGGTGTGGCGGCTATGCCGTCACCGTCTATGTGGGGGGCATCCGCTTCTTGCGCCCCATCCAGATAGGCCAGCTGGTGGAGGTGCACGCCAAGGTGATCCACACCGGCACCACCAGCATGCACCTGGCGGTGGATGTCTACAGCCGCCACCCCACCGACCCGGAGCGGCGCAAGACCACCCACTGCATCATCATCTTCGTGGCCATGGACGAGCATGGCAAACCCACTCCGGTGCCCCAGTGGCAGCCGGTGAGCGAGAGCGATCTGCAGTTGCAGCAGTACGCCAAAAAGCTGATGGCCCTGCGCGAGGAGCTGGACAAGGAGATGCGCCAGCACATGTGACCCGTCCCGCCCCGGGCAGCCGGGGCGTGTCTTCGCACCGCCGGGCGCTATAATGGCGACCACCCTTGCCCTTGAGAACCCAAGATGTCCCTGGAAAATGCCCCCCCCGAGGTCCAGCTCGCGGTGGATCTGATTGAACTGCTGGAAACCAACCACATCGCCCCCGCGCTGGCCCTGGCGGCACTCGCCATCGTTCGCCGGGATTATGAGCGCAAGCTCGAGGAAGGTCGGGAGGCCTGAGCGCCCCCGCAGGAGGCACCATGTCAGCACCCATTCGCATCGAACAAGGCCGCGCCATGCTCCTCGGGGGGCTGCGCCGTCACCACCCCTTCGAGCAGGGGGACTTCGCCGGCCAGTGGCGCGACCTCAGCGCCCTGCTTCCCCTGCCGGGGCAGCTCGGTGAGCATGCCTATGGCGTCATCTGCGCCGCCACCGACACCCACTGCGAATACCTCTGCGGGGTGGAGGTCGCCGCCCTGGAGGTGCTGCCTCCCGGGCTTGGCCGCATGCGCATCGCCCCCCAGACCTACGCCATCTTCTTGCATCAGGGGCATGTCGCGACCCTGCCGCACACCTGGCGCCAAGCCCTGGCGTGGCTCACGCAATCGGACTATCAATCTGCCCAGCAGCCGGATTTCGAGCGCTACGGCGCCCGCTTTGACGCCGCCACCGGCAGCGGCGAAGTGGAAATCTGGCTCGCCGTGGTGCCAAAACAGGCCCTGGCCTGACCCCTGACCGCCCGGGCTACCTCGGCCCCATCACCTCGTCACAGAGCGCGATCAGCGCCTCCCCCAGCCGGGCGAGGGGCTCGCTCGTGCCCGGCCCCTGGTGCAGGGCCAGCTCCACCGAGCGCACCGCAGGCCAGTGAGCCAGCACCACCTGATCCGGTTGCAGCAGGCGCGCCGGCAGCAGGCTGACCCCGATCCCCGCGCTCACCGCCCCTTGCAGGCTGGCGAGACTGCCGCTCACATAGGCGATGCGCCAGGGGATCCCCTCGGCATCCAGGGCGTCGGTCATCTGGCGCCGGTAGAGCCCCTCGCTTGGAAACACCACCAGAGGCAGGGGGTCGCGCCCGGCGGCGGGCCACTCCCGGCTGTCAACCCAGGCCAGGGGCTCGCGCCAGCGGGCGATGGGCTCCCCCTGGCCGCGCCCCTGCTTGATGAGGGCCAGATCCAGCTCTCCCCCTTCGAACGCCTGCCACAGGGCATGGCTGAGATCGCTTTGTACCTCCAGCCGCACCTGCGGGTGCGCGCGGGCGAAGGCGGCCAGCACCGGGGTCATGGCCCCCGCGGCAAAATCCTCCGGCACCCCGAGGCGCAGGGGGTGGCTCGCCTCGCTCACCCGCTCCCCCGCCCGGGCCAGCAGCCCCAGGATGCGGCGCGCCAGCCCGAGCAGGGTCTCCCCCTGGGCCGTGGTCACCACCTGGCGGCCGGATCGATCGAGCAGGGTGCAGCCCAGCTGCTGCTCCAGGCGGCGCATCTGCTGGCTCAGGGTGGACTGGGTGAGGTGGATACGCTCGGCGGCGCGGGTAAAGCTGCCGGTTTCGACGATGGCGACGAAGCTCTGCAGCAATTGGGGGTCCAGCAGGGGGCGCTCCATGGGCAATCTCCATTTATAAAACCACTGGAAGTCATTTTATCATTTAATTTCCAAATGATGCGGCGACCCTCTAGGCTGCTGTCCTCCCCCTTTTTTGCCAGGATATGACCATGCCATCCCCTTCCCAGTCCGGTGCCCGCCTCCTCAACTCCCTCACCGCCGCCTCGGCCCCCAGCCATCAGGAGTGGCTGGAGCAAGCCCTGCACCTGGCCCTGACCCATCGCCAGCAAGGGGGGCGCCCCTTCGCCGCCCTGCTGGTGAGGGATAACCGGTTGGTGGCGAGCGCCGTCAACCGCATGCTGGAGGCGGGGGACCCCACCCGTCACGCGGAGCTGGAAGCGCTGCGGGAAGGGAGTCGCCAGGGGCCGCTGGCAGGGGCCATCGTCTATGCCAGCGGGCACCCCTGCCCCATGTGCCTGTCGGCCCTGGTGATGAACGGCATCCAGGCGGTCTACTACGCCTTTGACAACGACGATGCCGCCCCCTTCGGCTATGACAGCCGCGCCGCCTACGCCGCCCTGCGACTGCCGCTGAGTCCGCCGCCCCTGCCCCTTATCAAGCTGGCAAGCCCCATCGCGGCCGACACCCTCTACGGTCCCCTGCCCCATGCATAAACGCCTCCTCCCCCCGGGCTGCGGCGCCTTGCTGGTGCTGGTGATCCTCATCGCCCTCAACCTGCGCCCCTTCCTCACCGCCATCGGCCCCCTGGCCCCTCGCATCGACGCGAGGCTGGCCCTGGGGGTGGATACCCTGGCCTGGGTCACCCTGCTGCCCCTCTGGCTTATCGGGGTCGGCGTGCTGCTCACCCCGGGGCTCCTGGGTCGCACGGGCCCGCGCCCCCTGCTCGGGACGGCCCTGCTGCTGCTCGCCCTTGGCAGCGCCCTGCGCGTCGATCTGGCGAGCGGCGCCCTGCTCATCGCCAGCGCAGCCCTGTGCGGGCTGGGCTCGGCCCTGGTGCAGGGGGTGCTGCCCGGCCTCATCAAGGAGGGGTTCGCCCAAAAGGTGCCCCTGGTGATGGGGATCTTCTCCGCCTGCATGATGGGGGGCGGGGCGCTCGGGGCCGTGCTCACCCCGCGCCTTGCCGAGTATCTGGACTGGTCTCGGGCGCTGGCGCTCTGGGGCCTGCCGGTGCTGCTGGCCCTCGGCTGGCTGGCCTGGCGGGTGCCCCTGCCCGCCCCGGCCAGC